>NZ_JAZSAF010000031.1:0-19886 GCF_045601785.1 Fibrobacter sp.
GTCGGTTGACAAGTCCATGAGGGAAGTGTATGGGTTGAACCCGTCGGAAGCCCAGTAGGGCAAAAAACAGGTGGCTCCGTCAGGCCGGACTAGTGGCTCTCACTTCTCCGGACTGGCGGCTCCGCCGCTCCGGAATAATCAATAAAATAACTTTCTATGGAGTCAACCGTCGAAGCCATTGCTTCAATTGTTGCAAAATGGAATTTCTCGTTAAGCCTACTTTTTAGAATGTTGAAAAGGTAAGTCTTTCCTCCTCCCCATGGCGCATTGATGCCAACAACATTAATCTTTTCAAGATATTCTTCAATTTTATCTAAATCATAATTTCTTTCAAAAAAATAGTTTGGAGGTTCTATAGCTTTTTTGTTCTTACACACTTTTTTTGCAATGAATCTGCAAATTTCAATAACAACAGCTAATCCAGATAATGCGGCAATTATATACCATACGCAACAGCTGCAATTAGAACTAAAGAAGTGAATCAGGGCAAAAGCAAATATCGTGGGGATACAAACAGTAAGCCAAAGCCTTTTGTTTCGTGATATAGGATAAGCAAAGATTAAAATTGCGGATACACAAAAAAATATTATGAGGTAGTAGCGGTAGTCTACCCCTGGTATGTAAAACAGAATTGATGAAAATATCAATCCTACAAATAAAGAAATGAAAAATTGTTTTAAATTACGTATCATATTATCTAATATATAAAAACACCAGGAACGGCGGATAAACCGAAGTGTAAGCCCCCTTCCTCAGGTCAAAATGTCCGCTTTCAACTCCTAAAACCGGGGCGGAAAGGGGACCTTCATGTCCAGAAAAATTATCAACACAACCCTCAGGGATTCCTTTCTTGAACGCGTAAAGAAGCCGGGATGCCCGTCGGTCAAGACCATCGCCGAAGAAATGGGTCTGCCAAAAGCTACATTGTATTCATGGATTGTCGCAGCACGAGGACGAAGTCGCGAAACTTAAAGGAAGTAGGAGAGATTGGTTGGATTTTTTGTGAAGAAGTCATTTTTGACACTTTATGACAAAATGAGAATGTATATTTGTCAGAAAGGGGTGCCTTTGATAATTTCGAATACAAAATATGTCACAAAAATTCGCATTTCCCTGTTGACAATATGGGTGTTTTTAGTTACATTCATTAACAATAGTACTCGCCACGCGATCCCGTTCTTCGGGAGCGGACCACGGCGAGTCTTTTTATTTTTAGGGGGTCCCGGTGAAATTCAATAAGAAGCCGACCTCCCTCGAAGAACAGGTTGCCCTGTTGAAGAGCCGTGGTGTCGAGATAGATAACGATTCTGCTGCACAAGTTTTGTTACGGGTTAATTACTACCGTTTTTGTGGTTATGGACTCTATTTTGAAGAATTTGACGAAGCAGGGAATCGCCTGGACAAATTTGTGCCCGAAACATCGTTCAACCGAATTCTAGGCCTGTATTTGTGGGACGAAAAACTGAAGACGCTTCTACAAAAGTATCTCAGCCGGTTTGAAATAATGTTCCGTTCTGTCCTGAACTATGTCATGGTGACGGAGACGCAGGAGCCGTTCTGGTTTCTGGATGAGGGCTTGTTTACAAGTTCCATTGATTTGGATAATTTAAAACAGGAGTGCGTTGATGCCTTGGAAAGGGCGATTGACAACAACGAACTTTCCGCAGTCCATTTTAAGGCAGCATATACAGAATCAGATGTTCCGCCATGCTGGATTCTTTCTGAATACCTCTCGTTCGGGAAATGGTCAAAGGTCTTTGGCGCTTTAAAATACCAATCGCATGTGAAAAAGGTCGCTTCTGCGCTAAAGGCTCCGCCTAACGATGTGGTTTCTTGGGCGCGAAGTTTGGTCATTCTCCGTAATCGTTGTGCTCATCACGGACGTCTTTGGGGATATCGCTTCAAAATAAGGCCGTCCCGCACTCCAGCCATGCAAAGGTTGCATTTGGGGAACGATTCTGTCGGTGCCTTGATATTCATCTTGCACGATCTTCTTTCTACGGATTTGTCTGCCCAGAAGGAAATGACTGCCGCATTCAACGAATTGATTTCGGCTTGTCCTGAAAATTTTGAGAAGGCTTTGGGATTGCCGAAGGGGTTTAAGTTTTAAAAAGGAATGTCAAACAATATCGAATAAAAAATTTAAAATTTGCCGCAATTTTATGCCGCGAGAGCCCGCCCCCGGCCCTGGCCGGGGAACGCCCGTAATTCCTTGATGTAAACAATTGTGGCATAATTGATTTTTTTGCGAAACCTCTTGACAAATCTATTTCGTAAACCTAGATGAAACTGTTCGAATCCAGGTCTGAATCCCAGAATGTCGAATTCAAGAAGATTTGGCGTGACGAATACCTGCAGTGGGTCTGCGGTTTTGCAAATGCCCAAGGCGGAACTTTGTACATTGGTATCGATGACATGGGCAATCTGGTCGGGGTGGAAAAGGCAAAGAAACTGGCCGAGGATATCCCGAACAAGATTGTCTCGCTGATGGGGATTGTTCCTGACGTGAATATCCATAAAGAGTCGGGTTTGGAGTATCTCGAAATTGTTGTCAAGCCGAGTAATGTCGCAATATCCTTAAATGGCGCCTACCATTACCGTAGCGGGGCTACCAAGCAGGAACTTCGTGGTACCGCTTTGCAGCAGTTTATCCTTAAAAAATTGGGCATGACTTGGGATGATATTGTTTGCAAAGGGGCAACTTTAAAGGACATTGACCGTAAAGCGGTTGTCTATTTTCTTGAAAAGGCCGTTGATGCGCAGCGCTTGCCCGTTGGTTCGCTCAGGATGCCCACAGAATCTGTTCTGAGAAACCTCAATCTGGTGAATGAAGACAGATGAAGGTGTATGCCGACAGGATTCTTCTGTGGAATGAGGGTAACCTTCCAGAAGGCTTTACCATGGACGATTTGCTTGGCGAGCACACGTCAAGACCGCGCAACAAGAATATCGCCAATGCTTTTTACCGTGCTGGTTTCATTGAATCGTGGGGTCGTGGCATTCAGAAAATCAAGTCCGGCTTCGAGACCGCCGGATTAGCTTCTCCGTCGTTCCAAGCGACTATGGGCGGCATGATGGTCAGCATTTTGAGGCGGGGAAATCCGCATGAAAAAACTAGGGAGAAAACTAGGGAGAAAATTGTTCAACTTATACGGGATGATCCTACAATAACAATGGATCAATTGGCTGAATCGCTAGAAGTGTCCGTAAAGGGCGTTGAATGGCAATTGAATTCGCTCAAAAGAGATAATGTTATTAAGCGTGTCGGCCCTGACAAGGGAGGTCATTGGGAAGTTCTGGGTAAGGGGGAATAATGTCAATAATGCCGCGAGAGCCCGCCCCCGGCCCTGGCCGGGGAACGCCCCGATCCTGACTTAGGTCCAATAGAGGGGGGGGGACTCGAATGGTTGAATTTCATATTTTTTAGGCCAGGGTATTGCATGTCTGCTTTTAAACCATTGTTCGGCAAAGATGTCCTGATCAATGCCGCCTTGTGGGTCGCCACGAGGTTGCCCGAGGATCAGTGTCGCTTGCACAAGATTTTTAAAATCTTGTGGTTTGCGGACTTGTACCACCTGAAAAAATACGGCAGGACCGTCACTGGCGACACGTATATCGCCATGAACAATGGACCAGTGCCGTCTGTCTTGTACGACGAGATGAAGCCGGACCCGTCGGAGGACGATGCCTTCCGGCGTTTCGACCGCGGAAACGAGAAGGGCTTCGTGGTGCCGCTGAAGAGTGTCAATGCGGATTACCTTTCGGAGACCGATGTCGAGGCCCTGACCTACTCGCTTAATTTGTACAAAGACAAGTCATTCGACGAATTGACCCAGTTGTCCCACAAACATGCCTGGAATTCGGCCCGGAACGCGGGCATGAATACGTCCATCAGGATAGATGAAATCCTTGATGAGATTGGTGCGGACAGCGAACTCCGCGAATACGTAAAAGACGATATTCTCTTCAGGCAGACGCTTTAATTATGGAACTATTTGCTGGTTGTCAAGAAAACCGAATCGCTGGTGGTATGCTGTTCCATCAATTTGGAACGCTACCGTTTCAAGCCGGAGGAATCGCAGCCCAAGATTCTGAAGAGCGAGAACGACTTTCTGCATCACGATTCCTTTGTGGACTGTGCGCAGATCTTTGCGATAGATGTGAATGTCTTTCTGGACAACATGAACAAGGGCGTGTTTGTGCCGGTGGGCCTGTTGAACGAAATCTCGATGGCGTTTGTTCTGCGTGCGGGGCAGACCTGCCCGATGTTGAGCAAGATCGAACAGGAATATTTTAAGTAGGGTAGAGATATCTGCAACTTGGCGGGGGTTTCCGCAGCACGAGGACGTGGTCGCGAAACTGAAGGCGGAACTCGCCCGCAAGGAGAAGGCGCTTGCCAAGGCGTGCCGTCGAGGAGGCGCGCCCTGGCCCTACGGGTCGCTCTGGAGTACGGTGCGGGCCTTGCCTCATTCGGCCTTGTAGCCGGTGATGAGGCAATTTTTTATGAAAAAATACCATTTTGTCAGTTTGTGACAAAATGAAATAGTATATTTGGAGTATGCAGCAGATCCTCATTCAAAATTTCGGACCGATTGTCAACAGTTATGGTGTAACCTTGAAAGTAAATAAGGTTACTGTTCTCTGTGGTAGGCAGGGGTCCGGAAAAAGTTCTATTGCTAAGTTGATATCGACCTTCTTTTGGCTTGAGAAAGCCTTGGTTCGAGGTGATTTTGGCGTTAATGAGTTGACTGCAAAAAATGTGTTTCGCGATAAATATTGTGCATTCCATAACATACAGAACTATTTCAAGGCGGATACATATTTTTACTTCAAGGGTACGAAGTTTGAGTTTACCTATGAAAAGGGCTGGCTGAATGTTGCTGAAATAAAAACGACTCGGAACTTTGTCCGTCCACAGGTGATGTATATACCTGCGGAGCGCAATTTGATGGCGGCCTTGGATGATGCCGATAAGATCCAAAATTTGCCGGGTTCATTGTCTGCAATGCTGGATGAATATTCCAGGGCCCTAAGAAATGCTAAAACGCCCCTGTCCCTTCCGCTTAATGGGTTCAAGGTGTCGTACGACGAACTGACCAAGTCTGCTTGGTTGAGTGATTCTAATTTCAGCATAAAAATGACTGAAGCTGCAAGTGGCTTCCAGTCTATGGCTCCAATGGTCATTGTGACGCGTTACTTGTTTAACAAGATTAAGGAAAACAAGAAGGGGGCTGGCTTAGAATCGGCTAGTGAAGTGGAACGACGCAAGATTATTAATCGCGTTACTAAGCTTTTGAAAGATGGGTCGTTGTCTAGTTCAATGCGTGCCACGCTGATTAAGCAACTTCATGCGGGGTATTTTAATGGGCGCTTGGTAAACATTGTTGAAGAACCTGAACAGAATCTTTACCCGGAAACTCAACGTAATGTGTTGAATGAACTTTTGAAGGTCAACAATGAACTGGCTTATAACCAGCTTGTTTTTACGACGCATAGTCCCTATATGTTGAATTACCTTACTCTCGCCATCAAAGCGGGTATGCTTAAGGAAGAATTGAAGCATTCTGCGAAGTCAAAGGAGTTGCTCGGGAAGATGGATTTGATTGTGCCTCGCAGTGGTGCAGTACGCCCGAAGGATGTCTCCATATATGAAATTTCGCATGATGGCGAATTCCAACTTCTGGGCAATTATGATGGTGTTCCTAGTGATACGAATTTTCTGAATTCCGCTTTGAACGATACGAACGAGATGTTCGATGCATTGCTTGAAATCCAGGATGAGGTGCGTGGATAATGGATTTCTTTAATCCCGTATATCGTAAGGAACCACCGCGGAACGACGTCCTTTTTG
This sequence comes from Fibrobacter sp., assembly GCF_045601785.1. GTDB lineage: Bacteria > Fibrobacterota > Fibrobacteria > Fibrobacterales > Fibrobacteraceae > Fibrobacter. Next base: position 5,852 of record NZ_JAZSAF010000031.1, read on the forward strand.
GCTTGGTTGACAAGGAAGGGGAAGGTTTTGCACGTTCTACGACAAGTAATCCCCGACAAGAATGGGAAGCGGTTGTGGAAAATGCTGGTGCAGCGAAGTTGCAGTTTGTTCCTGTTGATAAGAATATTACGATTGGCAAGGAAAAAGGCGAAGAACGCAGCATGTGTGATGGGATGCTCTATAAAATGGATAAGTCCTGGCTCGCTTTTGTGGAACTTAAAGATCGTACAAGGAAGGCTGTTGGCGATGCTGCTGACCAACTTAAATCGACGATTGATGTTTTTCTGAAGACGAAATCTGCTAAGAACGTGGGAAAACGCTATGCTTACGTAGCGAATCGGCGGCATCCTGATTTTTCGCGGGGAATGGCAGAAGTGAAACAGCAATTCTATAATGCGAGCGGATTTCATCTGTGCTGTAAAAATACGATAGAAGTTAAGTGAGCCCCCGCCCCCGGCCTTGGCCGGGGAACGCCTTTGATAATAGTACTCGCCACGCGATCCCGTTCTTCGGGAGCGGACCACGGCGAGTCTTTTTTTTTGCGAATAATGCGGCGGAATATTGACGATCGCAAATTTTAAGTGACTGCGCCTGTTCTACTCTGTGAAAAATGTCTTGATGTATTGCTGTACCTGCTTGACGGAAAGCGGGGTGGTGGCGCTTTCGAATGTGGCGATGAGGTTCTTACCGAGGGTGTAGCCGCTTGTGGCATAGTGGGCGATTTTCTGCACGGTGTTTTCGGTGTAGTCCGGGTCGCCCATTAGGCCGAAGTGCTCCCAGATGATTTCCTTGCGGGTGCGTATGTCGAGGCAGGTAAAGTCGGGGTAGAGTGTGCCCCAACTTTTGATGCTTGTGGGGTATTCGTAATGGAAGGGGATGCCTGCGCGACTGAGCGCGTCCGCGATAATGACTTCGGATTTGGAGCGGACGCGCACGCCCGTGCTGGTGAAGTATTCGGGGGCGTTGATTTCGAACGGCTTGCTGGTGTAGGGAGTGTGCTGCCAGCTGGCGACGAAGTCTGCGTCGGGTTCGCGCACGGGCGTAACAAGCGCGCGGCGGCCAGGGTGCAACTGCGTGAATGTTTCGTCCAGGGTGTTCGGGCGGTATTCTGCGAGCAGGCGGTCGAGTGCTGCAATCTGCTTGCTGATGACTTCCGCCGTCGCGCTGTTGTAGTCGCGCTGGGCGATAGCAATCGCTTTCTTGATTTCCGCTTTTGGCACGAACTTGCCGTTGACAGGCGCTTTTCTAGTGCTTGATGTGCCGGGCTCGCTCCTTGTGATGTAGTATTGCGGACGGCCGTGGTTCATGCTGACCCGTAGTTTTTGGTCGGCTTTTGCGCTGCCTTTACTGCCGCTTTTATTGCCTCCATTTGTGCTGCCCGCTTGTTTTGCAGCTTCGGGAATGCGTGCCAAAAGCTCTTTGAGTTCAAGGTAGCGGGTGGCCACCGCCTGGATAAGGGTGTCATGCTTGTCGTCGGGCTTGTTCTTTGTCTTTGTCATCTCTATGGCTCCGTTGTAAATAAAAAAAAAGCGCTGATACCGCCATTAGGCAATGTATCAACGCTTGTGCAGATAATATACGAAAAATGGGGGGCCGGAGACAAGTCTTTTTGATTTTTTTACAGGGCGGGGTGGCGGGCGCGTTGAGGCTTGTTTTTTGAGGATGGTGGAGTGCTTTTGGGGTGCCTGTTACGGACTAAAATGCGTGGGCGGTGGATTTAGTCCGTAAAAATTGGCCCGCTGGAGGCTCTTTAGGGGGCTTTTGGGGTGTCTATTACGGACTAAAATGCGTGGGCGGTGGATTTAGTCCGTAAAAAATCCTGCCACTTGGTGGTTAGTTGGTGGTGGTGTGTCGAAAATTACGGACTAAAGAGGCTGTGTGCGGGCTTTAGTCCGTCGTGCAACCGAATTTTGGTGATTAGTTTGTGTGTAATTCGTCGAAAATTACGGACTAAAGTGCCTAGGGGCGTCCAAAAGTCCGTAATTTGGTCCCAAACTAGCCCGCACCCAGCCCCCAGCGGCCCGCATCTCGCCCCAAACTAGCCCGCGCCCAGCCCCCAGCGGCCCGCATCTCGCTGAAAACCTGCAAAACGAACCCGCGTTTTTCGCGTTTTTTTTCATTATCCCCTAATTTTTCCTTTTTTTTCCTTTTTTGTGGCCTTTTTCTTTCTTAATCACTTATATTTGGGATAAACGAACGAGGGTGTTCATGATTAGGGATGTTCGGGTGTTTAGGTGGGCGAGTGTTCTTGCGTTTTTGATGTGCTTTTCGGCGGTTTCTTTTGCTGCCGACATCGTGGCGACGACCTCGAACGGGTCGACGGTGATTCTGCATGACAACGGTCGCTGGGAATACTACCAGAACAACGCGAAAATCCGCGATGTGCGCCCGGACGCTATCCCCGAAGATGCGAAGTTCCAGATTACGGTTCTGTACGAGAGCATAGACAAGCTCAAAAAAGACACCCGCATGATGCTCGAGGGCGAGTTTGCGACCGAGGAGGAAATCCGCGACAGCCTGCGCAAGCTGCCGAAGGGTGGCATCGTCTACTTCCAGGTGCCGACCAAGCAGATCAAGCCTGGCTTTGTGCGCGAGCTGGTCTACTCGATTTACGACAAGGGGAAAAAGCCCGTTTTTTCGCAGCGCTCGCGCGATTCCGAGGCGACCCCGAGCGAAAGCCATGGGGTTTCGAATTTGATGGTCGCTCCTTTGTACGCAAAGCCGAAGTCCAAGGTGCTAAAGGCGAAGGTGTTGAGCGAGTCCGCCCGGCAGACGCTTGAATTCGAGATTCCTGTCAGGTAGCTGCCGTGAAGTTTGCTGTAGTGGATCTGGAAACGACAGGCGGCACTCCCGAGAGTGGCCGCATCACCGAGATAGGAATCGTGCTGCTGGATGACTGCGAGGTGGTTGGCACATTCAGCGCCTTGGTGGACCCGGGCATGCCGATTCAGCCTTTTGTGCAGGGGCTTACGGGTATTACCGATGAGATGGTGCAGGGCAAGCCGCAGTTCTCGGCGGTGGCAGACCAGGTGGCGGAGCTCCTCAAGGACCGCATTTTCGTGGCGCACAATGTGCAGTACGACATCCGTTTTATGCGTACGGAACTGCGCCGCTGCTGTATCAAGATCGATCCGCCGAGGCTCTGCACGGTGAAGCTTTCTCGGCGGTTTTTTCCGGGGCTTCCGAGCTACAGCCTGCACAACTTGGTAAAGTCGCTCGAGCTGCCGGACTTTAATCACCACCGCGCCCTGGCCGATGCGATGGCGGCGGCGGAGATTCTGAAGCTTGCCTACCAAAAGGGCGGCGCCGACAAGATTCTGAAAGAGGTAAAGAACCTTTCGACGCCCAAGAAGCTCAAGGTGGTATAGTTTTTGCAACCTTTATTTTGCAACCTTTTTTGCAACCGCTATTTTGCGACCGTCCGTAAGCCCGCTGAGGCTTGATCAGTTCGCGTTGTGCGATGCGGTGTAGCTCTTCAGGTACTCTTCCATCTCGGCGATGTATAGCCTGCAGATAGTCGAAAGCATAAAGTTCTTTTTTACGATGTAGCCGATTTCCATGGTGCGGTCGTCTTCGCCCTTCGCGTCCTTGAAGGGCACGGCCACGTAGTCCGACCCGTTGATTTCTTCGCTGATGATTCCCGAGCAGAGCGTGTAGCCGTTCAGGCCCACCATCAGGTTCAGCATGGTGGCGCGGTCGTTCGCCTTGATGGTCCTGTGATATTCGTTTGTACTTAAAATCTCTTCGGCAAAGTAGTAGCTGCCGCTTTCGCTCTGTTCAAAAGAAAGGCAGGGGTATGCCGAAAGGTCCTTCAGGTTCACGGACTTCTGGCTTGCGAGCGGGTGATTCTTCCACATGTAGGCGTAGGCCTTGCAGTCGATCAGGTGGTGAAATTCCAGGTCGTGCTCCTTGAGCAGGTAGGTGATGTACTTGCGGTTGAAATCGCTCAGGTACAGGATGCCGATTTCGCTCTTGAGGCCTGCCACGTCGTCGATGACTTCCTTGGTCTTTGTTTCGCGGAGAGCGAAGTCGTAGTCGTCCAGGTTGAACTTCTTGACCATTTCCACGAAGGCCTTGACGGCAAAGGAGTAGTGCTGCGTGGATACGGCGAATTTCTTCTTCTGGTGCACGGCGTCGCTGTAGCGTTCGAGGATTGTTTCGTAGTGGTGGTACAGCTGGCTTGCCTGTGCCACGAACTCTTCCCCTTCGGCGGTGAGCGAGACGCCGCGGCTGGTGCGGTTGAAAATTACGATGCCGATTTCTTCTTCGAGGTCGCGGATGGCGGCAGTGAGCGACGGCTGCGAAATGAACAGGTTCTCGGCGGCCTTGTTGAAGGAGCCCACCTTGGCGATGCCGATGGCGTAACGGAGTTGCTGTAGTGTCATGGTTGCGGTCCTTCCTTGTTCTTGTTTCAATTCCTATTAAACTTGTAGGAATGAAATATAGGAAAATCCTATTACACCGTCAAGCGATTTTGGGGTATTTGGCTATACTATTTTCCTGCATGGTGTGATAGGTATAATTTATAACAAAAAGGGGACCCTATTTTTTATATTTGAGCGCGTTTTTAGAATCCGTTCAACTTTTCAAGGAGCTACAGAATGGAAAAGCGTACGGGCCTTTTTGCAAGCGGAATCATCTGGTTCGGTGTCGCCATTTCTGTCTCTGAAATCGAGGCGGGCATCGAGATCGGTGCTATGGCGAAGGTGCCGCTCTGGCTTCCGCTGATTCTTGGGCACCTGCTTGGCGGCATCATGCTCTTTTTCGTGGGGCTTATCGGGGCTCGCCTGCGTGTGAACGCAATGGAAACGACGACTTCGACTTTTGGCCGTTACGGCTCCAAGTTCTTTGCGGCGCTCAACCTGTTCCAGTTGATGGCGTGGGTCGCGGTGCTGAACGCCCAGGGGGCGCTTGCCCTTGCGGGGCTCTCACTTCCGATTTCGTTTCCACTCACCTGCGTCATTCTGGCAGCTCTGATTGGCATCTGGGTCTTTGTCGGGCTCAAGCGCTCGGCGAATGTGACGACGGCGGTGATGGCGGTGCTTGCCGTGCTGCTCGTGGTGCTTTCGTTCAAGCTTATTGGCGTGGGTGTTCCCGCTGCGACCACTTCGGCAGGCGCTGCCGCGACGCTTGGCTTCTGGAACATTTTCGAGATTTCCATTGCGATGCCCATCTCCTGGCTTCCGGTGATTTCGGACTACACCCGCGATGTCGAGAAGCCTGTCAAGGCGACGCTCGTCTCTGCGGCGGCGTACACGGTTGCAAGCCTCTGGATGTACATTCTCGGTGTAATGATTGCGCACATCGGTAACGGCTGCGACATCGCGCATGCGATTCTTTTGGCGGGGCTTGGTGTTCCGGGAATCGTCATCGTGGTGCTTTCGACGGTGACGACGAACTTCTTGGCAGCAAATTCCGCGGGCGAGTCGGCGAAGGCCATTGTCGGAAGTATCAATCCCAAGGTGGCCGGTGTCGTGGTGAGCGCCCTGAGTGCGGCCATAGCCATTTCGGGAATCATGGACCACTACATCAGCTTCCTTTACATGATAGCTTCTGTGTTTGCGCCGATGGCCGCGGTGCTGCTGGTGTCGTTCTTCCTGGCGAAGAGAAATGGCGAAGGGCTCGGTTTTTGGCTTTGGAACCTGTTTGCGTGGCTGGTCGGCTTTGGCACCTATCAGGTGGCGGAACGCCTGGACTCCGTTTTCCTTGGTCCTACGCTCTTGTCGGTTGTCGTCTCGGCTCTGATTTCGTATATTTGGGTGCTGAAAAAAAGGTTCAGCTGATCTGACATGCCGCAAAAGAAAATCGCGCTCATCAATGATATCACGGGTTTCGGCAGGTGCTCCATCGCCGTCATGGCTCCCATTGTATCGGCCATGAAAATCCAGTCGGTGGTGGTGCCGACGGCGATCCTTTCGACGCATACGCAGTTTAGCGAATATTACTTTGACGATTACACCCCCAAGATGCGCGACTACATCCAGACCTACAAGAATCTGGATATGGAATTCGACGCGATTGCGACGGGCTTTCTGGGCTCGGTGGAGCAAGTGGATATCGTCGTCGACTTCATCAGGCATTTCAAGAAGCCAGGCGTTTTTACGCTGGTGGACCCGGTAATGGGCGACTACGGTAAGCTCTACAAGACCTACACTCCGGAACTTTCGGCGAAGATGAAGAACCTGGTGCGCTATGCGGACATTCTGACGCCGAACTTGACGGAACTCTGCGCGCTGATGGACGAAGACTACCACAACGGCGAATTTGACGCCAAGGCGCTTACGGCCATGTGCGAAAAGCTGAGCGCGCAGGGACCCGCACATATCGTGGTGACGGGAATCCACTACAACGACAAGCAGATCATGAACTTCGTCTACAGCAGGGGAGAGTCCCCGCGGGTGCTCCTGGTAGACCGCATCGGTGGCGACCGCAGCGGTACGGGCGATGTGATCAGCGCCGTTATTGCGGGCAAGTACCTGAACGGCCACGATTTTTACGATTCGGTCCGTTGCGCGGCCGATTATGCGTCCAAGTGCATCGGCTACTGCGAAAAAAACAAAGTCCCCGAACATTGGGGGCTCTGCTTCGAAATGTATCTTCGCGATTTAATCGAAGACGGCGAGCCTTAGTAGGGGCGATCCCTAGTAGGGCTGTTCTTCGGTCAGGCGCTTCTGGAAGTCGTCGTGCACCAGCGGCTTGTCGAACAGGAATCCCTGGACATTGTTGCAGTTGATGCTGCGCAGGTATTGTGCCTGCTTTTCAGTTTCGACTCCCTCGGCGATAACTTCCTTCTTGAGCTCGTTCGCCATGTTCACCACGTTACGGATGATGACTTCGTCCTTTGATTCGGGATTTCCGATGTTGTTCAAAAGCGACTTGTCGAGCTTGACGGTAGAAATGTTGAAGTCCTTGAGCACGTTCAGTGTCGAGTAACCTGTACCGAAATCGTCAATGGAGACGGCGATGCCGTTTTCGGACATGGTGTTCACGAAGTTCTGCATAGCGAGCGCGTCGTCGTAGTCGGAAACTTCGGTGAGCTCGATTTCGATGTACTTGCCCTCGATGTTGTGCTTGTGCATGATTTCGAGAATGCGGCTTGCAAAGTCGCGGTTCTTCAGGTGCAGTTTCGAAAAATTCGTGGAGATGCGTTGCGGTTCGATGCCTGCGTTCAGCCACTGGCGAATGTCGGAACATGCCGTCTCGAACACGTAGAAGTCGAGGTCGCAGATTGTGCCTTCGCGTTCCAGGATGGGAATGAAGTCCATCGGCGGGACGATGGTCTTGTGGCGAATCCAGCGCACAAGCGCTTCGGCGCCGCAGAGCTTCTTGGTGGTCAGGTCGACTTTCGGCTGAAAGAATATGACGAATTCCTTGTTGCGGATGGCGTTGTGGAATTCGCTCGAGATTTCCTTTTGGTGCAGCGTGCGGACGAACATTTCTTTGGTAAAGAACATGATGTCGCGAGTCTTGATGGCTTTCGCCGCGTTCATGGCGGTGCCTGCGCTGCTGATGGCGTCCCCGATGTTTGTGTTCTTTTCGAGCGGGTAGACGCCCATGCGGGTCTGGATGCGGATGTTCTGTGGCTTGGGCCCTTGGTTGAGTACCAGTTCGCAGGAGCTGAACTTGGAAATGAAGCCGTCCTGGTGTTCCTTCTTGACGAGCGCGAAGAAATTGTCTCCGCCGAGTCGTGCGATGAGTTCGCGGTCGTCCAGGTTCATCAGAATCTGGCGCACGAACATTTTGAGCGTAAGGTCGCCCATCTGGTCGCCCAGGGACTTGTTCACGTACTTGAAGTTCTTCAGGTTCATGAATATGGCGGTGTAGTCCTTGAGCGAATCGCCGATGTATTGCTGGTAGAAGGCGAAGATTCCCGTCTGGTTGTAGGCGCCGGTCATCGCGTCGGTGATGGTTGCCTTGCGGGTGTTGCCCATGAGCCTTGCGCGACCTGTAAGGATGAAAAAGTCCCAGCTTAAAAGCTGCACCATCTGCCTTTCGGAATCGCTGAAGATGTGACCTTCGACCGGGTGCGCCTGGAAGGTGAAAGAACCCTGCTCGCCGGTGCTCATCGTCTCGGAGAAGTCCACGTTGGCTGGAATAGCGGGGAGCTTTTTCTTGTCGTGGTAGGCGGTGAACTCGCCAGAGAGCCCGTTCGGTGCAAACTGGCTGATGGGGGCGTAGAAGATGCAGTGGATGTATCCGATGTTTGCGATCTGGGCGATGGGGGGTATGTTTCTTGCCATTACGGCGAACATCTCGTCTGTCGTATAGATAGAGCCAAGAAGCTTGGACCTAAAGTCGAGATACATATCGTTGTAGAGCGAAATATCCATTAACATCCTCAATAAACCGCGCCAAATGTAAAAAAATATGCCATGCAATGCAAGCTTTTTATATGCTTTTTTCTGATGGAACGCTTGCAAGAGCCGATATATTTATTAGTTTAAACTAACTTTTGTACGGCGGGAACTCTGCTCGACTGCCCCCGATGGAGTCTTTTCGCTCCAAACAGATAGATGGCGAAACCTTTAAAATTCTATCTTTTTGCCCGCATTTAAAGAGGTAATCTCCTATGAGTAATGAGGCAGAAAAGCCGAATTTCATTACGACCTCTCTTGACTTTCTGGTCAACTGGGGCCGAACGAACTCCCTGTGGCCGTTCCCTTATGGAACTGCCTGCTGCGCAATCGAATTTATGAGTACCGAAGTGGGCCGCTACGACTTGTCCCGTATCGGGTCTGAATACGTGCGTTTTACGCCGCGTCAGTCCGACGTGCTGCTTGTGGCCGGTACCATTTCCTATAAGCAAGCGCCAATACTCAAGCGCATGTACGAACAGATGGCCGAACCCCGTTGGGTGATCGCCATGGGTGCCTGCGCCAGCTCCGGTGGTTTCTATGACTGCTACTGCACGGTGCCGGGCATTGACCATATCATTCCGGTGGATGTGTATATCGGTGGTTGCCCCTCCCGTCCGGAAGCGTTCTTCGAGGCGATGTTTGACCTCCAGAAGAAGATCAAGGATGAGTCCTACATGAAGCAGCGTGCCGAACGCGTCAAGGACCAGCTCGAAATGATCAAGGCGAAGACCGAACAGGCGAAGGCGGAAGCCCGCGATTTTGCCCGTGAAAAGACTGCCGAAATCAAGGAATTCGTAGCTGAAAAAGAGCAGGAACTTGTCAAGAAAGCACAGTTCTGGAAGGAGTAATGATGGAAGCCAATGAAATGACTTTTGCAGAAACGGTCGTTTCTGTCCTCACCTCCAAGTTTGGTGGCAAGAAGGACGATGCGGCCAAGTGGGACGCCTGCGTGGTGGTCCCGAAGGAATACCTGCACAATGCGGTTGAATTCCTGAAGAACGATCCGTCGATGCAGTTCGACATGCTCCTCGACCTCGCCGGTATCGACTACCTGACCTACCCGAACCATGAAGGTCCGCGTTTTGCCGTGAGCTACGCTTTTAAGAGCATGAAGAATCCGGGCCGCCGCGTCCGTCTTAAGGTGCTGGTCAGCGAAGCCGACCTGAAGGTGCCGACCCTTACAGATTTGTATGCAAGCGCCAACTGGCTCGAACGCGAAGTCTACGACCAGTTCGGTCTTGTGTTCGAAGGTCACCCCGACCTGCGCCGCATTTTGAACCATGTTGAATTTGTGGGCCATCCGCTCCGCAAGGATTATCCTGCCCAGAAGCGCCAGTGGCTTTCGACGAGCGATTTCTTGATTCCTGAACTGGAAAAGCGCCTGGAAGACAAGGGCTACAAGGTGATCCAGCGTTCCAAGGAAATCATGCCTGTCGAAGAAGAATATCTTGAAGGGAGTATCAGAGAATGATCGTACTTGACCCGAATGGCGAAAAGATGAACCTGATGGCCCTGAACGTGGGCCCGACGCATCCGGCGACACACCACTGCGTGCGCTTGCTGGCTGCCCTCGATGGCGAAACCATCGTGGCCGGTGTCCATGAAATCGGCTTTATGCACCGCGGTTTTGAAAAGATGGTCGAACGCGGCACCTGGCAGCAGGTGATCCCGTACACCGACCGCTTGAACTACTGCTCTGCAATGATGAACAACATTGCATTCTGCCGCGCTGTCGAAAACATGTACGGTATCGAAATCCCGGAACGCACCAAGGTGCTTCGCGTGATTGTGAACGAACTCTCCCGTATCAACGACCACTTTATTTGTGTGGCAGCTGCTTTCCAGGACTTGGGCGGTACCACACCGTTCATGTATGCCTTCAACCCGCGTGAAGAAATCATGCTGATTTGGGAAAAGCTCACGGGCGCACGCCTTACGAACAGCTTTGCCCGTATCGGTGGCCTCTACCGCGACAGCTACGACGGCTTCGAAGATGATGTGCTCGCTGCTTGCAAGTCGGTGGAAAAGGCCCTCAAGGACCTGCACGCCTGCTTGGACCGCAACCGTATCTTCCTTGACCGTACCGTGGGTGTCGGCAAGATTTCTGCCGAACGCGCTATCAGCTACGGCTGGACTGGTCCGTGTCTCCGTGCGACGGGTGTCGAAAGCGACCTCCGCAAGGACGAACCTTACTACGACTACGAAACCTACGACTGGGAAGTCGTGGTGGGAACCCAGGGCGACGCCAACGACCGCCTGCAGGTGCGCCTTGCCGAAATTGAAGAATCCGTGAAGATTGTGCGCCAGGCCCTGAAGCGCCTCGCTCCGGGCCCGGTCGACATCGTCGACCCACGCATCCGCGTGCCAGCGCACAAGCTTGCCTACCAGGACATGGAAGCCCTTATCGGCCGCTTCAAGAGCGTGTACGAAGGTGTGCGCGTGCCCGAAGGCGAATACTACTGCGCAAGCGAATGCGCGAACGGCGAACTTGGCTTTACCATCGTAAGCGATGGCAGCGGCCACCCCTACCGCATCAAGGTGCGTTCCCCGTCGTTTGCCCATGTGTCTGCATTTAACGAACTGGTCGAAGGCCTGACCCTTGCCGACTCCATGGCAACGCTGCCTGGCCTCAACATGATTGCTGGAGAACTTGACCGATGACACAACATATTCAAGGTGCAGTTCAGTTTGTATCGAATAACCATTTGAAGTTTGACGGTCCGAGCGAAGCGATTCCCGCGCTCCCGGATCCGGGTCAGACTTTTGGCTACGTGAACAAGCCTGTTCCGCAGCCCGCTCCGAAGGAAGTGCTCGCAAAGCTTGACACTCCCGAAATCAAGGAACGTTGCGCCGACTTGCTCAGCCGCTACCCGGTGGGCCAGGGCGCTCTGCTTGAAGTCCTTTGGCTGGTGCAGGGCGTGTTCGGCTGGGTTCCGACCGAAGGTATCCGCTGGGCGGCAAACGTCTGCGGTTGCGCTCCGGCACACGCTCTCGGCGTCGCTACTTTCTATACCATGTACAACCACGCCCCGAAGGGCAAGTTCCTGTTGCAGTTCTGCCGCAACATCAGCTGCGCTATCAAGGGTGCCCAGCCGCTGATCAAGTATGTGGAAAACAAGCTCGGCATCAAGAGCGGCGAAACTACTCCCGACGGCATGTTTACCGTGCTTCAGGTGGAATGCCTGGGTAGCTGCGGCAATGGCCCGATGATGCTCGTGAACGATGACTTCGCCACCGACGTGGTCGACGGTCAGCTCAAGATGAAGCGCGGTACGACTCTTACCGAAGCTAGCATCGACCGCATTATCGACTGGTGCAAGGCTCACGCGAACAACATTCCGAAGCACGACGTGCTCGGCGGCACAGTGAAGGGCCACGGCGGCCATCCCGGTGCTCCGGGTGCTACGGCCAAGCCGCAGGTCGCTGACTACGCTCCGCCTTCTCCGGTGCTTAACGTGAAGGCTGAAGCCGACGAAAATGGCGCCACCCTCACCTGGAAGGGCGCTCCCGAATTCACGAAGATTGTCGTCGAAAAGAAGAACGGCAGCAATTGGGTCGCTGTCGGTGAACCCGGCGTGAAGGACAAGGCTTTTGTGGATGCTGCCGGCAAGGCGGGCGATGTGTATCGCATGATTGCAACTTCCGGTGAACGTACGGCAAAACCTTCCAAGGAAGCGGTGACTACGCAGAAGCCCGCTCCGGTAGAGGAGGCTAAGTAATTATGGCTGAAGTAGTAAAAGTTTGTACAGGAAATTTTGGCAAGGGCGCCCAGGACATTGAAGTCTACAAGAAACTGGGCGGCTACGCAAACATTTCGGATCGCTTGTTCAACATGAGCCAGTTCGAAGTGATTGACTACGTACAACGTTCCGGCCTTCGTGGCCGTGGCGGTGCTGGCTTCCCGACCGGTATGAAGTGGAGCTTTGTTCCGCGCAATTCCGGCAAGCCCGTGTACATTGTAGTGAACGCTGACGAAGGCGAAGGCGGTACCTTTAAGGATCACTTCTTGATGATGGAAGATCCGCACCGCTTGATCGAAGGCTTGATTATTGCAGCCTGGGCTCTCGGTAGCCGTGCCGCATACATTTACTGCCGTGGCGAATTCCTGCCCTGCATCGAAAGCCTGAACAAGGCTTTGAACCAGGCATACGCCGCCGGTTACCTCGGCGAAAACATTTGCGGCACCAAGTTCAGTTTCGATATCTTTGTTCACCGTGGCGCTGGCGCCTACATTTGCGGTGAAGAAACTGCTCTTATTAACTCGCTCGAAGGCCAGAAGGGGCAGCCCCGTCTGAAGCCACCTTTCCCGGCGGTGAGTGGCGCCTGGAAGAGCCCGACTTGCGTGAACAACGTCGAAACCATTATGGCTCTCCCCTGGATTTTCCAGCATGAACCCGAAGAATACGCCAAGATGGGTACACCCCGTGCCGGCGGTACCAAGGTGTTCTGCATCTCGGGCGACGTGAAGAATCCGGGCGTGTACGAAGCTCCGCTCGGCACTCCGATGATGACGATGATTAACGAATACGCCGGTGGCGTCGTGGGCGGAAACCTGAAGGCGGTACTTCCGGGTGGTTCCTCTTGCGCTCCGCTGAACGCGGGCGAATGCGCCGTTGCCACTATGGACTACGAATGCCTCGCCTCCATGAAGACGATGTTCGGTTCGGGCGCCATGATCGTGATTAACGATACGCACAACATGGCTGAACTCCTGAACGTGCTCGGCAACTTCTACAGCCACGAATCTTGCGGCCAGTGCACTCCGTGCCGCGAAGGTACGGGTCTTCTGCACCGCATTCTGAACCAGATTGTGGAAGGCAAGGGCCACGACGGCGACGTGGAACTCATGCAGAGCCTTTCTGGTGGATTTGGCGGCGTGACGATTTGTCCGCTGTCTATTTCGCTCGGTGGCCCGGTGGGCTCCTACACCGCGAAGTTCAGAGCCGACTTCGATGAACTGATTGCAAAGAACCCCGACCACGCCAAGCCGCGTGTTCAGGAAAACTATCGTCCTGGAATTTTCTGGTAATAATATGAGTAACTTCTACAACATGCCGAAACTCCCGACCGAGAACAGCCCGAAGGTGGAAATCTTCGTGGACGACAAGGCCGTGATGGTTCCTGGCGATACGAACCTGCTCGAAGCTTTGAAGGCTGTCGGGATTGAAACTCCTCACGTCTGTTACCACCCGTATTTGCCGGTGTCCGGTAACTGCCGCCAGTGCCTGGTGGAGCAAGAAGGCCCCCGAGGCCGTATGCTCGTGATTGCCTGCTACACGCCGGTCGCTCCGGGCATGAAGATTTACACGCCCGCATCTAGTGCCCGCGTGAAGAACGCCCGCAAGGCCACCCAGGAATTCATGCTGGTGAACCACCCGCTGGATTGCCCGATTTGCGACCAAGCCGGCGAATGCAAATTGCAGGAATACACCAACGACTACGGCAGCGGCACCCACCGCTTCACCGAAGCCAAAATCAAAAAAGGCAAAAACCTTTCCATCGGCCCGCGCGTTAATTTGGACCAAGAGCGCTGCGTGCTTTGCCGCCGCTGCGTGCGCTTCATGAAAGAGATTGTAGGCGAAGAGGTACTGGGCGTGGTAGGCCGCGGGGCACACAACGCCATAGCCCTTTACCCCGGGGCTACGCTGGACAGCAATTACTCCATGAACGTGGTAGAC
>NZ_JAZSAF010000032.1:0-8897 GCF_045601785.1 Fibrobacter sp.
AGGGGGTAGCGCGAGACTTGTCGGGCTCAAGCGAGGGGGAGGCTTCCCCCTTTTCAAAAGCAAGCGCGGCGAGATACTTCTCGAAATCGGCGGGCCAGAATACGAACATCGCCTTCATGGGGGTGCTTATATAGTACCTTGCCGTCCATTCGAGCAGTTCCATGTAGCGATCGTTGAACGAAAAACCACTCTGGTGGGGGTATGCGGGACGCACATCGAATGAGGGACGCTCCTGGTGGACTCTTGCGACAAGGGCGAGGGCCGGTTTTTTGCGGGTGGCAAACTGTACCCAGACGACGTCTCCGCGCTTGAGTGTTACACCCAGGGGAACGCCATAGGTGTAGACATCGGGGGCCATGGGTATGTACACTTCGCAAAAGTCCGTCAATGTGCCGGATTTGAGCTTCTGGTGCACTTCTTCGGGTGCTGAAAGTTTGGGAATACGCTTTGCCACGGGCTAAAAGATAGTTAATACCACAAAAAGCACCTATTTTTCAATCTTTTTTGTTGCAAAAAACTTTTTTTGTTAGATTATAGGATGCAAATCCCCTTTGGGACTTGCCATACTATTGGAGATCTCTATGAGTGTATTTGACGTCTTTAAACCGAAGTGGCAGAATTCTAACCCCGCCAAGCGCCTGGAGGCCATTGCTGAGTTGGGTGCGGACAATCAGGACGTTCTTGAACGCATTGCCCTTTCCGATGACGAGGCCTCTGTAAGGGCTGCAGCCGTAAAGAAGCTGACCCTTATTGCTTCGCTGTTGAAAATTTCGAAGGACGATGCCGATGCAGATGTGAAGCGTCTCGCCAAGAATCGCTATTTGGAAGAAGTTGTCAAAAAGCTCAAGTCCGCGGCCGAACCGAGTGCCGAGGATCTGTCTTATTTGAATGATCTCAAGGACACGCATTTTGCTGAAGATTTGCTCAAGGGCGTGAATACGTCTGAAACCGTGCGCGCCGAGCTGGTGAAGATTTGTGACAAACAGTCTGTTCTCGCGATGGCTGCCATCCGCGACTTGAACGACGACATTGCAATGGCCGCCGCCCGCAAGGTGACTTCTGACTCCCTGCTCCAGGACATTGCAAAAAGTTCCAGACAGCCTGAAGTGCGCAAGGCCGCAAGCGAAAGGCTCCGCGCCAGAAAGGATGCCGAAGATAATGGCAAGAAGGCCGCCGAACTTTTAGCGAGCAAGCGCGATGCCCTGGTGCAGCAGGCTCATTCCCTTGCGGCTCGCAAGGATCCGCTTGCCGTGAAGCCCCAGTTCGATGAATTGATGGCCGAAGCGTCTAAGCTTGGCATGGGCGACAAGCAGGCTACGATCGATGAAATCTACGCAAGCTTCAAGAAGTTCTGCGACGAAGCCGATGCTGCGCGTATCGCTGCCGAAAAGGCTGAAGCTGAAAAGCAGGCAAAGATCAGTGCGCTGACGGCCTCTCTCGAAGAACTCGAAAACTTGATTTCGGAAAACAAGGTTTCCGACAACGCGGCCCGCGTCGAAGAAATCGTGGGCGAATGCACCGAAGGCAAGTCCCTGATGGATGCCGCCTGGGTGAAGCGATTCAACAACGCTTTCTTCAAGGTACAGGAATTTAACAAGCCCGTCGAAGTGGCTTCCGAAGCTTTGGAAGCAGAGAACTCTTCTGCCCGTCCTGAACTGCTGGAACGGCTTAAGGCTCTTGCCGATACCGACGTGAATGACATGACGCACAAGCACCTCAATGTCATTGTTCGCGAATGGGACAAGCTCAATGTGGTTAGCGCCATGGAAGGTGACGACCCGATGCTGAAGGAGTACAACGCCCTTCGTGATGCGCTCTCGGTCAAGATGAAGGCGTACGAAGAGAATGCCCAAAAACGCTTTGAAGAAAATTCCGAAAAGCTCAAGGCCATTATCGCTCGCGTGAATGCCCTTGACGAAAATGAAGACTTCCGCGAACTGAACAAGAAAGTCCGCGAATTCTACCAGCAGTGGAAGGAAATCGTGGGCGACAACAAGTTCAAGTACCACGACCTGTGGCAGGAATATAAGGCCGCTACGGCCCGCTTCCAGGAAATGCAACAGTGGGAAAACTGGCATAACGAAAAGGACCGCGACGACTTGCTCCTCGAAATGGATGAACTGACCAAGGAGCCCGGTAGCCAGGCTGTTCTTCAGAAACTCAAGGAAATTACCAATCGCTGGAAGGAGATTGGACCGATCTCTGCAGCCAAGCTGCAGGAATACCGCGACCACTTCCAGAGCAACTACGAAAAGATCAAGGAAAATTGTGCCGCCTTCATTGAAGAGATGAATGCCGAGCGTGCGAAGAACCTTGAAGAGAAGGAAGCCCTTTGCGCCCGCATCGAAGAACTTGTCAAGAATACGGAAATGTTCTGGAAGGACAAGTACAAGGTGATGCAGGAAATTCAGGAATCCTGGAAGAACGTGGGTATGGTCCCCAAGGAAAATGTGGCTGCCCTGACGGAACGCTTTAAGGCCGCTGCCGCAGCGTTCTACGCCCAGCACAAGGAAAACCTGAAGGCCGAAGACGAATCCCGCGAAGCCAACTACGAAAAGAAGGTTGCTTTGTGCATGGAAGCCGAAGCGCTCAAGGAATCCAACGATTGGAACGCCACTTCGAACAAGTTAAAGCAACTCCAGGAATCTTGGAAGTCTGTGGGTCCGGTACCTAAGAGCAAGTCCGATGAAATCTGGACACGCTTCCGCACTGCCTGCGACGCCTTCTTCGAAAAGAAGCGCGCTCACTTTGAAGAGATGGATGCTTCGAAGCAGAAAAATTTGGATGCGAAGAACGCACTCTGCGAAAAGCTTGAAGCGATGGATGCCGCTGGCCAGGGTACTCTCGAAGAACTCAAGGCTGCCGAAGAGGAATGGAAGTCTCTCGGTATGGTGCCGAAGGAAGCCATCGAGACCATCAGCAACCGCTACAATACGGTCTACAACAAGATTCTTGACCGTCTTGCCCATGCTGATTCAACCTTGGCTCAGGGCCTCGACGACATCAAGCAGAAGAAGATCGCGATGATCGACAAGGTTCGCCAGTTTGCAGAAAGTGCAGGCTCCAACCAGCTCGCCGATGCCGTTCGCGAACTTCAGAAGGAATGGCGTGAACTTGGATTCTGCGGCCTTGAGGACATGGACCTTTATAAGCAGTTCCGCGAAGTCTGCGACGACTTCTTTACCCGTCGCCGTGACCAGCTCGACATTCAGGAACAGGCACGCCAGAACAACCTGCAGAAGAAGCTGTTGCTTTGCGAACAGGCCGAAGATCTGCTCAACGATTTGAACGAGCAGACAGTGGGTGCTTCGATGAACAAGGTGAAACATCTGCGTCGCCTGTGGAAGGAAGTAGGTGCCGTACCGCGTGAACAGTCCGAAAAGACCTGGAAGCGCTTCAATACCGCCTGCGACAAGGTGTTTGCCTTTGGCCGCAAGGACCAGGAAGGCGACGCTAATGCTGCTAACGCCGCTCCTGCTGCAGAAGCTCCGGCGGAAGGCTAACCTAACCTTTTCATAAAATTGAATCGCAGGCTTGTCCTGCGATTTTTTATTTTTGGGGTATGCAATTCCCTCCTTGGACAAGTATTGATGATGCCGCGCGTCTGCTCCACGATGGACATGTCGTCGCGATACCGACCGAGACCGTTTACGGGCTCGCCGGAAATGCCTATGAGCCTAAGGCTCTAGCGCAGATTTTTGCAATCAAGGAACGCCCGACGTTTGACCCGCTGATTGTCCATATTTGCGAAATCTCGCAGTTGGCAGATGTTGCCGAAAATATTCCAGAGGCGGCGTATGCGCTGGCGAAGGCCTATTGGCCGGGCCCGATGACGATAATTTTACCCAAGAAGGAATGTATTCCGGATTTGTGCACGAGCGGTCTCCCGTCTGTGGCGGTGAGATTCCCGAGCCACCCGGTAGCGCAAGAAATTATCTGGAAAGCGGGCGTGCCCCTTGCGGCTCCGAGTGCGAACTTGTTCAAGCATGTGAGCCCGACGACGGCCGAGCATGTGGCGGCGCAACTTGCTGACCGGGGCCTTGCGGGCATTGTGGATGGCGGCCCCTGCAACGTGGGTGTGGAAAGTACCATCGTGTCGTTGGTGGGTGAGCCTACGGTGCTTCGACCGGGTGCGGTGACGCCCGAGATGATTGCTAAAGTCATCGGTGATGTGAAAATAAAGGAATCGACTTCTAAACCTGGGCAAGCTATGGCCGCGCCGGGGCAGTGCGATACGCACTACCGCCCGCAGGTTCCGCTCCTTTATGGCAAAATTCCCGAGGGCTTTACGCTCCCGGAACACTGCGTGCGGATTGCCTTCGGCAATACCCCCGGCGTGATTCCTGCAACGCTAAACCTGTCTGAAACGGGCGACATGCTCGAAGCGACGGCGAAGCTCTATGCCTACATGCACGACCTCGATGATCCGAAGTATGACATGATTCTAGTAGATCCGATTCCGAATGTGGGAGTCGGCATGGCACTTAATGACCGCCTCAAACGGGCGAGTATCAAGTATTAGTCTTTCTTCTTTAAAATTTCGCGGAGCTCGTTCGCTGCGCGCTCTAGGTCGTCGTTGATGATGACGTATTCGTACTTGCCCTTGGTCTTGGCGAATTCCATTTCCTTTTTCGCATTGTGAAGGCGGAGTTGGATGACCTCCTCGGAATCGGTGCCGCGTCCACGCAGGCGCTTTTCGAGTTCTTCTTCGCTGGGCGGCAGAATCAAAATGCCGGTCGCGTCGGGGTACACCTTGTCGAAGTTCACCTTGCCGAACACGTCGAGGTCGAATAGCACGCGGTTCCCTTCGGCAAGTGTCTGCTCCACGAAACTCTTCGGTGTTCCGTAGTAGTTGCCGTGGACTTCATTCCATTCGATGAGACCGTCTTCCTTGATGAGCTTTTCGAATTCTTCCTTGGTTTTGAAGAAATAATGAACTCCGTCGATTTCGCCTTCACGGGGCTTTCGGGTGGTGGCCGAAATGGAATACTTGATATCCGGAAAATCCTTGATGACCAAATCCTTGAGGGTGGTCTTTCCTGCGCCGCTTGCGGCACTCATTACAAAAAGTTTGTTCTTCATATCGTAGCTTTGAGTTCGCTCGCGTGGCTCGCTTTGAGGTTTGAGTTCGCTCACGTTCGTTCGCTCTGAGGTTTAAGTTAGGCGGCCATGCCGCATTTATTATTGCTCAAAGGGCCTTTGGGCCCGTGCTCGTTGCTCACTGCTCATTCCTTCTTGTCTTCTATGTAAAGCGGGCGCTGCTTGACTTCGTCGTAAATACGGCCGATGTATTCTCCCAAAATTCCGATGGAAATGAGCTGCACTCCAGCGAAGAATACGATGGCGGTCATGAGCGATGCCCAACCGGGAACCGTCGTTGCAGGAGAGAGAATTTTTTCAAGGATTGACCAGACGAAAACGCCGAAGCCTACGATGGCAGCGAAAAGTCCCAGGTAGAAACTGAGCTTGAGCGGTGCGGAGCTGAATCCCGTGATGCCATCGAAGGCGAGCCGCACCATTTTCTTGAGAGGGTACTTGGATGTCCCTGCGGTGCGTTCGGCACGGTCGTACTTGACGCCGATTTTCTTGAAGCCAACCCAACAGACGAGTCCGCGCAGGAATCGGCTGCGCTCGGGCAGGTTCTTGAGCTGGTTCACCACGCAGCGGTCCATGAGGCGGAAGTCGCCTGTGTCGGGCGGAATGTCGATGCTCGTGAGCTTGCCGATGAGTCGGTAGAAGCAGAACGCGGTAAAACGCTTGAAAATGGTTTCGCCCTTGCGCTTGTTCCTTTGGGCGTAAACGACCTGGTAGCCTTCGTGCCACTTTTTGAGCATTTCGTGAATCAGGCTCGGCGGGTCCTGCAGGTCGCCGTCAATAATGACGACGGCGTCGCCCGTACAATGGTCGAGACCGGCGCTGAAGGCTGCCTGGTGTCCGAAGTTTCGACTGAAGTTGATAATCTTGTTGTTCGGGTTCTGGGGCAGGAGCGATTCCACGATTTCGCGTGTTCTGTCCTTGGAACCGTCGTTCACAAAGATGAGTTCGTGCTCCACATCCTTGAGTTCTTCTTCGAGGACGCGGTAGGTCTCGGCGACGATTTCTTCTTCGTTATATACCGGAATGATTACAGATAACAACATACTTTACCTAGTGCTACGGAATGAGAGCGGGGTTCACGATGTCAACGTGGTCGCAATCCTTTTCTTCGAGAGAGTTGGTCTTGATGGTAAGAGTCGCGACATTTTTAACATCAAGTTCGGCACTTTTCAGTTTGTCGTAGCTGAAGCGTCCGCTGTCAAAAATCATGCGTCCATCGGCGTAGACCTGCAGCTGAACGCCGTCGCTGCAGAGCGATTCTTCGTCGAGCCCAAAGCCCATCTTGAAAGCCTTAAATTTTTTCCCAATGTCAAAAACGGTTTCGGAGGAGGCATGAATGCCAAATCCGTTGTGGTAGAACTTGCTGCCAATTTTAAAGGCGTTGTCCTCGATGGACTTGTCGATGTGGAGCTTGCCCCAGGCCTGCTTGTGTTGAACGACGGGAATCTCGGTGAGCGGAACGGCGCCCTTGGCTTTGTTGAAGTAGAACTTCTGGATGTCAGCCATGACTTTTCCGGTTTCGCGGTTCTGTACGACAAATTCCATCTGGTTGTAGCCAGATAGCAACTTGTCTTCGCTGATTTTGCCGGCAATGCTTCCGGAAATGTAGGTGGCGTGGGCGAGCGTGTCGCCGTTTGCAATCACGATGTAGTCCCAGTTGCTTGCGGCGGCGGATTTTTCGTTCAGGTTGAAGCTGTAGCGAAGAGCCGGCTTGGCCTCGAGAGAATCATCTTGCGCAGCTTCGACGAATTCTAGGTCGAAAACGGCAATGATGTTTTGCGGGTTGAATTCCTTGCGTCCGTTGAACTTGGCGATTTGCACCCAGTAATTGTTTGTTATCAGGATGTTCTTGATGCCTTCGAGATCCATGTCGCGTTCAAAGACGTCGCAGGTTGTGGCGATGCGGTGCTCGACGGCCTTCTTGTGGTAGGTGTGGCTGTCCCAGCAGTCGAGCCCTCGGATGTAATAGACTTCGCCTTGGTACCTGTCAATCAGGTTTCTCAGTTCCTCGGATGACATGCTGCGGGCACGGTCGTAATGGATGGACGATATCCCGTAGCCTACAAAGTGCCAGGGCCTACCATAGATGAACATTCGGTCTTTTTGGGGCTGTTCCGCGAGCCATCCGAGAATCTCGTGTTCTTCGATGGTCAGGTGGTTGCGGTTGTACATGATGTTCTTGTTGAAGTCTTCCTTGTAGTGGAATGTCCAGGCGGTGAATAGGAGGCCTGCGATAAGCGTGACCAGGAATGCGGTGGCGGCGTTCTGCTTGATGTCTTTTCCGCTCATGGAATCAATCAGCTTTTTGACGAGGTGAGCCACCGGGAGTGCTCCTACGAAGGCCATGGACGGAAGCATCACTAGGCTGTAGCGCTGGTTGATTTGAATGCTGAAGTCACCCGAGACGTTTTCGAGAATGATGTAGGTCTGGATGTGGTACAGCAGAAGGAAGACGAGTACTTTGAGATAGAAGAAGTCCTTCTTCTTGATGCCCATGATGGTGCGCAGGAGCAGGTAGGCGGCACCCGCTGCAAAGAGATAGTTGAAATAGGTGAGGAACGGGTTCTCGAGCTCGCCCTTGCTGTTGAGCGGCTTGGTCATTTCGGCCCAGTTGCGTTGCAGGTCTTCCAGGAAGTGTCCGTGGGCTTCGAATTCACCGCCCTGGAAGCCGAATCCCTGGAAGTAGCTGATGGTAAGAAGCGCGGGAACAGAGAATGCCGAAAGCAGCACGAAGAAGGTGGGAGCCTTGGCGCTCTTGCTGTCGAGAAGTTTGGGAAGGGCGAAAACGATGAAAGCGAGTAGGCAGAAGGCGGTTTCTTGGCGGGTCTGCACGAAGAATGCGAGGACCAGGGCAAGAAGCGCCCAATGCTTGATGGTGTTCCTGTCGTAGGCCCATTTGAAAATGAAAAGCGAAAGTGCCGAAAGAAAAATGTAGAGCGGCTCCACCGACATGGCTCGGAACTGGAACAGGACTGTGGGCTGGAGAGCCGTAAGGAGTGCGGCGAAGAAGGCGAGCAGGGGCTGCCTTGTCCAGGCGACCACCGCAAGGAACATGAGAAGGATCGCAAGCGGGAGCATTAGGAGCTCCATGTGGAAAATCCAATGCAGATCGTTTCCCATCAGGGGCATACCGAGCAGGTACAGGAAGGCTAGTCCCTTGGTCTTGAAGCTGTTCGAGGTGGCGACGCAGTTCAACTTGCCGTTTTCGAAAAATCCCTGGTTGCAGGTTCCCGACTCATGGTTGTAGTACATGTTCTGGGCAACCGACATGAATACGCTTTCATCGCTTTGGACGCGGTGCCGCGCTTCGATCTGCGTTGCCGCAAATATGGTAATGACCACGGTGAAGGCGATCATCAGAATCGAAATGCTTTTGGGAGGGAGACAGCCCTTAAACCATTCATGAAAGTACTTCTGCAAATAATCACGAAGGTCCTTGCTCAGCGAGATGAACAGTACGGCTGCAGCGATGAACTGTATGATGAATAACGGTAACGGAAGGTTTAGGTCCAGCTCCTTGATGATATTTTTGTGTCCGACATTTGGAGCAAGATAAATAAGGAAGGGAATTGCGATGGCTACCAGAAGGCCCACGATTGTTCCCGGATGAGCCAAGTTCTTCAAAAGTCCATTGATGAAAGCTTTCATTCTATAAATATAAAAAAAGGAACCCACCCGCACAGCGGGTGGTTCTTCATATACGGGCCCTGCCCTAGGTTACTAGCGACGCGTTCGACGCGTTGCGCAGTCTGACACCTGCGTGCGGTCCTTACCGGCGAGCCCGTAAACGGGCTACATCT
>NZ_JAZSAF010000033.1:0-13234 GCF_045601785.1 Fibrobacter sp.
CCGGGCGTTGCAGGTAGAAACGTTTGTCAATCAGGAAGTATTCCTGTTCGGCACCGAGCGTGACCGTCGTCTTCTTCGGGCCCGCCTTGAAGCAGGTCATGAGGCGGCGGGTAGATTTAGAAAGAGCTTGCAAACTGCGCAGGAGCGGAGTCTTCTTGTCGAGCGCTTCTCCGGTGTAGCTGCAGAACGCCGTCGGAATGCAGAGCGTAGCCCCGTTGCCGTGACGCTTGAGGAATGCCGGAGAAGTCGGATCCCAGGCGGTATAACCGCGGGCTTCGAAGGTGGAACGCAAACCACCGCTCGGGAAGGACGATGCGTCCGGTTCGCCGACGATTAAGTTCTTGCCGCTAAAGGCCATGATGGCGCGGCAACCATCGGGTTCAAGGAAGGAGTCGTGCTTTTCGGCAGTGGAACCGGTGAGCGGCTGGAACCAGTGCGTAAAGTGCGTGGCACCGCGGTCCATGGCCCACTTCTTCATGGCGTGGGCCACATCGCCTGCGATACTCGGATCGAGGGCGGCACCTTCGTTAATGGTTGCAATCAGCTTTTCGCAGACATCCTTGGGCAAGTATTCGCGCATGGCATCGATGTTGAACACGTCCTCGCCGTAGAAATCGACATTGACCG
Organism: Fibrobacter sp.; assembly: GCF_045601785.1. Classification (GTDB taxonomy): domain Bacteria; phylum Fibrobacterota; class Fibrobacteria; order Fibrobacterales; family Fibrobacteraceae; genus Fibrobacter. The sequence goes on from NZ_JAZSAF010000033.1 coordinate 628, forward strand.
GTCCGGCCGGCTTGACGGGCGCGGTAGGGGCCTTTGCGATTTCGTTGATGGTCTTTTTGCGGTAGCTTACGCTCATTTTGAACCTCATTTTTTATGCATTGTCATCGCGCACTTGTTGCGCGATCACCGTTTTCGGAAGAAATTAGGAATAAAAACGAGGGTTGGCACTTGATTTTAGTGGTTATTTTCGCAATTTTTATTACAATATTGTAAAAATAATGTATATTATTACAAAAATGTAAAACATATGAAGGATTATTTTACAAAGAAAGGTGATGCCGGAACAAGTCCGGCATGACAAGCAAGCGGTAAAATCTTCATGAACACCGAAACAGAAGAAATAGAACGGCTGAAAGCCGAAATCAAGGCACTCCGCGATATCATCGACGAAAAGCCCGGCAAAATGGTCGGCAACAGCGGCGAAATGCGCGAGGTCTACAAGCAAATTAAGAAGTGCGCCAAGAACGACGCACAGGTGCTCATCTACGGCAACGACGGCACGGGCAAGGAACTCACCGCCCACACCATCGCAGAACTTTCTGCCCGCAAAGAAAGCCCGTTCGTCGTAATGGGTTGCACAAACTTGAGCGAAGGATTCGGAAACCCGGCGAACACTTTTGAAAGCGAACTTTTTGGCTACGAGCGCGGCGCATTCATCGGCGCAAACAGCCGTCACTTGGGCAAGGCAGAAATCGCAAACGGCGGCACGCTATTCCTGGACGACGTCTCGGCGCTAAGCCCCAAGAACCAGGAGATTCTACTGCGGTTCATACAAGACCAGAGCTTTTACCGCCAAGGGGGCAACATCCACCTGCATAGCGACGTGCGCCTGATTGCAGCTTCTAGTCGCGACCTCGAAAGCCTAATGCAGCAAAAACTTTTTCGCGAAGACTTGTTCTACCGTCTGAATATCGTGCAGATAACGCTCCCCGACCTAGCGCAGCGCAAGAGCGACATTCTACTTTTGGCGGAGCATTTCATTTCGCAGGTTAACCTCAAGTACGGCACACATGTGGTGCGTCTTTCAACCCCCGCAATCGACATGCTCATGAGCTACCACTGGCCCGGCAACGTGCAAGAGCTCGAGAACTGCATCGAGCGCGCAGCCCTCGCCACCAGCGACGACTGCATCCATTCGCACAACTTGCCGCCCACCTTGCAGACCGACGAATCGGCCCGCAAGCCCATGCTCCCGAACAAGATTGCACCGCTCTCAACGCTCATGGACACCTACGAAAAAGAAATCCTGAGCGAGGCCTTAAAAAGAAACGGCGGCAACATGTCTGCTGCCGCGCGCGATTTAAGTATTTCGCCGAGAGTCATGCACTACAAGGTGCACCGGTTGGGCATCAACATTACTTGATGTTCACCTGCACCGCTTCGCGGCCCACGCGAACCATGTAGCTGCCGGACTTCGAAACATCCACACGCTGCGAGCCGTTCGACACGATACCGCTACGGACAACGCGCCCACCCATGTCAATCACAGCAAAGCGTGAACCTACCTGTGCATCGACGATGTCAAACGAGCGGGATTCGACAACCACATCGAAGCTAAGCTTCAGTTCCGTGAACACAGCCGTATAGACGCCATTCTCGACTTTCCATTCCGTGAATGCGTAGGTTTTCTTGCCCTTGGTGTAATTCTTCACAACGACGCTTTCCAGGGCACGGGCAATCACCGTATCGGCACGGTCCGTGTAGATGACTTCGATTTCGCCCGTCTTTCCATTGACATTGTAGCGCACCGTCTTCTGGAACAGCGGATAAAGGCTCTTGTTGCCATAATCCGTCTCAAGCATCGCCTTGACATGTTCGCCACGGCCCTTGGTCTTTGTGTACCAGCCCTTGAACTTCCATGATGTATCGGACTTCATGATCGCCTTGGGCAACTTGGTCACTTCGCCAAAGCGGTAGCCATCGAACTTCTTGGTCAGTTCGGCACCTTCGGGCAGATGGAAGTTTATCTTGAACACCAGCTCGCCCTTCACGAACACCGGTTCGTAGTAGTCGGTCTTCTCGTTTTTCTTCCAGCCGATGAGCGTATGGGCAGAAGTCGGGCCTTCCACCTTGATCGGCGGCAAATGGTTTTTCAGAGCATCGTTTATCTTTTGGTTGATCTGGGACTCCGTATCTTTTGAGCGGATATCGACATGGATCGTATCCGCATCGCCATCGCCGTACTTGACAACGATCGTTTCCACAAGCAGGACGCCCTTGAAGTCCGGTTCGTAGATTCCCGTACTCGGATCTTGCTTCCAGTCCAGTACATAGGACGAATCGCCATCGGATTCCTTGCTCGGAAGAGGTATTCCCATACCTTCAAGAGTCTCGTTGATCTTCTGGACAATCTCCTTGTGGATATCCGTCACGTGGACAACCACTTCGGTAAAGCGTTCAGGATCGTCCTGATACTTCACCTTGATGGTATCCAGCTTGACAGACGCATCAAAGTTCGCTTCGTACATGCCCGTTCCGGGGTTCAGCTTCCATCCGTCAAAGTCGTAGGTAGAATCTTCGTCTTCAGCCTTGGTCGGAAGCGGAATAGGCGGCACATGGCTTGCGAGAGCATCGTTGATCTTTTCGCTGACCAACGAGTCAGAATCGGAATCACCCACCACCACATGGAGCGTATCGCCGGCATCGTTATAAGACACCACCACGACAGGCGGGGTGATGGTCAGGGAACCGTCGGTCACGTCGAATGTCACGCTGAAATTGCCATTCTTGTTTGCAAACTTCGCTGCAGAAAGTCCCATCGCATAGGTTCCGCTCTTGGTCTTCCGGATTATGGTATCGCCGCTGAAGGTAACGTCTCCCACAGAGTAAAGGGCGTTGTCGACAGAGATGTCGTAACCGGACACCACCTGTTCTTCGCCGTTATAGGCGTAGGTACCGCTGCGTCCGGCAACAGTTACCATCACGGGGGCCTTTGTCACCGTGAGCGTTCCATAGGCAGGGGCGGCTATCGTATAGTTCTTGGACGTATCGGTTCCGGCAATTAGCTTATAGGTGAAGTCGTTGCTGCTAGAGCCAACATCGGTCTGCGAACCGGTAACCGTAAAGTAGGCGCCTTCGTTCGGGGCAAAGCCGTCGCCGCCCACAGTCACCGTCGGGGCCGTAAGAGCCTCTCCATCGTATACCTTGGAAAGAGTCGCCGAGGTCAGCGAGACGTTGCGCTTGGTAATCGTGAGCTTACCCTTCACAATATTCACATTGTAGTTCGGATTAGCGGTGTAACTTGCCGAAATCGCATTGGCATAGGAACCCGCATTCTTGTCCGCAAGGTTGGTGCGGAAATAGGCCACCGAGCCAAGATCGTTCTCGTTGACAAGTCCCGTCACACTTCCGCTAAACTCCGGATCGGCATCGCCGTACAGTTTAGAAGCATCTGTAACGGTAATGGTCGCCGCCGCCTTGGTCACTGTCAATGTACCAAGATTTTCAACAATTTGGTAGTTACCCTGCGCTGCAGAACCACCCCAAGTAATGGTATACGTATTCTTAGAAGAACCAAACAAGGTCTGGCTTCCCGTCGCCGTTACGGTCGCCGTTTCTCCATTGACAAAGACCGCCGTTACGCCAGCCGTAAGCGGTGTTCCATCATAAACCTTTGAGTCACTTGCAGTCGTAATGGTCAGCGGAGCCTTGGTCACTGTAAGTGTACCCGCGACCTTGTTGATTGCATAGTTGGCCGTAACATCAGTACCGCTATTGGTAACCTTGACTGTCTTCACCGTATTGGCAACAGAACCTACATTCGTAACGGAGACGTCATTCATCGTTACAGACAGCACATCTCCCGAACTCAACGATGTCGCACATTCTGGACAGGTGTAATTCGCATTAACCAACACAGAGCCATCGTATACCTTGGATTCACTTGCGGCTATCACCGTGATGATTGGCAATGCCGTAATCGTTATTTTTGCAGTCGTCGTTGGCTCTCCGGTATAGTTCGGGTTAGAAGCCTTGATATTGATCGTGTATGTGCCCGGCGTCGTCGGCATAGTCAATTCGCTCAAGCTTTCTTTCCACACGTCGCCATCTCCGTCAACCTGGTACCTGAAAGTCGTCGTGCCACTAGCCGCCGTACTCGTCGGAGTTCCCTGAATCGATCCGCCGACCGGCACATTTTCGTCAGCCAATTTAATGGTGAACGAGCCATTCTTCGGGTTAATCGTAAGACCCGTAGACGGTGGCATTATCGAAGTCACATTGTAGTTTGCCGTCACGTCATGGCCGTCGGCGTCCAGAATTTTCACATCGGCAGGAGCGGTCATCACAGCCGGATAAGAACCAGCGTCCGTCGCAGTAATTTCGTAACCCACATTATGGGTATGTCCAGACAGCAGACCCGTAGGAGCAGCCTTGCTTTCAACATGGATTTCACTTCCCGTATAGGTCTTTGTGACATCCTTACCTTCAAAGCTTACATTCTTAGGAGTAACCGTCACCGAACCGCTTTCCTGGTAGACGACATTGAAGCTTGTTGTCACCGTATCACCCGTCGCATTGTCCGTAATGACGAAGCCCACAATTTTAGCTTCAATCGGACCATCATTCACATTCTTGATAGAATCCGTCACAGCAACAGCCTTGTATCCACTCGGAACACCCGATACCGTCACCTTGGCACCGCAGCTCTTGCCATTGTACTCGCAGGACTTTGCTTCGACCTTGACCGTCACCGTTTTCTGAGTCCACTTCGCATAGAAATCCTTGTTGCCATAAGGAGACTTCGCTTCTAGCTTCGTGACCTTGCTTCCGCTAAAGTCTTCCGCAGCATACCAACCGCCAAAATCGTAGCCAACCTTAGTCGGATTCTTCAGGTTAACCGCAGCCGTATTCAGATTGTAAGACACGGGGTTATCCACATGGTTGACGCCTCCATCCAGATGGTATGTAACAGTATATTCTGTAACAGCCCAGTGCGGATAAAGAACGATAGGAGCATCCGTGGAATAGAGCGCTCCCAGCTCATAAACCTTGGCACCATCATTTTGGGTTGCCCATCCGTCTTGAGTATACCCGGCTGCCGTAAAGACCGCCCCCTGCAAGGTCAAGTCGACACCATGAATCTTTTCGGTTTCAAAACCATAGCCCTGGCTCTTGGAGCCTCCATTGTACACAACCTTATAGGTCTTGACAGCCCACTTCGCATAGAGCGTCTTGTCACCCGTAGAGCCTTGCGTAATCTGTGCCGCCTTGTTCGTATAAGCTCCATCATAGAACCAGCCCTTAAACTCGTAACCTTCCTTGACCGGAGCCTTCAAAACGATAGACGACGTTTCTATCGTGTAGGAGGACGGGTTATCCGCATCATTCGTTCCGCCACCCAAGTTATAAAGAATCTTATATACAACAGGAGTCCATTTTGCAAACAAAGTCACATTTTCCGTCACTTCGCTCTTGAAGTTATAAACATTCTTGCAAGCAGCTTCCTTGTACCAACCTCCAAAGACATAGCCTTCGGCAGTCGGCGCGGCGGGAGCATCCACAGCATCGCCTTCCGAAACAACCACTGCGGCAGGAGCCTCGCCGTGACCATTCATGTTAAAGGACACGGTAAACTGGGGATAAAGAGTCCAGCGCGCATAGAAGGTCGCATCACCAGCCGCCACCCCGAAGGATTCAATCTTGCCACCATTCTTAGAAGTGGACCAACCATCGAAATAATATTTCTGCTTGTCCACCGTAAACACCGTCGGCAAGTCCCTCAAGTCTATTCCGTCTGTCGTAATGGTTTCGCCTTCGACAACCTGTTTCGAGACCTTCTCGGCATCTTCACCCGTGTTGTGGTCGAATGTCACCGTGTAGACAACCTGGTCGCGCCATACGGCGTATACAGACTTCGTTCCATAGACATAACCCAAATCAGCATCAGCCTTTTTCGAATTTGCCTTCAACGACCATCCGAGAAACACCTTGTTTTCATAAGTCGGAGTGGAAATTTCATCGGCAGTCAGCTTCGTTTTGTATCTCTGAACCTTGTGCATCTTGGCGTCTTTGGCAAACACGCCGCCATTCGCTTCAAACTTCACGACGAATACCGTTTCGCCATCGGAATCCTTCGACACGCCCTGGTTTGTAATATGCTGTTCATTGGACCATACACCCATGTCTTCACTACATGCATTGGATGTCCAAGAGCCCCCATTCAGCTTGCAGACATATTCTTCCTTATTTGCGTCACTCACTCCAATGGGAGCTTGCCCCACAACGACCGCATCGGCAACACCATCTGCCGCTACATCGGAATCATAGTAGCAGAGCTCAATGGTAACCTCCTGCGAGGGACTCTTATCCTTACCAACAATACCGCCAATCATGTCGTTCTGCGTATTCACAAGGCTATTGCCATCGTAAACAGACGTAAAGATCGTTCCTTTGTTCGAATAACCTGCAATACCGCCGACATAGCCATCTTCGCCGGAAGCATTTACAGAGACAACACTCAGGCAGTCAATAATCTTGCCACCCGTCAAGGTTCCGACAATGCCGCCAACACCCTGTCCCTTTCCCTTAGAATAAACGACACCTGAAGCATAGCAACCTGAAACCGTGCCCCCATTGACCCAACCGACTATAGGCCCCACACTAATCTGGTTATCCTTACCGGCGCCCCCCACAAAGCCACGATCCGCATTGGCGCCCAAATGAACATTTTCCAACACGACATTCTTGACGTGACCAGAAGATCCCAAGCACCCAATGAAGCCAACATTTTGTTCATAAGAAGGATTGATCGCACCCAAGGACAAACTATCTATATAGACATTCGCTATCGTGACCCCGTTTCCATCAAAGACACCCGTCAACAGAGTACCACCCTTACCCGCCGCAATCGGGGTGAACGGGTGATTATCCAAGTCGATATATTCGGCAACCACCTTGGCATTCAGCCCAACATTTCCGCCAATCTTATTCACCGTGTCGGAGAACCACACCAAGTTGGCAGCCGATTCAATCAGGTAGTATTCCTTGTCATTGATGGTCTGCTTCTTCGCCGGAGTCCTAGTAACACCATCCCAGACGTCTGCAAACGCCAACTGAACCCCAAACACCAGGGCAAGCAAGGTCATTAACCCAATATACATGCAAGATCTTCTTTCTTTCATCGTAAGCCTGTCTTTTTATAGCCCGAAACAAGAAAAGTACCGCATACCTTTCTCCCAATATCAAAATAATTAAAATTTCTTTACAACGAACGAATTTTAGACAAAAAAATTATTTTTTTCTCCTTTTGACGATTTTTTACTTATTTTTACAAAGGGAAGCCTTATTTTGGGAGTATTTCGTAATACCATGACGACGATACAGAAGTTATTGACCATCGCAAGCCTTGCTGCAGTGGCCGTGTTTGCACAAGCACAGCCCGCCGATTCCGCAAGTGCCGCCATTGATTCTTCGCAGACAGCCGTTTCGGACCGGACAAGTGTACCTGCCGATTCAGCGACATCGAACGCTACGACTTCAGATACGACAGCAGCAGTCCAGGATTCAATCGCTACCGATTCCACGGTCGCCGCAGCCCCCGATTCACTAAACACCGATTCGACAGCAGCCGATTCCGCCGCACCCAAGAAGCCGCGGAACAAGATCACCTACGAAGAATATCAGGCAAAGGTCAAACGCACCGCCAAGAAGCGTTCCAGGACACTTCACCATGGCCTCTCTCTCGTCACCGCATCCTACAACGACAAGAGCTACGGCCACATGCACTACGATGTTGACTGGGGAACGGGTCTTGGCATGTACTACTTCTACAGGCGCTATTTCGGTAACTACCTGGGCATCCAGGGGAGAGCGGGCGCCCTTTACAGGTATTCCCGCTGGAACTTTGACTACAGCTCCACCGATGGAAAGACGGACGCCGGCGAAAAATACACGCTCACCCACAACATCGACCGCAAATACCACAACTTCGCGCTCGACATGCCGCTCACGGGCAAGTTCGGTTACCATGTCAAGGGAACCACAACCTACCTGTTTACAGGCATCACCCTCGGACTCACCAAGCCTATTTACGAAATGGTTGACACGGAGAACAGGCTCTATTTACATACCAAGGACAAGAACCTTAAAAAGGAACTGGAACTGATCGACGCCGAAGGAAAGAATCCCTTCCCGGTTTATGAAAGCCACCAGACCAAGAGATTCTTCTATATGGACGACTGGGAAACCAATAGCTGGATTGCTCTCGGCATTGAAAACAGACTCGTTTCAATTGAATTCCAGATGTTTATGATCGGCGCGACCTCACAGAACACCAACCACCGTTACAACCACATCGGCCACGACAGCCATCCGACTTGGCGCGTGTTCCTGGACTTTAGCATTAGGTAGGGAGGTTCATCATGTACCAGAAATTTATGTTGAAATCAGCTATCGTAACGCTTTTCGCCCTGGCCTCTTTACATTTGACCGCTTGTGGCGACAACCCCATGGATGTGGAAAACGAGAAGCAGCCTACCGTTTCGTTCAAGATAGACGCCATGCTTGATTCCCTTGCGGAGGAGCGTGCAAATATCGACAACTATACCTGCTACCAGGAAACAAAACTATTCGTCAAGGACAGCAAAAAGCGCTGCGATAATTTCTTGAATTTATTCGGAAAGGGCAGCGACACGGACACCGTTCTTGACGTAAAGACCATCATCAAGATGGTCAAGGACGAAGACAACTACGACAACAAGGGTAGGTTCATCGGCAAGAACAACGACCCCAAAATCAACTACCTGCTTATGAACAAGATGCTGGGCATTACGCTTACCAGCTACAAGCAGACAGTCAAGTCTATCAGCGAAGACGAGGACATTGGTGATCCCGAAATCCGATTCCTAGTCAAGTCCTACATCAACCTAGAGCCGTCCGAATACGACCCGTACTCCGCCATTGCGCTAGACACGCTCGATGTCAAGGAATGGAAGGGCAAGAAGAAGGTCGCAGTCCAGCTGCCCCGCGGCATCGACGCCATTGAAATCTGCCCCATTCTCCGCGACAAGAACGAACACGACGACTATTACGACGACGAGGACCTTCTGGACCAGTCCCTTTGCGTATCCGTCAAAAATCTCGGATGGGTTGCAGAAAACTCGGAGAAGTCTGTTACAAGCGAAGGCGAAAAGGCGAAAATTACTTGGAGCTGGTTCATCTACCAGGCGGATTAACCCGAATTTCCGCTAAATATTAAATGTTTTGCTTTGCAGCGGCTGCCTTGGCAGCCGCTTCGCGCATGCGCTTGCGTGCGCGAGAACCGGGGCGGTTCTTGCCGATAGTCCGGCGACCTTCCTGATTCTGCGGGTTCATCTGCGGAACGCCTTCGCTCTTTGCAACGGGGCGTTTTTCGTGTTTCTGCTTGTTCTGCGCCTTAGGCGCGGACTGCTGCAGTGCAGAGCCCTGCTTTTCAGACTTTACGCCGCCGCGGTTTTCGCGGCGATCATTGTGACGATTTTCATGCGGATTGCCCCGGCGCGGGAACCCGCGGCCACGGGCATTGCGCATCTCGCTTTCGGGAGTTTCCTTCTGCGGCGGCGGGAGCTTTTCGAAAATTGACTTGTCGCCTTCGGGAATGCTGATGCGCGTGAGCTTTTCGATGGCGCGCAGGTCCTGTTCTTCATCAGGGGCGCAGAAGGAGATGGCGATGCCGTCCTTGCCTGCGCGGGCCGTGCGTCCGATGCGGTGCACGAAGGTTTCCGGGACATCGGGCAAGTCGTAGTTGAACACGTGCGACACGTCGTCCACGTCGATTCCGCGGGCAGCGATATCCGTTGCAACGAGCACGCGGATCTGTTCGCACTTGAAGTTGCCCAGGGCCTCCTGTCTGCGATTTTGGCTCTTGTTGCCATGAATGGCGGCACACTTGATGCCCGCCTTTTCAAGCACGCGGGTTATCTTGTCGGCGCCGTGCTTGGTGCGGCTGAACACAAGCACCTTCTTCATTTCGGGGTGCGCAAGCAACAGTTCCTTAAGAAGAGCCCCCTTGCGGCGCTTGTCGATGCGGTAAAGTTCCTGATGGATGCGTTCAATCGGCGTGCTCTGCGGAGCCACCTCGACCCGCACCGGATTCGGGCGCAGAATGGTTGCGGCAAGCTTCGTGATGTCTTCGGGCATGGTCGCGCTGAAGAACAGGTTCTGCCTGTTCTGCGGCAGCAGCGCCACCACCTTGCGAATGTCGTGAATGAAGCCCATATCGAGCATGCGGTCAGCTTCATCTAGCACGAAGAATTCGAGAGCCTTCAAGGACACAGACTTCTGGTTGATGAGATCGAGCAGGCGACCCGGTGTCGCGACCAAAACGTCTACACCGCGAATTAAATTGCGTTTTTGCGAAACATCGCTCACACCGCCGAAAATGCAGGCGGTCGAAATCGCCGTAAACTGGGCATACTGCTTGAAGCATTCCTCCACCTGGATTGCAAGCTCGCGCGTCGGAAGCAGAATCAGCGCACGGCAAGTCTTTGGAGCACGGAACTTTCCCGAATCAAGCAGGAGCTGCAAAATCGGGAGCGCAAAAGCAGCCGTCTTCCCCGTGCCCGTCTGGGCGATTCCCAACAGGTCCTTACCTTCGAGAAGGCTCGGAATGGAGCGTTCCTGAATCGGAGTGGGTTGTTCGTAGCCGACAGCGCGCACGGCTCGCTGCAAGGGGTTTGCCAGGGGAAGTTCAGAAAAAAGCATATTAGCGCCAAATGTAGAAAATGAAATGCCCGCGCATCTGCAATAGTACCGCACGAAGGCAATAGTTGCAAAAAAAGGAAGTCCCGCAGGGGATTTCCTTTTTAGAGAGAGGTTTTATCGAAACGGATTACAGCCTGACTTTCATGGTTTTGCCGCCGACCTTGACAATATAGATGCCCTTGGCACCGGTATAGACCTTCTGTTCGACACCGAGACCACGGGTAGCACGCACCTGATGGCCAAGGCTGTTGAACACGGTGATGTTTTGGCCCTGGGCACCGCTCACGACGATGTAGTTGTCAGAAGACCTATAGACCGCCAGATGGAAGTTGTTCTGGATCGAGGGCGCAATTTCCATGCCGGGACCTTCATAGCCGCATCCTGGGATAAGTGCGTCGCAACCGACATCAGAGCTGGAAGAGTTGTCCGTTACTTCGCTGCTGGAAGAAGACTCCGGTTCCGGAGCTGCATTTGCATTAGTCACGACAATCTTGCCTGCATTGGGCACCGCGTCAAAGTAAACATAGCCGCCATCCACCTTGGATTCAAGCTTTGCGCCATCCTGCGTCACCTCGACCTTGCTCCAGTCGGTTTTCACCTTGATGGAAAGCGGGTAATCGTACTTGGAAATGTTGTCTGCAATGCTATGCTTGAGTTCGAAAGCCATGGAGTTTGCAGAGCCGCCGTCCTGCGGTTCAATTTTCGAGGCCTTGCGTTCCTTGATGTACATGGCGACATAGCCCATCGGGGCAACCCAAATGTCCTTATCTTTCTGCTGTGCATACTGGAGAGCACCATCCATTCCGCTCGCTTCGGTCGGAGAGTAGCTAGCAAAGCCGTTCGATCCCGTTGTAAAACCATGCGTGAGGAATGCGACCCAACCGCCTTGATTAAGAGCCTTATCCATATTGCCCTTAAAATCGCTAGTACCATTGCTACCCGTCATCATAGCGGCAACCGCAGCCCAGTTATTCGGGCCGTCCTTGCTCATAATGTCGGAGCCGCCGCTCCAGCTTGCGTTGCAGATTCGGCCAAGAACATAGTTCTGCAGGACCTGCTGATCACCGGGAGTATTGCAGTTCGGGTAAGCGAGAGTGATGACACCGTATTTCTGCTGAACCTTTTGGTTGAGCGTTCCCTTGGACGAAGCTATCTCGCTAGATGGCATAGCGCCGTTTTGGGGGTGGCTGTCGCTATGGCTTGCAATTTCGTGACCAGAGGAGGCTAATTTTTTCACTCCATCCCAGTTAAGCATTCCACTGTTACCACCGTTGGCCCAATTGGTGACGATATTGAAAGTCGCCTTATAGCCGTACTTGTCGAACATGGGCATAGCGATATCGACATCGCTTTGCGGGCCATCGTCAAAAGTGAAGGAAACCGCTGCCTTGCGGAAACCCGACCAGGTTGCAATTTCTGCAGTCTGTGCGTAAATCATGGAAGCACCCATGGCAAGCACGGTCGCAAAAGTCAACTTTTTATAATCCATATCCACATTCCTCTTTTTTTATCATAAATATATATAGGGGTCGCATAAAAGGGCATATCTACAAAGCAGTTTGCGTTGTTCGCCATTACAACACCACGGCAAATCCAGCATAGAAACAGAACACTCCTTGTTTAAAAGATTTTACTTTGATTTATTCGCACAAGAGTGTATTTTGAATTTGGGTTGGATTTTTTACTCGAAGAGGTGCCTATGCGCAGCTATTTTTCGGGTGTTTTGGCGGTATACTTTGCCGTCGGGATGTGGGGTTGTTCAGAATCGTCAAGCGACGACATTTCTGCAGCAAATAACGAATCGTCTATCGAAGGCGAGGGGAATTCACCAGGTGAAGGGCTGTCGTCCGACAGCTTTTCAGGATTGTTGTCTTCGGGGGAATTTCTTAACGAAATATCGTCGCAAAGTTCCGGAACAGGTGACGGG
>NZ_JAZSAF010000034.1:0-10296 GCF_045601785.1 Fibrobacter sp.
CCCCGCGAAACCCGCCGAACCGGTCAATGTTGATTTTTACGGCGAGGACGTGTTCAATGCCGAAGCCATGCGCAGCTACCTCCCGAAGGATATCTGCGAAAAGCTCCTGGCGACCATCGACGAGGGTGCCCCCCTCGACCCGAATATCGCGGGCGATGTCGCGCACGCCATGAAGAAGTGGGCGATGGACCGCGGTGCCACGCACTTCACGCACTGGTTCCAGCCGCTCACCGGCTCCACCGCCGAAAAACACGATTCCTTCCTGGAACCGAGCGGCTGCAAGGCCATCATGGTACTGAGCGGCAAGAACCTCATCGTCGGCGAACCGGATGCATCGAGTTTCCCGAGCGGCGGCCTTCGCTCTACGTTCGAGGCCCGCGGCTACACGGCCTGGGACCCGACCAGCCCCGCATTCATCAAGCGTCACGGCAACGGTGCCACGCTCTGCATTCCGACTGCATTCTGCAGCTACACCGGCGAAGCTCTCGACAAGAAAACTCCGCTTCTGCGCAGCTTGCAAGCTCTTTCTAAATCTACCCGCCGCCTTATGACCTGCTTCAAGGCGGGCCCCAAGAAGACGACGGTCACGCTTGGCGCCGAACAGGAATACTTCCTCATCGACAAGCGTTTTTACCTGCAACGCCCGGACCTGTACCAAGCTGGCCGCACGCTGTTTGGTGCCGCTCCCGCCAAGCACCAACAGATGGATGACCACTACTTTGGTAGCATCCCGGCTCGCATTCTGAACTTCATGAACGAAGTGGAAATCGAACTTTGGAAGCTCGGCATTCCGGCGAAGACCCGCCACAACGAAGTGGCGCCTGCCCAGTTCGAACTCGCCCCGATGTTCGAAGAAGTGAACCTCGCTTGCGACCACAACATGCAAATCATGGAAGTGCTCCGCAACGTGGCCGACAAGAATGGCCTCGTTTGCTTGCTCCACGAAAAGCCTTTCGCTGGCGTGAACGGTTCCGGCAAACACAACAACTGGTCCGTGTCTTACGGCAAGGGCAACCTGCTCAACCCGGGTAAGGACCCGCACCAGAACGCCGTGTTCCTCACCACGCTCTGCGCCATCATTTACGCTGTTGACACCCATGCTGACTTGCTCCGCATGACGACTGCTGGCGCCGGCAACGACCATCGCCTCGGTGCAAACGAAGCGCCTCCGGCAATCGTCTCCATGTTCCTCGGCGACCAGCTCATGGATGTCATCGAACAGATTGAACAAGGCGTGCCCAAGTCCAGCAAGCAAGCAGGCGCACTCCGCATCGGTGCCGACATGCTCCCGGCTTTGCCGCGCGACGCCACCGACCGCAACAGAACTTCTCCGTTTGCCTTCACCGGCAACAAGTTCGAATTCCGCGCTCCGGGTTCCAGCCAAAGCTGCTCTGAGCCGAACGTGGTTCTGAACACCATCGTGGCCGAAGCTTTCGACATGATTTCGGAACAGCTCGAAAAGCTTGACGAAAAGAATTTCCACACGGGCCTGCAAAAGATTTTGCAGAAGATCGTGAAGGAACACAAGCGCGTCATCTTCAACGGTAACGGTTACACCGACGAATGGGTCGCCGAAGCCGAGCGCCGCGGTCTCCCGAACATCCGCACCTCTGTCGAAGCACTCAAGGCTCTCACCAAGGAAGAAAATATTCAGTTGTTCGAAAAGTACGGAGTGATGAACCGCCGCGAAATGGAATCCCGCTACGAAATCAACGTCGAGGACTTCCACAAGCGCATCCACATCGAAGGCGAAGTCTGCCGCGACATGGCAAAGAACATCATCTTGCCGAAGGTCGTCGAGGCTTACTCCAGCGCTCTGAAGACCAACGAAATGGCTTTGAACCAGGGCTTCCCCGGCGTCGATGCCTACGTGAAGTCTCTGGGTGAAGGCGTCAAGAACCTGAGTGCCGCCATCGCTACCATGGAAGAAAGCCTGAACGGCCTGCACGAAGGCATCCTCGATGCAATGGCCGCTTTGCGCAAGGTTGTCGATGGCCTCGAAAAGGTCGTCCCCGACGAAATGTGGCCTCTGCCGAAGTATAGGGAGATGCTTTTCATCTACTAAGATGAAAAGCATGGGCTTCCGTCGAAGGTGGAAGCCCAAATGTCCGTTTATTTATTAGTGAAAAGCTCGGGCCTCCGTTGAAAATTTTCCCTGCCTTCGGGCGGGGAATTTTTTGTATCTGCAAATGACGCTAATTGTCGCATGCTCAATCTATATTCGTGATGTTCCCCTAAAAGGAGTGCGTCATGAACAGATTGGAGAAACTAGAAATATCAAATGTCATCAATGATTTTCGTGCGACTCTAGAAACTTTGGACCGTTATGATCACCAGCAACTAGAATTCCCGAAGACCGGTGTCGACTACAGCGAAACGAATGGTCCCATCACCTACGAACTGGCGATGGAAGCGATTGCTGTGCTCAAGGAAAAATTCCGCGACAGCGGAATATTCGGTTTCGAAAAGGATGCGTCTTTCAAAAGTTCCCTCGGACAAATTTACCAGACTTTTGACGGCAAGGAACTTTATCCGACCGTGCAGATGAAGGCGGCAACACTCCTGTATCTGCTTGTCAAGAACCACTCCTTTGTCGATGGCAACAAACGCATTGCAGCGTTCATTTTCTTGTGGTATATGTCGCGCAACGATATCCTTTATCGAGTGGACGGCTCCAAAATCGTAAGCGATGGTGCCCTAGTCGCACTCACGCTGCTCATCGCTGAAAGCAAACCCGAAGAACGTGAAACCATGACCAAACTCATAGTGAACTTGATTATGTAGGAGGCTTTTATGAAAGACTCATACTTTACAGACCCGCGAGACGGTGAAACCTACCGCACCGTGAAAATCGGAAATCGGATTTGGTTCGCCGAAAACTTGCGGCATAAATGCGAAGGTGCGCAGGCGTATGCCGGCGGCATGGGGTATCTGAGCTTGAATGGCGAAACGCCGCCTTACGATTGGAACTGTGACCCGGATGTGAAGAAATATGGCTTGTGCTACTACTGGAAATTTGCAGAAGCCGCAGTCCCCAAAGGTTGGCGCTTGCCGAACAATGACGATTGGCGAGACTTGTTTAATGCAGTTGGCGCAAAATGTGAAAGGGGCGAGCATGGTACCGAAACTTACCTTGGGGCGGCTCTTGCGTTAAAGTCCAAAGACGATTGGGAAGAAGACGAATTATTCTCTGTTGGAAAACGCGCTGATGTGTTCGGTTTTACGGCGTATCCGGCGGGCTGTATGGAAGAATTCGGCTTTTGCGGAGCGCGAGGTCGACACACTCGTTTCTGGAGTTCTGTCGGGCGAAACAAATGGGCTTACCGCGTTCGCCTAGACAACTTCTATGACGATGCCGTTCTCGACCGCTTCTGGAACGACTTCTCCTGTGCAAATTCAATCCGCTGCGTGAAGGACTGCTAAAAACATAAAATTGCCCTTTTTCGATTAAAATTGCTAATTGCGTATATTTTAATCCATTATAATGAACTATTTTCTGTAATTTAGTCCATTACAGTGGACTATTTACTGTATTTTTGTCCATTAGAAAGTGACTTGTGGATTGAAAAAGAGACTGTAGGTCTTTGAAGAGCACATAAAGAATGCATTGGAATGGAGCCTTGGTTCTGAAAAGTGAAAAAAATGGTCTTCGGGCCATTTTTTCTTTTGTTGGTTTCGTTGTGTAAAAAATAGGCTTTTATAAGGTAATCGTTTTTTTTTGTAGAGTCCCAACTACTAGAAGTGAACGACATCTATTGTCGCCTAGTGGGTATATATTCATCCTTACGGCAAAAACTTACGAAAATGCGAGGACCTATGAAAACAAATGCAGCATGCAAAATACTAAAAGCGGATTTTGAATCTGGAGCGAAGATTGGAGGGGCGAACTTTATAAGACGCTACTGGGCCAAAGTCAAAGACTGGGGCGCTGTGCGTTGGCTAGGAGGGCGCCCGTTACGACATCAAAAATGAACATGCGTATGGTAAAGACGTATTTTTCTTCAAAAAAAGTGCACTTTTGAAAAAAACAGGATATATTTCTTTTTGAGAAGGAAAAAATATGGATAAAGAACCCGAAGTTTTCGATGTGAAGGATATGAACGGCGCCTCGCCCCTGCAAAAGGGGCTTGCCGTTTTTTTGATGATCATGTCGCTTTTGTACACCGTGTCGCCCATCGACTTGGCGCCCGATGCCATCCCCGTAGTGGGCTGGCTCGATGATGTTGGCTTCCTTGTAACTGCCACTATGAATGTGGTTCAGCAGTT
The DNA here is from genome assembly GCF_045601785.1 of Fibrobacter sp. Taxonomy (GTDB): domain Bacteria; phylum Fibrobacterota; class Fibrobacteria; order Fibrobacterales; family Fibrobacteraceae; genus Fibrobacter. The sequence continues at coordinate 4,267 of NZ_JAZSAF010000034.1, forward strand.
CACAAAGGACCAGAATAGCGCCATGGTGAAAATCCTAAAATACGCCAAATGGTTTATGGTCATCGCCGTCGTAATCGCTGCGCTGTTGCTCGGCGGTTTAATCGCTGCGATTGTGGCGCTGGTGGTGAAGTAGACTTTAACAATTAGCAAATAACAAGGAGAAAAAATGTCTGAAGAATTCGCTTATTCTCAAGAAAAACTTGACGAAGAACTGAGAAAATATCAGGAAACCTTCAAGAAACCGAATGTCTTGATTTGTGGTCAAACGGGTGCTGGGAAGTCGTCGATTGTTAATTTCATCTTTAAGGATGAAGTGGCTAAAGTAAGTAATGGCGAACCTTGCACTAGAGATATTACTTTATACAAGAATAATTTGGTTAATATTTATGATAGCGAAGGTTATGAACTTGGAAAAGAAGATTATTATAAAAAAATGCTTTTTGATGAATTCCTTTGCAAGGAAAATCATAAGGGTATAGATGGTGAAGAAAGCGTCCATCTCGTTTGGTATGTTGTAAATGGAGCAAGCAAGCGCTTTACTCCTTATGATGCTGAACTTTGCCACAAAATTAAATCAGAAAAGTACAAACTATGCATCATTCTTTCTCAAATTGATCAGCTTGATGAAACTCAATTAAACGAAATGGTTCAATCTGTAAAAAAGCAAACTATGGACATTGTTGGTGTTAAATGTTTTAGAACATCAACAGATGAAAGTGCTATTAATGCTCGTGATGAAAATGGCGACAAATATACAGATTGGGACGAGCTGATTGAATGGTCTATGGATCAAATGCCAGAAATGTGCAAGGACCGTTTTGTTAGCGCAATGAAGAAAGGCTTGAAAGAAAAGGAATGTCAAGCGAAAAAGAGGATTGTTGCTGCAACAGGGGCTGCAGCTGCGGTTGGAGCATCGCCTATTCCATTTAGTGATGCCGCCGTATTGATTCCAATTCAGGCGGGACTTGTTCTTGCGGTGTTGAATGTTTATGGAATCAAATTTTCTGGAGGCGCAGCCGCTTTGGCAGGCTTGCTTAGTTCATTTGGCGTCCAAAATCTAGGTAAGGCGATTGCAGGAAATCTCGTAAAGCTTATTCCTGGGGTTGGTTCTGTTGTTGGTGGCGCAATCAACGCTGCTGTTGCCGCTGCCTTCACCGCAGCAATAGGCGAAGCAACTTCATTTATTGCTTACAAACAGTGTGAAAAGGCGATAAATGGCGAATCTGACTACTATGTTGATATCAATGACTTCTTTAATTCTGATTATATGAATCTGGTAAAACAGATTCTTTCATCTAAATTGAAGAAATAAACAATTATTTAACAGGGGAGGGCAAATCCCCCTGTTTTGAAAAATATCTATACTCTATATGCTGATAGAAATGCTAAAGGACAAATATGATATATTTAGAAAATACAGCAAAAACAGCCTTGAATGCGATGATTTTGGGTCAAACCGGGGTCGGTAAAAGCTCTCTTATAAACTATTTATTTGATTTGGATGAAAAAAATGAACTTGCTGCAGGAGCTGGAGCTCCCGTAACTCGGGAAGGAGAATTTGCTAAAAAGACTGTAAGGAGAGAGTCTTTAGATATTACTATATACGATAGCTGGGGGTTGGAAAATAAACAAATTGAATCTTGGGAGAAGACCATTTTTGCTAAGATAGATTCCTTAAAAGACTCCTTTGAAACACAGATTCATGCTATAATCTATTGCATTAGTTATTCGAAATCCCGTATTCAGGATTTTGAAATTCAATTTATTTCTGATTTGTTGAAGAGAAAAGAACATGTGATAATTGCTTTGACTCAGGCTGATTGTGGTACTTTGGAAACAAAACAAGAATACCATAGAATTCTGTCAGAACGTTTGTCTAGTTTTAAGGATTTATACGATGTTGTTGAAGTTCGTAGTGTAGCTAAGCGAAAAATTGGACAATCTACGAACTCTTGCCATAGGTATGGGCGTGAAGAACTTTTTAAAGCTATTTCTGCTAATTATTTAATTTATCTAGTGTTGCAAAAAATGGGAGGGTGGGAATCTCACATTGAAGTTATTGTAAAGGATGCCGCAAAGGTTGGTTGCCCAAATTTTGGTAGGGTCAATGATTTTATTGCCGAATATGTGTTGGAAACTTCGTTGCCGCTGAGACTGGCGTTGCCATTGAAGGCTGCCTTTTGGGGGATGGGGCTTCCGTTGAAGTTTGTTTCTAATAGAGCATCTCTTTCGTTTGGAAAATTGACGCAAAGTGTTGTTGATGAGGCTAACGAAAGTTTGTCAAGTGTAATTAAAGAAATTAATAGACATATAAAAAATTTCCAAAAAGACTTGCGTATTGATTCTATGCTGTTTGCTTGGGATAAATATGTTGACCCTGGAGTACGTGAGATTGGAATTTGGAACACGTTTAGAGAGAGTTTTCTAAGTGACCCTGTCGACGGTGATGTTAGATTAGTGTCGTTTTGGTGTTGGGTGAAAAAGGTATCTGGTGACATTAAAATAAAGTATTTTAGTACTTTAAGCGATAATCACAGGGCTAAAATTTTTGGAGATATTATACAGAAAGAATGGAAGAAAATGGTTGTTCTGTGTTATTCTTTCCAATTTTTGGGGAAAAGAATAAGTAGAGATTTGTTTATAAAGGGCGTCAGTAATACTGATGTGTTTAAATCAAAGTTGGCAGATTTTACAATGGCAAATCATATATTACCTAGTGAAATATTGGTATATTATGATGATGTCATTCTTATGGGAAAAGAATGCTTTGCTTTGACTTCGGATAAATTCTATTATCATAATGGAAATGAATTAAAATTAATAGATTTAGAAACTAATGGCTTTGCAATCTATCCAATAATGGAAGAAATTACGAAAGAGAATCAATTCTCTGATGTTAGAAGTGAATTGAAAAGTTTGCTGATTGCGATTACGAAAGATTTTTCTTAAATGCGAATGAGTGGAAACTTAAAAGAAAAAAGAGGGCTGTATGAATGAAGCTGAGTTAAAAAAAGAATTAGGAATATCTGATTTCCGCTATTTAACAAAGGCGAAAATATTGCAGTTCGCCTCAGGCTTGGATAAGTTAGATCCTGATGTTGCAAAAAAAATAATTGAACAGTTTCCAGAATTTTGTAATACAATGCAGAGCATTGTGAAAGAGTATAAGGAATCTGTTCAGAACATCCTTGAGAAAAACGATGTGACAACGCAAAAAAGCATTGCTGCGTATGATCAAATTCTAAACACCTTATCAAATATGTTGGATAATGAGTGTCTGTCCTTTGAAGAACGTCAATATATTATAGGTCAAATGAAGGAAGTTGCAGAAAAGATTGATGCTAAGGATTCTGAAAATAAATTTTTTCTTTTGAAAATGGCGGGCGTGGTAACGGCAGCTTTGGGTGCGGTTGTTGCTGTTACGGTGGCTGCTCTTGGAGGGAAAACTACTGTTTCAACTCAAAATCCAAACAAGTCGGTCGGTAATGGTTGATTTTTATGGAATACTCTTATGTCTCAAAAATTCTACTGTAAATATTGCGGAATAGGCTTCCCTTCAGTTTTTGCGTTGGTCAATGCTCGTTGTGTCAAGCAATCGAGTGGTATGAACCATGTGCTGTATGAGGGCTCCGAAAAGTCCAAGTACACTTGCAAATATTGCGGGCTGCAATTCCCAACGATATTTGCCATGGTAAATGCTCGTTGTCTAAAGAGTTCGGCAAAGGGCGGTCACGAACCGGCTCTGTAAACAATTGGAAGCGATATGTCCAATACTTCTTATGACTCTCAATTTCAATCAGTCCCTTTCTACAAATCGCATCCGTATATGATGCCCTTTGTGGGGGATGATTATGAATCTTCGAAGCATAAAAAGCTTTTGCTGATAGGTGAAAGTCATTATATGCCTGAAGGTTCTGCTGTGCACCATGATGTGAACTCTTGGTACGGAAATCCTGTGTTGACGAGTGATGAGCAGGATTGGTGCAACACACGTGGGACTCGTGAGGGCAAAAGCGGGCGTTTCGGAAAAGAGATTGACCGTTGCTTAAATCTGGTGCAGCCGAGCGGTGGCAATGGCTGGCATCAGGTGGCGTTCCTCAATTACTTCTTGCGTCCGGCCGATTGCACAACAGGAATCGATGACTTGTGGAATTCCTATGGTGGCAAGGATGTTGACTGCGAACAGGCTATTCGTAATTTCATCAAGGTGCTTGATATTCTGAAACCTGATTTATTCGTTTTCTTGAGCTCTACGGTGTGCAAACAGGCGGAAGGTTTTGATTTCCCGAAGTATTTCGGTGGAAATCTTTGGGATTGGACAAAATCCCACGGAATCGTTGATTATATCTATACGAATCATCCGTCTAGCGCCCATTGGAACCAAACCATGTCAAAATATGATAAGGCTCGTGGTATGACGTCGCGGGACTTCTTCTGCGCATGGCTCAAGGAAAAATGGCTAAGATAGTTTTCTTTATCTATTCTCCTTTCTCATACACCTACACCAGTTCCTTCGCTCTGTAGCAAAAAATGCTGTTTTTTTCCTAATTTCGCTAATTGGCCAAGTTTTTTTGAAAATAGGACTTTTTATCCGCGAGGATGAATATTTGTTTATATTCCTAAAGGACGCTATAGTGAGGACGGAAATGAAAGATATCAGCCAAGAAAACATTGCTTATCTCAAATTGAAAAATCGTGTGGGAAAGTATTTTGACGATTCTGATGAAAACAATCGAAAAGTAAAGTTTCTGCCTTATATTGGTGAAAAGTATTTTGATGCTAACTTCAAAATATTAGTGGTTGGAGAGTCCCATTATAATGGTAAAAAAGAAAATGATAATAATAGAGAATTGACGATAGATGAATTTGCAAATTCCTATTTAAATATTGGAAACAAAGATAAAAATGGTTACTACTATCAGTTTGAATCTTTTGCTCAATACCCTTTGGATCGAAAAACTAGTAATAGAGGCTGGTTAGGAAAAAGAAGAACGGCTGAATTTGTTATTGGAGCAGAAAATAATTCGTACAAAAGTGATTATGTGTGGGATTATCTTGCTTTTTATAATTTTTATCAGAGACTTGTGGGGGGCGGTTCTTCGTGTGGCAAATGGTATTCTAAAAATAAGGAATTGTTTCACAAAGAGGCAAAAGAAGTTTTGCCTATTGTGATAAAAAAACTAAAACCGGATTTGATCGTTATTTGGGAAAATGGTAGATTCCGCGAAGCGGATTTATCATGTCAAAACAAAAATGGGAGAGAATATTTTGAAGGTGTTGAAGTTTTTCGAATAAATCACCCTGCAAGAAGCCTTATAAGGGATGAGTTTGTTTCTAAATGGAGACAAAATGGTTTCTTAGAGAAAACTCGAAAATTTGATTCTTATGAAAATATTTCTACAAAATTGAAAGATATTGAAAATGAAATTGTAAAAGACGGTAAAGTTGGTTTTGAACTTGTTCGGGGAAGGTGTTACCTGTCTTTTGAACTGTATATAAGTAAAAAAGATGGCAAACCTGTGAAGTCTTTGAACAATTTTGTATGCGATATTATATTAAACGATGAGGACTATATGGTTCGTTTTTATACGAGAAATTATTCAAAAGAAGAATCTGTGATTTTATTAACAAAAATGCAAAAGAAGTTTATTGTATGCGATGAATGGGGGCGATGTACTTTGTATAAGTCGTCAACTCTTGATGAAAATTTTATGAGCGAATTAAAGGGATTCTTGAAAAGCCTGGTTGTTTATAGAAAAAAGATTTGGGATAGCCAAGAGTGATATATTATTAAAAGGAAACTCATAAAAGCATTCTCGCACGACATTAGTTGTCGTGCGCTTCTTTTATATTGCATAGTAGAATCAAGAGGTTTTGCTATGCAGTTACATTGATTATTCCGGCGTACTTTGAGCCACGAGTCCGGTGCTAGAGAGCCACCCTTCCGGAAAATGCGGAGCCACCGTTCCGGTCGAACAGAGCCACCCCACAAACGGTCAAGAAAAACTCTATAATGGGATAGCCCGTCGC
>NZ_JAZSAF010000035.1:0-2516 GCF_045601785.1 Fibrobacter sp.
AGCAGCAGTTCTTCTGTTAAACAATCAAGTTCTAGTTCAAATGATGTTCAATCGTCAAGTAGTAAACAGAATCCTTGGGGGACAGATGCTGAATGGTGGCCGTTTAGTTGTAATGCCCACGGAGGTTGTCTCGAATTTACAGATAAACGAAATGGTAGAACGTACAAGTATTTGAAGTTTGATGGCAAGGATACGTCTGGAAAAAACGCAACAATTTATGCGATGGTGGAAAACCTTAATGTCGGTGATATGGTTCGAGGATTTAAAAACCAAAATGATGATTCTAAAATCGAACGCTACTGCTATGACAATGATACATTAAATTGCCACTATTATGGCGGACTTTACCAATGGGCAGAAATGATGCAACTGCCAAGCGAATGTAACCAAAAAGATTGTCGCGGCCAATATGATACTATAACATATCATCATCGGGGAATTTGCCCTGATGGTTGGCGACTTTTGACTTATAATGATTTTTATATCATAGTCAATAGCAACGGGAATCAAGATGGTGTAAAAGGAACGCGCTCAACATTTGGTTTTGGGGGAAGTAACGATACAGGTTTTAGTTTAGTGGGGGCTGGAATGCGTATAACTCCGATGGGTGGAGGCGGCTTTAAAGAATTAAATGAAACTGCATATTGGTTTTATCCGACAGAGAATTCTTACAAAGATTATGCGACTGCGGATGATGGATATATGGGAAAAGATGAAAAATATATGAATAAAAATGTCTTATATAAAGAGACAGGAGCGTCTGTCCGCTGCGTTTTGGATGAATAGTTAAATCATTTTACTTTTAGTGTGAAACAGTCGTAATTAAAAGAGGAAAAAAGAATGTCTAAGAAAAATCTCAAAAACAGTGCCCAAAACAGCAGCTACAAGATTGAAGCGTTGGAACCTCGCTTTATGATGGACGCCTAGCCCGTCATTCCTTTGCCCGTTACCGTTCCCGGGATTCCCGTCCCGGGGCGTTTTTTATCGGGAGTATTTCGGTGGGGGTTTTAGGGGGCTTGCCCCTTAGGCGAAGGGGTAGCGGAAGAAAAGGCTAGATGGCGGATCAGGTCCGCCATGACGACTTGGCTGGAGCGTGGGGGAGACTTCCCCCTTTATAAAAAAAAGACGAGAGCCGAAATTTCTTCGACTCTCGTCTTTAATTTTGAAAGGAGATCCCCGGTCATCCCCGTCAAGCGAGGACAGGCGCCGGGGATGACACCTCAAAGGCCCGCAGGGCCGCGCTCACTCCTCGAAGGGAGCGAAGCGACCGTGCTCATACCTCTTACAGGCTAATCAACCCTTCGGTATCCTTGGACATGGCGTCATAGAATGCGTAGCGGGCGTCAACTTCCTTCTGGAGGTCGTCGGCGAGCTTCTTGGCCACTTCCGGATTGTTACGGGTGAGCTGCTTGTAGCGGTTTTCGGTGTAGATGTATTCTGCAACCGGAATCGTCGGCTTCTTGGAGTCGAGGATAAGCGGGGCCTTTCCTTCGGCGGCGAGAGCCGGGTTGTAACGGAGCAGTGTCCAGTAACCGGAATCCACGGCCATCTTCTGGTGCTGAAGCTGGCTGTTGAGATCGAAACCGTGGTTGATGCAGGGGCAGTAGCAGATGATCAGCGACGGACCATTGTGTGCTTCTGCTTCCTGAAGAACCTTCAGGGCCTGAGCGTCGTTTGCGCCGAGGGCGATACGGCCCACGTACACGTTCTTGTAGCTCATGGCGATGAGGCCCAGGTCCTTCTTGCCGGCGCGCTTACCAGCGGCAGCGAAGAGGGCGACTGCGCCACGGTTCGTGGCCTTGGAAGCCTGTCCACCAGTGTTGGAGTACACTTCGGTGTCGAGGACGCAGATGTTCACGTTTTCGCCGGTTGCCATGACGTGGTCGAGACCACCGTAACCGATATCGTATGCCCAACCGTCACCACCGAAGATCCACACGGACTTCTTCACGAGGTAGTCGGCGAATTCGTCGCGGAGGCTGACGGATGCGTCGTCGGTAGCACCGGCGAGGGCAGCCTTCAGGGCGGCAACGTTTTCACGCTGGGCCTTGATGCCGGCTTCATCGTCCTGCTTCTGGGTCGTGAGCTTTTCCTTGAGTTCGGCAGGAACGTTCACGGCTTCGAGGAGGCTCAAAGCCTGCTTGGCATGCTTCGTGATAGCGAGGCGCATACCGAGACCGAATTCAGCGTTGTCTTCGAAGAGGCTGTTGGCCCATGCCGGACCGCGGCCTTCCTTGTTCTTTGCCCACGGAGTGGTCGGGAGGTTACCGCCGTAAATGGAGGAGCAGCCCGTAGCGTTAGCAACGACCATGCGGTCACCGAACAGCTGAGAAACGAGACGCACGTAAGCGGTTTCGCCGCAGCCTGCGCAGGAGCCGGAGAATTCGAACAGAGGTTCGAGGAGCATGGCCTGCTTGACGAGGTTCTTGTTGACCTTGGTGCGGTCGAATTCCGGGAGATCGACGAAGAAGTCCCAGCACTTGCCTTCCTGAACCTTGATGGGTTCCTGCGGCACC
>NZ_JAZSAF010000036.1:0-27462 GCF_045601785.1 Fibrobacter sp.
AAGGGCAAATGGACCTTGATTACAGGCGGCTGCCGCGGAGTTGGCCGTCTTACCGCTATTGAGATGGCTAAACTTGGTGCAAATATCATTTTGCAGGGCCGTGACAAGGTTCATGCCGAACCCGTGATTGCCGAACTCAAGAAGTACGGCGTAGAAGTTCGTGCTGTGGGCTGCAACCTCGAATGCGAGGCCGAAATCGATGCCGCCCTTGCAGAAATCGACAGCTGGGGCGTGCAGGTGGACCTTGTGTTCAACAATGCTGGCCTTATGAGCCACTACTTCACGGACTATCTCACCAATACCATGGATGACTTCCACCACGCCATGGCAGTAAACTTCTTTGCACCGATCAAGATCGCTTATCACTTCTTGCCAGGCATGATCAGCCGTGGCTTTGGCCGCATGCAGCTTACCACGAGCGGCATCGCCAATGAACCGGAGCTGATGGGCTACGCCTGCGCTAAGGCTGCCCTGACAAAATTTGTCAAGGATTTTGCCTGCAAGCTGAATGGTACTGATGTCATGATGAACGTGATGGATCCGGGTTGGCTCCGCACCGATCTCGGTGGCCCGAATGCCCCGAACGCTCCCGAAAGCGTGATTCCGGGTTCCATGGTGTCTGTATTGCTCGACGACAAGAAGAGCGGCCGCTGGTTCAGCGCCCAGGAATTCACCGGCATGTCCCTTGCCGATGCCGTCGAAAAGGGCAAGGCCGTCGAATAAGCCTTTGTAAAGACTTATTTTCTTAGGAAATAATTTTTTACTTAAGGAATGTTGCTCGAAAACCCCCGCCGTTGCGGGGGCTTTCGTCGTTCAAAAATTCGTTCACAATTTATTACAACAAAATAAATTCCCCCGTTGTTATCTTTTGTACAGGGAAATTGGGTTTCATTAAAAACATAAAGGTCTAGAATGAAAAAAATCCTATTAATCCTGTGCATGGCAGCTGTTTCCGCCATGGCTGTCAAGGCAACCCGAATCGGTCCTGTAAGTACCTACGGTGAACTCAAGGCAAATGGGGGCAAACTTTCAGGATCTTGCTCTGCTTATGCCAACAAGACGGTCCAGGTCAAGGGCATGAGCCTTTTCTGGAGTTCCGCTGCCGATAGCGCCCTGGTCTACTACACCTCCCAGGCGATGGGCCTTATGGTGAATAATATGGGAATCGAAGTGCTCCGTTTTGCACTTGGTGTCGGTGATGAAAAATTTGACTCCCATGGACGCTCCTATACAACGGGCGGGGCAAACGACCAGAAGGCCATGGTGAAAAAAATGGTCTACGCCGCTGTTGAAAACGACATCTACATTATCCTTGACTGGCATACCGAAGGTGGCAACGGCTATACCTCCCAGGCGAAGGAGTTCTTCAGCTGGGCCGCACAGGAATTTGGTAAGGTCAACAATGTGATTTTTGAAATCTGGAATGAACCAAACGGTGTCGACATGAGTGACGTGAAGGATCATGCCGACCAGGTGATACCCGTCATCCGTCAGCATTCGAACAATCTGATTCTTGTGGGCAGCCCGGATTGGTCTAGCCATCCTGACCAGTGTGCCAATGCCGGTATTACAGATGCGAACTATGGCTGCTCGCTCCATTTCTATGCGGCAACAGGAGCTCACCAAGTAAACGACAACAACGATGACAGCTACAACAATCGCGCACGCAAGGCTATCCAAAAGGGTGTTCCCGTGTTTGCTACGGAATGGGGAACGGTCAGCGCCGATGGTAATGGTTCTCCGGATAAGGATCATAGCCAGGCCTGGGTGAACTGGATGAATCAGAACGGAGTTTCTTGGGCGAACTGGTCTGCTTCGGCTATCAACGAAGGGTCGGCGGCATTCAGTACATTGACACTTAATCAGGGATTGCAGTACACGACTTCGGGCTCGATGGTGAAAGGCTTCCTTGCCGGTAGCCACAATTATAGCGACTGCGGACTCGAAAACAGCATAGGCTCTTCTTCCGGCGATGACGGTTTCTCTGCGGGTGTCGCCAATGGGGCAACGACAGACATCATCGATGACATGGAAGATGGCGACCGCTACACTTATTCGGGTGGTTTCTGGTCTGCCTGGGCGGACTCCGATGACGATACGGATGGCCGCGGTGCGACAAAAATTAGCAACAAGAAATATACCAACGATTTCAACAAGGAAACCTACGACGTTATTATCAAGGCGAAGGAAGGCAACGACTCCAAGTATATGGCGGGCATGGAAGGCATCTATATCGACCAGGGCTCCTACAAGTGGGCTCCGTACGTCGCCATGGGCTTGAACCTGACGAAAGATACGTCGGAATTTTCGCAACTTGCAAACTGCAAGACGATTTCTTACAAGTATAAGGGTGCCGCTCACAACTTCCGCGTTGAAATTTCCCCGATTACCAATTACAACTTCCACTATGTGGATGCCGAAGCCTCTGGCGAATGGAGAACTGTCGAATTGACGACGGACATGTTCCAACAGCACACCACTTGGAGCAACCCCCAGATTATGGATTTGGCTAAAAATTTAGGCAAGACTAAGCGCTTGGCCTGGGAAGTGAACGGTGTTGTCGATCGCCCCGCAAGCGAAATTCAGCCGCTGTACAATTATCTCTATGTGGACGATGTGCGCTGCGATGGTATTTCGTTTAAGGCTATTAGCGGCAATAGTGCATCGAACTCTTCTTCTTCGACGGGAAAATCGAGCTCCAGTCAGGGTGGCAACTCTAGTTCCAGCGTGGCTCCGACCTCGTCTTCTTCTGTAGAAGTCGTCCTAAAGGAAATCGTGCTGATTGACGATGTCGAAGATGGCGACGAAGTCCTTAAGACGGGTGGTACTTGGTATGCCTATAACGATTCGGCTGCGGGTGGCCTTTCGACGATTTTGAATACTTACGATGCTAGCCTTCCGGGTTATGTGGTAACCTTTGCGGGAACAGAAGATCCGACAAATGGAACGGCTGGATTTGTTGGCTTGAAGGGCATTGTGGTAAATCCTGGTACTTATGAAGAACGCCCGTTCGCGGCGCTTGGCCTGAATACGAATGCCGACACTTCGATTGGTATTGACCTGAGTGCCTGCACCGCGATTAGTTACCGTTATAAGGGTGCTGCGCATGATTTCAAGCTTCAGGACGGCCAGGTGCAAGATTACGATTACCATTTATACAAAGTATCTTCTTCGACTGAATGGCAGCCGGTAGTCATACTCCTGGAAGACATCTCGCAGAAGGGTTGGGGCGCTGCGGTCGACTTGAACTATTCAAATATCAAGAAGATGTCCTGGGAGGTTCTTGGATGGGCCAAGTCTCAGAAGCAACCGGAATATGATTACCTTTATGTTGATGATCTCAAGTGCGTTAGCAGCGGCACCGATGCGGTTCGTCTGGCTCGCAAGGCGGCATCCCTGAAGCTCAGCGTGAATGACAACGTGCTGAATGTCGTGACTGCCGCCTCGGCAAGCATCCAGGTGTTCGACATGATGGGGAACCTTGTGATGAGCCGTGTCGAAAATGCCGCTGGAAACCATCAGGTATCCTTCGAAGGTGTGAACCGCGGCAACTATGTCGTCCGCGTAAAGAGTGCTGGTGCCGCTCAAACGGCCCGCGTCAGCATCCGCTAAGGCAATGTGCCGGGACTGGTCTCGGCACCAACTTTACTAATGAAAACGCCCCGGTTTTTCCGAGGCGTTTGTCTATTTCTTATTGCAAATCACGCTGCAGTATTTCGCATTTTTCCTTCTTCCATTCCTCAAAAGTGTCGTCGGCGATGTGCCGCTTGGCTTCGCGCATCAGGTGCAGGTAAAAATGTAGGTTGTGAATGCTTGCCAGCGTGAACCCGAGGGATTCTCCTGCGTGGTGCAGGTGGCGCAGGTACGCGCGGCTGAAATTACGGCAACAGTAGCAGTCGCAATTCGGGTCCACCGGCTTGTCGAATTCCTCGGCATGGCGTGCCGCCTTGTAGCGCAAGACGCCTTCGCTCGTAAACAGCATGCCGTTGCGGGCGTTGCGGGTGGGCATCACGCAGTCGCACATGTCCACGCCGCGCTCAATAAGTTCAAGTAAATTCCACGGTGTGCCCACGCCCATTACGTAGCGGGCATGGTCTTGCGGCAGAATGTCGGTACAAAAATCCGCAATCTCGTACATTGTCTCCGTGGGCTCGCCTACGGAGAGGCCTCCCATCGCAAATCCGTCGGGGCCGAGTTCCGCAATGCGTTCAATAGCCTGCTTGCGCAAGTTCTTGTGCATACCGCCCTGGATAATCCCGAAGAACTGCTGGTCGTAACCGTGTATGGGCGGGTGCTCCCGCAGCCAAGCAAGCGCTTCTGCAGTCCATTTGAGTGTGTAATTGAGGCTATGTTCCGCCTCTTTTGCGGTACTCGGGAAGGGGGTGCACTCGTCGAGCGCCATGATGATGTCGGCACCGATTTCGCGCTGGGCGTTCATGACGCTTGCGGGACTAAAGAAGTGTTTCGATCCGTCCAGAATGCTCCTGAACTCCACGCCTTCGGGGGTGATTTTGCGCAAATCCTTCAGACTCCACACCTGAAATCCGCCGCTATCCGTCAAAACGGGGCCGTCCCAGCCCATAAATTTATGGATGCCGCCCGCTTTTGCAATACGTGGGGTGGTTGGGCGCAGGTACAGGTGGTAGGTGTTCGCAAGTATTATTTCTGCCTTGATATCCTTGAGCTGGGCGGGGGTTACCGCTTTGACGGTTGCCTCGGTGCCCACGGGCATGAATATCGGCGTAGTCACATCGCCGTGGTCGGTGTGGACCACGCCAAGACGCGCCTTTGATTTTTTTGATGTTTTCAGAAGCTCAAAACGGTTCATTATGAATAAATGTAGAAAAAAATGGACAGGTTTTCTATTGTCAAATTGTCCATAAAGATTTCTCATTGGAGTGGAAAAAAGCCTTTTTTTTAGGGTAATTTTTAGTTTGGAAACTCTAGTGGTGTAGTTTTTCCAAGTGAATGGAGATGTTTCGTTATGAAAAGATGGACTAAAATTGCCATCATGGCTTCTTTTGGCCTTGCCGCATCGACTTATGCGGATAACCCGATTTCTACCTACCATTACCTGGCGGACCCAGGTGCCGCTGCCGACGACGAATACTTCTACATCATCACGGACTCCGACGATCCGGCTCCGTACAATTCCGACGGCTACAAGATTTACGCCCTCTATGCATTCCGCAGCAAGGATATGCAGAACTGGACCGATTACGGCATTATTTACGATGCACGCAAGGTGAACGGCATTAACGATATCTGGGCGTCCGGCATCGCGGTGCATGACGGTACGTTCTACATTGTGTTCCCCGATGGCGGTGGTGGCGGTATCGGCTATATCAAGGCCCCTGCAATTGACGGCCCGTGGACAAACGCCGTGGGCCAGGGCAAGGACAAACTGGTGGGTGGCCGCGGCATTATCGGTTGCGATGGCGTCTCGTGGTGCTTTGATCCGGGTATCTTTATTGATGACGACGGTACGACCTACGTGACGTGGGGCGGTGGCGAAAGCAACAGCCGCCCGAATACCGACAACTTTGACATTGTCAAGCTGAACGATGCGAAGGATGCGCCGGTGGGTAACGGCTCTCACGTGAAGGTGAACAACCTGCCGACCCGCAAGATGCTTGAGGCGTCCTACATCCACAAGCACAAGGGCACTTACTACTTCTCTTACAGTACCGGCTGGCAACAGGGTGCCCCGACGATTGACTATGGCATGTCTGACAATGTGATGGGCCCGTACACCTGGAAGGGTACCATTCTAGGTGACCCGAGCATGAACGGCAGGAGCATCAACGGCAACAATAACCACCACGGTATTGCCGAATTTAAGGGTCACTCCTACGTAGTTTACCATGACCGCCGTATTGCAAAGGGGCATAACGGTCTTGAAATTATCCCGGCCGATGACGGTCAGCCGAAGCCGAACGAGGGTTTCCACCGCAGCGTTTCCGTAGACGAAATGTTCTACAATGCTGATGGCACCATTCAGACGGTGAAAGTGACGGACGAAGGTCCGAAACAGATCGAGAACTTCGACCCCTACGATTGGTATCCGGCACTCACGAGCTCCAAGCAGAAGGGGATCCGCAGCCGCTCCAACTTTGTCGTGGGCAAGAGGGCTGAACACGTGCTGATTCCGCTTTCCAGCAAGGAATCCTGGATTCGCGTGAGTGGCGTGGACTTCGGTACTGCGGCGACCGGCTTTACGGTCGAAGCTTCGAGTGCGGCCGACGGCAATAAGATTGAAATCCGCACGGGTTCTGCAACAGGAACTCTCGCGGGAACTTGCACGCTCAAGAACACCGGCAGCAAGAACACTTACGCCGAAAACAAGTGCGAAGTTTCTGGCCTCAAGGGCGTCGTGAACCAGCTGTTCCTCGTGTTCAAGGGCAACCAGGATTCTACCATGTACGTGAAGGCATGGGGCTTCGAGGGTAGTGGCACCACGCCTCCGGAACCGCAGAAGCCGTTTGGTGGCACTGCCTGGGCAATCCCCGGCAAGATTGAGATGGAAAACTTTGACGAACCGGGGACTGGCCGTGGCGCTGGAATGGATTCTTATAGCGACAACGATGCCGACGACCATGGCGCCGAAAGCAATGGTGGCAAGAGCTACCGCGAAGGTACGGGTGTCGACATTTACAAGAAGGCTACGGGCTATGTCGTAGGCTACAACCAGTCGGGTGAATGGCTCGAATACACCGTGAACGTGAAAGAAGCAGGCGACTACACGATGTATGCTGCTGTTGCTTCTGCCAATGCGACTTCTAGCTTCAAGCTCTCTATCGACGGCGACGACATTACCGAAGAAATTGCAGTTCCACAGGCGAGCTCCGGCGAAGAAAACTATGACGACTACAACAAGGTCAAGGCGAACGTGACGCTGCCTGCAGGGGAACACATTCTCCGCTTCACTGTGACCGGTGATTGGATGGACATCGACTACATCAACTTTGTTGCCGGTATCGATGCACCGGATGACGAACCGATGATTGTCGTTAACAAGAACGGGGTTCTGTTCCAGAAGACGGTTTCGAAGTTCTACCGAGTGTTCGACATGAAAGGCTCGCTGATGGGTACTGTTGACCTTTCCCGCATGGGAGTGCATGCTGCTCTTAATGCGGCTGGTTTTAACAAGGGCGTTTACATGCTCAAGCAGGTGAATGGTTCAAAGAAGTTCATGGTGAATTCCGCCAAATAGCCGTTATTGCTTATACATACACACCTCAAGTCCCTTCTGACGAATGTCGGGAGGGACTTTGTTTTTAGACTGCGATCAAGAATATTTCAAAAAAATGTATCTTTACAAGTAGAATCATAAACTAGGATTATACAAATGCGTTTGGTGCTGCTATTGTTGGCGTTCTTTGTGCTTTTGCCCCAGAGCCTTTTGGCCGGTGAATCGGTAAGGATGCCGCTTCCTGCGGAAATAAAGGATTCTCTCCCGTGGTTTGCCGTTCGTGAAATTAGGGACAACAATACTCCTTTTACAAAGACGCATTTGCAACAGCTTGCTAAGAAGAATAGCCGTGTGGCGTTGGTCTATTTTGCGACTTGGTGTATTCCGTGTCGTGCGGGGCTTAAGCAGATTGCGCTTAATCAGCAGGAAATCCAAAGCGCGGGAACGGCAATTGTTCTTGTGAATGTGGGGGAGCGAGATACGGAAAAGGTGCGCCTGTTCCTGAAGAAGGCGTCTGCCGGAGACATTCCCGCCATTACGGACCCCTATGGTCGTATGACGGAGGCTTTCGGTCTGGTCAAGGAAGGTCAGACAATAGTTCTTCCCAAGACAATCATCGTGGATAGCGATGTAAAGCCGATGCTTTTGGTCGGCGAAGAGGG
The DNA here is from genome assembly GCF_045601785.1 of Fibrobacter sp. Classification (GTDB taxonomy): domain Bacteria; phylum Fibrobacterota; class Fibrobacteria; order Fibrobacterales; family Fibrobacteraceae; genus Fibrobacter. Next base: position 7,855 of record NZ_JAZSAF010000036.1, read on the forward strand.
GTACGACTATCTTAAAATTCTGAAGGGTGAGTAGGAAAAAGAAAACCCAGCTAAAAAGCTGGGTTTCTTTCTGCGGTCGGACAGACTTGAACTGTCATGGGATCGCTCCCACTAGCACCTCAAGCTAGCGTGTCTACCAATTCCACCACGACCGCGTGGTCCTTAGCGGAACGACCCAAATTTAGATTAAATCGTTTCGCTTGTAAAGGGGTAAGGACGCATTTTTTATAAAAAAAGTGATCTTTTGTGGAAACATGTTCTTTTTTTATGCGGGAGGGCGGACAGCACTTAGCACTTTTAGTGCTTAGTGCGCATGGTCTTCGTAAGGAGGGAACCCAGCTTGGTCTTTTTTTATTTATTCTTCTCGCTACAAAAAAAGCAGCCTAATAAAAGGCTGCTTCTCTAACTTGTTAGCTTAGTGCGCAGGCCCACGTATGGTGGGAATTTCCTTCGCATTGGTTAGAACAATGTCTGAATTACAAGTCGGCGACGAGTTTGTCGAAGACTTGTCCGCGGACTTTGTAGTTCTTGAATAGTCCGAAACTTGCGCAGGCGGGGCTCATAATAACGGTGCCGCCTTCGCCGATGGCGAGACTGTCTGCAAAAGCTTCTTCTAGAGTGGGGAAGATGTTTGCGGGGACCTTTAGCCCGGCCTGCGTGAGCGATTCCAACATGCGTTCAGCGGTAGCGCCGATGAGCGCAATTCGCTTGAGGTTCGGGCGGTCGTTCACCAGAATCTGCGAGAGTTCGGTAAAGTCCGCATTCTTTTCGGAGCCGCCTAAAATCAGCGCGAAGGGGCGCTTCATGCTTGCCGTTGCGGCGATCGTCGCGTCGGGGCGTGTGGCGTAGCTGTCGTTAAAGAACTCGATGCCGCGCTTTTCGCCCTTGAATTCCATGCGGAAGGGAAGCGTTTCGTAGCTCTTCAAGGCTTCGAACGCATCGGCTACCTTGATTCCCAAGGCCTTGCAAGCGAGGGTCGCCGCCGCCATGTTTTCGAGTTGGTAGATGCCGCGCACCTTGCAGTCTTCAAGGTAGAGCCTTTCGCCATCGATGGCAAGCGTAGCGCCATCAATCACCGCGTCCCCGTCGCCGGCACTCGGACCGTCTTTCAAACTGATCGCGAACTTCGTTTTGGCAGGGCTTTCGCTTGCTATCTTTGCGGTCGGTTCAGCATCCTTCAGGTAAACGCAGGTGCCGGTCCGCTTCTGCCAGCGGACCAGGTTCGCCTTGGCATCGCGATATTCTTCGACGCTCTGGTGCCAATCCAAGTGCTCGGTCGACACGCGCAGCACCACAGCTACATCCGGCGAAACCGGCAGGGTCATCAGCTGAAAGCTCGAAAGCTCCAGAATGCTCACTCGGTCTGCCGTCTCGTCCTTCAAAAGGTCAAGCGCTGGCACACCGAAGTTGCCGCCAATCTCGTTATTCACGCCGCACTTGGTCAGGATGTGGCTAATCATGCTCACGGTAGAACCTTTGCCGAGCGTGCCCGTAACGCCTACAACCTTCCTTGATTTAGTTTGTTCTAAAAACAGCTGAATCTGGCTAGTCATCATCCCGCCGTTCATCTGGAACTTGAACAATGCGGGGCTCATGGGGTAAACGCCTGCAGAACGCACCACCGTTACGCAATCCTTAAGGCCATCCAAATAGTTCTCGCCGGAACACACCTTTACGTTCACGCCGGCGGGGACTTCCGGCAACTTCACCGGGTTCTTGTCCATGACAACGATGTCCTTGACACCGTTATGTACAAGGTAATCGAACGTGCTCTGGCCTTCGACGCCAAAGCCCAAAACGCCAACAGGGGCTATAAGATTAGAATCCATATTCTTCTCGGTCTTTACATTTGATTTTCTCTGTGTTTGCACGGCACCAGGAATCGATGTTGATAATCTTTTCTTGTTGCTGAGTCGCTTGAATCTCTCGTTGCTGAGCCTTGCATTTTTCGACGGCATCTGTGTCTGTGCAAAGGCGGCTGTCGCGCTCGCGTTCGTTTTCAAAGAACGCTCGTTCTTCTTGGCAATCGTCAGATAAATCCCAACAAGTGCAGGAACACAAGACAAGACAAAGAATGATGAGAATGTGCTTCATATCAAGAAATCTAACATTTTTACTTAGCGAAAAAGTCCGCCACAAGGGCGGACTTCGTAATGCGGTCGGACAGACTTGAACTGTCATGGGATCGCTCCCACTAGCACCTCAAGCTAGCGTGTCTACCAATTCCACCACGACCGCAGCATTGCCTGCGCAGCCTAAGCCGCGCGAGACAAAACCTTACTTGGCTTCAGCAGGAGCGGCCGGTGCTTCCGAAGCAGGAGCTTCTGCAGCCGGGGCGACATCTGCTGCCGGAGCAGCAGCGTTAGCGGGAGCTGCAAAGTCAGCCGGGAGTGCCGGAGCCGGGGCTTGCTGCTGGGCAGCGTTTTCGCGGGTAGCCTTCTGCATCGAAGATTCTTCCACGGTCTGGTCCTGCTTAGCAGTAATCAGGCCGAGGGCGAATACGACGATAAAGAAGATCACGGCCACGACGCGGGTCAACTTCTGGATGAAGGTCGCGGCACCTGCGGTAGAGAATGCAGACTGGGAAGTCATGCCACCGAGACCTGCGAGACCGCCCATCTTGTCGTTCTGAACCAGAACGAGCAACATGAGGAAGAGGCACAGGAACACGTGCAGGACGATACCAATCCAAAAGAGTGTTGTCATAGTCGTTTTACCTTGAATTTAAGTTTTAATTAGCGAGCTTCGGCAGCGTCGATGATTTCCTTGAAGGTGTTAGCCTTGAGGCCTGCACCTCCAATGAGACCGCCGTCGATGTCCTTCTGGGCGAGGAGGCCAGCTGCGTTGGCGCCCTTCATGGAGCCACCGTACTGGATGCGCATGCCTTCGGCAACAGCTTCGCCGTAGATTTCCTTCACAACGGAACGAGCGTAGGCCTGCGTGTCCTGAGCCTGTTCGTCGCTAGCGGTAACGCCGGTACCGATTGCCCAAACCGGTTCGTAAGCGAGCACGCACTTGGCTGCGTCTTCGGCAGAAACGTCCTTGAAGGCGCCCTTGATCTGGAGGCCGAGGACTTCCTTCAGGATGCCGCCGTTGCGCTGGTCGAGGGTTTCGCCAATGCAGATAATCGGCTTCAGACCGGCTTCGAGGGTCTTCTTGACCTTGAGGTTCACGGTTTCTTCAGTTTCGTGGAAGTACTGGCGCTGTTCGGAGTGACCGATGATGATGTATTCGGCACCGATTTCCTTGACCATGTCCACAGAAACCTTACCAGTGTATGCGCCCTGGTCCTTCCAGTGGATGTCCTGGATGGCGAGCTTCACGTTGGAACCCTTGATGACGTCGGCGACCTTGGCGGCGGCGAGGTAAGTCGGGGCGATGACCACTTCGGTCTTCTTCACGTCCTTGACGGCTTCCACGATATCCTTAGCGAGCTGAATGGATTCGCTAACGGTCTTGTTCATCTTCCAGTTACCAGCGATGATATACTGACGCATAATTAACTCCTTGAGAGGTTTAAAATTTAACGCGCCTAAATTTAGTAAAAAAGACCGCCCCCCGTAGTCCGGGACGGTCAAATTTGCGAAAAAAGAATGCCCGCTTGTTGGCGGGCGAGTCTATTAGTAGTTGCTGGAATGCTTGGAGGTCGGAGCCGGGGATCCACCGTAGCGGTCGCCTTCGATCTTTTCCAGGATCCATTCTTCTTCGTAGCCCTTCAAGCGGGCCTGGTCGGGGTGCTTCCAGATAAGGCGGGTGATAAGCTTGCCTTCACGGGTGTAGTATTCCCAAATGCTCTGTTTTTCGGTGCTCTTTTCGTGATCAGGAGGTCCCCACAAGAGGTTCACCATGTCGTTGGTCATGCCTTCTTCGATGTAGCCCTGCTTGAACACGTCTTTCAGGCGCTTGTCGATGCCCATGCTTTCCTTAACGGCAAAGTATTCGCGTTCGTATTCCTTGCGGCCTTCACCGCGTTCAATCAAAATGGGGGATGAGTAGCGGCTGGCACAGGCCCAGAACATCAGGGCGCTCACACCAAGTACGCAAATATGAGAGAGCTTCATAGTGACTCCTATAAATTAATGCCTACAAAATAAGAATTTATGACGCAAATGGGGAAATTATTTTAAATTTTATCCCGAAATGGCTCTTTTTAAGAAATTATTGGGACTTTTTTTAGTTTTTTTTACTTGTAATGTCGCATCCTACGCCGACGGGTTCAACGAGATTGCCAATTATGGTTTCCGCTATGGCCCGAACCTGTCATGGAGCGTCCTGGGAAACACGCCATTTGTGTGGGGCCAATGGCTTCCGCAGGCTACCGGCATGCTTCATTACACCTGGCTTGAGCCGCTCGATGAACTTGCCTATGGAGAACGTCTCGATGTAAACCCGACATACCTGCGCATGGATGCCGCCGTTGAAATTTCTCCTTTTTATGGGGGATACCTTGCGGGCATCGGCGTTCGTCCAATCAAGATGAACCCACAGATAGAGCTGAACGCCGTCTACGAAAGCTATATCTACTTCCACTCCAACCTCGAGATGGTGACCGCCGAAGTCGAAGGCGAAGGGCGTATCGCCGAAAGCTGGAATGCCGACTACATTGTGGATAACCTTTACGAGAAAGATGGCGCAATTGATTACACCCAGCTCATCGACTTGGCCATAAGTCTAAGCTATGCCTTCCCGAGGGGCTCCATTCTGGGGGCGAAGTTCCATTATGTGCGCTCGGATATAAGCACCGATTTCGATGGAAAAAGTTACGACTACCGCCGCAACATCCCTGTGTTTTCCCGCGATTTCATTATAGTCCTGGATACCTATGGCAGAATTCCGCTAAGCGACCACTTCGCATTCCTGTTCGAATCCAATTTCTACAGGACTGGCCTGCTTCGTGAAAAGAATACGGTCAAGAAAGAAGCGCTTAGCTACGGCAAGGCGATGCTTGGCACGCATTTCTTCTGGAAAGACGGCCGACAGAACATTATCTTAGAAGTGGGCGGGTGGCAGCGCACCGACAAGAGGTTCTATGACGGGTCACTCGCGCAGCAATTCCTGGTTCAGCTTGAGTATCAGGGGTATTTTTCTTTCCCCTTTAATAGGCATTTTTCTAAACAGGTCCGGTAGGGCTGGTGCTGCCTTGCGCTCGACATTGTTTTTGAGCGGATCGGCCTGCAATGCTTGGATGGTGTAGGCGGAGCGAATCCAGATTTCTCCGCTATACTTTTCGCTTTCAAGTTTTACCAGAGTCGGGAGAAGTTCTCCTGAGTAATTTTTCCACTGTCTGATGTAGAAGATGCGCTTTTCTTTGCGGGCTCCGTTCATGGTGACTTTCGCGGGAGTGGGAAGCGTGTCTGCGACCAGGCTCCACCAGGCCATCGAAAATGCGGTCGAAAGAACATTCGGCTTTTGGACGGTTGAATCCTTGCACAGGAATTGCCCGTTGGCGAGGAGTTCCATGTCGTCGAGCTTCAGCGGAGTCTCGCCGATTGTTTCCTTGAGGTGGTGCGTTCCCAGCTGGCGCTTGACCTTGTCTTCGGGAAATTCCATGTAACGGTAGGCGCCTGCGGTAATGAAGTTGAACCGTGGAACATCGGGCTGGTTCACAAAGAAGGTGTCCAACGCGTCGGGGTGGTGCCGCCATTCGACATCGAGACTTGCCCGAGACATCTTCTGGTTCACAAAGAAACCTTCGATGTTTACGACCATGGCACTGTTCAACAGAAATTGCGGGCACGAAGACTGGCTGTGTGCTAGGGTGGTCGCAAGTGCGAGTGTCGCGGTTGCAAGGATTATTTTGTTGAACATACCCACAAGATAGTAAAAGAAAACCCCGACCGATCCCAATGGCTAAAAGGATAAGTCGGGGTTTGTTGCTATTCAGGAAGAAAATGTTTGGGCGGGGGACTATGCGTCTTCGCTAACGGAGACTTCTTCGCCTTCGTCGGCTTCGAGAGCGTCGCCTTCGTTCAGCTTGAACAACTCTACGTCCTTCATGCTTTCGCGGATTTTCTGCTCAATTTCGTTGCAGAGTTCCACGTTGTCCTTCAGGAACAGGCGGGTGTTTTCACGACCCTGGCCGATGCGTTCGTTGTTGTAGCTGAACCAGGAACCGCTCTTTTGGATGATGTCGAGTTCGGTGGCGAGGTCGAGGATGGACGCTTCGCGGGAAATGCCACAGCCGTAGAGAATGTCGAATTCGCACTGGGTGAACGGGGCTGCGACCTTGTTTTTGACGACCTTCACGCGGGTGCGGTTTCCGATGACCTCTTCGCCGTCCTTGATGGCTGCAATACGGCGAATGTCGATACGCTGGGTGGCATAGAACTTCAGAGCGTTACCGCCGGTGGTGGTTTCGGGATTGCCGAACATCACGCCAATCTTCATACGCAGCTGGTTGATGAACAGCATGCAGGTGTTGGACTTTGAAAGAATACCGGTGAGCTTACGCAAGGCCTGGCTCATGAGGCGAGCCTGCAGGCCCACGTGGTTGTCGCCCATTTCGCCGTTGATTTCAGCCTGCGGCACGAGAGCTGCCACAGAGTCGATGACGATGATATCGATGGCGCCGGAGCGAACGAGCGTTTCGGCGATGTCGAGAGCCTGTTCACCGGTGTCCGGCTGGGAAACCAGGAGCGACTCGATGTCAACGCCGAGCTTGCGGGCGTACACTGCGTCAAAGGCGTGTTCTGCATCGATGAAGGCGGCTACACCGCCGAGCTTTTGGGCTTCGGCAATGGCGTGCAGTGTAAGGGTCGTTTTACCCGAAGATTCCGGTCCGTAGATTTCGATGATGCGGCCGCGGGGGAAACCTCCCACGCCGAGGGCCATGTCGAGCTGGATACAACCGGTCGGAATGACGGGAATGTCTTCGACGGGCTGCTGGCCGAGTGCCATGATGGAACCTTTACCATAATTCTTCTCGATTTGGGCGATGGCGGCTTCTACTGCCTTGGCCTTGTCTGCGGAAAGGTTGCTTGTCGGGGTGTTTGTCTTCTTTGCCATATAGGACTCCATTTTGTTTTCTGTTATTAAATATAACAATTAGTGTTCGTTTGTGCAAGTGCTTTTTTGGTTATTTAACAAAAAAAGCAGCCTGCTCAATACACTATACACGCTTTTTTCGCGCACTTCTGTGCGGTTTCCTTCGAAAATTTTACAAAAAGCTTCATTTTGCAAACTACTGGCGACACACATCCACACAGTACCGACGGGTTTTCCGGGCTCTGCCCCGGTTGGGCCCGCGATACCCGATGTGGCGATCGCCCATTCGCATCCGAACTTTTGGCGGGCGCCTTCTGCCATGGCCTTTACGGTTTCGGCAGAGACCGCGCCCTTTTCTTCGAGCACTTGGTGCGGGACTCCGAGCAGGGATTCCTTGATTTCGTTTTGGTAGGCGACAATGCCGCCGGCCAGAATGGAAGAACTCCCCGGGATATCTACAATGTGGCTTGCCACAAGACCACCCGTGAGCGATTCGGCGGTGGCCATCATTTCGCCGCGTGCCAAAAGCGCCTTCTGGATTTCTTGTGCAAGTTCCTTGATATTCATCTCGTTATCCATGTTGTTTCCTTTACGTTGTCAAATATACATAAAATTTGTGTCATATTCTGACAAAGAAGTTTGTCTGCTGAAAAATTAGCAAAAAAATGTGGCGGATGGTGGGCTCCAGAAAGTAGTAAGTGGGCAGTAGACAGTAGGAAGTGGATTGACTTTTTTCTATATTCGACCCCGATGTTTTTCCGTTCGGTGATTATCGGCGTTGTCTTGTCGGTGCTGTTTGCAGTTCCGCTATTTGCCGATGATGGGGGGGGCGAAAAGCCAGTGGAACAGCCTGCGGAAGCCGGTGCTGCTCCAGGGCCGGACTCGTCTTATGCGGATCCTGCGCCTGACGCCGTTGCGGGAGACCCCCTGCAAAAGGGAAAGACCGGCATTGTCGCTATCGATACGCTTACAGTAAACGAATGGGATATTCCAACGAAGCGTAATTCGCTACCCTTGACCATGCTCTTTGCCCTTTTCCCCGGTGGCGGTCAGTATTATACTGAACACTATGTCCGTGGCGGATTTATTACGGGTATCGAGCTTCTGCTTTTGTACGAGGTTACGGCGAACAAGAGCTACCAGCATAAGCGCGTGCTTGAACAGGTGGAACCCTTCCGTGATTCCGTTTCGATTTACACGAGAATGCTTTTGAATTCTTCTAGTCGCGACAGCCTTCAGTATTACCAGGAAAAACGGTCCGAGTTTGTGGCGCGAGTCCATGAAAAGAGCGATAAGAAAATGGAACAGGAAGACTTGCGCAAGGCGGAAACGGCCTGGATGTACGGCCTTTACTTGTATAGCTTCTTTGATGCTTTTGGTATCTGGTACAACAATAACTACCGGAGTACGGAACTCAAGAGCATGAAGACTGCGCTCCTGTGGTCGATTATCCCGGGCTTTGGCCAAATGTACAACCGCGAGTTCGGAAAGATGGGACTCTTGTACATGGCCTTTATCGGTTCTGCGACGAGTATCTGGACCTCGCAGAACATGGTGGAGTATTACCTCGACCGAAAGCACATGGTAGAAGGTGAAAGCACAACATCCGAAGAATATGAACGCGTGGTGGAGCGTGTGACCTACTACCGAAAGAACCGCAACCAGTATATTTGGGCGATTGCTTTAATTTATCTGTATTCGATGGGCGATGCTGCGGTCGATGCCTTGTTAAGCGACTTTGACAACCCCATGCATTTGGCCGTATTGCCGCGTCTCGAAGGCGGCGTGCAGGCACTGATGTCGTTTGATTTTTAACTGTCATTCCGGGCATGTCCCGGAATCGCCATTTCTGCTTAAATACTTTAGCCGATTTTCAGCGGAGCCATCTGGATGCCGTCGTGGATTTTTTTGAATGTTCCGCGGAAGTGCCCTTCGGCGTCGCGCTTGAACTCGAAACGGGTTACCATGGCGTAGCTAAAGGCTCCTTCTACGAACTGTTCGTCGGGGAGTCCGCAGGCAAAGTGCTCTAGTGCGGCGATCACGCCTGCGTGGGTAATCCACAGAAATTCGCCGTCGTCGTCCAGGGTATCCAGAAGGGACTGCACACGGCGGTCAATGTCGTAAAAACACTCTCCGTCCTTGAACCGGTATCCGCGAAGGTCGCGTGCCCAGGCGGCCATTTCTTCGCGGGGAACTTCCGTGAGCTTCTGGCCTTCCCAGGTGCCGAAGTTCATTTCGATGATTTCGTTGCGCTTTTCCATGGTTAGCCCTGTAGCCTTCTCGGCTTTCTCGGCCAGGCGCAGGCAGCGCTTGAGAGGGCTTGTGAACATCCGCGTGGGTTTGGCGCCTGCATCCTTAAGGGCGGCGAGAGCTCCGTCGCTTTCTTCTTCAAAAGTGGGGGATACGTCAAAATCGAGCCTGCCATAGCAGACGTCGTTTGGGTTATAGGGCTTCGTGTGGCGGATTGTCCAAAGAATCATTTTTTTAGTAGACAGTAGGCAGTGGTTAGTAGACAGTAGACTGGCGCAACGTCATCCTGGAGCGTAGCGACGGAAACCATTTTTTTATAAAAAAAGCCCTGTTAAGGGCGAAAAAAATCCTAGGCGACCTGAGCACATAAAAATTCGCAAGTCCGTTGCTGCTTTCGCCCTGGCGATTTGCCCGCAAATAGTCATTGCGCAGGGCCTAGGACCCACAAATGTAGAAAAATATCGTGATTTTTGTCAATAAAAAGCTCATTTTTGTCTTTTTATCTGGGTGGTTTGTCCGAATGTGAAAAAAAAGTAACCTATGTAAAGTTTTTTTATATATATTGATAATGTGATGTTGGACACTCCGGCATCATGGGTTTGGGTGTGTTTCCAAATGGTTCCATTTTGGAATAAACTAGGTTGGATGGAGGCTAATATGATGTTGAATATGAAAAAATGGTTGGATAAGGCTTGGTTGCTGTTGGTTGTCGTTGGGTTTGCCCTTGGCGCCAGTGTCAAGCCGTTATATTTTGATAATATTGATCCGGCCGATCAGGATTATGATTCGCTCCAGCAGGCGTCCTGGGAAAATTTGGTCAAATATAAGCTTTGGGGAACCAACGGCATATTTTTGAACAACAATGGCGAATTGCGTATCGAAGAAACGAGTGGCTATAACGGTACTGCCGATGGTAACATAAACTTTGCCCATGACCACCATTTGGGTGGCCCTATTTTGGTGGGTGGAAATGTGAATTTCCAGGATATGAATGTTGAGCTCCTTGGGGGCCCTGTTCGTGTACTTGGTGCAGTGCATATTCCCCAATGGCGAAACAATGAGCTGGCTAAAGGTCGCTTTGACGGCCCCTATTGCGTGCGTGATTCCATCTATGGCGCGGCAAATGAATATGACCCCGTGGTGACTAATTTCCGTAAGATGGTTACGGATAGTGTCTTTGAAGGCGACGCCTATTCCTCTTGTCCTGAAACGGTTCCCCAGATCGATACGATGCTGAAGGTTCCCGAAATGGATTACGATACGGTTTCTTATTGGGAACCTAAAATTGAGCTGGGCCCGATGTCTTACCCGAACGGATCTTCGACAAAGATTGCCTATATCCATGTTCCTCCTGATTCCGTTTATACAAATGAGTATGGAACCGTAGATAAGTTTATTGAAAGCATCTATGTGCACAACATAGAATCTTTCCGAATTTATGTGGTGATGCCGCCTGGTGGCCGCCTGACGAGAATTTTCATCCACGAAAAATTGGACCTCGATAACTCAGCTCACAATCCGAGAATTCAGGTGCTGCAGGTCCCTGAAGGACAGGTCTTTAATAAGGCGACAAAAGAATGGGACTTGACAGGCGTCGAGGATTCGACCCTGTTTACCTATGTCAATAATTATCGCGGCAACCTTCTGTTTTACACGAAACAGCCTATTAACTGGGGCTCTACCGATCATCCTGAATACCAAGGAACCTTTATCACGACCGATACTTTAAAGTTGGGACACAGCTTTAGTGTCGCAGGACAGCTCATTGCGAAGTATATCTACATTAATACGCCGTTTACGGGAAATTTCAAGTATGTTCCCTTTGATCCACCGGTTTTGGATTTGGATCCTGAAGTCTTGGCGCAGAACACCTTCCCCGAAAACAATCAGGACGCCCTGGTACCAGTCCGTATTTCGGAAACGACCTTGAACAAGGTTTCGTTTGATTACTGCTTCGATGTCAAGGATTCTTCTGAAACAGCGAGCGGGTCTGCTTCTGTACAGGATTTCAAGGTGACAACCCTTTCAAAATTCCCAGTATGCGGAGTCGATACTGGAACGGTGGAAATTAAGCCTGGCTCCCTTACTCCGGATGACGAATTCAAGGTGTATATCAATGCCATTGTCGATGCGTTGGAAGAAAAGCAGGAAATCCTTTTGTTCCGAGTGTTCAATATGGGTGGTGCGGTGCTGCCGGGTAATTTGCTTGAAGGCTCCTTTAACCTGAAAATTGTGGACCGGTTCTTCCCGCCGTTAACGCAGGATGCGACGGTGGATGGCGTGGAAGATGAGACTCTCGTCTTTACCGCAGACGACTTCTACTTTATGTCCACATCTCCTGTTCCTATACCGCAATCGGGAATAGTCGTTGTCTCGATTCCGGCAAAGGGAACCATGACTTATCTGGGTGAAAAGGTAACGGTCACAGGCACGAAACCTCTCCATATCCCGTTAGACAGTATTGGTGAATTGAAATATACGGCCGATAAGAATGAGTATAATACTCAAGGTTATGCTTCTTTCGTCTTTGCTGTCGAGGATGATAATGGTGTGGTCTCTGACTCGGCGGTGGCGACGATTCGCATTAAGCCCGCAAACGATGCTCCCGTAGCAAAGAATGCTGTCTTTACTGTAAAGGAAAACAATGCGAATGGCGAAACGCTTTCTGGAAAGATGTCTGTGACGGATATCGATGATTCTGTGTTTACCTACGCTTTTGACACGACTGATCCGAACTTCAAGAAGGTTGACTCCCTGTTTACCATAGATTTGAATACGGGAAGCATTTCGGTAAAGGATGGCATTGTCTTCGATTACGAGACGATGGGCGCAGATACGGCCATGACCGTGAAGATTGTGGTAAGCGATAAGAGTGTAACTACGGGCAAAGCGGCTGATATCAAGTCTTCTTTCGCGACGGCAACTATCAAGATTCTCGATGCCAATGAATCGCCGTTGCTTGTTGATCAGCAGTTTGCCGTTGACGAACACATGCCTCGCGGAACGGTGGTCGATACGGTTGTTTTCGATGACTTGGATAAAGACCCGATAAAGCGTATCGATGTATTTACCGCAGTCGGTGGAGATACTGCATATTTTTCGATTGACCAGAATGGAGTCATTCGTACCAAGAAGGAATTCGATTACGAAACCGAACGCAGGACTTACACGATTGATGTTGCTCTTACCGACAAGAACGACCCGACGCTTACGGTTGTCAGGACGATGACAATTGATATTAGGAATGTTAACGAAAATCCCGTAATTACAACGGAAACGATTTCTGTCAAGGAAAATCCTGAAGACGGCACCATTGTCGATACCCTGGAAGCTCTTGACAAGGATATCGGTGATACCAACCTTGTCTTTACCTTGCTCGAAGATCCGAGTGGTTGTTTCGATGTCACTGAAGGTGGCGTCGTTACGGTTAAGAAATGCAAGGATCTCGACTACGAAAAGACAAAGAATATCCCGATCACGGTCAAGGTGGAAGACCCCCATGGGGGCTCGTCGACTAGGGTCGTCTATGTAAATGTCATCGATGTCCCGTCTCCGTCAGTTGAAATTACGCAGGCAGAAAACAGTGATAGCACTTGGAAATTCCCCGATTCGATTTGGACGAAACAAGATGTTATCGATGTTTGCTGGGAAGTGAACAAGAAAAATGAGACATGCGCCGATACAACGCTCAAACCCGGCGAAAACCATATCTGCAAGGAAGTTTGCGATGTAGATGGCTTTGAAGGTTGTGCCACCGACTGCATCGTGGTGTTCTACAGCGACGCATCTCCGGTCGTTACCATTTCTGCGGCGGCCGATGCGAACCTGGCAAGTAACATCTATACGGTTGTGGAGCAACCAGCTGCGACCGACACGAACGTGTATGTCAAGGACACGGTGAGTAAAATCCGCGTCACGGTGACTGACAAGGATCCAATAAGGGGCGATTCGACCTACAGCTTTACTATTCCTGTGGACTTGAGTAAGAAGGTCAATGTGCCGAAGAAGAGCTTTGACGCGCTTTCAGCCGTGGCAAAGCAGACCGTGTCGCTGGATGTCCTGGAACCTAATACAACAAGGACTCCGATCAATGGCGAAAATGTCTTGAATTCCTACCCGGCAACGGTTGCAGGCACCGCAGTTACAGTGAGCTATGTGACTGACAGCAAGGGAAATGTCGTAAAGCAGGCTGTTGTAAACGAAAAGGGCAAGGTCGACTCCATCGAAGTCATTACGGTTTCTTACGAGGCCGTGGTGGACGGACAGAAGGTCACGATTTCCTACCAGGCAGACGCCACGACGGGCAAGGCTCTCCAGCTTGACGGCAACGGTGGATTCGTGGCGACCAAGAATGCGGATGAGTCCAGCGGAATTTTCAAGGTTTCCTATGAATATACGGACAAGGCGACCGGCAATTCTGTTGAACTGACCTATGTCGTCGATCAGAAAGGCAACATGGTCAAGAATCCGGAAGGCGACAGGGGATACCAGGTGTCCTATACCTATGTAGATAAGTATGGCAATGCGGCCAGGCAGTCTGTGTTTGTGGTGCTCGATCAGACGCTCCCGAAGGTCGAAATCCTTGCTCCCGAAAATGGCGCCGTTGTTCGCTCTAACTTTGTAAATGTAAAATGGGCAATCGATGGCATTGTGCAGGATACCTTGACTTTGCAGGGACTAGAAAAGGGCCCGAATGTAATCGTGCGTTTCTATCGCGACAAGGCGGGCAATGAAGCTTCCGATACCGTATACGTGGTCATGAAGGATAGTAAGGAAATTGATATTGCCGTGGAACAGCCCGTGACGAAGATAGACAAGGACAAAGTCGACGAATATTATGCGGCGAATCCACCCAAGAAGGGGGAAACCTTTGCGGTGAGCATTAGGAACCCCTCTACCGAAGAAGAAGTGGAAACTTTGATTGGTGGGGAATTCAAGACAACGGAAGGGAGCGGTAAGGAACCGTATCCGGGCGTCAAGGGCTCCTCTCATTTGGGTCCGACACTTTCTCTGGACGTTAATGTTCCGACGGTGAGCGGTATAGGCGGTCTTGCGACTCTGGACGATCTGATTCTTCCGAATGGACGGATTTCGAATATGGGAATTGGCGTAGATACCGCCCAACTCGATGAAAAGGCGAAGGCGGAATACGCTGAGTACACGGTAGAAGAGTTCGTGTCCGAGTTCTGCGAAGATGGCGTCAAGCTGCCGACCGATGTGAGTCAGTTCAATCTGTACGATTCCAAGGTCAGTATTAAGATTTGGGTCTATTCGTCTCTTGGAAACTTCGTGAACTACTTCAGCTTTGAACAGGAACTGAATGACCCGAGCTATGCAAACGAAGCGGGCATGCTCCAGATGTTCTTTGAAATGAAACCGGACAAGGATGGCAATGTTCATGCGGATAACGGCAAGCTCTTGGCAACGGGCGCCTATGTATATAAAGTAGAAGCGAAGTTGCGTAACAAGCTGCGCTGTTCGATTCCTCCGTTCAGTGGCTCGACAACAGTTAAGACAAAGGGTGATATCATCAAGACCAGCGACGAACTTTTGAAGCCGTTCGGTTACAAGCGTCCGCTGAACAAGTAATTTGTCTGAAAACATTTGTTTGCAAAAGGGCTTCTTGAAGGAGTCCTTTTCTTTTTTTGGAACTTTATGTTCCGTTGGCGGTTTTTGGAAGACTGTGCGCCGCCAACCGCAGATGTTTCCTTATTTTTACAAAAGCGTGAACAAATAAGGGTGTTTGTCGTCACATAGAACTGCATTTTTTGATAAAAAGTGGATTTCTTGTGGATAAAACGCCTGAATGTAAACGCTTTATGCTATTTTCCTGTTGTAATAATTAAAAAAGTTTTGTATATTTTACATAGAAAGATTTATAAGGGCGTATTATACACTCTTAATAATTAGGAGTATATTATGTGGTTTGGAAAAAACATAATTACTAAAGTTGGCCTCGCACTGGCCATGGCGGTCCCCGCTCTTGCTGCGGATGTTGCTCCGCTGTATTTCGAAAATGTCGAATCGGGTTCCACAAGTCAGGACTACTGGAACTTGTTGACCAAGTACAAACTATGGGGCTCTACAGGCATCGATATGGGTACGACTGAAATTCCCGACAAGTCGGGATGGGTCGGAACTGCTGCCGGTAATATGACTGGAACGAACGCCAATACCATATTGGGCGGACCCATTCTTATTGGAGGAAATATCTCTTTGGGCGACGGAACCAAGTTTGTTTCGGGTCCGACTCGCACAACGGGAAGTTTTACTGCTGGTAATGATAATGGCAGTGAGTTCCATGGAACGACGTGTGTTGCAGGAACGGTGAACCAAACCATCAGAAGCGGTGTAACCCGTGCAGGTGGAACTTTGGTTGTCGGTGAAGGTGCTACAGAGAACAATGCTGCCTGGTCGGGTTCTTGTATTGTAGACTCTGTCCCCGGTATAAAGTCCGATTTGCGTGTTCCTGCTATTAATCCTGCGCAGGCTTATCAAGAAGCAATTGTTGTTGGTGACCGTGGAGTAAGATATGTGGACGTTCCGCCGGGAGGTTCTCGTGAAGTTTATGACATTTATCTGCAAAATATCCAGATGGGGAGTAGCGCCCATTTGTATGTCCGTATGCAGAATAATGGTCGTTTGACGAGATTTTTCTTGAACAATTTCACGCCGAGCGATCATCCGAATATTCAGGTCGTTTATATGGATTCCTTGGCGACCTTTAGCAATGGACGTTGGTATGGAACGGAAACGATTGTGCCCAATAAGGATTACGCTGGCCATTTGATGTTCTATGTGGACTCGGACATTAATTTCTCGAATACGGATAATACTCCGATGCAGGGAACCTTCATTAGTAAGGGCAAAATCAAGCTTGTCAGTAATGTGGACTTTGCTGGTCAGTTGATTGCGGACTTCCTGGATTTGGGTAACCAGATTAATGGTGGTTCGTTTATCTATGTTCCGTTCGATCCACCTATCTTGAAACTTGAACCGGAATTGGGAACGAGACTGGAATTTCCTGAAAATGGTGTTTTTGTAAAGGTTCCCATCAAGTTGGATACCGCTGCAAAGGTGGATGTTTTCTTCGATTACTGTTTTGAAGTTGATGCAAGCAATATTGCTGAAGGACAAAAGGCTGCAAGTCTTGCAGACCTTGGTGCCGATTCTGCGGGGTACCACCGTCCCATTTGTGGTTCTGGAGTAGGACATGTTTCTATTCACCAGGGTGAATATGCTCCTGACGAGACGGACAAGGATTCTAGCATATGGATTAAAGCCATCGAAGATTTTACGCCAGAAGGTGATGAAATTGTAAATCTGAAAATATTCAATGTTACGGGTGCCGTGATGCCGGGGGATAAGCGCGAAGGTTATTTCCCGCTTGTGATTGTTGATTCTGATAGAGAGCCGAAAACTCAGTCCGACACTATTGTTGCAATGGAAGATGTTCTCTATACATTCGCTAAAGAAAAATTCTATTACGAATCGGCAATATTCCATAAAGAGGAAAAGGGTGTTCTTATAGAAACTTTGCCAGCAAAGGGTACTCTGCTGTATATGGGCGATACGGTCAAGGCCGCCAAGCTCTTTATTCCGGTGGATTCCTTGGCTGAAGGACAGTTGCAGTATATCGGTGCCGAAGATAAGTTTGGCGTTCCCTATACTTCATTCACGTTCCGTGTGGTCGATGAAGACAGCCTCCTTTCTAGGAATGCCGAAACCATTACGGTTAATCTGTTGCCGGTAAACGATGCTCCGACCGTTGTTAGCGACACCTTGAAAGTCAAGGAAAATAGTGATGCCGGAGAAATTGTCGCAGGCCCCTTCACGGTCGATGATGTCGATGACTCCAAGTTCACTTATGCATTTAAGTCTACAGACCCCAACTATGATGCAGTAAATGCCCTTTATACGATTGGCGCAGATGACGCTGGTGCCTTGCAAATTAAGGTTAAGTCCGGCGCAAAGCTCAATTACGAATCGGCTGACAGCATCTTGACGGTTACGGTGATTGTGACTGATGTGGCCTCTACGACGAACGGAGAAGGCAAACAGTCTGTAGAGTCTGAAGTTGTCATCAAGATTCTCGACGACAACGAAAAGCCGCAGATTGACGATGTCGTCTTCTTTGTCGATGAAAATTCCACGGTGGGCGACTCGGTTGGCCAGGTCACGGCTTCCGATGAAGACATTTGGAATGTGTTCACCTATTCTCTGCTTGATTCTACGGCCGGTGTTACCGAAATCTTTGAAATCAACGCTGCTACCGGTAAGATCACGGTCAAGAAGGATAATGCCCTGAACTATGAACAGGACAGCGTCTACTACGTGAAGGTAGTTGTGACTGATAACGGTAAGGATTTCGGATTCACGAACCTTTCCGATACGGCAACCGTTACGATTAAGCTGAAGGATGTCAACGAAGATCCCAAGTTCGAAAAGGTCGATGACGAGTACAATGTCGTGGAAAGCACGAAGGAAAATCCGGTGGTCAACGGCTATGTCATCGGCAAGGCGCTCGTATTTGATCCCGATGCTAAGGATGTTGGCGGACTGACCGCTGCATTGGTTGACAAGAACAAGAAGACCGGTACTATCAGTGCCGAAGACCTGTTTAACGTGACGGTTGTTAAGCACTCGAATGTGGATTCTGCCAAGGTGGGCTACGCCTATGTTGTGATTTCTGTCAAGGATAGCGCTAAGCTCGATTACGAAGCTTTGTACAATGCCTCTATCAGTGGAGTCTTGTTCGATGTGACTTTGACTCTTACGGACGATTCTGGTGAATCGGTTCCTGCCGACACCAAGATTCGTGTGGATGATTCCAACGAAGCTCCGTCTATTGAAGACGCTACCTTCTCTGTTGCGGAAAATTCCTCGGTGGATTCCGAAGTGGGTGCATTGACCGTAACGGATCCGGATGACTATAACGAATTCTTCCGCGAACTGGTCTATACCATTGTAGATGAGAATGTGCCGTTCCGCATGGATTCCAACGTGGTGAAGGTGAATGGTGAACTCAACCATGAAGTGACGACGACCTATACCTTCAAGGTGGCTGTCACGGATGCTCATGAAGATGCCTTGACCGATACCGCTACGGTGACGGTTACGATTGACAACGTGAATGAAAATCCTGACTTGGATTGCCTTGAAGACGATGACAACTGCAATGGCCCGTATGACATCAAGGAAAATTCTCCGACGGGCACAACGATTCACAAGTTTGCCGTGAGCGACGTGGATGCAGCCGACGTGCTTACGCTCGCCATCGAAGACACGAACAGTCGTGGTGCAGAAACGCTCTTTGATGTCAAGTTCAATGGCGATTCGACACAGATGGAAGTTTTCGTGAAGGACAGCGCCAAGCTCGATTACGAAAAAATTGATCCGTCCTACGTTGTGCGCCTGATCCTTACGGATGCAGGCGGTCTCGCCGATACGCTTGTCCGCGTTATCAATGTGATTGACGTGAACGAAGCCCCGAGTATCGATGATGCTACATTCAGCATTGCCGAAAATGCCAAGGTTGATGATGAAGTGGGTAAGGTTTCTGCCAAGGATCCCGATACCAAGACTCCGGCATATCGTGAACTGGTCTATACCATTGTGGATAAGAATGTTCCGTTCCGCATGGATTCCAATGTCGTGAAGGTGAATGGGGAACTCAACCATGAGGTGACGACGACCTATACCTTCAAGGTGGCTGTCACGGACAAGAATGATCCGAAGTTGACCGATACGGCTACCGTTACCGTGACGATTGACAACGTGAATGAACAGCCGGATATCAAGTGCATCGAAGGCGACAACGACTGTAACGGTCCGTTCAGCATTGCCGAAAACTCCAAGACCGGCACACCGATTCATGCGTTTGCAATTACTGACGTGGATGCGGACGACCAGGGCAAGCTCACAGTAGAGCTTACCGACAAGGACGGCAGGAATGCTGGCGAGTTGTTCGACGTCTCGCTGAATACTGCAAAGACCGAAGTGACCGTCGTGGTGAAGGATAGCGCAAAGCTCAACTACGAAGCTGTCGATTCCGTTTACACGGTGGTTCTCACGGTAAGGGATCTGGACGGCCTGACCGATACGCTTGTCCGCGTCATCAAGGTCATCGACGTGAACGAAAATCCGACGGTGAAGGATATCGAGAAGGATGTCGATGAGAACCTGAAAAACGGCACGGTCGTAGCCGAAGTGGAGGCTTTCGACCCCGATACAATCCACAAGACTGAATTCGCTCAGTTGACGTATGCCATTACGACGCCGGACATGCCGTTCGACATGAACGGCAACAAGGTGGTTGTGACGGATTCGTCCAAGCTGGACTTCGAAACCAATCCGAAGTTTGAATTCTATGTC
>NZ_JAZSAF010000037.1:0-67356 GCF_045601785.1 Fibrobacter sp.
AAAATCCTTTGGTTATTTGTTATGCAGGTGGTCAGACCGCGTGGCAAATTTAATCAAAGGATTTCTGCTTTCCACAAGGATGTAAAGCCGTAGGCTCTTTGGAACCACCCGCCTAGCGGGTGGTTTTCTGTATACAAAAAACCCGCCCTCAAAAGGCGGGTTTTTAAGCAAATTTTCGATGTCTATTCGCGACTACTAGTAAGCCTTCACCGTGAACATTTCGCTCGACCTAGCCGAAACGACTCGAGCGCGGAAGACTCCCCTTCTCTGGAGCTTGAATTCCAGATTCTGGCCTTCACTCTTGACTTCCTGCAGGAGTTTTCCCGTCAGATCGAACACCTGGACCTTGAACGGTACATTCAGGGAGTGAGATACGGTCACCACCGAGCCATAATTGCTAAGCGTAAACTTCTTTGCAGTAAGATTTAGAAGATCAACACTTTGTTTGGAAGAATCCTTCTTGATAGAATCCTGCTTGGTCGAATCCTTCTTGACAATAGACTTGATTCCCAGATCTTCGTCAGTCTTCGGAGCCTTCTTCATCAAGATGTATCCAAGGGCTCCAACCATCGGGGCGTTCATGTCGACACAGACTTCGTTCTCCTGCCAGTTAGACACGGTACCGCTGTGGCTGCCACTATTGAAGTTGCCCGCAATCATGCCCCCCAGAAGCTTGTTTTTTTCAGGCGGCTGAAGTCCGGAATCCACCTCGCGACCCGGATCTTCGTTACCATAGTAGCCGCGGTGATGCGGCGCCTTGGGAGCGTTCGCCCCATTCTTGCTAAAACCTACAACATAAGACTTCTTGCTGCCATTGTCACCAAGCAGATAGGCCACATTCTTTTCGATCATGCTGTCGTAAGAATCATCATCAAAGAGCTTGGAATAAAGGGCATAAAGGAATGCGCCACCCGACGGAGTACGCACATGGAAATGGTCGCCACCGCTCGTTTCCTTTGTGAAAATGCCATCCTTGACATTCTTCACATAAATGGCGTTCAGGAAACTCTGCGCATCCTTGTAGGTTCCCTTGGGATACAATTCAAGCACCGATTCGCCAAGCACCACAGACAGAGGTACCACGTTGCTGTATCCAAAACGAGTTCCGGATCCTGCATAAAAAATAAGATCCTTGTACCAGTTTTCGGCATCCGTCTTGTACGATTCATCTTTGGTAGTTCGGTAAAGTTCAAGAGAGGCAAGGAAAGGACCATCTGCCCAACGCTGATCGTCGCCCGTGCCCCACCAACTTGATTCGTAGAAGCCCGACGAATTCGTGACGCCCTTATGGGATTTAGCATAGCTGTAGGCGGTCTTTGCAGCCGACAGGTACTTTTTCTGGTTCGATTCTTCGGGATCAATACGGGCCATCACAGCAAGCATGGCTGCAGCAAGGCCCGGCGTAAAGGCGTCGTTCGCATTACCCGTAATTGAGCGGGGTTCGCCACCTTCGCCAGAGCCAAGGGTACTCATCATGCCGGCAGTCACCCACTTCTGGTGGTCCGCATTGCCGTCACCCTTCACGGTCACGAAATTGTTGCCATCGATAGCGGCTTTGACCCAAAAATCGGCTTCATAGCGCAACTCTTCGAGCAGGTCACGAACCTTGTTCGCCTTGCCGCCCTTCATCGTATAGTCTTTGCTCGCCTTGTAGTCGGTATAGTCGCCAGTGTAAAGGTCGTAAAAGCCTTCGGTAAATTCCGCATAGGCCAGGGCAAGCACATAGGAGGCATACCCCTGGGACTGACCATACATCACGTGGTCGCCGCAGTCAAACCAGCCTCCGCTTACATTCTTGCCGTTGTAGCTGTCCTTGGTAAAACTTGTCGTGTGGTTCGTGCCATCCAAAATCCAGTTTGGGCCTTCGCCCGAGCGCTGAGCCCCCAAAAAGCGTGTTGTCATCCAGGCCGCTTCTACATAGTCATCGGTACTTAGGGCAGCAGTCGCTGTGGTCGCAGCAAGGCCGAAAACGGCCAAACCCGACATGATATACTTCTTGTAATTCATGACTTCTCCAAATAACCAACACATCCAAACATGACCCAATATAGCTTATTTCTAAGCTTATTCACATAAAAAGATTATTTACACAGGAGCCGACGAGCGGCTCAAACTCATTGAAGAGCAGCAATTAGCGCGTTATGTAAAATTCCGTTACTAAAAATGACTTGTTCTGCATCCACAAACTGCATGGGAGTCCCATCGATATGGGTCGACTTGCCGCCGGCTTCTTCCACAAGCAGGGCTATGGCAGCAATGTCCCAGGGGTAGCTCATGGTCATCACGAAACAATCCAGACGACCGCAGGCGGTAAAGCAGCCTTCGATGACGGCCGAACCAAAGCACTTCACCCGTTCAAAGGTTTCGGCTTCGCGTGCAAAATTCTTGGAATTCTGGGCGTTAATTTTGGACACATCCCCTACATTGAAGTCGCCGTTGCTTACAATCGCATGCACGGGGTCCGATTCATTACTCACATGAATAGGCTTACCGTTCATGAATGCGCCCGCGCCCTTTACCGCGGTATAGAGCTCGCCGAGCTTAGGCAAGTTCACCACAGCCACAAGCGGGTTCCCTTCGAAGTGGAGTGCGATAGAAATGCCCCACAGGGGAATTCCGCGGCTAAAGTTCACCGTTCCATCGACCGGATCGATAATCCAGCGGTAGCGCGGGTCAGCGCCTTCGATAATGCCCGCTTCTTCGGTGCGAATCGAATGTTCGGGAAAAGCCCTCTTGAGACCTTCGACAATTAGCTTTTCGCTAGCGATGTCTGCACGGGTGACAACATCCTTCTTGGACTTGTACCTGACATCACCCAAGTCATGTTGAATTTCAAGGCAAAGAGCCCCCGCCTCTTTTGCTAGAGTTTCTGCAACCTTTAAATAATCTTCAGTATTAGACATGAGAAACAAAAGATTCTTTATAGATGAATAATTTAATCATCAATTATCCATCATCCACTATCAATTACATTATTCCTTGTATGCGCAACATCTAAATCCGATGCTCGGTGACTTGTAGTAGTTGGCAGCCCCACGGAACGCGACACGCTCGCCTGTTAAGAAGACGACTTCGATGTGATCCGGCACGTACTTCATGCCATTAGAAATCGATTCGAGCCATTCTTCGCCACCCTTCTTGTATTCAGCATACGGGGCATAGTCCGTACCCACAGAATTTCCGTTAGAATCCTGCACATCGAAGAACTGCAATGAATCCTTGAAATCCTTTTTCGTCAGGACCTGGAACAACGTTCTCGAAGTATCTGCCTGGAACACCGTATCGACCTTGGTGCCCTCGCGATACAGGTAAACGGAATCGGTCGTGTAGGCCAAGCGAGTAAAGTACGGGAAGCTGCGGTTCGTGCAGCGGGCCTGCGTCTCGCGATCGATGCCGCCCATAATCCTGTAGCTACCGCCCTTGACGACGGCGGCCGTATCCTCTGAGCGACCCTTCACCCATTCCTGGAACTGGCCGGGCAGGTCACGGACACCCATCGGATTGATGCAGCGCAGGTTATGCTTCGTCTCGTCGAAAGCAGAAATAGAATCATTTGTCGCCACATTGCAGTCCGTAAAAAGGAACTCGGATGCTTCAGAGAGATCTTCCTGAACGACACCATAGGTAAGCGTTCCTCCAGACAGGCACACCAGTTCCCAATCACGCTCATTGCAGAGACTCACGGTAAAGCCACTCGCTGACATCGACTCGCAAGCATCGAGCGCTTCGGAATAAAGCACATCCGTCATAAAGGCTCCGGAATCGTTTTGGTGCTCAAGGCGTTCCATACAGAACTTTAGGGTATCGGACGCCTTGACCGCTACAAAACCTTCGGGACATTCGATTTCGCCAGCCAATTCACCCGGAGACACATAAATCGTATCAATCAACGCCACGGAATAGTAGCCGGACTTGTCGATGGAACGGATGCGCAGAATCAGCGTATCGCCAGGAGATACCCAGCGAATCGTATCAGACACAAAGGTACCCTTGGACGAAACCTTCATGGTATCGCCGGACAGCTTATACATCTTGCCATAGCGGTCGGCTCCCCCAGCATAGCTGTAGGCATTCCAAACCCCGCTATAAGGATCAAGACGCTCTATCATGTAGGTCGCCACGGTATCATAACAAATCTTGAAAAGGCATGTATCCGGAATCGTGAGCACCGAATCCACTTCGATTTCATGTTTGACATCGAGCGGATCAACGCTCCTGCTCCAGAAAATGCGTAGGCGGTTATTGCTATCGAGACGGGCCATTTCGGGATACAGCGTGTCCCTGATGGTCCATATTTTTGTCGGCATCAAAGGAGCTATAGAATCGGTCGTGATGAAATCTTTCGTAAACTTGCCCGACTCATTCGACGAAGTGTCCCACGAAGAAATCGTGATGCTATACCTAGATTCGACCTTGAGACCTTCGACAATCAGGCGGAACACATTGGAATCCGCATCGTCGGTGTTGTACCCCTTACCATCCTTGACCATGATTCGCAAGTAATTCTTCACGCGGTCGCCATGCGATACCGTATCGATCCACATGGAATCGTTGTTGGAATAGATGCGTGCATGACGCCTATAAAGAGTCTCCCCCGTTGAATCGATTCCATCAGGTGAAAAAAGTTTCACCTTGAGTTTTCGGATATCTTCATCTTTATCTTCAGTATGCAATTCGATGTTGTAGCCGACAATGGTTCCCGAAAGTTCGTTGGGTGTATAGTAATCCGTCTGGTCCGTCGGCCTGGACCATTCGACAAGGTAGCCCGTCGTCCACATGGAGTCGGTCACGGAGATGAGAGACGGATCAATGTCGTCGCCAAAATGCAAATAGATGCGCTGCACCGTTCCGGGCCTTCCGCTTTCATAGTCGCAGTAGATAGCAACCATCAGACTGTCGCGCTCCTTGACATAGTCCTGGATATAGCCAGTCAGGTCAATGGTATCAAAAAGGTCTTCCGTTCCCGACGGGTACTCGAAGCTATCAGTCGCCTTTTCCAGTTGTTCGTCATCCACGGTTTTTGCGGAATCCCCCACGACGGTCGAATCCACCCACAAATAAATCCTTTCAAGCTTTTCGGTATCAATTGGATAACGGAAGCGCACCATGAAACAATAGGATCCGCTATCGGCATCCTTGGCACACTGGCGCAACACAGAAAAATCCGATATTTCACGGTCAAACAAGAACTCAACCGAACTGTCGTCGTCGGAGCAGCCCATCAAGGTCGCAAATAAAGCAACGACAAGCGCCCAAAGCGACATGCGCAACATATAAAGTCTAGACATCAGCAATAAAATAGCAAAAAAAGTAGTAGGAAGTAGACAGTAGGCAGTAGGAAGTAGGCAGTTGGCAGTTGGCTGTAGCGGGATAAAACAAAAAACCGGCGGTACTTTTGGTACCGTCGGCTCTAAACGATTCAAAACCGATTAGTTTTCTTCCGGGTAGACTGAAACCTTCTGACGCTTTGCATCGAGGCGTTCGAACTTCACCTTGCCATCGACGAGAGAGAACAGAGTGAAATCCCTGCCCATGCCCACGTTGGTGCCCTTGTGGAAGTGAGAACCGCGCTGACGAACGATGATGTTGCCAGCCTTGACGACTTCGCCCGCATACTTCTTAACACCAAGGTACTTGGCGTTACTGTCGCGGCCGTTACGTACTGAACCTTGACCTTTCTTATGAGCCATGGATTATACCTCCTTAGCCTTACGCAGAGAGTTCTTCTTGACCTTGGCGGGCTTCGGGAGACCCTGGGCAATCTTTTCCTTGCGAGTCAGAGGCACATTCTGCACCTTCTGCTTAGCGAGGGCAGCCACGCGAGCGCGGTTGCGATCGATAACCTTGGAGTCGACCTTTGCGGATTCTGCGCCGGAGCGAAGTTCCGTAACCAGCACCTCGGTATAGCCCTGACGATGACCGTTACGACGTTCGTAACGGGTACGGCGCTTCTTCTTGTAAACGATGATGGTGTCATACTTGCCGTGGGCAAGCACTTCAACCTTCACGGAGGCGTCGTTCAGGACAGGGGTGCCGATTTGCACTTCTTTTCCTGCGAAAAGAAGAACGGACTTGAGCTCCAGTTCGGAACCAACAGCGGCATCGAGCGTGGGGACCTTATAAGCCTTGCCCAGCTCAACTTTATACTGGAAACCACCTGTTTCAACAATAGAATACATTTTTGTAATCCTTTTTTGGTTGCTATTGGGACCCCAAATATAGAAATATTTAAGTGTTTGTAAAGGCAAAACGACCAAAAAAGCTCTTTTTTCCACAATTTGGCCCTATTTCCCAGAAACAGAGCGCACCCTTTCCGTCTAAAATTCTATCTTTACTCGCAAAATTTCATAAAGGAAACTCGAATGAGCAAGATTTTGAGCCTTGATGGCGACTGGCAGATGATTTGGGATACCGAAGATGCCGGCATTTCTAATCGTTGGTACGCTACTTACCCCAAAGACACCCAGGATGTGCATGTTCCCCACATTTGGGAAAGGGCTTTCGACAAGCTTTTGATGTCGCAGGATTGCGCCTTCTACTTCAAACGCTTCACCATCGACGAAGAAAAACAAGTCGCAAAGCGCATCTTCTTAAGGTTCGAGCGCATCGCATCGCATGCGACCATCTGGCTCAACGGCAAGTTTTTGGGCACGCACTTCGGTGCATACACCCCATTCATCATAGAACTTCAAAAGGCTCTCAAGATTGGCGAAGAGAACATTCTTTGCGTACGAGTCGCCAATATGGGCGCCACCAATAGCCGTATCGACTTCGGTCGCGAAAGCGCTGATGGCGCCGACGACCGCTACGGCCACCCGGGTGAGCTCCCCGTCGGACTCCCCTGGACGCAGTACCCGTTCGGCGGCATCTTTGGCCATGTCGACCTGATTTTGGGCACCGCAGCCTTCATTTCGGACGTCAAACTTGAACCGGACGCCGATTCCGAAAGAATCGCCTGCGAGCTCACGTTCAACAACCCGCGCGGATTCCAGACCAGGCTCCGCGTGCTCATGAGAAATCCCGACGGCGATGTGTACGAGCAGTTCGTGGACAACCTGAAGCTCGACAAGGAAAACATGACGCAGCGCTTTGTTTTCGAAATAAAGGAACAGCAGCGCCACAAGTTCCAGTGGAGCCTTGAGCATCCGAACGTGTACGCCATTGAATTCCAGATGGAAATCAAGGCCGGCAAAGAAAAGGACGGCAAGGAAATCAAGCGCGCCGAATACGCATTCCCCGTGGTGCGCACCTTCGGTTTCCGCAAGTTCGACTGCCTGAAGGGCGACTACTACCTGAACGACCAGATTTTGAAAATTCAGGGCATCAGCTACAACCAGCAGTGGAGCGAAGGCGGACTTTGGACCAACGACAACCCGAAGCTCGAAAAGGACCTCCAGGCCGTCAAGAACGCCGGTTACAACGCCATCCGTAGTTGCGGCGCCCCCTTGAGCGAAGCGGCTCTCGATATTTGCGACAAGCTTGGCATCATCGTGTTCCAGGAATTCCCGATCCACACCATGAAGTCCACCCCACAAGGACTTGAAATCGTAAAGAGCCTGATCAACGACATCGTTGCCGAACAGCACCATCACCCCTGCATCGGTGCATGGGTCATGGGAGCCGAAAACGGAACGCTTCTGCTACAGAACGGCAACAAGCTCTTAAACGCCATTAGCCCCGTCGACATGACGCGTCCAGTCATCAGCAACCTGAACAGCATCTACCTTGACAACGAGGGCAACTTCCACAAGGATACCGGCAAGCTCCTGCCCGTGACTGTCGACAAGATTTCGACCTACGCCACACTCCGCATGAATCCGCGCATGACACCGAATGCGGCATACAGCCATTTCCTGGCACATAGTTTCGACCGCGATGCCGAGGAGCTATCCGTTCCCGACACCGGACTTGGCGACAGTCATTTCCAGGACGAAGAAGAAAATGTGGCAAACGACATCAACAACAAGATGCTCGTCACCCTAAAGAACCACACGCTCCTCCCTGCAAGTGCTACAAACATTAGCGGTCCGCGCAGCGTCAAGAACCAGAAGAACATCAAGAACTTCATCAAGACCATCGAGAACTTTGTTGAAAGCGACCTTTCCATTTGGAAATCCTACAAGAGCTTTGTCGATGATGCGAACCGTATCGCCTTGAAGAGCAAACTTGACCAAATCACGGCACTCCAGAGCAACCCGCAGATTGCAGGCTTCTTCCTGGACCAGTGGGCCGACTGCGGAACTGATTTCAGCGGTCTTTGCGATGAAAACCGCATAAGCAAGGGATTCGAAGACTTCTCCAAGGAAATCACGACCCCAAGCCGCGTCCTGATTAGCGAATTGGAACATGTCGTCGCCCCGCAGACAGAAATCAGCTTCCAGGTGACACTCCTGAACAACAGCCGCTACGAAGACGTGGCTGTCGAAATCAGCCTCCTCGACGAAAAAGGCAAGGAGATGGCCTCCAGCAAGATTACCCCGGAAGAACACACCGGAAAGACCAGTCTGACGCAACTTGGCAACTGCACAATGATTGCCCCCAGAAATGAAGGGAACTTCATTCTCAAGGTTACACTGGTCAACGACGGCAAGGTCATCCACACCTCCACCGAAGACATCATTGTCATTGCCGAAGCCGATGTGAAGAATGCCATGAAGAAGGTCTGCTTCTTGGACAACAGCGAAGAATCCAGCGATGCCCTCGCAGCTCTTACGGGTCCAGAACAGATCATCTTTACCGCAAACCTGAGTTCCTGGCCGGACGAAATCCTGGACAAGCTCGTGGATGTCGTGAAGAACGGAGGCAAGACGCTGCTGCTTTCGGACATGACGCAGGAAGATATTGACTATCTGAACCAGAGCCATCAGTTCGACTGCAACATTGAATCACACTGGAGCACCGGCGCGAACGAACTCAGTCTGCACTACCTGCCCAAGGGTTCAAAACTCGCACCGGTATTCGGTGAGGCATCTGTACTCGACAGCAATGCCGCTGCAGTGATGCCGAGCATCTCGCTGAACGAACTTCCGGGCGCAACCGTATTCGCCCGCTCCGTCAGCTTGAAGAACGGCGAAGTCAAGACGGGCTCCGACCTTCAGCTCTATCCGTTCGGCAACGGCAAGATTATGTTCAACCAGTTCAACGTGATTGAAGGGCTTGAAACCAACCCGCTCGCAGACAAGCTGTTTACGACAATCGTTGATCTGCTGTAAGATTACACCAAAGAACATCAAAGAAGGGCGCAGGTTCACCTGCGTCTTTTTTTGACAAACTAAAAAAAAGACTCGGTGCTTCCCCGAGAGAGAAGGATTGCACCGAGTCTAAACACCCAAGTCCGATACCTTGCGACAATAAACCCACGTCGCGGGTAAAAACAAACCTGTATTTTTAAATTATAATTCAATGTGACAAAAAACAAGTTTCTATATTGTAAAATAAGACAAACAGTAAAAAAATTGCTCAAAAAAGGATAAAAACGGCTTATGACTTGCTCCAACTTGAAATATTCCAACTTGGAAGAATACTCCGACCTTCTGGCCAAAAACGCCCAGAAGGCAAGCAAGGCGCTCCGTACCCTCCCGGGCGAAAAGCGTAGCGCCGTGCTGATCCGTGTCGCCCAGATTCTGCGCGACCGTAAGCCGGAAATCCTTGCAGCAAACAAGCTAGACCTGGAAGCCGCCGCCGGAAAGCTCGACGACTCGAAGATGGACCGCTTGACCTTGAACGACGCCCGCATCGAAGCCATGGCCAAGGGGGCCGAAGAAATCGCCGCCTTTACCGATCCGCTGAACCGGGTGCTGGAAAGCCGCGAACTGAAGAACGGTATCAAGATTAGCCGTATCGCCGTACCTATCGGCTCCGTGTTCTTTATTTTTGAAAGCCGCCCCAACGTGACCATCGACGGAGCCTGCCTCTGCTTTAAGGCGGGAAACGCCGTGATTTTGCGCGGCGGCAAAGAATCGCTGAATTCCGCCAAATGCCTCGCGGGCATTTTCCACGAAGCTCTCGCCGAAGAAGGCATCGACCAAGACGCCGTGCAGCTGGTGACCGAAACGAGCCACGATTTGGTGGGCATGCTGTTGCAGCGTAGCGACTGTATTGACCTCGTGATTCCCCGCGGTGGCGAACGCCTGATTCGCGCGGTGGTGGAACAGAGCAAGATTCCCGTGATCAAGCACTTCAACGGCATTTGCCACGTGTATGTCGATAAGTCCGCCGATATGGACAAGGCCGTAAACATTTTGATTAACGCCAAGACGCAGCGTACGGGCGTGTGCAACGCCATGGAATGCGTGATTATCGACCGCCACATTGACGCAGCAACCGTCAAAAAACTCATTGATTGCCTCGCCGACCGTGGCGTAGAACTCTTTGGCGATCACGACGCCCAGAGCCACGACAGCCGAATCAAGGACATCGGTGATGACAGCAATTACCACCACGAATATTTGGCCCTGAAGGCAAGCGTGAAGTTCGTGGATAACGTGGCCGAAGCCTGCGACCACATCGAAAAGAACAGCAGCCGCCACACCGAAGCCGTGGTTGCCGAAGACGCAAGCGTGCAGGATTACTTTGTCGCGAACGTGGACAGCAGCAGCGTCATGGTAAACGCAAGCACCCGCTTTGCCGACGGCGGCGAATACGGTCTCGGCGCCGAAGTGGGTATTTCTACCGACAAGTTGCATGCTCGCGGCCCCATGGGCGTGGAAAGCCTCTGCACCTACAAGTGGGTGCTCCGCGGCAACGGCCAGGTGCGTGGCTAGTAATAAAACAAATAACAAGATGATTATATACAATGAACAATAAATGGTCATTTGTTTTCTGTATACTGATTGCGCTTCTTTTTAATGCCTGTGGTGGGGACTCCGGTTCTTCAGCAGAGGATTCATCCAACATTTCTAGTTCCTCCGAAATGGGATTCGATTCATGGTGTAACGAAAGATTCGGAATTTCTGAAACCGATCCATGGACAGATTCACTACCTGGCAATGATTTCATCGCCAATCATATATGTGATGAACTTAACGAGTATATGAGTCTCATGCTGGCATTCTATGCGCGATGCACTTCTGCTGAGTACTACCAGGGGCATTACAGCATAGAAATCGTCACAGAACAGCGCTATATGCATATTCGTGCCAAAGTTTCGAATTGTTCTTACGTGCTAGAAAGCGATGGAGATCTTTCTCCCATGATAACAAACTATGGAGAGAAGTCCCTCGAATCATGTATCTGCAAGGTTGAAAACGATAAAGCATATTACCGTAACGTCATCCCGAAAATTTCCGAAGAAGAATCATCGAGTTCCGTTCCTGAATCGTCTAGCAGTTCCTCTTTAAAAGAATCATCCTCGTCCGTTTATTCGTCGTCTGTACAAGAATCTAGTTCCTCCGAAGAATCTAGTTCAAGCGTCTGGATTCCGACTGTATTACCCGAAGGAAAATACAGTTGCAAGGAGTACAATTGCGTTGCAACCGACTACCTAAATCCAGACATCGAGTATGGAGAATTATTGGACTCCCGTGAAAATAAAGTCTATAGAACCGTAAAAATCTTTGACCAGGAATGGATGGCTCAAAACCTGGATTATCGATACGTTTTGAGTGAAACAGATTCCAACAGCTTTTGCTATAACGACAGCCTCGAATATTGTAAAAAATACGGAAGGCTTTATACATGGGCCGCCGCAATCGACAGCGTTTCCATAGAAAAAAACGGATATGGAACCTGTGGATTTCAGGCTCTCTGTAATTTTTCGGAAGACGAAAAGTTAAGAGGTATCTGCCCAGAAGGATATAGAATTCCCAACAAAACGGATTGGACTACTTTATTAGAATCTATTATGACCGGCATTGAAGATAAAGGTTCATACGCTTACTATCATGGGGCGGCAACAAAATTAAGAGACATGAAAACATGGGAAGAAAAGGATTTAGATGCAACCGATGAATTTGGTTTTTCAATGCTTTCCTCAGGTCTTATATACCAAGGCAATTATCAAGGACTCGATGGATATACCGCCTTTTGGAGCTTAGAAGAATCCCCTAAAAACGGAACATTCGCTGGTTATTATGCGTACACCGCTATGAACGAAGAGCTTATCTGGTCAAATATTCTTTGGCATACATCAGATAAAAATTCAGCACATCCCATTCGTTGCATAAAGGAATAAACATGAAATTCGAAGACCTAATTAAAGAGATTAAATTCGAAGTTGAAGTGGACGGCGTTGCACTTGCGCCGGCAATTGTGCAGGACGCAGACAAGGGCGACGTACTGATGATGGCCTGGATGAACGAGGAAGCCCTCCGCCGCACACACGAATGCGGCGAGATGGTGTTCTGGAGCCGTAGCCGCAAGGAATACTGGCACAAGGGCGACACCAGCGGAAACGTGATGACGGTCGTTGAATGGGCCGCCGACTGCGACTCTGACGCATTGCTCTTTAAGGTCCGCATGCAGGGGCCGCAGGTCGCTTGCCACACCGGAGCCCGCAGCTGCTTCTTTAAAGTCTGCGAGTAAGTCTCACGCCATCAAAAAGCTCTTCAAGGCTTTTTTAAGGCCATTTTAGGGTCCATAGGCATATAAATCAGGTCTACGAGTTGATTTATATGCCTGTAATCAGAACCGCAGCCCCATTTTTAATCAAACAAAACAGTACGAAGCATATAAAAAAAGAGTTTCCAAAGATTTATATGCTTTTTTATTTTTTAGAAAACGTTTTTATCACAAACAAATTAACAACAAGCATATGAAAACCACTTTTCGCTCAATTTATATGTCCAAGTCAAGAAAATCTTCCTTTTTTAAAGCCATTCAGGCAAGCTTCATTGTTTTTGCCAGCCTTTCTTTTGCAGAAACTCAAACAAACCCCGTTTACGCAACCGATAGCGTCAAAAATTTCCGTCAGATGGGCAGCAACTACTACGCCTACCCTACTCCGACAGCCAAGTACACCAAGGCTCCCACAGGCTACAAACCGTTTTACTTGAGCCACTACGGCAGGCACGGCAGCCGATTCCACCAGCCGGCCGACCACTATCACGCGCTGTACAATACGCTCGTAAAAGCCGATTCCGCAGGCAAGCTCACCGACCTCGGCAAGAGTCTGCTTAAACGAGCAAAGCACCTGGACGAATACGCCGCCCCGCGCGCAGGCGATTTGACCCAGCTCGGCGTGGCACAGCACCAGGGAATCGCGAAGCGCATGGTGAAGAACTTCCCCGAACTGTTCAAGAACAACGCCTACATCGAAGCCTATGCCAGCACCTCGACCCGCTGCGTCGTGAGCATGGCCGCGTTTCTCGAGGAACTGCGCGACCAGAAGCCGAAGCTAAACATCCACCAGGAATCGGGCAAGTACCTGATGAGCTTCATCAGCCCGCTCGACTTCGGCAAGATTATCGGCGAATCCAACACGCCCGCATGGCAAAAAGAAAACGAAAAACTCTACAGCCACGTGAACCCGGCCCGCATGATGAATGCGATTTTCAACGATTCGACATACGTGCAGAAGAACATTGACGCGGGCGACCTACTCAGCAAGATTTATGAAATCGGAAACAGCCTGCAAGGCAGTCCCGAAATCGAATTCAGCTTCGATGACCTTTGGACCGAAGAAGACCTTGCCGCCCGCTGGCATGCGCAGAACGCCTGGTGGTACAGCGTTCTCGGCAACAATCCTTTCGCCAAGAAACAGGGGCTCGACAACGCTCGCCCGCTCTTGAAAAACGTTCTGGACGAAGCCGACAAGGTAATTGCCGCCGACACGGCCAAAGCAGACAAAACTTCAATGGCCGCAAAAAAGACCACGGCCACACTTCGCTTCGGGCACGATACCGTTATCTTTCCGTTTGTAGTTCTACTGCAATTAGAGAACGGCACGCAGAACACCGGTATTGAAACCAACGACATGGAGAACCTGCACAAGGTCTGGCGCGACTATGAAATCAGCCCGATGGCCGCTAACGTGCAGTTCATCTTCTACAAGTCAAGCAAGAAAGAGTACCCTATTTTAGTGAAGGTGATGCTCAACGAAATCGAGCAGAAGCTGCCCGTCACCTGCGGTGAAGCTTCAGCAAAGAAATGCCCAGCGGCGCCTTATTACCGCTGGGAAGATGTCCGCGAATTCTACAAAAAAACTCTACCCTAAGCAGAACGGCTTTATTTGCCTTCCACATAGAGTTTCTTCATTTCATCAGGGATCGCCATCGGTCGTCCGCGGCGCATGTCGACAAGCACCCACTGCGTCTCCGACTCAAAGATGACCTTGCCGTCGGAGACCCGTTCAAAGCAGCTTCTACGGGAAGACGCAACTTTGCCATAGGCGGCCACCCAGGTCGTTCCACGAATTTCTTCGCCCAAGAAAGCCTGATTCCTATATTCGACATGCTGCACATGGATCATCCATGCAGCACCAAGCTCGTGCATCATGGCAGTTCCTCCGACTGAATCGGAATGAGCAATCGCAATGTCCTGAATCCACTGAACAGACCAGACATTGTTAAAATGGTGGTTGTCATCTATCATTTCTGGTGTCACCTTGAACACCTGCGTAAATTTCATCGGATCAACAGTTTCTTCCATTCCAATAGCCATATCATCTCCTACAGACTTCGAATGAACTGGTAAAATTTAGTAAATACACTCAAATTTTTTATATTTGAGCCCGTATGGAAATTGTTCAAGACAAGCTGAAAATCAGCATTGCCTATACGCTAAAAGAGCGGACTGGGAAAATTCTCGAAGAGGTTCCCGCAAACGTCCCGTTCGTATACATCCACGGGTACAACAACATTATCCCAGGACTAGAAGATGCCCTGAACGGACGCCACCTAAATGAAAGTTTTTCTGTCGACATTCCCTTTGAACAGGGTTACGGTCCCTACCGACCTGATTTGGTGATGGAAGTGCCCAAGGAAGAACTCCGTGAAGTGGGTGAAATCTGGCTCGGCATGGAACTTGAAATGTTCATGGACGACGATGTGCGTGAATTTCAACTGCCCGAGACGCCAGACGAATTTGTTGACGGGCTGAACCTTGACGATGACGGCGAATCCGATGGAATCTACACCATCAAGGAAATCAAAAAAGAGACCGTGATTGTTGACGGGAACCACCCCTTCGCGGGTAAAGACCTGATTTTTGACGTGACTGTCGTCGCCATTGAACAGCCCAGTTTTACAGAACTGGAAAGCGGCTTCCCAGAAGGCGAAGAAAATTTTGACAATGGTTTTGACGATTTTGATGAAGACGATTTCGATTCAAACAATCCCAACAGGAGATGGCGCTAATGGCATCGATGGATGAACTCAAGAAAGCTGCAGGCATTCGTGCTGCAGACATGATCAAAGATGGTATGACCGTGGGGCTCGGTACGGGTAGCACGGCCGCACACATGGTGAATCGACTTGCCGAACGCATCAAGACGGAAGGCCTGCACGTGACAGGCGTAAGCACCAGTTGGAGCACAACACTCCAATGTCGCAGTCTGGGCATTCCACTCAAGGAAATGGGCGAAGTGGCCCACTTGGACATGGTAATAGACGGTGCTGATGAAATCGACGACCAGCGCAACCTGATCAAGGGACGCGGTGCGGCACACCTGCTCGAAAAGATTGTCGCATCCATGACCGACAACTATGTGATCATCGCCGATTCCGGCAAAAAGGTAAACAAGCTTGGTGAAAAGTTTGCCGTGCCACTGGAAATTATTCCAGGTGCCATTGCCGTAGTGACCGAACGGGTGAAGAAACTCGGCGGAGAGTTGAAGGTGCGCATGGGAGCTCCCGGTAAGGACGGCCCGGTGATTAGCGACTCGGGCAACCTGATTGCAGACGCCAAGTTCGGCATTATCGAAGACGCCGGCAAGCTCGCCCGCGACCTGGAACACATCGTGGGAATCGTGGGTCACGGGCTGTTCGTGGGCATGGCGACCAAGGTGATTCTCGCCGACGCCGAGAAAGGCTTAATCGAATTCTAGGCGTTGCTGTAGACCGTAGAAAGTTGACTGTTAGAAGTATCGTCCCCGCCCCAGGCGGGGCCTTTTTATACAAATTAAAAATCCCTCGGTAAGAACCGAGGGATTTTTTAGCGTTATAAACGCGAACTCAATTAGTCTTCGTCAGCGAGTTCCGGAGCCTTCTTGATCACGTTGCGGCGGCCATAGCGGACCTTGGACGGATCGAAGGTGGTTTCGACGGCTTCAACAGGAGCTTCGGCAACGGGAGCAACAGGTGCTGCGACCGGAGCGGCGGCAGGAGCGGCCGGAGTTTCAACCGGAATGCGCGGAGCCAGCGGACGGCGGGCTTCAGCGGCCGGAGCTTCAGCAACCGGTGCTGCTGCAGGAGCCTGAGCTTCAACTGCGGCGGGAGCGGCCTGGGCTTCGACGTTCATTTCGCGACGCGGACGTTCAGGACGGCCTTCGCGACGATCGCGGCGGTTGCCGCGATTTTCACGCTGTTCATTGCGAGAAGGGTTCTGCTGGGAAGCGCGGTTGTCACGGTTTTCCTTGGCAGGACGGTCCTTACCGTTGTTCTGACGATTTTCCTTATTGCCCTTTTCGCCGCGCTGAGCCATTTCCTGTGCGCTGATCGGGCGACGGGAACCGGGCTTCAAATTCATATCGGGCGTGAGCTTCTTGAAAATCGGGGTGCGAAGCATAGTAAGGAGTTTGTTAACCTTAGTCAGGATAACGATGCACAGAATCACTGCAATGAGTGAGAGTGCGAGTGCGATGTATTCCATTCGGGGCACCTCATAAGTAAGGGTTGACCGCAGGTGCAGGCTGGAAATAAACCCGCATGCGGTGTGGCTGGTTATTGTTTGTGTGTGCTTAAAGCCATCTTACTAGCGCCTCCTTAAAGGCTTGACGGCGATAAGGTTTCGGGCAAATTGGGCCAGCGAAACTATAAGGGGCTACCGCTAGGCGGTAGGCCATTGTTAGCCACGGCGGCAAATATAAAAAAAAGCCGCTCTACCGGTGGCAGTTAAGGATGCATATCGAGCTTTTCGAGTGACTTTTTGACAGAATCCCCGTAGGCCGTCAGGGAGTCCAGGTTCTTCTGCAAGGAATCGACCGTCTTCGAAAGTTCTGCGTTTTCCTTTGCCAATCGGCTGATTTCGGCTTCGGCCTCTTTATCGGCGCAAGAGGACAGCGCAAAAACAGCAAACACGGCAAAGGTTATTACAGACAAAGTAAATCTAGAGTTCATGCTCAGAATATAGCAAATAATTAATCAAAGCAAGAACCATTCCAACTCACCGTAGCAGGCACTATTCTAGTTTTCTATCTTTTTTCCTATGAAAACGAGTGCAACGACATCGTCGGAACTGCTTTTGCCGGTAGGAACCCGCGAAATGCTCGAAGCCGCCGTTAAAAACGGCGCCGATGCAGTGTATTTCGGTGTTCCGCACTGGAATGCCCGCGGCCGCACCGAAGACTTCACTTTTGACGATGTCCGTGACATGATTCGCTACGCCCGCATCCGCGGAGTGCGAACCTTCCTCGCAATGAATGTGCTCGTGTTTGAGCGAGAACTCTGGGCACTACCTGAATTCCTTGAAAAAATTATTTCGCTTGAACCGGACGCTTTTATTATCCAGGATATCGGACTTGCCCGCCTGATTCGCGCCATTTGTCCGAACCAGGAAATCCACGCCAGCACGCAGATGACTCTTGCCAGTGCAGAAAGCGTGAACTTTGTGAAAAGCATCGGCTTCAACCGTGCCGTACTCGCCCGCGAGCTATCTGTAAAAGAAATTGCCGCCATCAAGGCCGCCACCGATCTTGAACTCGAAGTATTTATTCATGGAGCGCTTTGCGTCAGCTACTCGGGCCAGTGCCTGACCAGCGAAAACTTTGGCGGACGTAGCGCTAACCGCGGCCAGTGCGCCCAAAGCTGCAGGCTACCCTACCGCATTTTTGTTGACGGCAAGGAATACCGCGACACCGACGCCCAGTACCTTTTCAGCACACGCGACCTTTGTGCGCTCCCCAAGCTAGATGAACTGGAGGAAATCGGAGTCAACTCGCTCAAAGTCGAAGGCAGACTCAAGAGCCCCGAATATGTGGCAGCCGTCGCCAAAGCCTACCGCAAGGCACTGAACCGGATTCCACTTGATACCAAGGACATGGAACCCTTGGAAGTGCTATTCAGCCGCGGACTTACCACCGGATGGCTCGACGGGGACAACCACCAGGAACTGGTGAACGGCACCTTCAGCAACCACCACGGACTTTATCTTGGCACCGTCTATAAGATGGACCGCGGACAAGTCATCGTCGGTCTCGATAGTACAATCTCCGACGCAGGAGAAAATGCCGCATACCCGCAGCCAGGCGACGGAATTCTCTTTGAAAATGCTACACTCGGTGTAAGTATCGGCAGCCGACTCTACTCAGCGCAAATCACTCATTTACCGCATACCAAACGCGGCGACCCAAAATTCTTGAAACTAGAATTCGGACGCGACTTTGACATTCGGCAAATTTCCACAGGCATGCAGGTTTACCGCAACGACTCCCCCGCCTTGGAACGCGAGCTGCGCAAGACATTTACCGACAGGAACCTTGAAGAACGAATCCCCGTGAACATGGTCCTTTCCGGAAAAATCGGCGAACCGCTAAAGCTTACAATAAGCGACAGCCCGAAACATTTCGTTGAAGTCGAAACGGAAGCTCCGCTTGAAGCTTCTCGCAGCACTGAAAGCCGCAGCAAGAGCGAAACCGAGAAGGCGCTCTGCGACTTGGTACAAAAGGAACTTTCTGCCTTAAGTTCGACCGCCTACCAGCTAAAGCACCTAGACATTCAAGTGGAACGCGGAGCATTCATCCCAGGAAAAGTCCTAAGGACGCTCCGGCAAAACGCTGCCGAAAAACTCGACGAAATCCGTACCAAATGGAAACCACTGAACCCAAGTGCAAGTTTAGGCATGTCTTTCCTGAACGGAACGCGCGTCAAATTCAAGTCCACAACGCCTGTCACCGCCCCAAAGCAGCCGATCATCTCGGTACTTGTCCGCAATCCCGACCAAATTGCCGCTCTCGCAGGGCTCGCCATCGACTGCGTCATCATGGATTTTGACTGGGGCGTCAAATACGACGACTCCCTGCAGCAAATCCACGACCTCGGCTTTGCGGCGGGCATGGCGACGCTTCGCATCCACAAGCCGGGCGAAAGCCATTACATCAAGAACATCCTGCGACTTTGCCCGGACTTTGCCCTGGTGCGAAACCTGGGGGCACTCTCTATCCTTAAAGAAAACGGGATCCCGCTCACGGGCGACTACAGCTTGAACGCAGCAAACAGCGCAAGCTACGACTGGCTCCTCTCGCAGGGACTTTCGACACTCCACCCTTCGTGGGACCTCAACAGCACACAGCTATTCGATTTGCTTGAGAACATCGACGGCAGTCGCCTAGAACTCACGCTGCACCAGTACATGCCCGCATTTCATTCGGAATACTGCGCCTTTGCGCGCGCTCTCACCACGGGACGCCGCTTCCCCGAATGCGGAAAAATTTGCACCATGCACAAGGTGGAAATTCTGGATCACAAGGGCGAACGCCACTTTTTGCAGAGCGATGCAGAATGCCGCAACACTTTGTTCGTAGGCAAGCCGCAATCAGCACTCAAGCTGTTACCCCAACTTCGCCGTGCGGGAGTGTTCCACTTCCGACTCGAAATGCTCACCGAAGATGCCGAAACGGTTCGGCGCAAGGTACTGATTTACACGCAGGCCATCCAAGGTAAGATTTCGGTCGAAGAAGCCATCCGCGAAGCGGGCATTCAAGAAAAATACGGTCTTTCCGATGGCCAGCTCTTTAACGAAAGCACCTGGCAAGACCGCAAGAAATAACGCATACTACCATTTGAAAGAAGCCCCGCCGCATCTAGAATTGGCGGGACTCCCTAACTGAAAGTTGCTATCAGGTTAATGATGCAATTTACCGGCATTCACCGGCACAGATAAATGTAGGCAAACGCAAAGACAATCTTGCAAACAAGTGTTTGCAAAATTTGTAAACTTTTGAAAAAATCACGGACATTTCCATAAAAGGAAAATCCCCCGCATCGGCGAGGGACTTCTTGTGTTTCAAGTTCCGGTTGTACTTTGTCTTGTCGCGGACAACCCTTGTTCGCAACGTGGCTCCGTTCTGGGAGCCGTCTATGCGGAGCATGCGCATCCTTGCGCTTTCTGTTGCGGCATCGGCAACCTTGCCCGCCGCATTCGCTCTGTTTTTAGCCATAGAAGCCTCCTTGAGGGGTAAATATAAATTATTTTTTAGGACATACAAAGGATTGATATGAAAAAAGCATATTGCATTCTATTTTCCGCCCTACTGATGGTCGCCTGCGGTGACGACAATTCTTCATCTGCAAATGACCAGGAACTTTCGTCTTCTTCAGAAGAAGTTGCTATCGAATCGTCTTCGGACGAGGAAATCGTCAGTTCGTCTTCTGAAAAAAAAGAAGAACAGAATTCTTCTTCAAGCGTTCAAGAAGCAAGTTCTTCTAGCGACAAGGCTGAATCATCATCTAGCGTTCAAGAAGCCAGTTCCTCTAGTACAGAAAATGAACCGCCTTCGTCATCCTCATATAATCAAAGCATTTCTGATATCGGCGACAACAAGATTGTCATAAAGCAGATTCCTACTTTCGGCGAACTAGACGGCAAGCCCTATTTTTATACAACACAGCCAAGATGCATTTACAAAAATGGCACATTCACCTTAAAGGCGGACACCTCTGACAACGCCTATTTCTATGCGATTGCCAACGATACACTCACTCTTAACCATGTGGATTTAGACATTATCCTTGCGGGGACTTATGAAGAACCCAACGCAAAGGAAACCTATTACGGAAAGAATACAGCACTCGAAAGCGAGTGGGAACATCTTTGCTATTACAGCCTAAACGGCGATTATACCAATTGTAAACAAAGCTATTCCTATCTTATAACAAAGGACACCATTTATATAGTCCAAACATATCCTTTCAATTATGACTACGAAATATTTGAAATTATCGAAAAAATCTCGCACACAGAACTCGGGCCTTACGACGAAATGAGCGACGCAGAAAGGGCTTTAAAATATGCAGATAACGGAATTACCGTAAATTCCTCAGGTGTCAAGACACTCATAAATTTTAAAGACAAGGGAGCAATATCCATCGATGAATTAACAAACAAAATTATAAATAACAACGAAACAATTTATACAAAAATAGTCATATCTACAGATAAAAAAGAATGCGTTTTAACATCAGAAAGGACTCCTGTCAAATCGTCAAAATACTGTTCCGAAGAATATCTTCCCTATCTTCAAATTGACGATTACGACGGATATGTTTCAACTTACGCAAAAGGCAACCAAGAAGAATTCGACGCCTGCCTAGAGAGCCTATTTGATTGAGTTTTGATCTAACACAAAATATTCGCCATCATGGTTTCAAACGCCTGCTGCTTGCAGTTTCGGGCGGGTTGGATTCCATTTGCCTAGCGCATTATTTCATTGCAAACCGCGAAGCGCTCGGCATTGAATGGCTCGGAATTGCACATGTGCATCACGGGCTGCGGGTCGGAACAGCTGACCGCGACGCCGCTTTTGTCGAGACGTTCGCGCGCAAGTATAACGTTCCATTTTTCTTGAAACGTTTGGATGGCGAATCGCTGAAAAATGCCGAAGGCTCGCTAGAAGAAAACGCACGAGACGCCAGGTACAAAGCGCTGGTCGAGATTGCTCTGGATCCTTCTCCCCGCAAGGGGGATCATGGATCACTAAGGGCTGAAGCCCAAGTGACCAAAGAGACTCCGTTACACTCCGCTCAGGATGACACACTCCACACAGCACACCCCTCACCTCACACCCCATACCTCAAAGGGAGCGAAGCGACCGACCCCATACCCCATACCACAAAGCAACCGAAGGTTGCGGCCCCACACCTCAAAGCAGCTGAAGGCTGCGACCTCACACCTCATCCCTCATTTGTCATTGTCACGGCGCACCATGCAGGCGACCAAGCGGAAACCATGTACATGCGACTCCGCCGCGGCACAACCCTCGCCGGGTTACGCGGGATTCAAGAAGTTCGCGTTCTAGACGAAGCCTCCCATACCCCAAAGCAACCGAAGGTTGCGACCCCATACCTCAAAGCAGCCGAAGGCTGCGACCTCATACCTCGTGCCCCATACATCAAAGGGAGCGAAGCGACCGACCCCACACTTCACACTCCACACCTCATCTACCGTCCCTTCCTTTCCGTCACCCGCGCAGACCTCCTCTCCTACGCCCGCGAGCATAATCTCACATGGTGCGAAGACGAAAGCAACACCGATGTAAAATTTGCACGGA
Source organism: Fibrobacter sp. (assembly GCF_045601785.1). Lineage (GTDB taxonomy): Bacteria > Fibrobacterota > Fibrobacteria > Fibrobacterales > Fibrobacteraceae > Fibrobacter. The sequence goes on from NZ_JAZSAF010000037.1 coordinate 22,361, forward strand.
ACAAGACGCGGCACGAATATCTCCCCCACCTGGAAGAAACCAACCCAGGGGCAACAATGCAGCTTTGCAAGGTTGCCAGGCTTGCCGATAAGGCATACGCGAAAGTGATGGAAAAATGCAACGAGTTGTTCAATCCTATTGTGTCTCTTGAAAAGGAGATGCCCGAACTAGTCGGGCATGACAAATCACTAGATCTTTCGACTCCGCGATGCTCCGCTCAGGATGACACTTCTCTCACAACTCGTCCCTCATCTCTCATCTCGTTGAACAAAAAGGCGCTCCGCAAAATTTTTCTCGCCAACGCCGACGCCGACCTCTCCGAAATGTTCCGTTTATGGCTTTCGGAGCAGGGATTCCGCTTTCCGATTGGCTTCTTTTACAGCCAAACGGAGCCCGCCCATGTTAAAATTCCCGTACGAGCCGCTTACCGCAAGCGAGCTATCGCCAAAAACGGCTCTACTGTCAGGATTTGCGAATTTGAAAGCGTTGAGGCAGCCCTAAAATTTGTATCTTGCAAGTGAACGTATAAAAGGAATTTATGAGTCAACCTAAACCGACCCCTCCCTACCGTAGCAAGAACTTTATCATTTTACTGGTGATGATTCTTTTGTTGTTCGTCATGTTCCCGCTCGCAGGGAAAGACGGCAACTCGGACATTACGCGCACCGAATTTTTGGCCATGATGGGTGACTCCACCAAGGTGATTACCGAACTCACCTTGCAAAAGACCCCCGATGGCGTGATTATTGAAGGCAAGCGCGAAATGAGTGCCGAAGAAAAGGCCGAAGCGAAAAAGAACCAGAGTGCTCTCGCCCGCTTTACCAAGTCAGCCGACAACGGCAACACCAAGGCATTCCGCAGCCACATGCTCGAAGTGAGCAACGAACAGATTACCGCATGGGAAGTCTACAAGGGCGTGAAGGTTAAGGTCATCCACGAATCTAGCACCTGGCTCGATACACTCGTAGCCTTTCTCCCCGTCATCATCCTAATTGTTTTCTTCTACTTCATGATGAATCGCCAGATGGGAGGCGGAGGCAAGAGCCCCTTCAGCTTTGGCAAGAGCCAAGCCCGCCAGCTCAACGGCAAGCAGAAGACTACCTTTAACGACGTGGCCGGCTGCGACGAAGCCAAGCAGGACTTGCAGGAACTCGTGGAATTCCTGAAGGACCCGAAAAAGTTTGATGCCCTCGGCGGACGCATTCCGAAGGGCGCTTTGCTGGTTGGCCCTCCGGGTACCGGTAAGACGCTTTTGGCCCGTGCCGTTGCAGGCGAAGCAGGAGTACCGTTCTTTAGCATGTCCGGTTCGGACTTTGTGGAAATGTTCGTGGGCGTGGGCGCAAGCCGCGTGCGCGACCTCTTTGAAACCGGCAAGAAGAACGCTCCGTGTATTCTGTTCATCGACGAAATCGACGCCGTCGGTCGCCAGCGTGGTGCTGGTCTCGGTGGCGGTCACGATGAACGCGAACAGACCTTGAACCAGTTGTTGGTGGAAATGGACGGCTTTACCGCCAACGAAGGCGTGATTTTGATTGCCGCCACGAACCGTCCGGATGTGCTCGACAAGGCACTGCTCCGCCCGGGCCGCTTTGACCGCCAAATTGTGGTGGGACTCCCCGACCTGAAGGGCCGCGAAGAAATCTTGAAGGTTCACCTGAAAAAGCGCAAGGTGCCGCTGGCCGACGACGTAGACGTGAAGTCCGTTGCCAAGGGAACCCCCGGACTTGCAGGTGCAGACCTTGAAAACCTGGTGAACGAAGCAGCCCTTTTGGCCGCACGATTCAACAACAAGAAGGTCACGATGCTCGACTTTGAAGAAGCCCGCGACAAGCTCAGCATGGGAGCCGAGCGCCGCACGCTCCTGATGACCGACGAAGAAAAGCGCCACACCGCCTACCACGAAGCAGGCCATGCCCTCATGACGCTCTTGTGCAAGCATTCTGACCCGCTCCACAAGATTACGATTATTCCGCGCGGCCGCGCCCTCGGCGTGACCATGAGTCTGCCCGAACGCGACCAGGTGAGCTACAGCCGCGAATACGCCGAAGAACGCATCATGATCATGATGTCAGGCCGCCTCGCCGAACTCATCTTCTTCAACCACCAGAGCACGGGTGCGAGCAACGACATTCAGCGCGCCACGGAGCTTGCCCGCAAGATGGTGACGGAATGGGGCTTCGACGACGAAATCGGGCCGGTCTGCTACAGCCGCACCGACGGCGAAGTGTTCCTCGGTCGCGAAATTTCCAAGCCGAAAGAAATGTCCGAAATGATGGCCGAAAAGATTGACAATGCGGTGAACAACCTCATCAAGCGTCTGGACCAGGCCGCCAAGAAACTCATCGAAGAAAACAAGGACAAGCTGATTGACCTCGCCGAAGCGCTGTTTGAATTCGAAGTGCTCGACCGCGAAGAAATTGACCGCGTGATGGCAGGCGAAAAACTGACCGGCACCAAGAAGAGCCGCCAGTACAAGGCGCTCGAAGAAATGGAAGAAAAGAAGAAGCGCGAAAATACGCCGCCACCTGACCCGGGCAAACAGCCACCGGTCGCACCGGTCACTGATGCACCCGTAGCCGAAATCAAGCCTGCTCCCGCCACCGGAACCACTCCGGCGAATGATGGCGAAGCCCATACCGAAACGCTAAAGTCTTCCGAAGAACCGAAACAGGAAAATTCGTAATGTTCAAAGAAGTTCTGGAACACAGCCGCGCGCTCCCCTGGAAAATCGGGAACAAGGTTCTGCCTTGCAAAACCCCGCTGATCATGGGTATCGTGAATGTGACTCCGGACAGTTTTTTTGACGGCGGCAAGCACAACAAGCCTGACGCCGCTTACGAACACTCCCTGATGCTCCTGGAGCAAGGCGCTGAAATCTTGGACATCGGTGGCGAAAGCAGCCGCCCGGGAAGCGCCCCCGTTAGCTTACAAGAAGAACTGGACCGAGTCTGCCCCGTGGTGGAACGCCTTGCCAAACTCGCCAAGGAACGCAAATTCTACATCTCGGTCGATACGGTCAAAGCAAAGGTTGCTGCCGAAACAATGAAGCTCGGAGCGCACATCATCAACGACATTAGCGCCTGCGCCATGGACCCGAACATGCTCCAGACGGTCGCAGACACCAAGGCCGCCGTAGTCCTCAACCACATCCGCGGAAACTTCGGCACCATGCAGCAGGACTTCAAACCGTACACGAACGTGGTGCAGGAAGTCCGCGAAGAACTCTTGTCGCAGGTGAAAAAGCTTTTGGACCTCGGTGTCGAACGCGAAAAAATTTGCATCGACCCGGGCATCGGATTCGGAAAAACAGCGCAGGACAACATTGACTTGATGAAATCAACTGAAGAATTCCTGAAAGACGGCTACCCCGTTCTCATCGGGACCTCGCGCAAGTCCTATATTGGTAAAATGCCCGGCCTCGAAAATAGCGATCGTCTGATTCCGACCGTTACGGCAGGAATCGTTGCCGTACTCGGTGGCGCCAGCTGCATTCGCGTGCATGACGTGAAAGAGGCCAAGGAATCTCTGCTTTATTTGGAGGCTCTGAGAACATGATTCTGTTTAAGTTATTCGGGATTATCGATGTGCGTCCGGCAGATATTCTGGACGTGCTCCTGATTTCGATTATCATTTACTACATCTTCTTGCTGTTCCGCGGCACCCGCGCCGCCCAAATGATTTTCGGTGGTTTACTTTTGATTCTCGCCTGGATTATTGCGCAGTGGTGGGAACTCCATACCGTCGTGTGGCTTATCAGTAACCTTGCAACCCTCGGCATTATCGCGCTTGTGATTCTTTTCCAGCCCGAAATTCGAAGCGCCCTCACCCGTATCGGTCAGGCCGCCAGCAAGCTCGACTTCCACAACCTATTTTTCCATTCCAGCGGTCTCGACGAAATCACCAAGACAATCGCTAGCGCCTGCCAGGACTTGGCAAAAACGCACACGGGAGCCCTGATTGTGCTTGAAAAGCGCGTGGGCCTGCGTAACTACGCCGACACCGGTGAAATCTTGGACGCCCGAATCAGTTCTAGACTTTTGCGCGCCCTCTTCTTCCCGAATTCCGCTTTGCACGATGGCGCAGTCATCATGAACACCAAGCGCATTATTGCCGCCGGCTGTATTTTGCCCATGCCCACCGGTAACGCCGAAAAAGAAGCGGGCTACGGCATGCGTCACCGCGCCGCCAAGGCATTGGCTGCCGAATGCGACGCGCTCGTTATCGTCGTATCCGAAGAAACGGGCTACATTTCCATTGCCTACCGCAACAGCCTGCGCCGAAACATCAGCGTAGGCGAACTCAAGCAAGAAATCATCCGCCACTGGGGCGAACTCTTTAACGACGTGCGAGAAACCGCGAAAACAGAAATTGCGGAAGAAAGTGCGAGGAACTGAGGTTTGAGGTCGCTTCGCTTTGAGGAATGAGGAATCTAAGGAAAATTTTATGACTGAAAAAAACAACGAAGAGCAGTTGAAGAATAAACGCAAGAAAAAGAACATCGCCATACTGGTGCTGATGTTCCTTTTGCTGGTCACGCTCTTTTTGGTACAGTGCCACTTGGACCAAATCAAACAAGACGCGCTAGCCAAGGAACAGGAAACAGCCCTTGAAATGCAGCGCCGTCATACGCTCGACAGTCTCCGCGCTCTCGAAAAGGCTCGTGCCGACAGTATCCGCATGGCAGATTCCCTTGCCAAGCTCAACGCAGACAATCTCGCAGACAGTTTGCGTATTGCCGACAGCCTGCGCGTAGCAGACAGCCTCGCGGCCATCAAGAACAATGTGAACCGCGACAGCATCCGCCATGTACGCGACAGCCTGAACCGCATTAAGGACAGCCTCGCCGCCATAGACAAGGCCCGCGCCGATAGCCTACAACGCATCGCAGACTCCCTCGCTGTCATCGAAAAGGCGAAAGCGGATTCACTCGAAAAGAAACGCATCCAGGACAGCATCCGCGCTGCAGACCAAGTTCCGCCCGTTGCCGAAATCGCACCGCCCGCAGGCCGCTACTACGACCCCATCAAGCTCAAGGTCAAGTGCGAAGAAATCAAGTGCAAGACTTTCCTCTCTATTGGCGACACGCTGAATCCCATTGATGCAGGCAAAGCCACCGAATACAACAAGACCGGTTCCGTATTCTACTATGCTGTCGACTCCGTAGGGAACCGCTCCGCATGGCAAGAAGCCAAGTACGACATGGCATCTGACAACATCTGCGGCAAGAACGCCTACCCCGTTCCCCTCGGCGGCAAGACCGTTTGCGTGGACGCCTACGAATACCCCAACAAGGCCGACGAACTCCCCCGTGACATGGTGAGCCAGGAACAGGCCGCAAGCCTGTGCCAGCAAGAAGGCAAACACCTGTGCAGCCTAGCCGAATGGCAAGCCGCCTGCAAGAGCAAGGACAACACGCGTTACAGCTACGGCGACAGCTACAAGCAAAACAAGTGCAACACCAACACCAAGGCCGCCAAGCGCAGCGGCCGCAAGGAACAGTGCCGCAGTTGGTATGGCATGTACGACATGAACGGAAACCTTTGGGAATGGACTTCGACCACGAGCAAGGATCACCCGAACATGTACTTGGTCACCGGTGGAGCCTGGAACACCAACAACGAAAGCAAGTGCACCGACAACAAGTTCAGCTTCTACCCGCAGAACCAGTACCCGAATGTAGGGTTCAGGTGCTGCAAGTAACCCTTAAGAGCTACAAAAACTACTGTTTCTGATTATTCTCCAGTTTCGACTGGAGATTTTCTATGCGTTGCTCAAGGAGCTTCGTGATTTCAGGAAGAAGATTGTCCTTGATGCGGTCCAGATACAGGCACTGCAGCTGAATCATGCGGTTGCGATGGCGACCCGCATGTTCCTGAATCCAGTGACTGACTGCAATCTGACGATCCTGCATGCGTTCCTGCAAGACCTGCTTGATATAGGTCGTCTGCACCGACATGTAGCGCTGCATGTTGAAAGGCAGCTTGTAGGTGCGAATGAATTGCTTGAGAAGTTCCAGCAGAGAAAGATTCTGCGACTTGCGTTCCTGAATGAAATTGCGCAATTCTTCGATATGGCACTCAAAGAAAGGCATTATGGCTTTATCGTCTATCTGATAAAGTTCCAGTTCATCCTGCTTTTTTGTCGCTTCATCAACGGCCATGCTCTAAATTTAAAAAAAATATAAAGATTTATGCTTTTTTCTTAATAAAAAAGCAAAATATATCATTTTCAGACTTTTCCGGCCTTTTCCCATCAAGAAAAACGATACCTTCGGTCCCCGGATGGAGTCGATCGACATCTTCGCCCTTGAAATTCTTCATCGAAGAAACTTCACAAGGAAACTGTCCCGAAGGGGTCATCAATTCAAGGGAATCGTCCATGCCGAAGGGGTTCTTCACATTGACACGGCAGGAATTCGTCGCCTCGTCATAGCCGAGCACCTGGGCTGCGACACATCCCCCCGGAGCATCCTCGTGGGTCGATTCATAGTTCTGCGGCAAAGGTCCGCGCATGAATCCAGGCATAAAGCCGCGGCCATCCACAAATGAAATCGCCCGGCGCGATTCCTCGGGTATTTCAAGAGGTTTTCCCGATTCAAGTTGCTTTTTGCAGGCATCGATCGCCATGCGGTAGGTGCGAACCACCTGACTCAAATAGTAGACCGACTTGGTGCGGCCCTCAATCTTGAATGAATCAAGTCCCGCTTTCATCAGGTCGGGAATCACTTCGAGCGCACAGAGGTCACGGCTGCTCATAAAGTAGGTGCCCCAGGTGTCTTCGTCCAGTGCGATCGGAGGCAACTCTTCGCGGTCGGTGCGTTGCAGGCTAAATTCGCCCACATGCTCCTGGTAGTCTTCGCACTGCGGCTCGGGATTGGCATACAGGCGGTACGGCATGCGGCAACTATTGTCGCAGGCACCCTGGTTTGCATCGCGGCGGGTCACCCAGTTGCTCAGCATGCAGCGGCCAGACATAGACATACAAACAGCCCCATGGACAAATACTTCCAATTCCAGGTCTGGGCAGCGCTCCTTGATTTCTACGATTTCCGACAATCGCAGTTCGCGGCTCAAGATAATGCGGCGCACCCCGAGCCCCTGCCAGAACTGGGCGGCCAGATAATTCGTCGTATTCGCCTGCACCGACAAGTGAATCTCTACTTCGGGACGGACCTTGCGAATCCAGCCGACAAAGCCGGGATCGGCCACAATCAGAGCATCGGGTTTCAAGTCTATGGCTGAAAGGAGAGCCCTTTGGAAAGCCTCCACCTTGACGTTTCGCGGAATCACATTGCTCGTCAAGTAAAACTTCTTGCCTAGGCGATGCGTGTATTCGATGCCTTCGGCTAAATCGTCCAGATTCTTAAAGCCATTCTCGCGGGCCCTAAGCGAAAAGGCGGGCTGACCCGCATAGACCGCGTCGGCACCATACGCCAAGGCGTATTTTAGACGAGTCAAATCGCCTGCAGGAGCAAGTAGTTCAAACATAGGCGCCTACCACTTGAATCCGGTACGCAGATACACCTTTTCGTCGTTAAACAGGGTTATCTCGCCCAAGAAGAACACATACTGCCCTTCATAACTAACAGAAGGAGTCAGCGAATATTGCATTTTTGCCCCGTCCAGGAACTTCTTGTGGATCTTCATGTGGTCGCGACGCGGAGTCGTATCGTTGACCGCGCTACCGTAATCCGTACCCTTCCAGAACCAGGTGTTACGAAGAGAGGCAAATACACGGTGGTCAAGGCGTCCATACACCGTCGCATCCACAGTCTGGCTATTGGGACCGGCCTGGCTTCCGAGCGGGCGTCCCAGATGCGCCATCTGAGCCGTGTTTGCATGGAAATGCGAATACACATAAGGCTCGATGCGGGCATATTCAGCAATAAAGCCCGATTCCAGCAAGTGGGACTTGATCTTGAAATCATGGGCGCCATGCATACCCGCCATCCAAGCCCACTTGGCTTCGATATTGTCGTTCTTCACCAGGCTCACGGGGCTTTCCATGTCGTCGAGGTAGAATTCCGTATAGAAACGCAGCGAATTGAACAGACGGTAATTGAAGTCAAACGCAAGGGAGCCATTGTTGCTGTCCTCGGAATAGTTGCCTTTTTCCATGAACAGGGGTACAGTCGCCACGAACAGCCAGGGTTTCAGGTTGTCGTACTGTATCTGAAGTTCGCTGATACCGAATGTAGCATTCCCCACCGCAAGTTCATAGCGATGGCCAAAAATGTTGCGGTTTTCATCCTTGTTTTTCATGCTCATGCTAGAATAAATACGCAAGTCGCCGTAGAACGAAACAACGCGCAACGGACCAAACTGCATATCGAGCGTAAGCATGTTGTAGGGAAGCGCAAACTGGTTCAGACTCAGGTTGTTGTAGTAGCCAGGGCCCCAGTGCATCACATCGCGGCCAAAGTCCAGACGCAGCCAATCGTAGTTCAAGGCAATATGCGTGCGGTAGCGGGCGTAGCTCGTGTATTCCAATCCCGAATTGTTTTCTTCTTTTTGGACTTCCAGAAATTCACCGTCAAACGACTGCGGCTTATCGGCAGAATGGCCTTCATCGTAAATACGGGCATCCAATACGAAATCAACCGAATCCGCGAAGCCGCGCAAGTACATACCACCATCAATGGCGGGCCAAACTGTATCGCCCAGAGCCTCGCCACCACGGTAATCGATACCACCCACAAGGGACATCGCCACCGCAATGCGGGGCTGTGAAACAGAGTCCGCCCTTCCGTGCCCAGAAATAGACGCACCATTTGCATTGTCATAATACAGCAAAGCATTCTTTTCACTTTCCACAAAATTCTTGCGGAATGTCGTATCGCGGCGCGGGTAAGCAAAAAACTGGCGGCCCTCCCCCATCGTTACATGGTGCAGTTCAAACAAGAGTGGCGAATTTTCAAGCAGTCGCAAGTTGCGGACATTCTCGGGACCATGCACAGGCGAAGCTGCAAATGCAGACAACGAAAACAACGTTACCGCAAAGAATGTAAACGGTAAGGACAAATGAATTTTCATAAAAGGCTCGGATTCAATACTATTGAAACTACATCCAGCTACGTTCAGAAGTACCCGAAATACCGCGAATCTTAAGATCGAAGTCATCGGGGTTCGTCGCGGCGGCCATGGCCGTTTCCAGAGAAATCTGATCGCTTTCGTAAAGGGCCAGCAAGGCCTGGTCAAACGTCTGGCTATGGTACTGCATGTGGCCTTCGGCAATGGCCTGTTCAATCAGGTCATTCTTGTCCTTGTCTTCGATGTATTCCTGAATGGCAGCCGTATTCACTAGAATTTCGGCAGCCGGCACACGGCCCTTGCCATCCTTGGTGGGCAAAAGACGAAGCGAAATAATACCCGCCAGAACTTCGGAGAGTAGCAGACGGATTTCGTCATGCTGGTGCGGCGGATACATCGAAAGCACACGGTGGATCGTTTCAGTGGCGTTCGTGGTATGGATTGTCGCAAACACCATGTGGCCCGTATCGGCAGCAGTCATAGCAATCTGCATGGTTTCAAGGTCACGGATTTCGCCCACCAGAAGCACATCGGGGTCCTGACGGAGCGCCGCGCGCAAGGCGTTCGCATAAGAAAGCGTATCCACGCCAATTTCACGCTGCGAAATGATTGACTTGTTGTCGCGATAAAGGTATTCGATCGGGTCTTCGACTGTAATGATGTTCACCGATTCGTTTTGGTTGATGTAATCCAGCATCGCAGCAAGAGTCGTCGACTTGCCGGAACCGGTCGTACCGGTCACGAGCACCAGACCACGCTTAGTGAGCGACATTTCACGAATTACATCGGGAAGATGCAAATCTTCGAACGCAGGGATTTTCGCCTTGATATGGCGGATCACCACAGCAATCGTTCCACGCTGCCGGAAAACATTCACACGGAAGCGTCCCATGTCGCGGGCACCCACAGCAAAGTCGCATTCCTTGTTTGTTTCAAAGCGCTGCTTCTGGTCACGGTTCATGATATCATCCAAGAAGGAATCCATCATCAGCGAGTCGACACGAATATCAAAGGGGCGTTGCAAGGCGCCATTGATACGGTATACAGGCGGAACGCCCACTCGCAAGTGCATATCGGATGCACCGCGATTCACCATTTCGCGAAGCAGCTTTTCAATGCGGAGCTGCGGTTGCTGATCAGCCATTAAGCTTCACCCCCAAACTTATCGTTGTAAAGTTTTTCCACCTCTGCAAGGCGCTTTGCAATTTCTTCGTTTTCAGGTTCCTTTTGAGCCAGATCCTTGTAGATTTCAAGAGCCTTGGCATAAAGTCCCTGGTCAAAGTAGATTTCAGCCAGAGTGCGAGTATTCAGGCTTTCATCCAAGTCCGTGGCACCGCGATCAAGCGGAGCATCAGGATTGTTGATAAGACCAGCAGAAATTTCATCATCGGAATCCCCCGACATCAGAAAATCGACACCCTTGTTGGACGGCTTGCTTTCTTCGGAAAGCGAATCATCGTCCATATCGAAAAGGCCCTTGAATGCACCCGAAACTTCAGATTCCAAGGAATCGAGATCCGAAGCAGGTTCAGACTCGGCCTGAACAGGTTCCTGTTCTGCCGGAGCCGCATCAGGTTCGGCAGGGGCTGCTTCAGATGGGAGCTCCAGGTCATCCTCTTTTCCGAACAAATTATCAAAGGAATCGTCGAGATCCTTTGTGAGTTCATCTTCCTCGGCCTTAGCAGAAACATCGTCTGCAATCGTAGTTTCGGGCTCAACCGCTTCTTCAGGCTGATCCGTCTGCGCCGGAGTCTCAGGCAAGTCGAGATCATCGTCCACATTGCCAAACATCGAAGCAAAGGCCCCGCCCATTTCCTTGGCCAAGTCCGAAGATTCGGGCTTCGTTTCTGGGAGTTCCAATTCTTCTTCGGCCTGGTTTACCTGGTCTGCCAAAGAAACGCTTTCTTCTGCAGTTTCAGCAGGGGCGGCACTTTCCAATTCTTCAGCTGGCTTTTCCTCGGGAAGGTCATCTTCGGAACCAAACAGGGAATCGAAAGCGTTATCGACGCTGAACGCATTATCTGCAGCGGGTGCAGCATCTTCAGGTGCCGCAACTTCGGGAGCAAGATCTTCGGAAGGTTCATTCAAGTCCGCAACGGGTTCTTCAGCCGGAGCAACCGGTTCCTCAGGAAGTTCCAACGATTCAAGTTCAGCTTCGTCCAGAGAGTCTGCAGAGCCTTCTTCCGTTGCAGGGGCTTCGTCTTCAGCCACAGCAAGGTCTTCTCCAAGCTCAGCGGGAGCATCATCAATAGCGGAAGATTTATCAGCCACTTCGAGCGTTTCAGATTCCGCGGACTTTTCAAACAGACCGCTATCCTCGGTCGGCAGTTCATCTTCACCAAAGATTGAGTCAAAAGCATTGTCGACACTCGTCGGGACATCGTCTGCCGGAGCAGGTTCTGCAGGCTTTTCAGAAGCGGCAAGATTCATGTCCGCATCGGCAGATTTTTCAAATAGTCCACCCTCGTCGGCAGGCATTTCCAAATCTTCGGCTGCCGGTTCCGTCAAGTCGGTTGCAGGCTCTGCTAAATCAGAGATGCTTTCAGCAGAAGCAAGTTCTTCGGCAGGCTCGACATTCTGCGGCTTTTCCTCCGGAAGCTCGTCTTCACCAAAGATATCGCCGAAAGCATCGTCAATGCTCTGCGGTTTGTCGGCTGCAGGGGCTTCAGTTGCAGCAGAATCAAATGCGGCAGACTTTTCAAACAGGCCCGCATCTTCGGAAGGTTCGTCGATAGCAGACACCGTTTCAGCAGGAGCATCCTCGGTAGCAGGAGCGGTCTGCGGAAGTTCTTCGGGGAGTTCGTCTTCGCCAAAGATATCGCCGAAAGCATCGTCGATACTCTGCGGCTTGTCGGCTACGGGTGTCGAGCTAAAGACAGATTCTGCATTGGACTGAGCGTTGTCGTCGATACTAGCAGGGATATCCGGTGTTGCCGTATGAGCCGAGAACGGACTTGCGTTTTCGGTCGGTGTATCTGCTTCCAGATCGTCTTCCAAGCCAAACATATCGGAAAGAGCCGATCCCACATCGTTTCCAGAAATATTCTCTTCTTCGCCGAAATCATCTACCGGAATATCGATAGGCGCTTCGTTATTGATCGATTCCATTGCAGAATCAAGCGATGCAGATAGGTCTTCCATGGCGGAGTCGTCAGCCGAGTCACCATTGGGAAGCATGGCGGCAAGAGATGCAAACGGGTCGTCCTGGTCCGGAGCGGATTCTTCCGTAAGAGCCGCAAATTCGTCCTTAACATCACCCATGGATTCATCTGTACCAGTGGACTCAGCCATCTGGTCTACAGGGGCTTCTAACGAAGCATCCTGCAGAGAAGCGGGTTCGCTTTCGGAAAGGTTAAAGTCCATATCCGAAGTGCTGTCAGAGAAGGATAGACCCGTATCCAGTGCCGCGGCGGTAGCGGCAGCGGCAGGCGCATCCAGAACGACATCATATTCTTCTTTCCAGAAGGTATTGAGCGGATCCATATCGTGAAGGCGACGGTAGCAACGGTTGCGATTGGCCTCGTTCCCCAGCTTGTCGTAGGCATCGCCCATGATGCGCTGCGCAGCGAGGTTAAACGGATCCATCACGAGAATTTTTTCACATTCCTGCACACAAGGCTCATAGGCTTCCTGCTGCATCAGGATCTTGGAACGAACGAGCCTTGCGGCAACATCGTTCGGATAAAGCGTGAGGCCACCATCAACCCTCTGAAGGGCGGCATCCAAATTCCCCGCTTCTCGTTCAAGATCGGCTAACCAGGCAAAAACCATGGAATTGGCATTTTTCTTGCCTACGGATTTTTTGAGAGAATCCAATGTTACCGGCATATTCACCTCTTAGAGCAAAATGGCTTCGTCCGCCAAAAGGACAGGAATCCCTTCGCGAACAGGATACACCCTGGAACCATCCTCGGTCGTCAAAGCCTCGGTCAGGATTTCAGAAACTTTTTCACCGGATACGTTCTTGAGCGTTCCGGCAGAAATTGCGTTATTCACCTTGGCGACGACATCATCGGACGCCAATTTAAGCTTTCCCCTAGTCACAGGGCAGCAAAGAATATCCAAAAGAGTTGTATCGAACATAACACCTTAATAATCAAATACTTACACAAAAAATAACATCATTTTCGTGCAATGTGTAAATAAAAAGCAGAATTTATGGATTTAATGCAGGTATTTCAGGTTTACCAGGGCATAATTGCCATCTTTTCCGTTGCCAATCAGCAAAAATACCCTGAGGCCAAGGCTATCGAGCCATTTGATGTCAAACGGCTCCCTGTATCCCGAAAAATTGGAAACGACCAGGAGTTCCCTGCAGCCGGTCCGGTTGCAAATGGACTCCATTGAAGACACGTTACCCAACAGGTGCTGACGGTTTTCTTCGGAAATCATTTCTGGCTCGGAACTCACACAGCCAAGAATTTCGATGCCGGGAATCACGTTGTAACGGTCGAACCAGTTGTTTAGAGAATCTTCGCGGCCACCAAGCAAGATGGAGCGGTGGCGTTTTTTGGCAAAGATGCGGTAGAAATAGTTTATCCAAAATGCGATACGGCGCCAGGCAAGGAGAGCGAGCGGGATAAAGAGGCAGGAACACACGACATAGACGCACCAGCCAATATTGGGATAAATTGTAGACCTGTCTCCTGGGTCATAAGAAAATTGTGCAAAGTAACGGAACGCCTCATACCCCCCAACAGCAAGAAGGTTCAGCGGCACAAGGTACCGCAAGAACTTTTCTCCCTTGAGGCTGGATTCTGTGTATTCCCCACGGAAAACAAGAAAGACCATATTAATAATGGCGACCAAGCCGACAAGCCACCAGTCTTCAAACTTAGTTATAACCTCTATGGATTTCTTAATGGAAGAAAAAATGTATTCATCGTTTCCCAAACCGGGCAAAAATACAAGAGCCCATACAGCTACCACGCCCAAGTCCAGAAACATCTTCCAGAACTTCGGGATAAGGCGCGAGAACATGCCCACGAAAGCCGCAAACATGATACCGAAAGACACAAGGAAATTCGGGACAAAGTAAAGGTCCTTGTGCTTACGCACAAAGATAAGCATCGCCTTGTAGAAATCCAGGTAGGAATCCCAGCGGCGGGTACGGCAGCTCTGGCCCTTGAAATGCAGAATATTCGTCGAAGGCGTGTAGTAGTTCTTGCAGCCGGCAACCTTCGCCCTGAAACACAGGTCCAAGTCCTCGCCGTACATGAAAAAGTCCTCGTCGAAACCGCCCAGCTTTTCGTACAGGTCGCGACGCATGCAGAAGAACGAGCCACTGATGGCATCCACCTCGGTCACTTCGTCCGGGTCGGCATACGTCATGTTGTAGCTTGCAAGGGTCTTGTTCTTCGGGAAGAGAGCGGCAAGGCCAATCGTCTTCGAAACCGCGGAAACAATCGTCGGGAACGAACGGCGACAGGCCCACTGGAGCGAGCCATCCTCATTCAGAATACGGCAGCCCACCGTTCCCGATTCAGGGTGCTCTTCCATGAAGTCGAGCACCTTGGTAAAGGAATCGCGAGAGACAACCGTATCGGGATTGATAAAGAACAGGTACGGCTTGGTTGCACGTTTTTCGGCGAGGTTACAGCCCTTTCCAAAGCCCAAGTTTTCCTTGGAATCAATCCATTCCACTTCGGGGAAGAAATGCCTGATTTCGGGCAGAATCGGCTCGACCGAGCCATTATCAAGCACAATAACCTGCGCATCGATACCCTCGCATGCATCGCGAACGGACTTCAGGCACGCGGGAATGAAATCGCAGGAATTATAGGCTACAATGATAATGGAACAGGAATACATGAGCGCTAAGCAAGTCCTAGGCGAAGTTTGAGCACCAGGAAGAAGGCTTCGGAGATAATACCACCGCTCATCTTGGAGGTTCCGCGGGTGCGGTCCGTGAAGATGATGGGAATTTCCTTGACGCGGAGGCCCTTTTTCCAAATCTTGAAGGTCGTCTCTATCTGGAAGCAGTATCCGTCGCTTTTCATCTTGTCCAAGTCGAGCGCCTGCAGGGCCTCGCGGCGGAAACACTTGAAACCACCCGTGGCATCGCTAATCGGAAGTTTCGTCACAATGCGGGTATAGACATTTGCACCGTAGCTGAGAATCAGGCGGCGCAGGTCCCAGTTCACCACGCTGATGCGATGCGCCTGGTAGCGACTGCCGAGAACGAGGTCCGCATTTTCGGCAGCTTCCAAAAAACGGTTCAAGTCAGCTGGGCTATGGCTAAAGTCGGCGTCCATCTCGAAAACGCGTTCATAGTCCCTTTCGAGCGCCCACTTGAAACCTGTCACATAGGCAGAGCCAAGTCCCATCTTTCCCTTACGGCGCAGCAGGTGAATACGGGGATTCTTCTTGGTCTCTTCTTCGACCATGTCGCCCGTTCCATCGGGACTGCCATCGTCGACCACCAGGATCTCCAGGCATTCGTTCTGTTCGAGAATTGCCGACATAATGAGCAGGATATTTTCCTTCTCGTTATAGGTAGGCACAATCACTAAGCTCTTCGGGTACGCCATAAACAACAACTCCTAACCTAAATCTACAATTTCGCGAATGCTTTCGGCCACCGGGTAGCTCTGTTTTTTGCTGCCATTCATCATTTCACCCAAAAGTCCAAGTGAAATGAACTGCACCCCCATCACCAGCGAGAATCCCCCCGCCAAAAGGAGCGGCCTCACATGGAGCGCACCCGTTTCAAACCATTCGTAGCCAAAATAGCCCGAAATACCGAAACCGACAAGCATAAAAATCAGTCCCACGAGTCCAAAGAAGTGAAGCGGCTTCGAAGCAAAGCTGCGCATGAACATGAGGGACACCAAATCCAGGAATCCCGACACTAGGCGCGATACTCCATACTTGGATACGCCGTGAATGCGGGCACGGTGCGCCACAGGCATCTCGGTAATGCGGAAGCCCTGCCACTTCGCCATCACGGGGATAAAGCGGTGATAGTCGCCATACAGGTGAATAAAGCGCACCACGGAACTGCGGTACGCCTTAATACCGCAGTTGAAGTCGTGCAGGCGCTGACCGCAGACAATCGAGACCGTCAAGTTAAACAACTTGGAAGGCCAAGTCTTGTGCCACGGATCCAGTCGGCGAACCTTCCAGCCCGAAACAAGATCGTAGCCATCTTCCAGAATCTTGATCATCTTCGGAATTTCAAGGGGATCGTCCTGCAGGTCGCCATCCAAGGTCGCCACATACTTGCCGCGCGCCTTCGAAAAACCGAAAGCGAGCCCAGCCGCCTTTCCACAATTGAACTGGAAGCGGAACGCACGAACAAAGGAATACTCCTTGGAAAGGCCTTCGATGACATCCCAAGTGCAATCACGGCTGCCATCATCAATGATGATGACTTCGAACGAATAGCCCGTGGGTTCAATGGCAGCGACAATCTCCTTAAAGAGTTCAGGAAGGTTCTCGCTTTCTTCCTTGACCGGAATGACAAGACTCAAATCCATGAATATCCTCGTACCTTAATCAAACTCAATTATTTGGCAGCAACCACCGCAGGTTCCTTTGCAGAATCCTTCTCGGCGGAATCGGCCGGTTCGGCGGGAGCGCTCTCCTCGACCTTCAGGGGTTCGTCGGACATCTGCTCAATCTGGCGACCGCTCATCAAGAGACGAGCCCTACCACCATCTTCGTAAGCAGGCACATTTTCAAGGCCGCGGTTCAGCACATCTTGAGCCTTCGCCTTTTCACCGGCAGCCTCGTAAACAAAGGCTGCGGCCCAGTAGTTGCGCCATTCAGACGGGAACTGCTTCATGCCCATTTCAAGATACTTTGCAGCCGATGCGGCAAGGCTATCCACCTGAGCCTTTTTGTCGGCGGTGAACGGATGCTCGTTGCGGAGAGCGGCAATCTTGTCGCGGGCATCAAAAGAAATCTGCAGGTAGAGCGACACGTAGCCCGAAAGCAGGCGTTCTGTTTCGCTGTTGATATAGGCAGTGCCGTCACCCAGGCCACGGAACTTGAACACAGAGTCAATCAAGCCTGCCGTGTAAGCGGCGTCAAATGCATTGCGTTTCGGCGTAAGGTCACCCTTTACCAGGTTGTAGACCATGCCTTCTTGCACCATGTACTTTTCAAGGCCCATGAAGTTGGATGTACCGACCGTCGTCGAAATTTCAATCGGCTTGTCCATATTCTGAAGGGCAAGGTCAATCACGAGCTTGTGCTGCGTGAGCATCATGCCGCTACGAGTACGGGCGGCCCATTCGGTAAAGGCATCCCACACCTGGTAGTGCACCTTGAACTGCATAAGCTTGGCAGAGTCAGCTGAAGAAAGCTGCTGGCCTTCCATGGCATCGATACGGTTCTTGAGCTGCGGCATCAGGCGCTGAGCATTCTTGACCCAGGTAGAAACCTGATGGTTCGGGTTTGAGGCAGAGCTGTTGTCAAGCACCATGTCGCGGTCGATGGCAGCCTTGTCATAGCTGAGCTTAAGAATCGGTTCGTTGTCGAGCATCTGCTTGATGTACCAGTCGGTATTGCCGAGCGAGAGGTTCACCACGCGAACATCCTTACGGATACCGGCCACTTCCTGCGCAAACCACAGCGGGAAGGTATCGTTGTCACCATTGGTGAACAAGATGGCATTCGGGCGGCAGCTATTGAGCAGGTTAAAAGCGTAATCCCAAGGAACCCAGAGGCCGGAACGGTCGTGTTCCTTGTAGTTCGATACGCAAGGCACCAGGAACGAAACGAGCACAAGCAGGGCCGCCACAGGATTTGCAAAGGCGGCAAAGGAGGATGTCGCCACCAGGAACACGAGGATACCGGCACCGATACTATAGATCATGCTCATGAAAATGAATGCGGGTGTGTAGAAGTAGTCACGTTCGCGAACTTCCAGATGCACTGCATCGGGGAACGGAGCGCGGCTACCCACCTGGGCAAAGCCACTTTCAATCTTCTGCCAGTTCTGCCAAACGGCGGAATTCATATAGCCGTCAAGTTCGCGCTGCAGGTCGGCAAGACGGGCATCACTTGCTCCGCGGGCCTTGAGGGTTTCCATACGGATCTTGGTGTATTCAATGTTCTGACGCATGTCGATGAGATCGTTCGGATCCGGAAGTGCCGTGATTCCCAGGCCACGGGCATTCAGGTCAGAGACATTTCGGCTCATCACGGACACCCAGTAGTCGTGTTCACGCTGTTCCATACGGGTGCCATCGGCAAAGTTGATGTAGAACAGGAGTCCAAGAGAGCAGAGCGCATACAACGCAGAGACGAACACGCCCACATGACGGTTACGCTTCCAGACAAAGACGCAGACCATCACCAAAAGTCCGTTAAAGAGCAGGAACATCATGAACTGCGGAAGGGTCGCATCACCCATGAAGCTCATCTGGGTCGGGAACTTGATGCCAAAGCGTTCCACCGGCTGGTTGTCGTTTGCATCAAAAGTGTAGACTCCGTTTGCGTAATTCACATCGCCCACCTTGTACGGCAGGTACTGAGCCATTTGGTATCCGCCATAACCCATGTGCGGGAAGGAGAGGAACTGGTGGCTCACGCGGGAACGGCGGTAGAAGGCACGGCTGATCATGCTTTCGGAGCCGTACTGCTTACGCTCGATAAAGTTGTTGAAGGCGACCCAGTTTTCATCCTTGAAGAGGTTACCAAGCTGAAGGTTGCCCTGATCGTCGCGGATGTTGATTTCGGGGTCGTTCTCGTCGATAATCGGGTTCAGTTCCGAGCGAATCGGAATGTAAAGGTGCGTACTGTAACCGATGAGAGCAAAGAACGCAAAGGCCAAGGAAAGGCGCATGCTGCGCTGCACACCCTGGTTCTTGATGGGCTTCACCAGGCAAAGGATAGAAAGCGCAATCAGGCAAATGAACGAAATTTCAATAAAGGCGGACACCATGTAAATCACGGAGCAAAGAAGCGTACCCGTGATCCAGATGGGAATGCGTTCCACAATCTTCTTGGGTTCGGCCACGAGCAAAAGGGCGAACACGGCTGGAACCGTGAGCATCGTGTAGAGGTGGGCGCCCACGCCGAGGAAGGCTATGTAACAGATAAAGATCAGAATGCGGTCGCTATAGACTTCGTTTCGCTTGTTGTACCACACCAGGCCAAGGTAAGACACGAGCATCAAGATGAACATGGCGATGCCGTAGACTTCGGCTTCCACCGCATTAAACCAGAACGTATCGGAGAAAGTCAAAAGGAAACCGGCAACAAGGGCTGCGGTCCCAAGCACAGCGGTACGAACCTTACCCGTAATCTTTTCGGCCAGGGCGTCCGTCTTGAGCACCGTTGCCAAAAGTTCCCAAGCAAAGAGGGCCGTCACATAGACGGTTGCCGCAGAACTCACCACCGAGATGTAGTTCACGCGCTTTGCGATTTCACCCACGAACGGAAGCAACACGATGACCGCTCGGGCAAGGAACACGAAGAAAGGCGTTCCAGGAGGATGCGGTATGCCCAAGGTATTCGCGCAGGCGACAAATTCGCCACAGTCCCAGAAGGAAACCGTCGGAGCCATCGTCATGACATACACAACCAACGCCACCAGGCAGGTGATTCCGGCAAAAATATGCTTCATCCATTTTTCTTTGAGCATCTTACTTTTCCTTAGATTCGGTGACAACCATGCCACGGTTACGCATAAAGCCTGTCAAAAGGCCATTCACAAAGGTACTCGAATTGTCGGTGCTATACTTGGCAGCAATCTGCACCGCTTCAGAAATGGCGACCTTCATCGGTATTTCTGCAACGTACGAAAGCTCAACCATCGCAATGCGCAGCACAATGCGGTCCAGGGTCGCCATACGGTCGAGTTCCCAGTGGGCAGCAGCCGTCTTGATTTCTTCATCCAACTCAGCACGATGTGCCTGCACCAAATCGACAAGCTTCATCCCATACTTTTTCTGTTCAGCGTGAAGGGGCTGGGATTCAAGCACTCCCGGAAGAGCCTCCCCTGCGGTCTGGCCCGTAATTTCCATGGCATACAAAAGCTGCATGGCAAAAACGCGCGCGGGTCTATAACTAATCTTCATAATCAGGTTTCAGGTTTAAGGTTTCAGGTATGAGGTCGCGCCCTACGGTCGCTTTGAGGTTTGAGCACGGTCGCCTGTGGTTCCCTTTGAGTTCATTTTAATCGCGCCGCAGGCGCCATTCTTTAGCTCAAAGCCTTGCCTAGCAAGGCGTCCTCATCGCTCATTACTCATACCTCTTTATACAAATTTGCCATTTCGACGGCGGTAGACGCCCAGCTTGCGCCAAGGTTACCGGCCTTGAGGCCAGCACGGTTCATCGCCTGGTCCACGGTGTCGGTGGTGAGGATTCCAAGAATCACGGGGAGCTTGCCTTCGGCAGCGATATTTGCGATACCGCCGGTAGAAGCGTTTACCACCACGTCGTAGTGGCTGGTTTCGCCGCGAATCACGGCGCCGAGCGCCATCACGGCACTGTACTTGCCGCTGTCGGCGAGGCGACGGCATACGCCCGGGAGTTCGAATGCGCCCGGCACATGCACGACGGTGATGTCCTTGTCTGCTACACCAAGCAGTTCAAGCTGACGCAGAGCCCCTTCCAGAAGCTTGTCCGTCACGACCTCATTAAAACGGGCAACGGCGATTGCCACCTTGAGGCCCGTTCCATTCAGGGAATTCTTGATTTCGTTCACCATTTACTTTTCCTCTTTCAAATTCTCTTGGGACGCAGCGCCGTCGATATGCAGCTGGTGGCCCATCTTTTTCTGCTTGGTGAGCAGGTAGAACAGGTTTTCCTTGTTCGGCTTGATTTCGATTGGCACGCGTTCCACGATTTTAAGGCCGTAAGCCGTAATGCCCGAAATTTTGCTCGGGTTGTTCGTCAAGAGTCGCATTTCCTTGACACCGAGGTCTGCCAAAATCTGGGCACCCGTACCGTACTGGCGCAGGTCCGACTTGAACCCAAGGTGCAGGTTCGCTTCGACCGTGTCCAAGCCCTTTTCTTGCAACTCGTAGGCGCGGAGCTTGTTGCAAAGACCGATTCCACGGCCTTCCTGGCCGCGCATGTAAAGGAACACGCCGCCGTGCTCGCCAATGAACTTCATGGCGGCGGCCAGCTGTTCGCCGCAATCGCAGCGAAGACTGCCAAAGATATCGCCCGTAAGGCATTCGCTATGAACGCGCACATAAACCGGCTTGCTGAAGTCGGGGTTACCCGCGACCCACGCCACGTGTTCCACGCCATCGGTCTTGCTTTTGTAGGCGTATGCGGTAAAGTCGCCGTACTTGGTCGACACATGCGGAGCGGCTACGCGCTGCACGAGCTTTTCGTTTTTCAGGCGATAATCGATGAGGTCGTGGATCGAGATAATCTTGAGGTTAAACTTCTTCGCCACTTCCTGAAGTTGCGGCATGCGAGCCATGGTGCCGTCTTCGTTCATGATTTCGATAAGGGCGGCTGCAGGGCGGAGTCCGGCAAGCTTTGCGAGATCGACTGCGGCTTCAGTGTGGCCTGCGCGGCGGAGCACGCCTTCTTCTTGGGCGTACAGGGGCGAAATATGCCCCGGCCTGCCAAAATCGCTGGGCTTGGAATTTGGGTCCGATAGAGCGAGAATCGTTGCCGCACGGTCGTGAGCGGATACACCCGTGGTGCAGCCTTCAATTTTATCGACCATGATGGTAAACGGAGTCCCGAGAATCGAGGTGTTCTCGGCGGTCTGCCGCGTGAGGTTCAATTCATGGCAACGCTTGATCGGGAGCGGTGCGCAAAGCACGCCACGACCTTCGTGTAGCATGAAGTTCACCTTTTCGGGCGTAATCTTTTCGGCGGCAATGACAAAGTCACCTTCGTTTTCGCGGTCTTCGTCATCGACCACGATCAAAAACTTGCCGTTCTTAAAATCTTCGATGGCCTCTTCAATGGTATTAAGCAAGGTCACGTTCCTTCAGATAATTTTCAATATACTTACCGAGCATGTCGACTTCCACATTCACGATAGTTCCTGGAACCCAGTTACGCAGGTTGGTACGGGCCAGAGTTTCAGGGATAATGCACACGCGAATGGAATCTTCGAACTTTTCAGCGACCGTCAGGCTAATTCCGTTCAGCGAAATCGAACCGCGGCGAATCACGTAGCGACGCAAATCCGCCGGAAGTTTTAGGTCCACTTCCACACCCGTTTCGCGGGGAGTCACCTTGATGACTTCGGTGATGCAGTCTACATGGCCCATCACAAAGTGACCGCCCATAAAGCTGTCTGCACGACACGGAAGTTCCAAATTCACTAACTTACCCACAGCAGCCTGCTTGAAGCCCGTATTTTCCACCGTCTGGTGCATCAGGCAAAAAGTCGCTTCGTCATCGGTACAAGATTCAATGGAAAGGCACACGCCGTCGTTGGCGACACTGTCGCCCAACTTACAATTCTTAAAAAAGCCCGGTGACTTAAGGCGCATGGTAAGCGCATCGCCCCTACTTTCGATAGAAACGATTTCACCGGTAGATTGAATAATACCCGTAAACATACGGGGGCAAATGTAGCAAAAAAGCCATGAGGTCGGAGCTACGCTCCTTTGAGGAATGAGGTATGAGCAGGGCTTATTGCAACAAGCGAGCGATTAAAATTTAATCGGGTACAGCAAATACCAGTGGAATTCGGGATAAACTTGCACGGTGGGGGCCGGCAGCTTAAAGTAGTTCAGGTACTTGACAATGGTACGCGCCATGCGGCTCTGCGGACGGAACGCTTCCAGGTCGTAATCCAGGGCGATATACACCTCGCGGTGCGGGTGCGGATCGTGCGTAAACACTCCTTCGTCTATGCTCAACCCCGCCGCCAAGGCAAGCCAGCTCGGATAATACGGGCGTACCGTCTTAGGAAGCATCCGGTAAATTTTGAGAGATGCCCAGAAAGTCTGGTTGCAGTAATCATCGGTAAACACACCTGTTTTACTTTGTCTGTAATACGCCTTGGTATTGATCCAGTAGCTCCATTTCAAGTCAACATACTTGAACATGGGTACATAACGTTCCGCCATGGGCAAAAAGCCTCCGAGCGTCCCAGACAGCACATCGAAAACGCTAAAGCCCCAGTCCGGCGAAAATCCGTCCTTTACATCAATCGCCACATGCGTCGCAAAGGCAGAAAGACCTGCGAAGAGGTAAGACTTGAACTCGGAAATTCCCGCCCAGCGGTAGCCTTCGTAAAAGGACTCACCCATCATGACGCCCGACGCGAAATGCCCGAACTTGTCCAGGTTGAGCGCATAGTCAAAATCGTTTTCGAAATGGAAATCACTCCCCTGCTCGTCCCACCAACCCTTATGGAATACGAGCCAGTACGCCGCCCCATAGGCAATCAGCACGGTCGATGCAACGCCCACACCCTTCACCACAGAAAATTGAACCGTATCACCGGGGTCTTCGCTGCGGTAGTCCCAAGTAGAATCGCGCCAAGTCGGCGGATCGTAAGGGGCGGCCTGCAAGGAAACACTTGCAAACAGGAGCGCCACCAGCGCAATCAATAGGGAACGAAAAAATTTCACGGGGACAAAGATAGAAAAAAACAGGCAGACTAATTAATTTGCGGACTAAATTGAGGGCTTTTTAATTACTTGTGTCATTCAACACATCAAGGCTCTCTATCATCAGTCTACATTATAAAGTATCTTCATTTTTTTTACAATTTCAGGAAATTCAAGCTCATTCACTACAAATAATTGAAATCCTTTTTTGAAAACAAATCGAACAATTCCATTTTTATCTGTTTCCTTTTTATATGGGATGGTTTCATCAAAGAAAAAAGTTCTTTCTCCATAATGATTTCTAAGGACAAAACCGTTTTTAAACCACTTTATTTCAAGTATTGCCAAGGAATGACTATAAGCACGGGAAAATCCAAAAAAAGAAATCAGAAAACATATTGCCGTGGAATATCCATCTCTTTCAGGAATTTTCAAAAAAATTAGAATTAATAAAATTAGCGAACAAAAAAATTCTACAAAGATTAGAGGCTTTCCTCCAGAAGTTGCCATTGGATAATAAACGACTTGTTCGTCTCCTTTTTCATCACATTTTATGTTTATTTCAGTTAATTCACTTTGATTTTTGATTATCTTTTTCACAACCTTTGGGTAGTCACTTTCATCTAGTCGAAATGTTTGCCATCCTTTTTTGAAAATCAGGTAATGATCTCCAAAATTCGTTATTTCAGACTTATAGATCGCCTGTTTACCTAACAAGAATTCCTTTTCCCCATAGCGTGTAACTAATACAAATTTATCTTTGAACCATTTTACCTTCAAAACTTTCTTTGAGAAAAGATAAACAAAGAACGCCAAAAAAAGTTCCATCGGCACGAAAAAGAACCACAGAAAGCCTTTCTCTTCTATCATGCGCCATCCTACTACGCCCAATATCATAAGGCTTACCATATAGAGGATCGCCATGACGTTTATAACAAACTTGTCGGTTTCTAATTTAAAGATTGTTCCGTCTTCAAAAGATTCATCATCAAAAATTTCTCTTTTTTTAACATTCTTTTTTTTCTGCAATGACGGGGCCTTACCGTAATTCGGATTCAAAGCGTCACACCACAGACAACGGGGCTTATCGTCTTCATATTTTCGATTGCATTTTGGACAAATCATTTTTCGCCTTTAAAAGTTTGTATACCCATTACAGCCGACATAACAATTGTTATAGAATATAAAAAAGCCCCCGGAGGACAATCTCCAGAAGGCTTAGTAAATGCGTCATGTGTAGTGTGTGATGTGAAATGAAAAATTTTTAGTTAGTCATTTCACACTTCACATTGCAGCGCAAGCCGCACACATTGAATTAGTTGCGACCGAGGAGCAGCACGCTGTTCTGGCCACCGAAACCGAAGCTGTCGGACATGGCGTAGTCGAACGAGTGGCTGGTGTTCTTGTTGGCGCAGACATCCAAGTGGATGCGTTCGTCCTGGTTGAACACGTTCGTGGTCGCATGAATCATCTGATTCTGCAAGGACTTCACGGTGATGATGGCTTCGAGGGCACCGGCGGCGCCAAGGGCGTGGCCGATCATGCACTTGGAGGAGTTCACCTTGAGGTTGTCGGTAGCACCGGCAAAGACCTTTTCGAGGGCGGAGCATTCCGCAACGTCGCCGAGCGGAGTCGAAGTACCGTGGGTGTTCACGTAACCGATGTCCTTCGGAGAAAGGCCCGATTCGCGGAGAGCCATTTCGATAGCGAGGCGAACACCTTCGCCGTCTTCACGCGGGGCAGACATGTGGTGAGCGTCGGCGCTCATGCCGATGCCGGCCACACGGGCCAAAATGTTCGCACCACGCTTCTTGGCATGCGTCAGGCTTTCGAGAACGAGAATACCCGAACCTTCACCGATCACGAAACCGTCGCGGTCCTTGTCGAACGGACGAGAAGCCGTCGTCGGGTCGTCGTTGCGCTTGCTCAAGGCCTTCATGGAGGTAAAGCCTGCGAGAGCCACATTGTTCACGGTTTCGTCGGTACCACCGGCGAGCATGATGTCGGCGCGGCCCAAGCGAATCTGGTCGTAGGCAGCGGCGATAGAGTGGTTAGAGGTTGCGCAAGCGGAAACCACTGCGTAGCAGGGGCCCATCCAACCGGTGCGGTTGGAAACTTCGCCAGCGGGCATGTTCACGATAGACATCGGAATGAAGAACGGGGACACGCGGCTCGGGCCACGGTTCGAAAGCGAAACGACAGAGTCGCTATAAATCTGCATGCCGCCGATACCGGAACCGATAATCACGCCAGAGCGGGTCGGATCTTCGTTTTCGGGAGTAATGCCCGCGTTCTTAAGAGCCTGGAAAGAAGCATACACAGCGTACTGGATGCACCTGGACAGACGAGATGAATCGCGCGGAGAAATAAATTCAGAACCATCGAATTCCTTGACGGCGGCAGCTATCTTGATCGGATAGTTGGTCACGTCGAAGCGATCGATCGTTGCGAGTCCGGATTTACCTTCCAGCAGGTTGTTCCAAAGGAGTTCCGGCGTATTGCCGAGGGCGGAAACGCACCCCATACCAGTGATTACAACTTCTTCCATAATGGTGCAAATATAGAAAAAACTCGACCTTAAAACATGTTATTTCATCCACAATATTTAGAAACATGAGTTTATTTCGTTACGATATTATTACAGCAACATCATACTAAAAAAACAGACTCCCTTGCAGGAATCTGTTTCTATAGTGCCAAAGGGACTCGAACCCTTGTTACCGGCGTGAGAGGCCAGTGTCCTGGACCACTAGACGATGGCACCATAATGCTTGCTATTTCAAGCGCCGCCCAAATATAGCAAACATTCTAAGAATTGTCTATACCAGCACTAGTCCCTGTAATACAGGTCCAGGTTGCTTTCGACGGAAGTCGAATTTTCGAGATCGTTCACGAACTCGTTGAAAAGGCTCATGGCCACATAGCTAGCGGCATTGGCCACATCGGTCTTTACAGCGGCCTTCACCGCTTCTTCTTCCGGAGCCTTCTTGGAGACAACCTTCACCATCACGGCACCGTTGTCGGTGGCAATGGGAGCGGTCCATTCGCCTTCCTTTGCATTTTCGAGCGTCTTGGCAAGGCGTGCGTTACCGTAGCCAAAGCCCGGCACATAGCCATCCACAGAAGAGGTCACCTTTTCGACATTTACCTTTTCAATCTTGCTTGCGGCAACAGCTGCGGAGTCGGCAGCGCTATCGGCAGGAGCCCAAGCCTTTACCTTGTCGGCAACGGAGCTCAGGTAAGCTTCGGCAGCGGCAGCAGCCTTGTTGCGGAGCAGCGTGGACTTGATGCTGTTGTAGTAGAGATCAAGGCTACGTTCGCCAGCCTTCAGGTCCTGCACCTTTTCAGCAACGACCACCCACTTGTTGTTCTTCATGATCGGAGAAACCTTGCTGGCATCGTCGGGCAGGTTTTCGTTCGGCCAGGCATAAGCGCCAAGGCCCTTCAGGTAACCGACGCCTTCGATGTTTTCGCCGCGAGAAATCCAGTTGGAAGTGTGCGTGTCGAGACCCTGTTCCTTGGCGGCATCAGCAAAGCTCTTGCCTGCATCGACAGAAGTCTTGATCTTCGTGAGAATGCCTTCGAGGCTATCAATCGTTTCAGAAGAAGCGTTCACAATCAAGAGGATGTGACCGACCTTGACGAGGTCAGCACCGGTGGAATCCTTGGACTTGCCGTAGCTCTTGATGATGTGGTAGCCGAAACGGGTGCGAACAGGTTCAGAGACTGCACCGGAATCGAGAGCGAAGGCGACATCTTCAAATTCCTTCACATACACGCCGCGACCCACATAGTCGTCGCTCAAGAGACCACCCTTCTCGGCGGTACCCTGGTCTTCAGAAGAGATGCGAGCCATATCCTCGAAGGTGGTCGTCGAAGCAGAGTCAGTCAGCTGGTAGTAAAGCGTCATGGCGTATTCGCGGATGCGGGCGTCGTCACCGGCAGTAGCTTCGACCGGGAGATAGGCGAACTCAAACTGAGCCATATCCTTCTTCACAAAGAAGCTGTCGCGGTGGGCATTGAAGTAGCCTGCGACCATCACGCTATCGACAGAATTTTCGTCGACCTTGAAGTCTGCGTTAGAGGCGACCGCCACCTGCAGTTCATAATCGGTCAGGCGACGGTTAACAGCCCAATTAGCTTCAAGAGTCGTCGGATGCACCGAAGCTCCGACCAGCATCTGCAGTTGGCGCATCGGAATAGTGTTTTGCTTCAAATCTTCTTCGAACTGGAGCATCACGCCCCAGCGGAAAGCCTCGGGAGTCTTGAGCCAGGCATCGTACTCGTCCTTGTTGAAGGTAGTGTCCAGAAGGAACTTCGGGAGCGTGGAAATGTAGGCCTGATAGCGCTGCATGAAGTCTTCCTGGCTTGCGGACTGCTGCTGGATCATGCGGATACGCATCTGGGCTTCCTGGACAAGGCGTGCGCGTACGGCGTCGGGATTGCGGCTAAATTCGGACTCGAGTTCGGACACAGAGGCGCTGAGTTCAGCCTTTTCGAACTGTTCATTCAGAAGAATCTGACGCACAAAGCTGCGGAACACTTCGGTACGCAGTTGGTTGTACTGCTCGTCTTCGAGGTGCTGACCCTGGTACTGGTTCTGGACGATGGTCTTGATGCGAGAATCAAATTCGGCGTAAGTGATCTTCTTGTCGTTCACGACACCCACCGGGTAGCTGTGCGCCTGGTTCGGCACACGGTCCATGGCCAAAAGGCCCACCACGATACCCGCAGCGAAAATGACGATGATCCACTTGGCTTTTTCATTAATCCACGTTAACATAGAGTAGACTCCATAAAAATTTTGTCGGGCTAAATGTAGTAAAAAAAAGAGTTTTCACATACAAAACGAAAGGATTTGGGCCAAATTAGACCCAAATCCCAATTTGAACAAGAAAAACGGGTTAATCCTTCACGCAGCGGATTGCGGCATATGCATAGTCGTAATCGGAATAACGTTGTTGCGATTGGGGCTCAATTGCAAACTTTTCATTTGTAAATGATACCGAATACCCAAATACAATTGATTTAGGTTCAAAATCCAAACTCGACTTCGAAGTGCCGCTATTGGCAGAAACGAAATCAGCCATTCCCACTTCACGATAAACATAAGCAATTCCTGCGCCACCTTTATACTCCATCGGCACAATGGAAAAACCTGTTCCATTTTTTCCAGAAGCCCACCCCGTTTCCGAGAGAAGATCTTCTAATTTATGAGCATCAACAAGAGCCATCCATTCCGTCGTATCGGGGATATGCCACCCATCCATGCAAATTCCATGGTTATCTTCAACGACAGAATCTCCTTCGGCAACAGACAATGCTGTATTCCATGAGTATTCACAACCAACCGTCAAAGAGTCAGAGCATTTAGTCCCTTTAACTACATAGGCGAGATTTTCGGCCATCCAAGTTTTGCCATCGATTTCAACAGTCTTGTAAACATGACCGTCCCTTTTGTCCGTGACGGAGCCATATTTTATACCAGCGTTGAAATAGGACTCCTTCGGAAAATCACGTATCGACGCCTTTTGCCAAAGCACCGACGACTCGGACTTCTTGCAGACATAGTCTACCTTGGAAGCTTCGACTATGGAGCCAATACGCGACGCAGTACAACTTTCACCCAATTTCAGTTCATCCGCAGTCGCTTCGCGCCATTCATCGCCATCATGGACATAGGCCTTCGTTGAGTCTTCCACAGACTTCACCAGCCTTCCGTCATCAACAGGCTCATAACCCGCTGTTGAGATTTCTAGATCCGTCGCCATGAACCAGAGATAAGCGTCATCAACATCACGGCACACTACAATATGGCCGTCAACGGCCGACTTTTCCGCCTTGATGGTATCAAGCTCACCGACCTTAGACTTGTCGCATTCGCCAATGCCATAGACGCGCTCCCAGAACGAGACGATGTAATTTTCAAACAGGCCTATCTGCACATCAGGGAACTTCTCCTGCATGAATTCGCGGGCTTTGCCGTAACTGCCATACTGCATGGCCGACTTGTCCGCGAGCTTAGCCAAGACAGTTTCATCTGCAAAGTTCTCCGAGATGTTCGCCAGGGCTTCCGTGACATCGGCTTCCGAGCCCGACATCAGAACAATCAGCGAGAGCGCCAGAAGCTTTTCGTTGTCGAAGATGGAGGCCTTTTCAAGGTCTGTCTTGGACTCTTCTCCGAAGAAGGCCTTCATCAGTTCCGATTCAGCCTGCTCCTTGGCCTTGTCGAAATCCATCCCCGAATCGACAAGGTCCAGAATACGTGAACTTGTCAGGTGCGTTCCAACATTGACATTGATGTCGCTTGATCCTTCTATATGCGCAAGCGCTTTCAGACTCAAAGATTTTTCCGACTTTCGGCCATTCAGTTCACTCCAGTAGTACCCATCGGCTTCGAGAAGCACATACGGGGACTCGAGTTCAATCTTTTCTAGTGCGAACGAGCCATCATCCTTTTTCACGTTTCCCGTAAACACCTTGCCCGTCTGCGCAAAGGTTTCTGGGTTCAGTTCATAGAGGGTCACACTAGTCCCCTTCACAAAGGGTCCCTTTTCGATGACACCTTCAAGATCGTCTATCGAATAGATCACATCTTCCGAAGAAGAATCATTGGAACATGCCGTCAGCAAAGCCAAACAGCAAGCGACTCCAATCTTACAGATAGTAGTTTTCGTCTTCATAATAGACCTCCGTTATTGAAGTGAAACTTTAGCGTAATCCGTTCCAGAATAGTCATCGACATAATAGATTCCATTAGGCATAAGATTACTCCTTTTTGTGATTTTTACTTGATTATTCAGAATCCTTCACGCAGCGGATGTAAGCCGCTGTATAGCGAGTACTAACCTTATCTTTTTGAGACATTCTTGTAATTCCCGCGCCACCATTATCGAACGAAATTGCATATCCAGCAATATATCGGGGAGCAGGAGCACCAGGCAAATCAACACTCATGTAAGTTTTTGTCAGCATATAATTTGCAACAACGAAATCTGCATAGCCCATTTTATCATAAGCATACCTTTCATTAAACCCTGCTCCAGATGCATACGCAAACGGAACTACAGAGAACCCCGAGCCGTTCTTCCCCGAAGACCATCCTGTTTCCGAAAGCAAATTTTCCAAATCATAAGCATCAATAAGAGCTCTCCATTCAGTCGAATCGGGAATATGCCACCCATCCATGCAAATTCCGTGGTTGTCTTCGAGAACAGTATCCTTTAGATCAAGTGAAAATGCCGCGTGCCAAGAGTAACCACAACCAACCGTCAAAGAGTCAGGGCATTTAACCCCTTTAGCTACATAGGCGAGATTTTCGGCCATCCATGTTTTGCCATCAATTTCAACAGTCTTGTAAACATGACCGTCCCTTTTGTCCGTGACAGAGCCATATTTTACATCAGCATTGAAATAGGATTCCTTGGGGAAATCCCATATTGCAGCACTCTTCCAAAGCACCGACGACTCGGACTCCTTACAGACATACTCCACCATGGAAACTTCGATTATGGTACCAATACGCGATGCCGTGCAACTTTCACCAAGCTTAAGTTCATCTGCGGTCGCTGCGCGCCATTCTTCGCCATCATAGACGTAGGCCTTCGTTGAGTCTTCCACAGACTTCACCAGCCTTCCGTCATCAACAGGCTCCTGGTTTTCAACGGAAATATCCATGTCCGTCGCTATACGCCAGCCATCCTTGCCGTAGACATACGCCTTGGTGGGTTCGGCCACAGATTTGACAATTTGCCCAACTTTGAAATCGGCAAGACCATTGATAGAAACTTCCAGATCCGTCGCCATGAACCAGAGATATGCATCATCAACATCACGGCAAGCGACAATATAGCCGTTAACAGCCGACCTTTCCGCCCTGATGGTATCAAGCACACCGACCTTGGACTTGTCGCATACACCAATGCCGTAAATGCGTTCCCAGAACATGACGATATAATTTTCGAACAATCCAATCTGCACATCCGGGAACTTCTCCTGCATGAATTCGCGGGCTTTGCCGTAGCTGCCATACTGCATGGCCGACTTGTCCGCCAAATTCGTCAAGACAGCTTCATCTGCGAAGTTATCCGAGATGTTCGCCAAGGCTTCCGTGACATCGGCTTCCGAGCCCGACATCAGAATGATCAGCGAGAGTGCCAGAAGTTTTTCGTTGTCGAAGATGGAAGCCTTTTCAAGGTCTGTCTTGGACTCTTCTCCGAAGAAGGCCTTCATCAGTTCCGATTCCGCCTGCACCTTGGCTTCGTCGAAACCCATCCCCGAATCTACAAGGGCTAGTACCCGCGAGCTTGTCAGGTGCGTTCCCACATTGATATTGATGTTGCTCGATTCTTCTACATGGGCGATGGCCTTCAGCTTCAGCGAATTGTCCGACTTACGGCCACTCAGTTCGCTCCAGTAGTACCCATCGGCTTCGAGAAGCGCATACGGGGACTCAAGCTCAATCTTTTCTAATGCGAAGGAGCCGTCGTCCTTTTTCACGTTTCCCGTAAACACCTTGCCCGTCTGCGCAAAGGTTTCTGGGTTCAGCTCATAGAGGGTCACACTAGTCCCCTTCACGAAGGGGCCCTTTTCGATAACACCTTCGATACTTGCCGTAAACTGGTTCGGGTCTTCAGAGGCTCCCGCCCTAGAGAACGGATCTCCGCATGCAACAAAGCCCACCCCCGCCATCAGGAGCATCACCTGGGCGAAAAAGCATTTTTTTACGATTCTAATCATGGGACACCTCCCCCGTTTTATGGGTCAACGGGAACAACTGCAGATTGACCCGGTAAACTTGATTGATATTCTTGTCTTCAGTCGCTATGGCGATAATCTTTCGACGGCACTCGTCCAGTTCCTTGACGATGCGCCCGTAAGAGTCTTCCGACACGCCGAGAGTCACGCCCGTAAAATTTCGCTCCGCCACGGGCAGGTCCAGCGCCTTTTCGGCCAGGCCCGCCATTTCCCGGTGCGCACCACGAATTGCAAGGCGCGTCGCCTCGGTCGAACCCGTCACAAACGATTCCGCCTGCGTGTAGTTTCCGTCTTCAGACCTGAGCAGGAGTCCCGCCTTCGTCAAAAACTGCAAGCTCTTCTGCACATCGGCAGCCGAAACATACGGGTAGCACATCTTGGCCATTTCGCCTGGAGTCGCCCCCGGCATCAAGGGAGCCAGTTCTCGCAGCGTGGGGTTGCGCCACGAATCATAATAATCAAAGACGTCTTCTTCCAGCACGCGCACCTTGTGGTACTTGGCAATGGAACGCATCTGTTCAAACGCGGCCTTCTTCTTCTCGTCCGATTCCGCCTGGGAGAACACCACCATCGCCCTGAAATATTCCACTTCGAACCCGACAAGACCCATCGCCTGGGCGGTACGTTCCACGCCGACGCGGCTCAGCTTGCTCTTGCCGTCGCAAACGACCTTCATGTACGAGCAAGACGAAAATCCGGCAAGGTTCGAAAACTCCTTCCACGAAAACGCAGAGAGTCTCTTGCGCTCTTCGTAGAAGTCTCGCATGTACTTGCGGTAATCTGTATATTCAACAATCGGTTTCATACTATTAAATATACCTTCGGCGAAAACAGAAAGCAATACTTTTATGCAATAAAAATCAATTATTTTTGCAAAAAACGCCAATTTTCAAGTATAAAAATCAAAATTAATTTCTATATGCAATAAACCATTGCATATAGGACTCAACTCGCCCGCAAGGCTCAAAAACTAGCCGTCAATCGTCAATTTTTCTATCTATGGGGTGTTCAGAAACAATGTTTAGCAACGGAGCTCCGTCATGTACGATATTTTGGTCCTTGGTGCAGGCATTTCCGGCTTGAGCGCGGCTATCCACGCAGCAGAAAAAGGCCTTTCGGTAGTCATTCTCACTAAGGGAGCAAAGCCGGACGGATCATCGAACTACGCCCAGGGCGGCATCGCCACCGTTACCGAAAAAACAGACAAGTTCAAGTTCCACATCGACGACACCCTGGAAGCAGGTGCTGGACTCTGCAAAAAGGAACCGGTGAACATCCTCACCAAGAGCGGCCCTGCGACCATTCAGCAGCTGGTGAAATGGGGCGTGCAGTTCACCCCGTCGCCTATAGACAAGAGCCAATTCGACCTGCATCTTGAAGGCGGCCACAGCCACCACCGCATTCTGCATGCGGCGGACCTCACCGGCAAGGAAATCATGCGGGCCCTGCTTTGCGAACTGCACAAGCACAAGAACATCCACTACATCGAAAACTGCTACATCAAGGACTTGATCTGCAAGGGCGAAGGCAAGAGTAAGCGCTGCATCGGCGCAAAGATCATCCACCAGAAGACGGGCCTTGTCGAAGACCTTTACGCAAAGGCATCTATCCTTTCTACCGGTGGAGCCGGCCGCATCTGGCAGTACACCGTATGCCCGCCCGATAGCTGTGGCGACGGCATGGCGATTGCGGCACGCGCGGGGGCAGCCTTGCAAGACATCGAATTCATGCAGTTCCACCCCACAAGCCTTTACGCCCCCCAGCTCAAGAAGCCGTTCCTGATTTCGGAGGCGGTGCGCGGATTCGGCGGCATTCTCAAGAACTACAAGGGCGAAGAGTTCATGAACCAGGTGCACCCACTGCACTCGCTTGCACCCCGCGACATCGTGGCACGCGCAATCCACAGCGAAATGCAGCGCCTGGGCAAGCCGAACATGTTCATCGACCTTAGCGGACGCACGCCGAAAGACATCAAGAGCCACTTCCCCAACATTTACGCCAAGTGCATGGAAGCAGGCATCGACATCACCAAGCAGTGGATTCCGGTGGTGCCGGCCGCACATTACATGTGCGGAGGCGTACTGGTCGACACTTGGTCCAGGACCGAAATCAACGGTCTGTACGCCTGCGGCGAAGTCGCCGCCACCGGCGTCCACGGTGCTAACCGACTTGCATCCAATTCGCTTCTGGAAAGCGTCGTCTACGCCATCCGCGCGGTAGACAACATCTGCGAAAGCGGCCTGCTGAAAGAGAAAATTGTCCCGAGCAAGTCGAACAAGACAGAAAAGGTCTCCTTCACCAAGGCCGCCTACTGGCGCAAGCGCAAGAAACTTCTGCAGGATACTATGTGGACGCACTGCGGCATCGTGCGCACCGTAGCGGGGCTCAACCAAGGGCTCAAGGTCATCGAAGACCTTCAAAAGGACATCGATGCTGCCGTCAAGAACAAGGAAACCGAGAATCTGCACTACCTTGAATTCCTGAACGCACTGCAGGTTTCCAAGATGATCCTTACCGCAGCGCTCCGCCGCAAGGAATCACGCGGACTGCACTACATTCTGGACTACCCGAATCTGGACCCGAAGACAAAGCACCACACGATTTACTTAAAGGGATCTGAGCGATGAGGTTCTGAGGACGCCTTGCTTCGCAAGGCTATGAGCTAAATAAAGGCGCCAAAGGCGCGATTATAACTCAAAGGGCGAAAGCCCGAGCTTAAAGCGAAGCGACCTCAAACCAAAACATTTGATTTATGAGCGAAGCGAAGAATACAAAGCCTTCTAAGATTGGCGGATACACGCCGACGCAGGAACTCGGTTCCGGCGCCATGGGCAAGCTGTGGCTCTGCCACGACAAGTCGCTGGACCGCATGGTCGTCGTGAAGCAGATGCAGCAGGACATCGAAGACAGCGACGTGAACATCCGCCGCTTTATGCAAGAAGGCAACATCCTTGCGCACCTGAACCACCCCGCCATTACCAAGCCCTACGCGCTCTGGAAAGAAAAAGACGGCAAGCTCTCGCTTTCGATGGAGTTTGTGCACGGACTCACGCTGCGACAGATTCTAGACAAGGTAAAGCAACCGCCGCTGTGGGTGGTCGAAGCAATTTTGCACGAAATCCTCTGCGCCCTGGGAGAAGCCCACCGCAAGGGAATCGTGCACCGCGACCTGAAGCCTGCGAATATCATGGTCGACAATGACGGTAGAATCCACCTGCTCGATTTCGGGATCGCCCATACCGAATCGCCGCTTTCGTTCAGCAAGGGCGAAGAAGCCGAACGCCTCACGCAAACGGGAGCTATCCTCGGGACGGTCACCTACATGAGTCCCGAACAGACCGTAGGTGAAGAAGCATCGCCCGCCTCTGACCTGTTCGCCGTGGGCATTATCGCCTGCGAAATGCTCATGGGACAGAACCTGTTCCGCGGCACAAGCTTCAGCGACACCATACAGCGCATCCAGAAGCTCAAGGTCACCGAGAAGGCTTTCTCAAAGGAACTGCCCAGCCGTCTGAAAAAGCTGATTGTCAAGCTGCTAAACAAGGATCCACGCAGGCGCCCCCTTACCGCATTCGACGCCGCCGAACAGCTTTCGATTACCATGCGGAACCTGCCACGAGACATGGTGCCCTACATGGCGTCCTGGATATTTGCCGTCAAGGATTCCATCAAGCAGAAGACCGATTCCATCGACGAGACTCTGTTCATGAATCCGCCGACCTACCCATCGCATTTCAAGTTTCACTTTTTCAAGGGTGCCGCCATCGGCGCCGTCCTTGCAAGTTTAGTTTCTTTTATTTTGTTCCATTTTGTTATAAAGTAACAACAAATGAATTCTATCGACATCGTCTGCCTTGTCATTATCCTTTTCTTCACGCTCATTGGTGTGTGGCACGGTTTTTTACGTGGAATATTTAGGCTTCTCGCCTGGGCTGCGGCCATTGCTGGGGCCTATTTTGCAAACAGCCTACTTTCGGAAACCATCGCAGAAGCCCTAGAAACAAGCACATTTTCGACGACGCTCGTGTGCATCTGCATCGGCTTTCTGATTCCCTTCTTGGCCCTACTCTTTATAGGCCACATCGTCAACAAGGCCATCACGGGCACTGTTGCGGGCAAAGCCGACCGCATTCTCGGCGGAGTTTTCGGTGTCATCAAGGCACTTCTCATTTGCTTTGTCATCTTGACCATTTTTCACATTTTCCCTTTCGGTGGAGTCGTGAAGGAAACCCGCGACGATGCCGTCGCCTACAGCGCCTACAAGGGCGCACTAGAGACCATGGGATACTCTTCCGAGCCGCTCGACCTGGTCGGTGTTGCAGAACGCAAGGCATCGGAATTCACCAAGAACATGGCGAACAAGGCTACAGAAAAGGCTACCGAAATCGCTAAGGAAAAGGTCAACGAAGCTATTCAGGAAGCCTCCGAAAAAGCAGCTGATGCCGCCAAGGAATCCGTCCAGAAAGCCGTGGACGATGCCGTGGACAAAATTTCGGACAAAGCTCCCGAGCTCTCGGGGCAACTGCGAGAAGAATAAGCTTTTTGTTACTTTCGGCCTGCAATTTTTAGGGCACAGGCATTCGCTTCTTTGACAATATCTTCTTCGCCATCGACATGGCGATTTTTCATCACAAACTTGCCGTTGCAGAGAACCGAATGGATGGCGCTGCTGTCTGCGGCATAAACCCAGTTGCTTTCAAGATTATGTAGCGGATTCAAGCGCTCGTTTTTTAGATCCAGCAGCAGGGCATCCGCCAAAAATCCTTCGCCGATCACTCCAGCGGGAATACCATAAGCCATAGCCACATGGGCTGACGCCATGTTCAGCACTTCGCAGGCCGGCAACGCGTCAGCTTGACCGCCAGCCTTCGCCAGGAGAGATGCTAGCTTCATGTCTTCGTGCATGTCCAAGTTGTTGTTGGAAGACGCTCCATCGGTACCAACACCCAGCAACATACCACTATCCATCATCTGAGCAATCTTTGGAATTCCACTGCCAAGCTTCAGATTCGAGCAAGGGTTAAGGATTGCCGCAGAGCCTGCATCGGCCATCAGCGACATGTCGTTTTGCGTTAAATGAACACAATGGGCAGCCACCAGATTATCGTCCAGCACCCCCCACTTGTCCAGGAGTTCCACAGGAGTGCAACCATACTGTTTTTTACAGTCCTTCACTTCCTTGAGTGTTTCAGACAAATGAGTATGCAGAACATAGCCTTCTTCACGAGCAATTTTTGCGCACCGCTTGAACATTTTTTCGCCGACCGTATAGATCGAATGCGGCATTACCGCAAGCTTGACCCGCTCGGATTCTAGTCGATGGTCTTTCAGGAACTTGAAATTGTTTTCGACCTGCTGCGATGTCATTAAGTTTTCGGCAAAGGTCACACCAATGGTGGCGCGGATTCCCATTTCCTTCACCACCTTCATCGTCGTTTCGCGCTGCCAGTACATATCCGAGAAAAACACGGTGCCCGACTTGATCATTTCAAGAACGGCAAGGCGCGATCCTATTTCGATATCCTTTGCCGTAAGTTTCGCCTCGAACGGCCAAATGTATTCCGTGAGCCATTTCATCAGCGGCATGTCGTCGGCATATCCACGCAAAAGTGTCATGGCAGCGTGAGTGTGACCATTGTAGAACGCAGGAACAATTGCAAGGCCTTTACAATCCACGATATCTGCCTTTTCGCGGTCACGAGCCGTCAGCGGGCGGCCCACCTTGGCAAATTTCTTTCCCGAAATCAAGATATCTTGAACTTTTCCTTGGAATAATACAGATTGTAATACCAGCTTGGCCATTGGAAGGAACTCCTTTCTACCGAATTGTATCACAATATTAGAAAAAGGAGACAAATTTTTTCAAAAAAAGAGCCCCTACAGTTCATTTTCAAAACTTTTAATATATAATTATGGTATGAGCGCAAACGAACTAGAAACGTTGCCCATATCCAGGGCAGAATTCCAGCGGCAAGAGATTTTCAAGAATGTCTCTTTCGAAAGCCTCGCAGGATACCTGCTTGGCTGTGAAACGATTTATCCCGAACCCGGAGCGCTCCTTATTGACCCGGAACAGCCCAAACGGCGACTTCTCGTTCTTTTGAACGGCCTTTTGGAAGTACACGTCGAAGCGCAAGGCGGCGTTTTCAAGGACTATATCCAGCCCGGACACTGCGCCGGTGAAATGTCCATCTTCGACAACATTAAGCCAAGTGCCAAGGTTTTCGCAAAGGAAAACTGCAAAATTCTAATCATCGACGGAGACACGGCACTTGCCATGCTCAACGCCTCGCACGATCTCTGTCTCAACTTTTTACAAATTCTGAGCCATCGCATACGCACCAACAACAAGGTCGTTTGCGAAGAAGAATACCACATCCGCTGCATCGAGGAAAATGCCAAGGTGGATTCTCTTACGGGACTTCATAACCGGCGCTGGCTCGAAGAAATGTACACCCGCGAACTGAGCCGAAGTAACTCCGGGAACTTACACCTTTCAGCGTTCATGCTAGATATCGACCACTTCAAAAAAATCAACGACACTTACGGCCACCTTGTCGGAGACCGTGTGCTCATCGCCGTCGCCAAGTCGATTCTACATTGCTTGCGTCCTACAGATATGCCGGTACGCTACGGCGGCGAAGAATTCACCATATTCTTGCCTGGGACAAGCATCGAAAACGCAAAAATCGTCGGTGAACGGCTCCGCGCTAGCATCGAATCCATGAAGATTCAGTTGCCAGACCA
This sequence comes from Fibrobacter sp., assembly GCF_045601785.1. Lineage (GTDB taxonomy): Bacteria > Fibrobacterota > Fibrobacteria > Fibrobacterales > Fibrobacteraceae > Fibrobacter. The sequence continues at coordinate 61,383 of NZ_JAZSAF010000037.1, forward strand.
GGACGATTCCATCTCCGTCACCATCAGCGTAGGGTTCACCGAACGCAAGGACGGCGATACGGTCGAAACAATCATCAAACGCGCCGACGATGCCCTCTACTACGCCAAGGAAGCGGGGCGCAACAAAGTCTGCGTGAACCTCGGCGACGGCACAATGTTTTTATTCTGACCGGGCCCTGCTAAAGTCTCTTAAGGACCGCGGCAGCGTGGTGGATAAAGCCTTCTTCGGTAGCGACTGCGGCAATGGCCTTCGCATTCTTCTTGATGGCCTTCTCGCTGTAGCGGATGATGCTCATGCGCTTTAAGAAGTCGTACACGCCCAGCGGGCTGAAGAAGCGGCCTGTGCCATTTGTCGGCAGCACATGGTTGGGGCCTGCAAAGTAGTCGCCTACCGGCTCAGAGGACCACGGACCGATAAATACGGCACCCGCATTTTCGATTTGCGCCGCCATGGATTCGGCTTCGCTGGTCATCACTTCCAAATGTTCCGGAGCGATGCGGTTCGCGATTTCCACGCCATCGAACCAGTCCTTCACCACGAGGATACGCCCGAAGTTGCCGAGCACTTTCTCGAGGAGTTCCTTCTTCGGGGAATTTTCCACCTGCACATCGACGCAGGCGCTAATCATCTGGGCGGTTTCCATGTTGTCGGTAATGCAGATGGCAGCCTCGAAGCCGGAACCGTGTTCCGCCTGAGAAAGCAGGTCTGCCGCTACAAAGTCCGGATCGCAGGTGTTGTCCGCCATCACCAGCACTTCGCTGGGGCCTGCCACCATGTCGATATCCACGACGCCGAAGACTTCCTTCTTGGCGATAGCGGCAAACACGTTGCCCGGTCCCACAATCTTGTCGACGCGCTCCACGACGGTCTTGCCCTTGGCATCCTTCGCACCATAAGCGAGCAAGCCAATCGCCTGAGCGCCGCCGATGTGGTAGACTTCGGTAATGCCGAGTTCTTGCAGCACAAAAGCCACTGCGCGGTTGATTTCGCCCTTGATCGGGGTCACCACCACGATATCCTGCACGCCCGCCACCAGAGCCGGAACCGCATTCATGATGACGGTGCTCGGGTAGATGCCCGCACCGCCCGGCACATAGAGGCCAACCCGCTTCATGGGGCGAATACGCTGGCCGAGCACGACGCCATCGGCACCTTCCATAAGCCAGGATTCTTCCATCTGGTTCTTGTGGAAGTCGCGCACGTTCTTGATGGCCTGCTTCAAGGCCTTCTGCAGTTCCTTGGGGCACTTGGCGGCAGACTTCGCGATGGCCGAAACCGGCACGCGAATGTTCTTGCCCTTCAGGCCGTCGAACTTCTGGGCGTATTCCGTCGCCTTCGCGATGCCGCCCTTCTTGATGTCGGCAAGGATCTGCATCACCTTGTCGTGAATTTCCTTGCTCGGAGCAACCTCACGCCCGCAGATGCGTTCAATTTCAGCAGATTTCGGAGTAACTTTTACGATTTGCATGGATTATTTCTTCCTTGAAACACCGGCAAGATTGCGAACCTTGCGGGCAGTCAATTTTTTCGTTTTGGACGTAGCAGGTTCCTCTTTTACAGGAGTCGTCGCAACGGGTTTCACGTCCAGATGCTTGTAGGCACCTTCGATGACCTTGTTGTCCACCAGAATCTTGTAGGTGAGACCATCGACAAACGCCATCCAAGAAGCTTCGATAATGTTGCTTGACACACCCACCACGTTCCAGTAACCCTTCTCGTCGCCAAACGTCGTCCACACACGGACAGTCGCATCGGATGCCACATTGGAACCCAGAACACGCACCTTGTAGTCGTCGAGCTTGACCTTCGCCATGTTCGGGAAGAACGGGAGAAGCGCCTTACGGAGAGCAGCATCCAGAGCGTTCACCGGGCCGTCGCCTTCGCTCACCTGATGGCTGATCTTGTCGCCAATCTGGAGCTTGACCGTTGCCTGAGACACAGAAACACCCTGCGGAGTCTTGTCTTCAATCACGCGGTAGTTCAGTACCTTGAAGGGTTCCTTGACCATTCCCAGGTGGCGGTACACAAGCATCTTGAAGCTAGCTTCGGCACTGTCGAAATGCCAACCGGCGTTTTCGCGTTCCTTGATAAGGGTAAGAAGCTTTCCTACCACAGGATCCTTCTTGTCGATACCCGGCTTGATTGCCTTGAGCTTTTCAACGACGAGAGAACCACCCGCCTGATCGCTGGTGACAAACACGCGGTCGTTACCGACGGCGTGCGGGTCAATATGTTCAAAACTGCGTGACACCTTCATGACGCCATCGATGTGGGCGCCACCCTTATGAGCAAAGGCCGCATCGCCTACATACGGGGCGTGCACGTCGCTCGGCAAGTTCACAATCTGATCGACGTTGCTGCTCAACTGACGAAGCCGAGCAATTTTCTTTGCCGCAAAAAACTTCGCACCCATTTTAAAGTGGAGGTCGGCGGCGATAGTCGTGAGGTTCGCGTTACCGCAACGTTCACCGTAACCGTTCACCACGCCCTGCACCATGGTCGCACCGCTCTTCACGGCGTAAATGCTGTTGCACACGCCAAGGCCCGCATCGTTATGCACATGGATGCCGATCGGTGTCGAAACGTGCTTTTTCACATCCTTCATGATTTCTTCGAGTTCCCACGGCATGGTTCCGCCGTTGGTGTCGCAAAGCACGATAAAATCGGCATGGCCCAGTTCTGCAGCGCGCAGCGTTTCAAGTGCGTACTGCGGATTGGCCTTGTAACCGTCAAAGAAATGTTCAGCATCATAAATTACCTCTTCGGAATATTCCTTGAGGTAAGCAACCGAAGATTCGATCATGTCGAGGTTTTCTTCAAGAGTCGTGCGAATCACATCGGTCACGTGCAAGTCCCAGCTCTTTCCGAAAATCGTCTTGACCGGTGCACCGGATTTCACGAGCGCCTGCAACAGCGGATCGTTCTCGGGCAGCACCTTCGGACGGCGCGTAGAACCGAATGCAGCAATCTTTGCATGTTTCAGCTTGACATCCTTAATCTTCTGGAAAAATTCCTCGTCGGTCGGATTGCTCGGATTGGGCCAGCCCCCTTCGATATAGTCAAAACCAAAATGGTCCAGAATACGGGCAATCTGCAGCTTGTCGGCAAGCGAAAGGCTTATCTTTCGATCCTGGTTTCCATCGCGGAGAGTCGTGTCGTATAAAAAAACTTTCATGAGCTAATTACTTTTTCTTTTTGTCTTTGCTATAGTAGCCGTACTTGCCATAGTAGCCGTAACCACCATAACAACCATAGCCATAACCATGACCTTCGTGTTCACAATGGTTCATCACGAATGCACGCGGTTTGTCTTCGCAGCAGCGATCAAGTTTCATCATGGATTCCTTAATCTGATCCATCGAATGTCTTCCGTAATGAAGCACAAACAAGGCGAAATCCACTACAGGGTAAATCAGTTCCGAATCGGTCACCAATTCCAAAGGTGGCGTATCGACAACAACGATATCATACTGAGACTTCGCCTCTTCCAAAAGATTCTTGAATTTGTCTCCACGCAAAAGCTCGCTCGGAGCCACGTCTGTTTTTCCGGCACCCAGAACATACAGGTTCTTGGTAATTGAATCTGCGACTGCGTTTTCAAGAGCGCATTTACCCTCAAGAACATCGCCCAACCCCTGCTTGTGACGGCTATAGATAACGCCACGGCGCATGTCCGCATCAATCAACAGGGTTTTCTTGCCGGAGCCCGCAAAAAGTGCCGCCACATTCTTAGAGACAAAGGACTTGCCCACACCAGGAACCATGCCGGTCACCATCATCACGCGCAAATCCGTTACCGCAAAATCAATTGCCGTGTAGAGCGAACGCAGCGACTCACTTGCAGGAGAATCAGGATCTTCTTCAACCAACGGTCTGACATTCTTGCCCCTGTTACGCTTGGAAAGCACTGCATTTTCAGCTCTCGGAATCTTCGCATAGACGCTGATTCCGGTTTCCCTTTCCACTTCAAGAGAGCTGCGAACACCGCGACGGGTCATCTGCATCAGGTAAATCAGCAAGGCTCCCAAAAGGAAGAAACCACCAACGCATCCCGCAAAGATAACCTTCTTTTTCGGCTTAGATGGCCTGCGTTCAATCTGAGCATAGTCCACGATACGCACATTGCCGACTTCGCCGGCACGCACCACTCGCAACTGCTGGATGTTGTTCAGCATGGAGGTATACTGGGCGTTGTTCACAGCCACTCCTTCTTGCAGGCTCAAGACTTCTTGCTGGGTAAGCGGCATTTTTGCAGCAGAACCGCGCAGACGGGAAAGTTCGTCACGAAGCTTGTCCTGCTGCTTCACAATAGTCTGGACCGACGGATGTTCTTCCTTGAACAAGCGGGTCGCCTGTTGACGCTGCTGTTCCAAATCGAGAATCTGCTTTTCAAGAGAAGACACCTTCTCGAGGTGAGCGCGCGTTTCGCCGCCCATATCCACAGAACCAATCTTATGGCGGTAATCAGCCAATTTCTTTTCAGCGGTATCGAGCTTCGCCTTCACACCAGGCAGCTGCTGTTCCAAAAATTCCAAAGTCTTTTCGGCTTCGGCGCTACGCATTTCAACATTCTGGCGCAAATAGATGTTCGCAATGGAATTCAGGATCGAGGCTGCCCTATCGGCATAGCGGTGTGTATAGGAAACGCCTATAATGCCAGTCTGCTTACCCTTTTCGGCCACATTCAGCTGCTTGACAAGCCCCCGAACCGCGTCTAGTGGATCGGACTGGGCAAGCACAAATTTCTGGCCCGGAGTCGCAATCAAGTGCTTCACCTGAATTACGAGAGAATCGCCGCCATAGGGAGCGGAGAGTCGTTCGCCAATCGGCCCCTGCAAAAGTTTCACCCCTTCGGGAGTGTAGACGGCAAACTCGTTTTCGCTGACGACCTCAGCCATCCACTTTTCAGCACGCGCAATTTCAGGAATGTAAAGGTTTTCCAAGTCCATGCGGCCTTCTTTATGGAGCAATCGGTCCATCGCTCCAACCGGATAGGCATTAAAACAAAGGTGTTCCTTTTCAACAACGAAACTCAAGACCATGCGGCTCTTGAGAAGTTCGATTTCGGCTTCGGCAGGGCTCGCTACTTCCAAAAGGGCACCCATCTCACCCATGGCCTTACCGGCCTTGTTTCCCTTCACATCAATCTGCAAAAGGGCGTCACTCGTATACTGGGGTTTCATCCAGTTCGATGCCAAAAAACCCACAACGGCGCCCAAAGCGATGCAAAAGCCCAAGAATAGTTTATGCTTCAGCAACAAGCCTAAAACTTCAAGGAGATCAATTTCGTCATCGTCCTTGTTTTGAGTCACTGCCGGAGCTGTATTTACAGGAGCTAATTGTGTATTTGGTTCCATTTCATTCCCTTAAAAACTTTTCTGTAAAAATAGAAAAACGGGCAGAACCATGAAAGTATTTTTTAAGATTTCCGCATAAAAAAAGAGTCCCCGAGCAGGCTGCCAGGAACTCATTCTAAAGGTAGTTTCAATTACTTAGCGTTGCGCTACTTTGTAGTGCTCGCCTTACTTGGCTTTCTTGGTGGCCTTCTTGGCCGGCTTTTTGGCCTTTGCAGAAGCCTTGCAAGCGCTCTTGCAGAACTTCACATAGGCGGCGAGGGTGTCGCAGAACACTTCGTCGGGGGTGTTGTCGCCGTTGATGCGGCTGATGATGGACTTGCTGTACTTGCCGAGAACCTTGGCGGTAGATTCCTTGTAAACCTTGAGACGGTTCTTGATCACGGCTTCGTCGGCGTCATCCTTACGGCCTTCAATCTTTGCGCGGTTGAGGAGGCGGGCCACGATAGTCTTTTCGTCCTTGATGTCGAGCACGAAGATGTGCTTCACGTCGACGACGGATTCGATGAGCTTGACCTGGGCAACCGTGCGGGGAATACCGTCGAGGAGGAGGGTATCCTTGTCCGGGTTCACCTTGTTCGTGTTGATGAGGCCTTCGATGAAGCGGCCGAAAATTTCG
>NZ_JAZSAF010000038.1:0-12385 GCF_045601785.1 Fibrobacter sp.
CCGTCCTCAGTTCTACTTCCGCACCACCGACGTGACTGGCACGATCCAGCTGCCGGAAGGTGTCGAAATGGTGACTCCGGGTGACACCGTGACCATCCACGTGAACCTGATCGCCCCGGTGGCAATGGAAAAGCAGCTCCGCTTCGCAATCCGCGAAGGTGGCCGTACCGTTGGCGCTGGCTCCGTAACCGAAATCATCAAGTAATCGGATAATAAAATGCCCAGAGAACTCATCACGCTCGAATGCACCGAATGCAATCAGCGCAACTATGACTGCGACAAGAACAAGCGCCTTCACCCCTCCCGCGTGGAGTACAAGAAGTACTGCCCGTTCTGCCGCAAGCATACTGTTCACAAGGAAACCAAGTAAGGAAGTCCGAATAGGTCGGTAGCTCAATTGGTAGAGTCACGGTCTCCAAAACCGTTGGTTGGGGGTTCGAGTCCCTCCCGACCTGCTCACTTCCCGGAGTTATTATGCGCAAGATCCAGCAATATGTCAAGGAATCCATCGAGGAACTGAAAAAAGTTACTTGGCCTACTTGGGAAGAACTCAAGGGATCAACCCTCGTCGTGATGCTCTTCAGTGTCATTATGGGTCTCTATATTGCAGGTCTTGACGTCGGTTTTTCTTGGATTATTGACAAGATCATGGGAAGAGGTTAAGTTATGCCTGAGATGAAGTGGTATGCGATTCACACCTTTTCCGGTCAAGAAAACAACATTAAGAAACGTATCGAACTCATGATTGAACGCGAAGGCGTTCAGGAAAAGTTCGGTAGGATTATCGTTCCGACTCGCGAGGTTGTTTCCAATACTCGCGGTCGTCGTCGCGTATCTGTACAGAACGCGATGCCTACTTACGTTTTCATAGAAATGGTGCTGGACGAGCTCACCCAGCATTTGGTGATGAACATCAATGGAGTCACCCATTTCCTTGGAATGACGCCTTCTAAGAGGGTTGCCGTTCCATTACAACAGAGCGAGGTCGATCGTATTCTGGGAGTTGATCCTAGTGGCTCTGCAGAAGGCGAGAACCCAAACCCGTACACCATTGGCGAAAATGTCCGCATCAAGGAAGGTCCCTTCAAGGACTTTGTGGGCGTTGTAGACGAAATTATGGAAGACAAGACCAAGATCAAGGTCATGGTGACTGTCTTCGGTCGTTCTACGCCTGTTGAACTTGCCTGCAACCAGGTCGAGTCCGACAACGCTTAATTGTACGGTTTTGAAACGGAGATAATACAGTGGCAAAGAAAATCACAGGTTATATTAAGCTCCAGATTCCGGCCGGCGCCGCAAACCCGGCTCCCCCGGTTGGTCCCGCCCTTGGTCAGAAGGGTGTGAACATCATGGAATTCTGCAAGCAGTTCAACGCAAAGACCCAGAACGACAAGGGAATGATTATCCCGGTCGTCATTACGGTCTATGCCGACAAGAGCTTTACCTTCATCACGAAGGTATCGCCGGTTCCGGCCCTCATCAAGAAGGCTGCCGGCATTGAAAGCGGCTCTGGCGAACCCAACCGTAAGAAAGTTGGTAAGCTCACCAAGGCCCAGGTCCAGGATATCGCCCAAAAGAAGATGCCGGATCTAAACACAATCGACCTCGAAGCCGCTATGCGCATGGTCGCGGGTACTGCTCGCTCCATGGGCGTTGAAGTGGTTGACTGAGGCAGGTAATTCACCGTTACGTATCTGACAGGAAACACCATGTTCAGAGGAAAAAAATACAAAAAGGTTGCTGAAAGCATCGACCGTAGCAAAGCCTACGATCTTGCCGAAGCAATCCAAATCCTTAAAAAGTCCGAATTGAAGTTCGACCAGACGGTCGAAATCCACTTCAATCTCGGTGTGGACCCAAAACATTCCGACCAAGTGGTTCGTGGCACGGTTGTGCTGCCGCATGGTACCGGTCGTCAGGTCCGCGTCTTGGTTTTCTGCAAGGACAATAACCTTGAAGTTGCAAAGAACGCAGGCGCAGACTACGCTGGTGGTGCTGACTTGGTTCAGAAGATTCAGGAAGGCTGGCTGGACTTTGATTCCGTCGTTGCTACTCCCGACATGATGCCGGTGATTAGTAAGGTCGCTAAGGTCCTCGGTCCTCGCGGTTTGATGCCTTCTCCGAAGGCCGGCACGGTTACGGTTAACGTGGCCCAGACGGTTAAGGAACTCAAGGCTGGTAAGATTCAGTACCGCGTTGACAAGGGCGCCAACGTCCATGCCCCCGTGGGCAAGCTCTCCTTCGGTGTCGATCAGCTCGCTGAAAACGCTAAGGCTGTCATTGACTCCGTCGTGAAGAACAAGCCGCAATCTTCTAAGGGCACATACATCAAGAGCCTTACGTTGTCCGCAACGATGGCTCCGGGCATCAAACTTGATATGGCACTGACGCGCTAGGAGATACCATGAAAGCTGTAGTTAAAAAACAACAGACCGTGGATTCGCTCGTCGAGTCCTTCAATGGCGCTACCGCCGTCTATCTGCTCAATTATCAAGGCATGACCGTTGAAAAGGACAATGCCCTCCGTAAGGCTCTCGCCTCGAAGGGTGTGAAGTACCACGCTGTGAAGAACACTCTTCTCAAGCGCGTGCTCGCTGCCCTTAAGGTAGAAGGTCTCGACGACCTCCTGACCGGAGCTACCTCCGTGATGGTCGGTTTCGAAGAAGACCCTCTTCTGCCTGCCCGCGAAATTGAAGCATTCCACAAAGCAAACCCCGATTTCTTGGTTGCCAAGAGCGTGTACCTTGATGGCAAGGCGATGCCTGGCTCCGAAGTCGTGAACCTCTCCAAGATCCCGGATCGCAAGGGCATGATCGCTCAGATCGTCTCCATCGCTCTCGGACCTGGCTCCACGATCGCCGGTCAAATCAAGACACTCCAGGAAAAGCTGGAAAAAGAATCGGGCTCCGAAGCTGCTCCCGAAGCCGCTGCGGAAGCTTAACAACAAACCACAAACCAAAAAATTTAAACGGAATAATCGGAGAAACACATCATGGCAACTGATATCAAGGCACTGGGCGATCAAATCGTTGGTCTTACCCTTCTCGAAGCCAAGGCTTTGGCTGACTACCTTAAAGAAACCCACGGCATCGAAGCTGCTGCCGGTGGCGCCGTCGTAATGGCCGCCGCTGCTGCCGCTCCTGCTGAAGAAAAGACTGAATTCGACGTCATCCTCGTCGAATGCGGCGCTAAGAAGATGGACGTCCTCAAGGCCGTCCGCGCCATCACCGGTCTGGGCCTCAAGGAAGCTAAGGACCTGGTCGAAAAGGCCAACAGCGTGGTCAAGGAAGCAATGCCGAAGGCTGACGCTGAAAAGCTCAAGAAGGACCTGGAAGATCTCGGAGCAAAGGTCGCTCTGAAGTAATGCTTTCACTTCATTGACTTATTATATGCCAACTGCCTGCACTGTATGTGCGGGCTTTTGGTGTATAATGTTTGTCGCTATTTTTTGCTATTTTTAGGTAAAAAAGCTCTTCACCGGATGAGGTATTTCAAATGACCACGGAGCGAAAAAGCTATTCCTCCAACAAGTTCCAGCTGGAACTCCCGTACCTGATCGAAGTCCAGAAGGCTTCGTACGAGCAATTCCTCCAGAAGGAAATCCCGCAAGAAAAACGTCTTAAGGTTGGGCTGGAACGCGTGTTCCAGGATATTTTCCCCATTACCGACGTCAAGGGGCTCTATTCCCTTAAGTATGAAGGTTATTATTTCGGTATCCCGAAGTACAGCATCCCCGAATGCCGTGAGCGTGGTCTCACGTATTCCATGGAGCTTTACGCCACCCTTTCCCTCCAGATTTTCGAGGAAGATGGCGAAGATCGCAAGCTCAAGGAAGAAGTTAAGAACGACGTCCTTATTTGCGAACTCCCGATCATGACTGAAAACGGAACGTTCATCGTCAACGGCGCTGAACGCGTTGTCGTTTCCCAGTTGCACCGTTCCTACGGTATCAGCTTTGACGAAGAACTCCAGCCCAGCGGCCGTTCCGACTACAAGAGCCGCATTATTCCGCACCGCGGTGCCTGGGTGGAATTCAATACCGAAGGCGACACCCTTTACCTGATCATCGACCGCAAGAAGAAGCTCGCCGCAACGACGATGCTCCGCTGCATCGGCTTTGAAACCACCGAAGAAATCCTCAAGCTCTTCTACAAGAAGACCGAAGAAGTCGTGGTTGCTGATGTCATCGATCAGCAGGATGAAAACGGCAATCCGGTCCTTTATGACCGCATCGTTTTCGAAGACGCCATCGATACGAACAACGGCGACGTCATCCTTTATGCAAACGATGTCATCGACCAGAAGAAGTTCGACCGTCTCCGCGATAGCAATGTCGAAAAGATTGTCCTTCTCTCCAAGGAAGAAGACAACCTGCTCATGCACTACACCCTTGCTGCCGACAAGTCCAAGTCCCGCGAAGACGCCCTCAAGGCGATCTACTCCGTGACCCACCAGCAGCAGGACGAAGCTCCGGACATGCGTACTGCCGAACTCTACTTCGACAGCCAGTTCATCGACGACCCGCACAAGTACGATCTCGGTGAAGTGGGCCGCTACCGCCTGAATGCAAAGATTTACAGCAAGCCGGAAATCCGCGAAATCCTCGCTTCTCTCGGCGACGAATTCAAGATTCCGTCTCTTACCACGATGACCATGAGCAAGGCAGACTTCCTTGCCATCATCGAATACATGGTTGGCCTCTACAGCGATACCGAAGGCTACACGCTCGACGATATCGACCACTTGGGCAACCGCCGCACCCGCTCCGTGGGTGAACTTCTCGCAAACCAGATTTCCGTGGGCCTCTCCCGTATGTCCCGCGTGATCCGCGAAAACCTGAACATCAGCGGCGAAGACGAACAGAAGACTCCGCGCGACCTCGTGAACACCCGTATGGTGTCTTCCACGGTGCAGTCCTTCTTCGGTTCTTCCCAGCTGTCCCAGTTCATGGACCAGATGAACCCGCTTTCTGAACTGACTCACAAGCGTCGTCTCTCCGCTCTCGGTCCTGGTGGTCTTTCCCGCGAACGCGCAGGCTTCGAAGTCCGTGACGTGCACTACACGCACTACGGCCGCCTCTGCCCGATCGAAACTCCGGAAGGCCCGAACATCGGTCTTATCAACTCCCTCGCTTCCTTCGCCGTGGTGAACCACTTCGGCTTCATCGAAACCCCGTACCGTATCGTGGGTCTCATCGACTTCAAGGATGCCAAGGGCAACATCGTGAAGATTCCCGAATCCAAGTGGCACTTCGGTATCTTCAAGGCTTTCGTGCATGACCCGCACCTCTTCCTGGAACTGGAACTTTCCAAGAAGCAGATTGATTCCGTGCGTATGAACCTCGACCTCAAGCAGCGTGAACTGTTTGAAGGCTTTGTGAACAAGGTCTTTGCGTTCAAGGATGCCGAAGGCACCGTGACTTACTACCGCAACGGTTTCACCGTTGATGACTTTAACGGCAAGGCCGACTACGAACAGGTGGGTACTGTGGTCGAACAGATCGTTTCCGACTACATCACCTTCCTCACCGCCGACGAAGAAGACGCATTCAGGGTTGCTCCTGCCTCTACCGAACTCACCGAAGACAACCGCTTCAAGGGTGACATGGACGGCTACGTGATCGTCCGCGACAAGAGCGAATATCCGCACCTCATGCGCCAGGACAGCTTTGCCCTCGACGACACCGAAACCGAACGCATCGACCTCATGGACGTGGCCCCGATGCAGATCGTGTCTGTGGCCGCTGGTCTTATCCCGTTCCTCGAACACGATGACGCTAACCGTGCATTGATGGGTTCCAACATGCAGCGCCAGGCAGTGCCTCTGCTCCGTGCCGAAGCCCCCGTGGTGGGTACCGGCCTCGAACGCCGCGCCGCCCTTGACTCGGGTACGGTTGTGCGCGCCAAGCACGACGGTAAGGTCACCTTCGTCGATGCCCGCAACATCACCGTGCAGCGTGGCGACATGGTCGACGGCAACTTTGTGCCGCTGACCGGTCTCGGCGAAGACTACGAATTCCTCGGCAAGGATCCGGTTGACGAATATGTGCTCCGCAAGTTCGAACGCTCCAACCAGGACTCCTGCATCAACCAGAAGCCTATCGTGAACGTGGGCGACTTCGTCAAGGCTGGCGACGTGCTTGCCGACGGTGTCTCTACCGACCACGGTGAACTGGCTCTCGGTAAGAACATCTTGATCGGCTTCCTCCCCTGGAACGGTTACAACTACGAAGACGCCGTTATCATCTCCGAAGAGCTCGCCATCAAGGATACCTTTACCTCTATCCATATCGAAGAGTACGAACTCGAAGTCCGCGACACGAAGCGCGGCCCCGAAGAACTCACCCGCGAAATCCCGAATGTCGGCGAAGACGCACTGCGTAACCTCGACGAAAACGGCGTGATCCGCGTGGGTGCCGAAGTCTCTGCCGACGACATTTTGGTGGGCAAGGTGACTCCGAAGGGTGAAACGGAACTCACTCCGGAAGAACGCCTGCTCCGCGCAATCTTCGGCGAAAAGGCCGGTGATGTGCGTGACTCCTCTCTGAAGGCTCCTCCGGGAATGAAGGGCGTCGTGCTCGAAACCCGCATCTTCAGCAAGAAGGACAAGGGCGACAAGAATAGCAAGGAAAAGGACCAGGAAACCATCAACGAGATCCGCGCCAATTTCCAGGCCCAGATCGACAAGATCAAGGAATCCTGCTCCGAACACCTGTTCGAACTCCTGGGCGGCAAGGCTGCCGGCAAGGTGCTCGATAACGAAACTCACGAACCGCTGATTCAGGAAGGCAAGACCTACACCGAACAGAACCTTGCCGCTATCGACGTGACCAAGGTTTCTCCGGCATCCACCTTCGTGGTGGGCGACGACGAACTCCAGGAAAAGGTTCTCTCGCTCGTGCTCGTCGCACGCGACAACCTCGATACACTGACCCGTACCATGGAAAAGGAAATCGACAAGGTCACGAAGGGCGACGAACTCAAGCCGGGCGTGCTCAAGTGCGTGAAGGTCTACATCGCGAAGAAGCGTTGCCTCTCCATCGGTGACAAGATGGCTGGTCGTCACGGTAACAAGGGTGTGGTCTCCAAGATCGTGCCTGTTGAAGACATGCCGTTCACCGAAGACGGTCGTCCGCTCCAAATCCTTCTGAACCCGCTGGGCGTGCCTTCCCGTATGAACATCGGTCAGGTGCTTGAAGTTCACCTGGGCTGGGCTGCAAAGACGCTCGGCTTCAAGGTTTCGACTCCGGTGTTCGACGGTGCCAAGTTCGAAGACATCTGCAAGGAACTTGAAAAGGCTTACCAGAAGAACCCGATCGTGAACTACGAAATGGATCCGGAAAACAACAAGATTATCGGTAAGGCAAAGCTCTATGACGGCCGTACCGGTGAAGCCTTCTTGAACCCGGTGACGATTGGTTACATGTACTACCTTAAGCTCGGTCACTTGGTGGACGACAAGATCCACGCCCGTTCTATCGGTAGCTACGCCCTCGTGACCCAGCAGCCTCTTGGCGGTAAGAGCCAGTTCGGTGGCCAGCGCTTCGGTGAAATGGAAGTGTGGGCTATGGAAGCTTACGGTGCCGCTTACACGCTGCAGGAACTCCTCACCGTCAAGTCTGACGACGTGCAGGGCCGTTCCAAGGTCTATGACGCCATCGTCCACGGATTGAACACGCCGAAGCCGGGTGTTCCTGAATCCTTTAACGTTATGATCCGCGAAGTTCGTTCTTTGGGTCTCAATATTCAGACCAATGGAGATAAGTAATATGGTCGAAGAAGTTGAACGCGAAAATTCTGGCGATATTTCGATTCACCTTGCCGCTCCGGAAATGATCCGCAGCTGGTCCCATGGTGAAGTGACCAAGCCCGAAACCATCAACTACCGTTCCTTCAAGCCTGAAAAGGATGGTCTTTTCTGCGAAAAGATCTTTGGACCGGTGAAGAACTGGGAATGTAACTGCGGTAAGTACAAGCGCATCCGTTACAAGGGTGTGGTGTGCGACCGTTGCGGTGTGGAAGTGACCCACTCCAACGTGCGCCGTAAGTACATGGGCCACATCGAGCTCGCCATTCCTCTGACCCATACTTGGTTCGTCCGCAACCAGCCGTGCGTCATCGGTGCGCTCCTGAACCTTTCTACCAAGGATCTCGACTACATCATCTACTACGAAAAGTACGTAGTGATCGATCCGGGTACTACCGATCTCGAACCCAACACCTTGATTGACGAAGCCCAGTATGTGGACCTCACCAACGAAGGCCGCGTCTTTGACGCCAAGATGGGTGCGTCTGCCATCAAGCAGCTGCTCGACCGAGTCGACCTGATCGCCCTTTCCGAAGATCTCCGCGTGCAGGCACAGTCCAAGTCCAAGACCAAGCAGGACGACGCCCTGAAGCGCCTCAAGGTGGTGGACGCCTTCCTCAAGTCGCAGCGCGAAAGCTTCCGCGAATACTATGAAAATCCCGAAGCCGCCATGAAGCGCGATGCCGCTCAGCCGTGGCTCCGTGGCCTCGCCGAAGCCGTTGCCGAATTCAAGGCCGACTACGAGGCAAAGCACGAAAAGTTCGTGCTTGCCGACGCCTACAAGGAATTCCGTGACCGCTACAAGAACGAAGCATGCCTGTTGCCGAACCAGCCGTCCTGGATGATCCTCGACGTGCTTCCGGTGATTCCGCCTGATCTTCGTCCGCTCGTTCCGCTCGAAGGTGGCCGTTTCGCAACGTCCGACCTGAACGAACTTTACCGCCGCGTCATCAACCGCAACAACCGCTTGAAGAAGTTGATTGACCTCCGCGCCCCGAACGTGATTCTCTGCAACGAAAAGCGTATGTTGCAGGAAGCCGTGGACCAGCTGTTCGACAGTGGCCGTCGCAGCGCCCGTACGGGTTCTGCCCGTCCGATGAAGAGTCTCGCCGAACTCCTGAAGGGTAAGCAGGGCCGCTTCCGTATGAACTTGCTCGGTAAGCGCGTGGACTACTCCGGTCGTTCCGTGATCGTGGTGGGCCCGGAACTTCGCATGCACCAGTGCGGTCTGCCGAAGCGCATGGCTCTCGAACTTTATAAGCCGTTCATCATCCACCGTCTGGAAGAAGAAGGTATCGTCTATACCCTCAAGTCCGCGAAGAAGTACGTGGACGCCGAACGCCCGGAAGTGTGGGATATCCTCGAAGAAATCATCGAAGACCACCCGGTGATGTTGAACCGCGCCCCGACGCTTCACCGTCTGGGTATTCAGGCCTTCTACCCGCGCCTGATCGAAGGTAACGCAATTCGCCTCCATCCGCTCGTCTGTACTGCATTCAACGCAGACTTCGACGGTGACCAGATGGCATGCCACCTTCCGCTGTCTTTCGAAACGCAGCTGGAATGCCGCGTTCTCATGCTCTCTTCGAACAACATTTTGCACCCGGCTTCCGGTCAGCCGATCGCGGTACCCGGCCAGGACATCGTGCTCGGCCTGTACTACCTGACCAAGCCGCGTCCGCGCCGCAAGGGTGAAGGCATGCACTTCTTCGACTCCGCCGAAGCCGTGCGTGCCTACGAAAACGGTGTTGTCGACCTGAACGCTATCGTTTACCTGAAGCTCAAGGCTGGCCAGAAGATCTACATGGGCGCCCTCGAAAAGGACGCTGTGTGCCTGCGTGAATCTGCCGACGATAACGGCAACATCGAACAGGCTGTGAAGGCTGGCGAAAAGATCAAGTTCCTTACCCTTAAGGAAGACAATGTTATCAAGACGACCGTCGGTCGTATCATCTTCAACGAATTCGTTCCGAAGGAACTCGGCTACGCCAACGAAACCTTCGGCAAGAAGGTGATCGCGAAGTCCATCGACGACCTGTACCGCCGCACCGGTAACCGCGTGACCGTGGATTACCTCGATGACCTGAAGGCGAACGGTTACAAGTGGGCAACCCGCGCCGGTTCTTCTGTGGCTATCGCCGAAATGGTGATCCCGAAGGAAAAGCAGGAAATGCTCGACAAGGCTGCCGAACAGGTGTCGCGCATCCGTAGCCTCTATGAAGACGGTGTGATTACTGACGGTGAACGTTATAACCAGACCATTGACGTGTGGTCCAAGACGACCTCCGAAGTTGCTGCCAAGCAGTGGGACTTGCTCTCCAGCGACCGCGACGGCTTCAACCCGGTTTACATGATGGCCGACTCCGGCGCTCGTGGTAGCCGTGAACAGATTAAGCAGCTGTCCGGTATGCGTGGTTTGATGCAGAAGCCGATCAAGCAGCTCGGTGGTCAGGAAGTTATTGAAAACCCGATTAAGTCCTGCTTCCGCGAAGGCCTGAACGTGATGGAATACTTCATCTCGTCTCACGGTGCTCGTAAGGGTTTGGCAGATACCGCCCTTAAGACGGCTGACGCTGGTTACTTGACTCGTCGTCTCGTGGACGTGGGCCAGGACCTCGTGATTACCGAAGAAGACTGCGGTACCACGAACGGCATCGAAGTGTCCGCATTCAAGGACGGTGACGATACCGTGATCGCTCTTGAAGAACGTCTCCTCGGTCGCGCACCGGTGGACGACATCAAGCACCCGGTGACTGGCGAAGTGATCGTCAAGGCCGGCGAACTCGTGACCGAACGCGATCTTCCGAAGATCTCCGCTACCGGTCTCGAACACATCAAGATGCGTTCCGTGCTTACCTGCGATTCCCGCAACGGCGTCTGCTCCAAGTGCTATGGCCGTATGCTGGCTTCCGGTCGTCCGGTTGACCTGGGCGAAGCTGTTGGCGTGCTCGCTGCACAGTCCATCGGCGAACCGGGTACGCAGCTTACCCTCCGTACCTTCCACATCGGTGGTGCATCTTCTCGTCTGACTGTCGAAAGCGACAAGAAGGCAACCGTCGATGGCCACATCGAACTCGAACAGGTGGAAACCGTCGAGCACGAAGGCCAGAAGGTCGTTACCAGCCGTATGGCTGAACTCGTTATCTTTGACAAGACCGGCATCAACAAGGGTCGTTACCAGATTCCGTACGGCTCCATCCTCCATGTCGAAAATGGTCAGACCGTGAATGCGGGCGACATCATGTTCGACTGGGATCCGTACAACAGCCCGATTATCAGTAACGTTTCCGGTAAGGTGGTGTTCACCGACATGGTTGAAAACCGCACCTACCGTTCCGAAACGGACGAAGTGACGGGCGTGGAAACCTGGACCGTGATTAGCGACAAGCAGCACGGCAAGAAGGACCTCCACCCGGCAGTTACCATCGTTGATTCTTCCAACACGAAGATCGGTAACTACATGCTTCCGGATGGCGCTATCCTTACCGTTAAGGCTCACGACATGGTGACCGTCGGTCAGACTGTTGCAAAGCTTCCGCGCGCTGCCGGTAAGACCCGTGACATTACGGGCGGTCTTCCGCGCGTGGCCGAACTCTTCGAAGCTCGCGTTCCGAAGAACAAGGCGTTCATCGCTCCGATCGACGGCCTCGTCGAAAAGATCGAAGAAGTCCGCAACAATCAGGTAGTTTACATTAAGATGGATGACCAGGAAGAGAAAGTGCTGGTTCCCCGCGGCGTCCATCTGGCGGTCAACGAAGGTGACCGTGTCCACATTGGTCAGAAGATCAGTGAAGGCAGCGTGGATCCCCACGATATCCTCGACGTCCTTGGTCCTGAAGAGGTCCAGCGTCACTTGGTGAACGAAATCCAGGCGGTGTACCGCCTGCAGGGTGTGGCTATTGCAGATAAGCACATCGAATGTATCGTTCGCCAGATGATGCGCAAGGTGAAGGTCAAGGAATCCGGAGACTCCGAACTGCTTCCGGGCGAAGAAATTTCCAAGGCCCGTCTGCGCGCAGAGAACGACCGCCTGGTCGAACTCGGCAAGACTCCGGCGACCTTCACGCCGATGCTCCTTGGTATCACGAAGGCTTCCCTCGCAACAGACAGCTTCATCTCTGCCTGCTCGTTCCAGGAAACCACCAAGATCCTTACCCGCGCTTCCATCGAAGGTAGCGTTGACCCGCTCCTGGGTCTTAAGGAAAACGTGATTATGGGTCGTCTTATTCCGTGCGGTACAGGAGCCCGCCACCTGAGGAACGTCCAGGTGGTGGACGCCGATGCAGCAGCGGATGTCGCGGCTCGGCCTATGGGTATTCAGGGCGAATACACCGAAGCTTCCGATACCGGAATCCAGATGCTTGACAACGAAGTCAGCAGTGACGAAGGCGAAGAAACGGATAATTAACCCTAAGTACTTGAAAAATTTGGAAAAAGAAACTATATTTGCACTCCAAAATCTAGGAGATTAACAGTGCCAACTATTCAACAGCTCGTCCGCAACGGACGCGAACAGATCAGCAACAAGACCGCTTCCGTGGCCTTGAAGTCCTGCCCCCAGAAGCGCGGCGTTTGCACC
>NZ_JAZSAF010000039.1:0-9225 GCF_045601785.1 Fibrobacter sp.
ATCGAGAGCGTACTGGATGGTCGGGAGGGCGGCTTCGATACGCTTGGTGTTGGTGATTTCGCCAGTCACCTTGTCCTGCGGAACGTTGAAGTCAACACGGATGAACACGCGCTTGCCGGCGAGTTCGAGATCTTCGATAGAAAGCTTTGCCATTGTAGCAATCCTCTTTTTAGGGTTAAAATTTTACGCGCTATAATATAGAAAAGACTCGAGGCCAAAGGTAAGTGACGAAGGATTTTTTTCAAACGAAAAGCACGCTCGTTCCACTTTTTACACTAGTGCTTTTTTGTGTAGATTTCGCTAAAATGTTAATTTAGGTTTTTTGTCGCTTTTTTGGAATTTTGGGCAGGTCTCTCGCCATTAACTTTTGTATTTTTGTCCCGAATTTTGTTTATAGGTAGGTTTATTCTGCTTTTTCGCTCGCTGTTTGTTTTATTTGTTTTTGTAGCTCTTTCGTGGGGCCAGCTTTTGGACATGTCCGAAATGTCCGACAGCTATATGGTCGAAAACAAGATCCACAAGGTCAAGGTCGAAGGGACTGTTCACATGGACGATCGCGCAGTCCTTAGCCGTATCGGCATTCGCGATGGCCAAAGCTATTCTCCGACGGCACTCACCGAAAAGGTGCAGTCTTCGGTGACATCTCTCTACAAGTCAGGACTTTTTGACGATGTGACTGCCTGGATTGACTACGTGGGCGAAGGCACCGATGTCGATCTCATTTTCAAGATCAAGGAGCTTCCTGCGCTGGATACGGCCGTTTTCGAGGGCTGTGACGAAGTTTCCGAAGAAGACCTGAAGCTTAAAATTCGCCTGATTCCGGGCCAGGTCTACAGCAAGAGCCAGCTGGAACGCGATCGCCAGGCCATTTTGGATTATTACCGCTCCGAAGGCTACCTGCTTGCCGAGGTGGGTTACCGCGAGACCTCTGTAGATGAGAACAAGAACATGGTGACCTTTATTGTCCGCGAAGGCGAAAAGGTCAAGGTGCGCCAGTTTGACATCCAGGGGAACGACCACGTGCCCGCCGAAGACATCATGGAGCACATGGTGACAAAGCTCGACCAGTGGTGGGGCGGTGGCGAATTCAAGGAAAACATTTTTGAGGCGGACCGCGACACGGTGTTGAACGCCATTCGCCATTTTGGCTACCTAGACGCTGAACTCACCGAGTTCAGCGCCGAATACCTGCCGGATTCCACCTGCCTGTTCTACATGGGCCGCATGGTTCCGCTGGGCGAGAACTTGGAAGTCCTCTACAAGCAGCTGAACCTCGCCCTGGGTGATTCTGCAACGGCACTCTACAAGATGGCGGGCAAACCGACCATGCAGGTCACCCACGTGTTCCGCAAGCACCGCGAAGTGGCCGAGATGCCCTGGGTGACTAGACCTAAGGTCAAGGTCAAGTCCGAAGAAGACGCCTGGAAGATGCTCAACGACATTATCCGCTACGAGAGCGCCCGCAAGGAATGGCTCGACATCGTGGATGGCCGCAAGTGGAAGAACCCGAAGATTGATTCGCTCCGCAAGATCAAGAAGCGCTCTCCCTACGAAGAAAAACTCCTGGTCCGCTACATGATCGAAGACATGTTCCCGGCACTGAACAAGTACGACAACATCAAGACTTCGAGCGCCATCCTGGTTCATATCCACATGGTTGAAGGCCGCAAGTACTACATGGGTGGCTTGCACTTCTCGGGTAACGAGGTGCTGAACGACAAGATGCTTGCCTATGCCTTCCGTCTTGATAGCGGCGAAGTCTTCGACCAGTACAAGTACGAGGCCTCCCGCAAGGCTCTCCTGGATGCCTACCGCGAAGACGGCTACCTGTTTGCCCAGTACGAAGAAACCCGCACCTTCGTGAACGACTCGATTGTGAACCTGTCCTACAAGATGACCGAAGGCCTTCCGGCGCAGATCCACAAGGTGCACATCCACGGCAACACCAAGACGAACGAAAAGGTGATCCGCCGCGAAGTGCGCCTGTATCCGGGCGACACGTACCGCCAGTCCCTGTTGGAACGCAGCTTCCGTGAAATCATGCAGCTCAATTACTTCGACATGGTTGTCCCTGACATCAAGGTGGTGGGCGAGCAGGATGTGGACCTCGACTTTACCGTGCAGGAAAAGGAAGCGGGCACCGGCCAGTTCAGCTTGGGCGTGTCCTACAGCGAAAGCGACGGTGTCGTGGGTACGGCAAGTATTTCTATTCCGAACTGCTGTATGGGTGACGGTCAGGCCGCATCGTTCAGCGTTGAATACGGTCAGGACAAGAAGAGTGCTTCTGTAAGCTTCCAGGAACCGTGGTTCCTCGACAAGCCGATTACCTTGGGTACAAGCCTCAGCTACTCCTGGTGGAACATGTCCAAGTACGACGACCCCGACATTACCCGTTACGGTGGCTCGGTCTACCTGGGTAAGCGCCTCAAGTGGCCCGATGACTACTTCTACGGACAGATCGGTTATAGCTGGCTCATGAACAAGCAGGGCCCAAACATCGACGACAGTTATGTTGTCTATACCGGTGTGGAATCGGCACTCAACTTCCGACTGCTCCGCGACGACAAGAACCTGCCGCAGTTCCCGACCGACGGTTCACGCTATGTGCTTGATGTGCAGTGGGCCGACGACATGCTGTTCAGCGACTTTAGCTTCGTGAAGACCGAACTTACGATTAAGTGGTGGTTCCCCTTGTTCCGCGACCGCCTGGCGATTGCGCTTACGAACCAATACGGTGTGATTATGGGCGACCAGCTGCAGTACCGCACGCTCTACACCATGGGTGGCGTGATGGGCTACGAAGGCATGATGCGCGGTTACAGCTCGGGCTCCATCGGTTACCGCCGCTTGGGCCGCAGCTACCAGTACACGGGAGCTGAACTCCAGCTCGGTCTTGTGCCGCAGACATTCTACCTGTTGCCGTTCTTCTTTGACGCCGGCAACGTGTTCGGTGAACGCTACAACCCGCGCACCAAGGTGCCGAAGCCGTCCAGGAATCCGCTCAGCGAATGGGATCCGACGAGCCTGAAGAAGGACATCGGTTTCGGTTTCCGCGTGATTGTGCCGATGCTCGGCATTATCGGCTTCGACTTTGCCTGGCCCTTGGATGTGGGTGAAACCTACAGCGGCCTGCAGCGTACCGAAGTGGGCGACATGCAGTTCAACTTTGTCATTGGCCAGGGATTCTAAGGAGGCTTTATGCTTAAACGTCTGCTGATCGTTTTCTTGCTTGCATTCGCAGCGGTCTCGTTTGCCGAAGACGGGCTGCGCATTGCGCATGTGGACTCCAAGCTGATCTTTGACGGCTACAAGGGCACCAAGCGCGCCCAGGAAGAGTACGACCGCCAGGTGGCCAAGTGGGAACAGCAGGGCAACTTGCTGCAGAAGGAACTTGCCGCCATCAAGGAAAAGCTTGATAAGCAGGTGCTCATGCTGTCGGACGAAAAGAAGCGTGAACTCGAAGCCGAGTACAACAAGAAGGATATGGAACTCAAGAGCTTTATTGACCGCGTGTACGGCCGCAAGGGCGAACTGATTTCTGAAAACGAGAAGGTGAGCGGCCCGATCATCCAGCTGATTCGCAAGGCCATCAACGAAATCGCCTTGCAGGAAGGCTACGACATGGTGGTGGACCGTGCGACCGGTGCCGTGGTGTTCTGGAAAAAGGAAAATGACCTGACGCAGAAAGTGCTTGACTACCTGAACAACAGATAATTTTCGAAAAGTCCGAAAAAATTTAAAACCTCGCGATGAGCGAGGTTTTCTTTTGTAAAAAGTACCTGTAATGCGCAGCGTAATCTAATTTTGATATTTTCCCTTGAAGCGTATGCTTGTGAACCAGATGCGAAAATGGTGACCCGTCCTGAAAAAAACTTCAAAGTCGGCGATTTTTAAAGAAAAAACTTGACAATGTATAGTTTTTTTTACATTTGAGAGCGCATGCTGAAAAAAGAACTTATTAGTCTCGCCTTAAAGTGGCAAGAAAAATTTGGTGTTCCTCCACAGATAATTACTGCTATATCAGAATACGATGCTGCCATGATGGTTGGAATGAGCGAAACGGCGTATTCCGACTATATGCAAACTCTGACCGCGGTAAACAAGGGCTTTGATTTTGAATTTAAAAGAGTCCATTACCAAGTAAAATCGAATCATCCGAGCGGCAAACCGGGAAGTCGAGTCACAATGGTTTCTAAGGCTAAGAATTATGATTGGGATAAGCTGATTTGGATTCTCTATGATGAAAAATACAATATGCAAGAAGCCTGAATTTGGGATAAGAAGGATTATAAAGATGCTTTTGAAAATAAGAACCGACTTTCTCCTAACGATATGAGAAAAGGAATGTGTCTGTACCCAAAGAAAAATAAAGGAAAGAGATAATTAAGTTGTATGTAGGAATTTGTGCCTTGCTAAAGCAAATGTTTTTTATTGTGTTTCTATTGGGTTTCTTGAGCGTATATGCTCAAGAGGATGATTTGATTGTTCTCGAAGATGACGATCGGAGCGAGACTGATATCGAAAAACTGCTGGATGCCGATCAGAATGAAAAAAATGTTGAAGTGAACGACAATAATGACCGTGTTGTAAAAGATCTATTTGTCGAATCAGAAGTTTATGATACCGTAAAAGTAAAGAACATGTCTCCGTTTTCAGAGACGAATATGCATTGGGGAGGGAGTGTTCACTTGGGGGGCGCTTCGCTAAATGGACTCTATGGTCCCAAGGGGGAGGTGGGTTTTGCCTTTAGCTATTTCTTTTATAAGAAAATGGCTATTCAGTGCGGGCTTGATTTTTATGCGTTGGTATTGCGTGATTTCAAAAATACGGACAAAGTTATATATTCAAAATTCAGCTTATATGACGAAGAATGGGAAAAAGGAATTTCAAAAACAGAGGTTTCCGATTACACAGTCATGTTTATGGGATTTTCTTTGCCATTAGCATTACGTATTGGAAACCCTTTGTGGGGCGAATTGGGCATTTTATTTGATTACGTATATAGAGAGACATTTTTCACGTTACAAGAAGAAATTGCAACGGATGTTTATGGAGATCCGTTTAAGCCAGAATGGGTTCTTTATCCGAAATTACTTGTTGGTTTGGGAATCAATAAGCCCATGGACAATTGGTTCTTGGATATGGGACTACAATTTACGTTATGTTTGAAAAAAGTTGAAACGGATTTTGAACAATCTATTTCCCCATTATTATCCATAGAATTTATTTTTAACATCTGGAGAAAAAATGAAAAAAGTAATCCTGTTGTTGATTAGTGTATTTCTGTTGGCAGCTTGCACTACAACGCATCCAAATACTCCTGCTGTGGGTGAGCCTATCCCAGTGGTGTCGCTCAAAATCAAGCAGATGAAGTCTTTATCATATAGTTACAAGTCGGCTAAAGTTGGTTGTAGTGAAATAGAATTTTTGAAAAAATTTGTAGGAAAAAAGGTAAAGACCGATGATGGCACCCTTAATGTTGATAACATAATGGATATTCATATGGATGTATCCTCTTCGCAACAATGGTTTTTGGGAATCAAGGCTGATGAAGAGTTTGAATGTTCCTTCTGGGGATTGGCTGTGGAGTATGAACATTAGGCCCGCTATGTTAAAGTGCTTTTGGCTAGCTGTATTCTTTGTATTTTGTGCGTGTGGTGAGCATCCATTAGAATATGTGGATATATCTGGAAGTCGGGAAGAGAAAAAGGCCGCAGATGAAGCAAAAAAGGCTGCAGATGAAGCCTCGCAAAAAGCTGAAAAAGAGGCTAAGGAGTCTGCAATAAAAACTGCAGAAGAAACTGCTCGGGCGAGTCTTACCACATTCGTAGATTCTCGGGATGGCCAGGTGTATAAGCAGGTGTCAATAGGCTCTCAGACTTGGATGGCGCAAAATTTGAACTATCTCGCAGAGAGTAGTTTCTGCTACGATAACAATCCTGCCTATTGCACCGAATATGGTCGTCTTTATACTTGGAACGCTGCAATGGAGGCATGTCCTAGTGGTTGGCATCTGCCCTCTAGAGATGAATGGGAAACTTTATTCTCTGTAGTTGCATTGAGTGGTTCTAAAGCCGTGCTTTTGTATACGGATTTCTTGATTGATGGACGTTGTCTCGACGATGCTGGGAATATTTTTGGGGATGGCTCTTGTCCTGATTCTTATGCGTTCTCGGTATTGCCTGCAGGTTTTTTAAACTACGATTTTTTCTATGGCGCGGGTTCTTGTAGCGCTTTCTGGACGGCGACAGAAAGATCTCCAGCATCAGCTGACTTGATCACTTTTGGTCTCGGTTGTGGTTATCAAAGCCATAAATCCAATGCTGCTAACTCCGTTCGTTGCCTTAAGAATTAGTTTCATTTGTTGTTAATCCTAATCGCCAGCCCACTCTTGGGCTGGCTTTTCTTTTGTGAATTATTTTCAGGAATGTTCATCTCACATTTCACATTCCTTACGACGCATTGACTAGTAGGCGCCTTCGCCCTTGAACACGACCTTGAAGGTCTTGAGGATGAGCGAGAAGTCTTCGGAAAGTTTTCCGTTGCGCTTGATGTAGTCGTTGTCGAGGCGCATCTGGCCTTCGAAGCTGATGTTGCTGCGGCCGCTTACCTGCCAGATGCAGGTCAGGCCCGGCGTTACGGACAGGCGCATGCGGTGCCACGGTTCGTATTCCGCCACTTCGGATGGAATCGGCGGACGCGGACCCACAATAGACATGTCGCCCTTGATGATGTTGAAGAACTGCGGCAGTTCGTCGAGGCTGAACTTGCGGAGCACGCGGCCGAATGGATAGATGCGCGGGTCGTTCTTCATCTTGAAGGTCTTGCCGCCCGTCTCGTTCTGTGCCATGAGTTCCTTTTTGCGTTCTTCGGCGTCCACGTACATGCTGCGGAACTTGTACATGGTAAATAGCTTGCCGTTCTTGCCGACGCGGGTCTGCTTGAAGATGATGGGACCCTTGGGGTCGCTGATTTTCACGGCGGCGGCGCAGAACAGGAGGATGGGGGAGCAGAGGATGATGGCTGCGCTCGTGCAGCTGACATCCACGATGCGTTTGATGATGTGGCGGAAGCGGATGGTGTGCGGGTGTTCCCAGATGTTGTCCAGGTTCAGGCGCGACAGCGAGAAGAAGCTTCCGTTTGCCCCGTTGAAGGCGTCGATCTTTTCGGTGAGTTCCAGGTTTTCCTTTTCTTGGAGTCCGGTGTAGATGTAGGCTTCGAAGATGGGGCGCTTCGGCTTGATGCGGAGCGTCTGGATTAAGCCTGCGTCGTTAAGCTTGTGCAAGATTTCCTTGCGGATGGATTCCAGCGTTGCGAGGTCGGAATTCAGAAGGATGAGACCGATGCCGCTTCCGTCGGAAAGGAACCCGAGGACGTCGATGAAGCGCAGATGCGAGAACATGGTGAGGATGCTGATGCGCCAGGTGTTCTCGACGGTCTTGTTTGGGCTTCCCCAGCCAAAGAAGTCGTACTGGTGGGCGTACATCTTGATGTACAGGAACGGCTTGCGCGTGCGGTTTGCCCGCATGAATTCCTCGTTCAGGCGTGTCCTGAAGAGCTTTGCCGGATAGACAATGTTCTTGAGCTTCTGCTCGTCGAGGATGGAGCCGATGGCTGGATTGACGGATGCTTGTTCCATGCGGCGAAATATAGCAAAAAAATATTGCTATCTTTACGCCCGTAAAAATTTAAAATGGAGACGCCTTATGCTGCGTATTGGACTTATTGGTACTGGAACCGTCGGTGGCGGTGTTATTCAGATTCTGGAACAGAAGATTGCTGAATACAAGGAAAAGCTCGGTGTCGAGCTCGAACTCGCTTGCATTTGCGCGAAGTCCGAAGAAGAAGTCGCCCCCTACAAGGCGAAGGGCTACAAGGTTTCGACCAATGCCGACGAAATGATCGCCGGTAACGACATTGACGTGCTCGTGGAACTGGCCGGCGGCTACAACATGCCGCGCAAGTGGATCCTCGCTGCCCTCGAAAGCGGCAAGCACGTGGTGACGGCCAACAAGGCCCTCCTCGCGAAGTACGGCCACGAGATTTTCCCGCTTGCAGCCAAGAATGGTCTGCATGTGCTGTTCGAAGCAGCCGTGGGCGGTGGCATTCCCATTATCCGTAGCCTCCAGGAAGGCCTGCTCGGCTCTACGGTGGAACACCTGAGCTGCATCATTAATGGTACCTGCAACTACATCCTGAGCCGCATGGCCGACGAAGGTCTCGACTTCGATGTGGTCTTGAAGGATGCCCAGAAGCTCGGCTTTGCCGAAGCGGACCCGACTTTCGATATTGAAGGTATTGACTCCGCCCACAAGACCGCCCTCCTTGCTAGCCTCTGCAGCGGCAAGCGCGTGGACTTTGAAAAGATTCATGTGACGGGTATTTCGAAAATTACGGCCCAGGATATCGCATTCGCCAAGGAAATTGGCTGCTGCGTGAAGCTTCTCGGCATTTACCACCGCGATGGTGACCGCGTGGACGCCCGCGTGCATCCGTGCTTTGTCTCTAACGACAACCTGCTTTCTAACGTGAACGGCGTCATCAATGCCGTCTACCTCAAGTGCGACAATCTGGGCGAAACGGTCCAGACCGGTGCCGGCGCTGGCCGCCTCCCGACGGCTTCTGCCGTGGTGGCCGACCTCGTTTCCCTGGCCCGCTCTGTGGACCAGGGTAGCCGCAAGGCGCTCCCCATGGGCTGGTTCAACGTCGAAAATTCCGCGACGCTCGTGCCGATTTCGGAAACGACTTCTCGCTACTACCTGCGCTTTACTTCCCGTGACGCTTGCGGTGTGCTTGCAAAGATTACGAGCATCCTCGCCGAAAACGGCATCTCCATCGAGACCATTATCCAGAAGAACGTGAACGACCCGGGCAAGGTTTCCGTGGTGGTGATTACCGAAAAGACGCTGGATTGCAAGGCCTCGAAGGCGGTGGACGCTATCGACGCTTTGCCCGAAATTGTCGAAAAGAGCCAGGTCATCCGTTTCCTTGCGTAACGGATAGCCTTTGGCAGTCGCAATTTTGTAATTTAGAGTCGTTATGATTCGTGCTGCTACATTGGAACGCATCCTCGTGGTCCTTTCGGACTTTATCGCCATGACGGTTTGTTTCGTCCTGGCGTATTGGGTGCAATTCCATAGTGGCTGGATTGCGGATAAGTATGATCCGAACAAGGTGTTTGCGGACTATGCCTACATGGGACTGGTCCTGAACATTGGCTGGATT
>NZ_JAZSAF010000040.1:0-66788 GCF_045601785.1 Fibrobacter sp.
ACTTTTTTCATAGGTTCCTCTCGGTTGAAGTCTTTACATGTTCAAATATACCTCTTTTTTCAGATATTGCAAATACTTTATTTTCATAACTAGATATGCTTGAAAAGCATTGGTTTAAGGCAGAAAACTCGCAATACGGCACGTATTTCGTTGAATTTTACTTGTAATTATTCTTAAAATTTTGTATTTTAGGAAAGGAGGTTCCCCATGCCCTGTATTTTGCCAGTTTCTGATTTGCGCAATTATAACGAAGTTCTTCAGAACGTGACCGAAGATTCCCCAGTCTTTTTGACCAAGAACGGCCGGGGTTGTTACGTTGTAATAGACATCAAGGAATACGAACGCATGGTCGCCGAACTGACGTTACAGAAGGCTCTTGCCGAAGGCGAACGCTCCGCCGAACAGGGACGATGGCTTTCCGCCGCTGATGTGCGGAAAAAATACGAGGTCTAGATGCCCTCCATCGTATTTTCGCCAAAAGCCGTCGAAGATTTAGACGGCATCAACGCTTATATAGAATCCGAGCTAGGCAGCCCTAAAGCGGCGAATGAAAAGGTCATTGAAATTCTTGACGCCATTGACAACCTAGCCGTTTTCCCCGAGATCGGCCCTTCGTTAAGAGGTAAGGTAAATAGCTTGACGAAGTATCGTTGCCTATCTGTCAGCGGGTATTTGGTCTTTTACCGGAACGGACGTGATAAAGTTTTTGTCATTCGAATTTTGGATAGCCGGATGGACTACCTAAGGATTTTGGGATTGTGATGTTGGTTACAACGAACCTGTGCAATTTTTGCACAAGTTGAATTTTCATACAATTCCTGCGTCTGAAAAATATTGCAAATATGCCGATTTATTGAAGTTCAGTCCGTATTGAACAGCTCCGCCATTTGCACTATGTGCAATCGGCTGCAACTCGGTCATAAAATCAAGCAAGCTTGATTTTGCGACACTCGTTTTGCACGATTTTGCGCCTGCGTCAGCCAAACAGTGTCCTGATCCACGCGAACCTCGATGTGAAATTCGCCCCCTTCCGGCTGATACACGATGATTTCGTTCTTCTCGCCGTCAACTTCACCCGACGGCAACAAACCGACATTCTTCATCATTCCTCCCTCCGCCTACATGCATAAAAAAGGCGGGGCTTAATGTTCGTCATCGCGAGCCTCAAAGAAGCGTGGCGATCCGTTTTAGAGTTTTGCTCTTTTGAGCACTATAAATATAAATCAAAAAGAAATGATTGGCAAGGGATTCGCGAAAAACTTTTCAAACTGCTCAAAAATAAAGAGAACGACGCCTCGAATGAAGCGCCGCTCTAAATGTTTTCACAACGGAATAATCCTTATTGTGAATTGCTTTCAGATTTGACAATAATATACATAAAGAAATACAGAAAGTCAACACATTTTTTCTCTTTTTCAAAAAATCACACAAAAAATTTGAGATGTCATTATATGTCACAATAAGAATCTATATTTAATAATTTATTCTTTCCTGTATTTCCATAAAAATCGCCGATTTTTTTCAAAAAAAGCCCTTTTATCCTTACTTTTTCTCTCAAAATTGATTATTTTGAGTAACGAAATAAAAAGGAAATCAAATGAAAAAGATTCTTGGACTTGATTTGGGAACCAATTCGATTGGTTGGGCAGTGGTGAATGAAGCGGAAAAGGAAGGCGAAAAATCTTCTATTGTAAAATTAGGCGTAAGAACCATCAGCTTCGACAATTTTGTAAATACAGCATCAAAAAAAGCCTGCATGGATGCTGTAGCAGATTTTAACGGAGGAAAAAGCATTTCCTGCAATGCAGGGCGAACACAAAGCCGTTCTATGCGACGTAATTTACAGCGTTATAAATTACGTAGAGATCATCTAAGAAAACTACTCAAGGAACATGGCTTTATTGACGATTCGACGATTCTTGCCGAAAAAGGAAACGGCACAACATTTGAAACCTATCGATTAAGAGCCAAAGCAGCCTCTGAAGAGATTTCTTTAACAGAATTTGCACGCGTATTGTTGATGATCAACAAAAAAAGAGGTTATAAGAGCAATCGAAAAGCAAAGTCTTCTGACGAGGGTTCCCTGATTGACGGTATGGCTATTGCTGAAAAACTCTATAATGAAAATTTAACTCCTGGTCAACTAGTCCTTTCCTTGTTCAATCAAGGTAAACGCTACGAACCAGAATTCTATCCATCTGATTTGCAAACGGAATTTGATAAAATTTGGAGTTTTCAAAAAACATTCTATCCAGATGTCTTGACCGAATCCTTAAAGCATAATGTAGAAGGGAAAAATAAATCTGCTACATGGGCTATTTGCAAGACGCCGTTCAACATTGTTGGCATTAAACGATCAACAAAGGGATTCGACCAAAAAAAAGAAGACTACGAATGGCGAGTGAATGCTCTTTCTGAAAAGATTGGGCTAGAGGAATTAGCAATTGTTCTTCAAAATATCAATGGTCAAAAAAGTGGAACAAGTAGTTATCTCGGAAATATTGGGGATCGCAGTAAGGAGTTACGAATTAATCATTTGACTGTTGGACAGTTCCAAATGAATGAATTAGCCAAGAATCCTAACTACAGTCTTAAAAATCAGGTCTTCTATCGTCAAGACTATTTAGATGAATTTGAGACGATTTGGGAAACGCAAGTAAAATTTCATCCGGAATTGACTCCCAAACTAAAGCACGAAATTCGCGATATTACTATATTCTATCAGAGGCCTCTTAAATCACAAAAAAATTTAATCAGCATTTGTGAACTGGAAGGTCGCAAAGTTAATAGAACTATTGATGGGCAAACAAAAACTGTTTCATCGGGACCTAAAGTTATTCCCGCGTCATCTCCAATTTTTCAAGAATTTCGTATATGGCAAGTTCTAAACAATTTGATGCTAACAAGCAAGGAAACTGGCGAGTATTGCGCATTAAAGCAAGACGAAAAAGAGAAATTATTTGCTGAACTGAATGTAAAGGAGCAATTAAGCAAATCAGATGCGTTAAAAGTTCTATTTAACAAGGAATACCGTGAATACGATTTAAACTTCGATAAACTAGAAGGAAACCAGACTCAATCAAAATTATTTGATGCTTATCAACGTATTATCGAAATGAGTGGTTACGGAGAATTCAACTTCCAAAAGATGCCTGCAAAAGAAATCTTTAATACCGTTCAGAACTCATTCGAAAAATTGAAAATCAGAACAGACTTCTTGAGTTACAATTCCTCATTGACAACTCCAGAACTCGAAAATCAGCCTTTATTCAAACTTTGGCACCTATTATATTCATTCCAAGATGACAAGTCTATTACTGGCAACAGAAATCTCATTGCAAAGATTGGAAATCTTTGTAACATGGAAGAAGACTATGCAGCCATTTTAGCTAGCGTTACCTTTGAAGACGCTTATGGAAGTCTTTCGGCAAAGGCAATTAAAAAGATTTTGCCTTTCATGAAACAAGGTCAAATGTATAGCGACGCTTGTGCATCCGCAGGATACAAACACTCAAAACGTTCTCTCACTCGTGAGGAGTTGGCAAATAAGGTCTATAAAGATCATTTAGACGCGCTTCCAATGAACTCGTTAAGGAATCCTGTTGTTGAAAAAATTTTGAACCAGATGGTAAATGTTGTCAATTCAATTATTGACACTTATGGGAAACCAGACGAAGTTCGAATTGAATTAGCAAGAGAATTGAAGAAGAGCGCCAAAGAACGGGAGGAAATGACTAACGCCATTAAGAAAAGTACGGCTGATTATGATGATTTTAGAAAAATTCTCATAAATGAATTCGGTTTGGAACATCCTAGCAAAAAT
The DNA here is from genome assembly GCF_045601785.1 of Fibrobacter sp. Classification (GTDB taxonomy): domain Bacteria; phylum Fibrobacterota; class Fibrobacteria; order Fibrobacterales; family Fibrobacteraceae; genus Fibrobacter. The sequence goes on from NZ_JAZSAF010000040.1 coordinate 3,824, forward strand.
GACTTACTTCGCTATAGACTGTATAAAGAACTAGAATCAAATGGTTTCAAAACTCTTTATTCAGACACGTATATTCCTCAAGAAAAACTGTTCAGTAAGGAATTTGATATTGAACATATAATTCCCCAGGCAAAGCGTTTTGACGACTCGTTTGCAAACAAAACGCTTGAAAAAAGGCAAACCAACATTGAGAAAAGCAACTCTACCGCTTATGATTTTGTTCTCGCTAAATATGGAGAAAATGGCGCAGAACAATACAAGTCTCGTATAGACAAAATGTACAATGAAGGAATGATTAGCAAGGCGAAATACAAAAATTTGTTAATGCACGAAGCCGATATTCCTTCTGGTTTTATTGAACGTGATTTACGCGATTCTCAGTACATCGCGAAGAAAGCTCGAGAAATGCTTGAAGACGTTGTAAAATTTATTGTTCCTACAACAGGTTCCATCACAGACCGTCTTCGTGAAGATTGGAAACTTGTTGATGTTATGCAGGAATTAAATTGGGATAAATATAATAAGCAGGGACTTACAGAAGCCTTCAAGGACAAAGACGGCAGAACCATTCATAAGATAATTGATTGGACAAAACGAAATGATCACCGTCATCATGCGATGGACGCTTTAACGATTGCATTTACCAAACGCAGCTATATTCAATATTTGAACAATTTAAATGCTCGTGTACCTAAATCAGAACAGGAATACATAGATTTGGCGGATTATGATTTAAGCAATATAAACCCTGCGGATGTGAAAAGGATTGAAGCTACTATAGAACAAAAAGAACTTTACCGGAACGAAAAGGGGAAACTTTGTTTCATTCCTCCGATTCCGTTGGATGAATTCCGCGCACAGGCAAAAGAGCAATTGGAAAATACCCTTATCTCAATTAAGGCGCGAAATAAGGTTGTAACACGAAATACAAATATCAGTAAGGGTAAAAATGGAAAGTTAAATCAGCAACAAACTTTAACACCTCGTGGACAGTTGCACAACGAGTCTATTTACGGAAGCTATCAGGCTGAAAATGTAAAATCTGAAAAGATTGATGCAAAATTTACTGCTGAAAAAATAGCAACAGTATGCAATGCCAAATATCGAGATGCTTTGCTCGAAAGGCTAAATGCATTTAATGGTGATGCTAAGAAAGCGTTTACGGGGAAAAATGCACTTGCAAAATCGCCTATTTATTTGGACGAAATGCACACAACAAAGATTCCGGAAATTGTAACAACGAAATCATACGAAACGACCTATACTATTCGTAAAGCAGTTTCATCACAAAATTTCAAAGACGCTAAATCTATTGAAAAAGTGATTGATGGAAAAATAAAGCAAATATTACTTGATCGTTTAGCTGAGTACGATAACGATGCAAAGAAAGCTTTTGACAATTTAATGGATAACCCTATTTGGCTGAATAAAGAAAAAGGAATTTCTATTAAGAGTGTTACTATTCGTGCTGTAAACAATGCTGTAGCCCTGCGAAAAGGACATGATTTCGTGAATACTGGTAACAATCACCATGTTGCGATTTTCCAGGATGCAGACGGCAATTTGCAAGAACATATCGTTTCGTTCTACGAAGCGACGCAACGAGCCACAAAGGGATTACCAATCATTGACAAAGAATACAACAAAGAGCTAGGATGGCAATTCCTGTTCACAATGAAGCAAAATGAATTCTTTGTATTCCCGAATCAAGAAACCGGTTTTGACCCGCAAAAAATCGACTTACTAGATTCAAAGAATAATGCATTGATTAGTCCAAACTTGTATAGGGTACAAAAATTTACAACCAGAGACTATTTCTTTAGACATCATCAAGAAACGATGCTAAACGACAACAAAAAGCTTTTGGGAAAAACGTGGAAACGTGGTGGTTTAAGTTTATTAAACGGCATTGTAAAGGTTCGTGTAAATCATATTGGTCAAATTGTGTCTGTAGGTGAATACTAAATGGGTATAGCCTATGATTAAACGGACATTATATTTTGGGAATCAGGCGTATTTAAGCCTAAAGGACAACCAGCTTGTCATTAAGAAACGCGACGACGAAATCGTCACTGCGGCTATTGAAGACATTGCATACATAATCCTTGATTCACCCCAAATTACAGTGACCAACGCTTTGCTCGGAGCCTTACTAGAAAACAATTGTGCAATAATCAACTGCGACAAGACTCATTTGCCATCGGGACTACTACTACCACTTTCCGGAAACACCTTGCAAAGCGAAAGATTCCAAGCACAGATAGAAGCATCTCTTCCATTAAAAAAGCAACTATGGCAACAAACGGTCCAACAGAAAATTTTGAATCAAGCAGCCATCTTGAAGGCCACAAGAAACGCCGAAATAGGCAATATGACAGCTTGGGCAAACTCCGTACGAAGTGGAGACGTTGATAATCGAGAAGCCGTTGCTGCAGCATACTACTGGAAAGAGATGTTTCTCGACATTTCTGATTTTGTCCGTGATAGAAATGGAGTTCCACCAAACAACATGTTGAATTATGGATACGCCATTTTGAGAGGAGTCGTTGCAAGAGCTTTAGTTTCCAGCGGGCTATTACCGACATTGGGCATCCATCATCACAATCGTTACAATGCGTATTGCCTTGCAGATGATATAATGGAGCCCTACCGACCGATTGTAGACAAACTAGCCATAGATATCCTGACTGAAATTAAAGAATATCCAAAGGATTTGTCTACCGACATCAAAGCAAAAATCCTGCAAATTCCTGTTCTTGATTGTTTTATCAATGGAGAGCGAAGGCCTTTAATGAACGCCGTTGCAACAACAACGGCATCGCTCGCCAAATGCTATATGGGAGTCACAAAGAAACTAATCTATCCTGAGGTGTAGGATGGATCGATTTAGCGAGTATCGAATTATGTGGATACTATGTTTCTTTGATCTACCTACAGAAACAAAAATCGAACGGCAACGCCATTCGCTGTTTCGAAAAAATCTCTTGAAAGACGGCTTTTCAAGATTTCAATTATCCATTTATGTTCGGCACTGCGCCTCGGTTGAAAACGCCGAGGTCCACATTGCTCGCATAAAGAGTTTTATGCCCCCCAAAGGGTCTGTCAGCATTCTTTGCATTACCGATAAACAGTTTGGGAAAATTCAAGTATTTTACGGAAAAAAGGAAAAACCTTTACCCAAGCCCGCTCTCCAACTAGAGCTTTTCTAATCACAAAAAATGCCCTAAAAACGAAAAAATCGGCTTCGAAAAGTCGATTTTTTCTTTATTTCGATTTAACAACTAACTCATTGACACTTATTCAGTTACAACAAATCAGTTGTTATTGCTCTAGTAAAACTAGAAAATCTGAAAGCAATTCACAACTATGGTGGTCTTGACTCCCACGGTTACCGGTTGTTATTGCTCTAGTAAAACTAGAAAATCTGAAAGCAATTCACAACCAGCTCTTAATGTCAACACTGCATGGTCTAGTTGTTATTGCTCTAGTAAAACTAGAAAATCTGAAAGCAATTCACAACTGAGTAGATGTGTGTGTGTTGATTTTCTGTGTTGTTATTGCTCTAGTAAAACTAGAAAATCTGAAAGCAATTCACAACTTGATAAGCTGGGTCAGGAAACTTTGTCAAGTTGTTATTGCTCTAGTAAAACTAGAAAATCTGAAAGCAATTCACAACTTGCGTCCGGCTTATCTTCTGAAGATTTGGGTTGTTATTGCTCTAGTAAAACTAGAAAATCTGAAAGCAATTCACAACTAAGTCGTGGAAGAACGCTTGTTGGTATGCGTTGTTATTGCTCTAGTAAAACTAGAAAATCTGAAAGCAATTCACAACCTGCGGTAAGTGTAGTGAATGCCGTACTTCGTTGTTATTGCTCTAGTAAAACTAGAAAATCTGAAAGCAATTCACAACATTTGACCGTCTGTCAGTTCTTCCAGGATGGTTGTTATTGCTCTAGTAAAACTAGAAAATCTGAAAGCAATTCACAACTGATTTGGTCGAACAAGTACCCCACGTATGGTTGTTATTGCTCTAGTAAAACTAGAAAATCTGAAAGCAATTCACAACATGGACTTGGTTCGGTGCAGATTCAAATTCGTTGTTATTGCTCTAGTAAAACTAGAAAATCTGAAAGCAATTCACAACATGAACGCTATTCTGCCGTTCCCGATCTTCGTTGTTATTGCTCTAGTAAAACTAGAAAATCTGAAAGCAATTCACAACTCGGTGGCCTCCCAGCATTCGCCAGCGTCGGTTGTTATTGCTCTAGTAAAACTAGAAAATCTGAAAGCAATTCACAACTCTTGGTGATGTCGGTTCTGCTGCCGCCGTGTTGTTATTGCTCTAGTAAAACTAGAAAATCTGAAAGCAATTCACAACTGTTGCGTGCGTAGGAGCGGATGAAGTCCGGTTGTTATTGCTCTAGTAAAACTAGAAAATCTGAAAGCAATTCACAACTCCAGCCCTTCGCCGTATTCAAAAACCCAAGTTGTCATTGCACTAGTAAAACTAGAAAATCTGAAAGCAATTCACAACCCGTGTGGATGGCCGAATACTCCACTGGACGTTGTCATTGCACTAGTAAAACTAGAAAATCTGAAAGCAATTCACAACTCCATCCTGCACGCACGCTTGTGCGCTCCAGTTGTCATTGCACTAGTAAAACTAGAAAATCTGAAAGCAATTCACAACGGGCATAGGCTCTGTTATAATAGGTATAGCGTTGTCATTGCACTAGTAAAACTAGAAAATCTGAAAGCAATTCACAACTTGGCGTTTAACCATCATTGCGTATGACTTGTTGTCATTGCACTAGTAAAACTAGAAAATCTGAAAGCAATTCACAACACGAGGGATACGATAACGCCGATTCCGAAAGTTGTCATTGCACTAGTAAAACTAGAAAATCTGAAAGCAATTCACAACTCGCCATTCCTGGTATTCGCCACTGCAATGTTGTCATTGCACTAGTAAAACTAGAAAATCTGAAAGCAATTCACAACATGAGCCTTTTGGTTATGAGCCTCGTATGAGTTGTCATTGCACTAGTAAAACTAGAAAATCTGAAAGCAATTCACAACGTGTTGTCCTTGACGATGCCCGGGCAGAGTGTTGTCATTGCACTAGTAAAACTAGAAAATCTGAAAGCAATTCACAACAAAAATTGTCTATGCGAAGCCGCTAGATAGTTGTTATTGCTCTAGTAAAACTAATATAATTTGATTATTTTGCAACCAAAAACCGCAAACATTCTAGAAATTCCATTCCTCTTGCCTTCCAACAATCATGAGCTTATATTTATGATGCCTCGTCTAGACATCTTGCGATGAAAACTGCCATATCGAAAACACGCAATATATTACACATTTTAAACACAAAACAGCGATAAATAGATGCAGAATCTTGGAGAACAGATAGCGCAACGGCGCAAATACTTTAGGATTTCACAGGCGGACCTTGCGGAAATGGCGGGCGTCAGCCTGCGCACCGTGAGCGCAATCGAAAACGGAAGCGCAAATCCGAGCATCAGCATACTTTCTAAAATTCTTGAAATCCTCGGTTTCGTCATCACCCTGCAGGAGCGAGTCAAATATGATTAAGACAAGTCAAGTATAGTTGATCTAGCCTATTCCCTATGTTCGTATAGGTACAGGTTGGCCTCGGGTACTGCGAGGTCAGAGCCCTTGATTTTCCATTCGTCGTCGGTGCCGGTGCGGTAAGTTACAACGACGCGGTAGCGGTTGCCGGTCTTTAAGACGGCCTCAGGAACGGTCCAGAAGTTTTCGGTGCCCACAACCATTTCTAGTTCGTAGAAGTCACGTGTGTCGACACCGTAGATGGCGATGGATTTTACCATGTCCTTTGGGTTGCGCACCTGGATAATGCTCCAGAATTCGCTGGCACCTTCCTTGACCCAGAGCGACGTTGAATCGCCCCACACGCCGTCGACGCCCTCACAGCTCACGAATTCCCATTCGCCATAGTAGCGGCCCACCTGATTTCCCATGATGTCAGCGGCAGGGGCGCCGCCCAGGTCCACGCCGCAATCAGCATCGGGGCAGCGGTCGGTAATGCGCACGGTCACATGCTTCCAGCCGTCGGGTGTTTTCGCCTTCACGCGCACGCAGCCGCCACAGGCCGCGCCGCCATTCCACGGGCCCTTTTCATCGCCGGGGGACACATTCACGTGAATGGCCGCGTAGTACTGTATGTTAGTTTGTCCGTAGTTGCAGGCGCCACCGAGGCTCGTTTCTTTTGCCGTGATGCTCCCGTAGGTGGTCACGGAACCCTTGCCGCCGTTTTCGGTGAGTTCGGGGTCTGCCGCGGTGTAGCTGTCGCAATCGGTGCACTTGCCGTCGTCGCTATCGTTATCGTCAGAAGACGCAAGCGCCTCACTCGATGAAGAACCCTCCGACACAACGGACGAAGAGGATACCGGAGCAGATTCAGAAGAACCAGACTGCTTTCCCGAAGAAAGCGCATCGCTCGAACTCCGCGCCTCATTTTCGACCGATGATGAAAATGTTTTCGATTCCGAGGAGATTTGCGTGGAACTTGACGAATCTACATCGGAGGAACTCGACAGGAGCGCGCTTTCGCTCGAAGGTGTATCAACTGCACTCGCCGACGAATCGTCACCGCAAGCAACAAAGCCTGCAGCCAGCAGGGCGCTGAAACCAAAGGCAAGGGCAAGATTTCTCATACCCTTGAATATAATATATTCTTTTAAGGAAAAAAGGTGATCCCGGCACAAGGCCGGGATGACATGTGAGTGGTTAGCCGGGATGACATGTGAATGCCTTACCAGTCATTGCGCTCGTTGAGCGCAAGACCTTGCGGGTATCAAAAGCCAGCCTTACCAGTCGTTGCGCTCGTTGAGCGCAAGACTCGGCGGCTCGGCCATAGAAAAATGCAAGCATTTTTCTGCGGCGCTCGCCTTACCAATCATTGCGCTTTACAAGCGCAAGACCTTGCGGGTATCAAATGCGAACCCACAAGTGGGTTCTCGCTTGATACCCTTACCAGTCTTTGACAGGTCGTGCTTGCCCGCGGATGGGTTTCCAGGGTTTGCGTTCGCCGTTCTGTTCGTCAAAATCCTTCAGGAGCTGCGCGGCTTCTTCGGGGCTCATCTCACCCATCTGCACGGGCTGTTCCTGCGGTTCTTCGCCACCGTTGCTATCGCTCGACTCGCCTTCGGGCTGCTGCTCGGGCTGTTCGCCGGCACCGCCACCGTTACTGTCGGAGCTTTCGGCCCCCTGGCTGTCGCTGGACTCGCTACCGTTCTGGTCTTGATTCTGGTCAGATTCAGAACTGCTGGACTGCCCGTCACCATTCTGATTCTGGTCTTGGTTTTGCTGATCCTTGTTTTGATCCTGCTGATCCTTATCCTGGTTCTGATCTTGATTCTGGTCTTGGTTATTATCCTGATTCTTGTCGTTTTTCTTGTTTTCGTTCTTCTGCTCGTCCTTGGCCTCGTGAATGCGGTCCAGGAGCATTTGCAGTTTCTGGTCGTTCGGGTAGTATTGCAGGCCCTCGTTGCAGGTGATTTCGGCAGAAGGCAGGCGGTTTTCGATGTACTGGAACGCCGCATCGCTGTAGTAGGCAGATGCCGACTTGGGTGCGGCAATGGCCGCCACCGACAATAGCAAAACAGCAAGGAACATCATACCGCAAAAATGGATTGCTTCGCTCCGCTCGCAATGACAATTCTGAAGTCTGAAATCTGAATTCTGAATTTTCATCAGATTACCTCCAGGTCGTTGTCGGTGTTGCTCGCGTCAATTTTCGCCTTGGGCTTCCTGCCCGCCTTGATTTCAATGACATCGTCGATGCGCTGCACGTGTCCGCTGAGCTGGCCCGCGGTCTCGTCTTCGGCAATCAGGTTCTCGAGCATTTCCTTCGCTTCGGCATACTTGCCATCCTTGCAAAGCTGGAGTGCACGCGCCAGGACTTCCTTCGCCTTCTCGGAAAGCGGCGGCTGTTTCTGGTCGTTATTCTGGTCCTGGTTTTGATCCTGATTCTGCTTTTGCTTGTCGAGTTCTTCTTTCAGTTTGCGCTGAACGATTTCTACGTTCTTCTTTGCGTTTTCAAAGTTGTTGTCGAGATCAATCGCCTTTTTCAGGTAGGCAACCGATTCGCGCCAGGCCGCAATGCGTTCGCTACCTTCGGCCGCCTTTTCGCCCATGCGGAAATGCGTATTCGCCAAGTTGTAGGCAGCCTTCGCCGCCATACCCTTATCGGGCATGCGCACGGCGCTTTCAAGTTCCTTTTTCGCCTCTTCGTAGTTGCCGAGCCTGTACTGGCAAGTTCCGATATTGTAGAACAAAAGCGGGTTCGCGGGTTCGGCCTCGCGGGCCTTCATGTACTTTTCGAGCGCTCCGGCATAGTCGCCGTTCTTGAACAGTTTATTGCCGTCATTTATGGGCCGCGCAAAAAGCGCTACCGACAGCAGACATACACAAATCAATAAAAAACGCATTTTCTTTCTTCCATAGATTGCTTCGCCCTCACGGGCTCGCAATGACGTAGAAAACCCTTCTACATAGCAAGAATATACAAAAAAGCCTGGCGCGTGACCAAGCTTGCATTTTGGCCCATGAGACCTTTACTTATTCTTCAACGAACACCACCGGGTTCACCCAGTCGGCATGGTCGAAGTTCTTGGAACCCATCTCGTCGGTAATGAGCGCGATCTTTTTCGCACCGCGCACATCGATTTCCGCGGCAGCCGACATGCGGCCTTCCATGCGGCCACTGCGCCATACTTCCTTACCATCCAATTCAATGATAAAGTCCACGACGCCGTTTCCCGATTCGTCGTCGATTCCGCAAATAACCGTAAAGCGGCTCGCCTTCTCGGGGAGCCTGTAGACATGCCTAGAGGGGGCGTGCGTCCCAATACCGCTCAGGTAGAGCCGGCCGTTCACATGCAGCGGATTGTCGTCGATTGACTTGCCTATGTGCGTGCTGCCGTAACCCTGTTCCTGGTGCAAAAGCTTTAGGTCGTAAATAAACATTTCGCCCTTCTTCAAATGGTAGGCGGTCTTTGCCTGCTGCAGGTAGCTTGCGCCCACGTCAACGGCGTAGATCAGCACGAACAGCACATACGGCACAAGCGCAGGCAGCTTTACCTTGGAGCAAACCTGTAGCGCCTTGTCGAGCGCAGCCGGAGCAAATACATGCACCATGTAGGCAAACATCACCACGATGCCTGCCATGGCTATCCAGAACCAGAGAGCGCTTCCGCGAATCGAAGTCATCATCGAAATGTTCAAGAAGGCGACCATCGAAAGGAGCACCGCCCAGATCACGACCGGGCGATTCTTGCAGGCGACACCCGCAATGGCAACCACGGCCGCCGCGAGCACGTAGCGTTCGTGCATGCAGGGCAGAATCATAAAGAACGCAAAAGCATTCAGCGCCGCAAGCGACATAATGCGCGAAACGGGCAGGCGTCTAAAGAAGGTGAGAGCCATCACCGCCACCGAAACGACCACGAACAAAATCTTTCCCAGGAGCCCAGGATTCATGAACGAAGGAGCCCATTCAAAAATCGGCCTCGATTGCGGCGTCATGTTCCCCGAAAAAACCATCCACAAATTACCCGCGTTCATCGATGCGTAAGGGTACTCGTCGATCGTGCTCAAGTAGGCCTGCGCAAATTCCTTGCTAAAATTCCCCGCTAAAATAAACGGCAGGAACACCAGCAAAAAGGCCGCAGCCATCGCAAGAAGCCCCTTCCACATCACCCTGCGGTAACGGAGCGACAGTGCACCGAATACCGGCAGGAACATGATCATCTGGAACTTCGTCAAGAGCCCAAGCATAAAGAGCGCCATGCCTATTGCGTAAGTTTTGGGGCGAGAGGCGTACCAGAGTCCCCACACGCAGAACGTCACGGGCAGCACATCGACCTGCCCCCAAATGGGGCCGTCCAGGTAAAACGCCGGGTTTGCCACCACCAGAAGCATCACGATGGTTTTCACTTCAGGGAGCCAGCTGCGCTTCCAGATGCGAAGCCACACAAAGTGCGCAAGCGAGATGTGCGCCAAGATGACCGGGAAAAGGCAGAACTGCTTGAGTTCGTATTCCAGGTCCATATTGAGGCCAGTCACCTTGTAGATGACGCCAACCACGCGGAGCCACAGCACATAGAGCGGGGGGTAGTTGCCGGTAAAGTTTGCAACACCCATCTGCAAGTCGTTAATCCAATGCCGCCAGAATGTCAAGTCAGAGGCAAACCCGATTCCGTGAAGCATCACAAAATTGAGCAAAATGACCAGCAGCCCCCACAAAGCAAAGGAATCCTTCTGGAAACAACCCTTGACTTTTTCAAGCATGACCATCACTAGACTTTTGAACGAGAACTCTTTCGGTAAACGCATAAAGGTAAATTTAGTTATTTAGGGTTACTTCCAGAACGCAGAGACCAAACTTGTCATTTTTTCGTGATCTGCAACGGCCGTCATTTCGCGGATGCTGTGCATGCTGAGCATGGGTTCGCCAATATCCACCGTCGGAATCCCAAGACTGGCAGAAATTGCAGGCCCCACCGTAGAGCCGCAAGGCATATCGTTACGCATCACGAAGGTCTGATACGGAATTTTACTTTGTTCGCAAATAAGCTTGAACCGAGCATTGGAAAACACGTCGCTTGCGTAACGCTTCTGCGAATTCACCTTCAACACGACACCGCCACCCAATACAGGGGCATGGTTGCTTTCGTGCTTCTGCACAAAGTTCGGGTGTTCCGCATGCGCCATGTCAATGGAGAGCGCAAGGCTTGCCGCAAGCATGCAATCCAAATGGATTGCTTCGGTCGCTTCACTCCCTCGCAATGATGTTTCCAATACGCTCTTCAGGAAGTTGCCGGCGGCACCTTCGCGGGTCTCGGAACCAACCTCCTCGTTGTTGAAGAAGGCCGCCACCTGGAAGTCGTTCTCCAGCGCGCTCCCCGCAGCAAAGGCCTCGGCAATCGCATGGCAGCTGCTCAGGTTATCAAGCCTACCCGAATAGATCCACTCGTCCTGAAGGCCGCCCCGGTTTGCCGGCTGTGCGTCAAAAAGCTGAAAATCGAAGTCCAACAGGTGACCGCCTGCCGGAACCTCGCGCTGCAGCATGTCGGCAAACTTCGCGCCGCATGCCGCCGTCCACAGGGCATTCAGGTCCGTTTGCGGGTTCACCTTGAGCCCGTCCTGGTTCACGCCGCGGTTCAGGTGAACTGCCAGTTGCGGAATGCGGACAAGTTTATCGCCACGGAACAGCTTTGTCTGGACTTTTCCGCCAAGTTCATAGGCGATGAGCCCCGCATAGCCCAGGTCGCGGTCCAACCAACTTGTGTATATGGGGCTGCCGTAGATTTCGGGGTGCAGCGTCTGGACCCCTGCCGCGGCACGGTCCGGATTCGGGGTGATCTTGAGTGCCGGAAAATCCGTATGGGCAAGGGCTATCCTAAAGTGCGAGTCCAGACAAACTTTCTTTGGCAGGCGCACCGCGATAAGGGCGCCGCCCCGCTCAAAAATTTTCACGCTATCGCTCGGCGTGGCCAAAATTTGCCTGATTTTGTCTACCGTATGGTAAGGAGTGACCGCATAATTCAAAAATTCAAAGAAATCCATGTTGAAAAGATAGATATTGCTATATTATTGAACATGGCATTCAAACCATTAAAGCGAATCAACTGGATGGAGATATCCGGCCTCCTGGTCGGCATCTTGTTTACCGTTGCCGTCATGGTGTTTGCCATTGTGCTTTACGCAAAGCTGTTCTCCACCGGCATGATCGGTGTTGAAGAATACCGCCTGCACAGCAACTTCGAAAAGGCGTTCGGCCTGCGTCCGGGCACTCGCGTCCAGATCAGCGGCGTGGATGTGGGCCAGATCGGCGAAATGGAAATCGAAGGCGACGGCGTAAAGATGGAATTTATTATCCGCAAGCAGTACCAGAACCTGATTACCGACAGTGCCGAAGTGTTTGCGATGCGCGACCAGAACATGATCTCGGCGCGTATCATCAATATCGACGTGCGCCGTGGCAAGGGCCGCGTCCTGCAAGACGGCGACTACCTGCCGCCCGGACAGGCGCAGGACATCGAAACCGTGATCGAAACCGCCAACGAGCTCCTGGGAAGAGTCAACAAGTTGATCAACGCCGCCGACACCCTTGTCGGAATGGCCCTGGATACAGGAACGACCATCGGTGCCCTTTTCGGTTCAAGGCAGCTCTATGACAACCTGAATCGCCAGCTGGTCCGCCTCGACGACATCACGTACTCCGGCAAGAAGGTGCTTAACCAGGCATCAGGTCTGTTCGATACGATACAGGTGCAGGTCCCGGTTCTCCTGGGCAAGGTGGACGGCATCACCGACAATGTCGCCGAACTCATGACCGAAATGAAGCCCATGCCGCAAAAACTCGACAACCTCCTGGGAAATGTCGACGGCATGATGGGCAAGGTGGACAACACCTTCAACCGAGTCGACGGACTGCTGAACGAAGTAAGCCTCGTGACTGCCGGACTCTCGGACTTCATGGAATCGACCGAGCAGACGCTGCAGAACGCAGACGACCTGATGGCAGGCATCTCGAACATGTGGATTATTCGCCGCTCGATGCCTAGCAAGGATTCCGTGCCCTTTATGGTGGAGACGCTATGGTAACGCGCAGGCTCAAGCAGATTCTTGTCGCGATGCTTGCTGCGGGTACCGTCGCAAGCGCCTCCGAATCGGGCATTCTCTCTTACCGCGCCCAAAGGTCTTTCGACAACGGCAAGTTTGCCAAGGGGTACGGCCAGCTGGAACGCGCCCTGCTTGCAAGCCGCAAGGAATCGGACCTGCTTTCCGAAGGACGCGTGCTGATTGCCATGGCACAGATTCGTACCATGAGCCTGGACCTTGAATTTGCGGATTCGCTACTTTCTGTCGTCCGCGAAAATGCGCTAGACCAGAGCACACAGGTACAGTACGCCAAGGTGAAACTGGCACTGCTGAACGCCCGCGAAAACTACAAGGACGCCGCGAAAACCTGCAGCGGCTTCGATGAAAAGACCCTGAAAAAAGCCGACGAGAATACGCAGGCGGCATTCTATGGCGAATGCGCCATCGCCTATGCAGGCAGCCGCGACACGGACCGCGCCCAGGAATCGCTGAAGATGGCGGGCAAGCGTTCCGACAAGAAAGGCGGATTTTACGCATTCACCGCGGCACGCATGGCAGACATCAGCGGCAGCGGCGAGGCAGACTCCCTGTACCGAGTCGCCGAAGAAAAGGCAATCAAGGCGAACAAGCCCTACAATACGGCAACCATTCTCTACTACCGCTCGCAGCTGAAGGCAACTCCCGCCAAGGAAGCTGCGGATTTAAAGCTCCGCTGCAAGAACGCCTTCGAGCTGATGGGTCTCCCGAACAACTCGAAGCGCTGCGGGGAATAAAAAAGCGGGTCGTCGCCCGCCCCGTTTCAAGAAAAATCTTCAAACGCTAATTCGATGCCGACGTTGAATCGGCCTTTGATGCAGCTGCAGTCGTGTCCATCGCTGCCGTAGAATCGACGACTGTTGAATCTGCTGCAACTGTCGTGTCCGTCACTGCCGTAGAATCTGCCGCAGCTTCTTTCGCCTTGGCTTCTTCGGCAAGTTTTTCATCTTGAAGTTTCTTCATGGTGAGGAGTTCGCGGTAGACGATTGCCGGGTGAATCTTACCGTCGGCCATGCCGTCAACAAGCATCTTCACCTTCTGATAAGTCTCATCCTTGTCAAAGTCTGTGATCAGTCCCTTGTGGCCCAGCAGCTTTAAAATCTTGGAATAGAAGCTTGCGCGGAACTTCTTGAAGCGCGGTTGCATCACATCGTTCAGTACGGTTTCGAGCGCAGTCTCCGTCTGCATGGAATCCAGTTCGAAGCTGCGGTAGATGGTGCGGATGTGGTCGGGAATCGTTGTGTCTGGGCTATCAAAATACTTGCGCATCACGTTAGCCGCTTCGGTCCTGTTCGGGTACGGGCCACGGGCAAGGCGAAGCGCGTAGTAAAGCGACAGGCGCCAGTTCTCGGGGTAAACGCGGCTTGCACGGCGCAGCACCGAGAAATCCGACGTATCGGGAGCATCGATCGGAGTCACGCCTCCAACAAAGTAATACGGCGTGTAGAACAGGGAATCGAGACTTGTCGAAAGTTCCGCCACGTGGCCAAGGTAGGCATATTCCTTGCCGGTCAGGTAGCTCTCGCCAAGTTCCGTAAGTCCCTTGATCCAAAAGAGTCCCGCGACCGATGCGTCATGCCCTGCCGCCACATAATGCACCGTCGAAGCCTTCGGCAAGAAAGACTCGTCGAAGTTCGTACCGGGGAGTGGCTTCGCAAAGTGGAAGGCCGCCGCGATAACTGCGATAGCGAATATGATGACAGCAAGAAAACGCATACTTAAATCTGGCAAGCCTCGGCAAGTTTTTCGAGAGCGTCCACGCAGTCGTTTGCAAAGTTCTCAGGGTGGCCGCTGCGCTGGTAGGCGAAGTTCAAACCGCTGGAGCTGTTGAGCACATGGAACTTGCGCTTGCCACCGCCATTGGCAATAGCGGTAAGCACGGTCTTCGCGTCACCGCCCTGACCGCCCGGAACACCAGGAATAGACACGCCCGGAATCAGGAACGGAATTTCGTGCTTGTGGGCCACCGTGTAAGCGGTAATCTTTTCGAGTTCTTCGGGGTGGGTTGCACCGACCACGGCACCGAGGTAACCGAGGTTAGCGTCCCATTCCATAATCTTGTCGGCCACGGAATAGAAGGCTTCGGCAACATCGCGCGGGTCGTCGCTACGGGACACCGGCAAATCTTGGAAATCGTGGGCGCCCTTGTTGCTGGTACGCAGCAGCACATAGGCACCGTTTTCAGAATTTTCGCGAATGAACGGGCCCACGGAATCGGCACCCATCCACGGGGAAACCGTCACGGCGTCGGCCTTGTACACATCGTAAGCGGCGGTTGCATAAGCGGCGCTCGACTTACCGATGTCACCACGCTTTGCATCTAAAATCACGGGAATGCCGGCACTCTTGTAGTCGGCAATCAGCTGCTGCAACACAAGCATCGCCTGCACGCTCACGCATTCGTAGTAAGCGCTGTTCGGCTTCACCACGGCGGGCGCCACGTTACGCTTTAAACAGCATTCCAGAATTTCGGAATAGAAACGCTTGATCTTGTCTTCGGCACTCCCTTCGGGGCAGCACGGGTCGATCAGCTTCATGACCGGATCCATGCCGAGGCAAATCGGGTTACCGCACTTCGCGATACGTTCTTCTAAACGGGCCTGGAAGTTCATTACTTAAGTTCCTCTTGAATCTGTGCGGCTTCGTAGCTAAGGATACCGTGAGCGACAGCGACATTCAGGGATTCGAGTTCGCTGCTCATCGGGATCTTCACCGTTTCGTCGGCAAGCTCGATGAAGTATGGGTTGGTGCCCGCACCTTCGTTGCCTACGAGGAATGCCATCTTGCGAAGCTTGTTCGAAGGAATCTGGCGCAGGGACTGCTTGGCGTGCAAATCGGTTGCGATGATGGTGTAGCCCTTGCTACGGAGGAAATTGATCTGGTCCACGAGATCGACATCAAATTCGAAAGGCACGCGGAGGAATGTTCCCGAGGAACCGCGTACCACCTTCGGGTTGAACGGGCTCACGGTGCCGCGGCCAAGAATCATGCCGTCGGAACCAAAGCCAAGGCTCGTGCGGAAAAGCGTTCCCAAGTTACCCGGATCCTGCACGGCGTCCACGAGCGTAATCACGCTGCGGCTAGATTCGTACACCGGCTTCTTGCTTGCGATGCGTGCAACCGCCACAATGCCCTGCGTCGTCACCGTCGAAGAAATCTTCTTCATCTGGTCTTCGGTAAGAACATTCAGCTTGATTTCGGCATCGTTGATCAGTTCGATCATGGCTTCGTCGTTGAAGCCTTCGGTCACATAGACGCCCATCACGAGCTCGCGGTGGTTGGACACCAGTTCCTGCACCACGTGCACGCCTTCGCCAAGGAACTTGCCTTCGCGTTCGCGGCCCTTTTCGGTTGTGAGAGCCAAAAGCTTCTTGTACCAGGGCGGGTTGAAGTTCGTATCTTCGCTGGCCTCCACTTCGGCCACGCGGGCTTCGAGTGCGGCTTCGTCCAAAACTTCTTCGACAGCTTCCTTCTGTTCTTCGGGGCGCTGGCGGTAAATCGGTGCACCTGCAGATGCAAATTCGCGGCGCGGGCGACGGTCGCCACCAAAGCGGCCCCTGTCACCGAACGGGCGGCGACCTTCGCGGCTTCCGTTGAAGCCACGGTCATCACCGTCGCGACGCGGGCGGCGTTCACGGTCGAAACGGCCTTCGCGGCGTTCACCACGATCGCCACGGTCACCAAAGGGCTTACGGTCGCCAAACTTCTTGTCGCCACGGGCACCCGCGCGATCACCGAAGGAACGACCTTCGCGGTCATCATCACGACGCGGACGACGTTCAGGCTTTTCGCTCACTCCGAACTTGCGGTCCAGGGTTATCTTTACGGTGCGTTTGTTGTTATTTTCTTCGCTCATACTTTTTCCATGATTTGTTTGGCGACGGATTCCCCGTCAATTTTCAAAAGCTTGAACAAGGCAGGAATTTCGCCCTGTTCCACAAAATGGTCCGGCAGGCCAAAGCGCAAAAGGCGCTTGCCCTCAAGCCCAAGATCCGCGATGAGTTCGGCCACGGCAGAACCGAAACCGCCCACCAGCGTGTTGTCTTCAAGCGTCACAATAACCTTGTGGACGTCAAAGAGCTTGCGGTAAGCCTCGGTATCCAGCGGCTTGATAATGCGAGCATCCACGACCGTCGGGTTCTTTCCGTTTTCGCGGAGAATCGCAGCCGTCTTCTTGAGTTCGTTTGTCATGAAGCCGGCACCCAAGAGCAAGATGTCTTTGCCTTCTTCCAGCACCTTCGGGAGCTTCACGTCCACAGTTTCGGGAGCGGGCTTCAGGTGTTCTTCGAGTGCGGTGCCGCGCGGGTATCGGATCGCGACAGGACCCTTCATGTCGATAGCCGCGCGCACCATGTCGCGCAGTTCGTTTTCGTTGCTCGGCGCCAAGATGGTAATGCCCGGCACCGTGCGCAGGTAAGACAAGTCGAACGCGCCATGGTGAGTCGGGCCGTCGGCCCCAACAAGCCCCGCCCGGTCAAGCACCATCACAACGTGCAAGTTCTGCAAGGCGATGTCGTGCATAATCTGGTCGTAGGCGCGCTGCATAAAGCTCGAATAAATCGCGACCACCGGCACCACGCCGTCGCAGGCAAGGCCCGAGGCAAACGTAAGAGCATGTTCTTCGGCAATGCCCACGTCAATCACGCGATCCGGAAGTTCCTTCGCCACAATATCCATACCGCAACCGGTAGGCATGGCTGCCGTAATGCCGATAATGCGGTCATCCTTCTTCGCGAGTTCAAGCAACGTCTGCCCGAACACATGCGTGAGTGACGGGTTCGGCTTTCCCGGAGCAAGCGGAAGTCCGCTTTCAGGGTCGAAAGGTCCAATGCCGTGCCACTTGGTCGGGTTCTTCACGGCCGCATCAAGCCCGCGTCCCTTCTCGGTCAAGATATGCACCAAGCACGGGCCCGGCTGTTCCTTGACACGCTGCAACAGCATAATCAGTTCGTTGATGTCGTGGCCATCAATCGGGCCAAAGTAGCGGATGCCCAGGTCTTCGAAGAAGCGTCCCGGCTTTACCGCAGTCTTCGCGGCGCGTTCCGCCTGCAGGAACAAGTCACGGAAACGCGATCCCAAAATTCCCGGAAGGCGCTTCATCAGGCGGTCCAAGTCCGAACGCATCTTGTTGTAGACCGGGTCCGAAATCACGCGGTTCAGGTACTTGCTGAAGTTACCCACGTTCGGGGCGATGCTCATCTTGTTGTCGTTCAAGATGATGGTCATGTTCTGCTTCGAAAGACCTGCGTTGTTGATGGCTTCGTAAGCCATACCGCCCGTCATGGAGCCGTCACCAATCACGGCCACCACGCTGTTCTTGCGCTTGAAATGGTCACGGGCCACCGCGAAACCGAGCGCGGCAGAAATCGAGGTCGTCGCATGTCCTGCACCGTAGCAGTCGTACTCGCTCTCGTTCCTCTTCAAGAATCCCGAAATACCACCCTGCTGGCGAAGCGTGTCGAAACGGTCGAAACGACCCGTCAAAAGCTTGTGAACGTAAGCCTGGTGTCCCACGTCCCACACGATCTTGTCGTCGGGGGCGTTAAACACATAATGCAGAGCGAGCGTCAGTTCCACCACACCCAGGCTAGACGCCAGGTGACCGCCATGCTTAGCCACTTGACCGATGATGGTCTCGCGGATCTGCGACGCCAGGTGATAAAGCTCCTCGACAGAGCAATGCTTTATGTCCTGGGGGGACTTGATATTCTTAAGGTCCATTAGTTAACCCTGGTAATGATGAATGCGGCAATGGAGCGCAGGATCGTGGTATCGCACTTGAGGCCGTCCAAAGCCTTAAGCGATTCCTCGTACAGTTCATGCGCACGTTCGCGGGACTTTTCGAGGCCCACCAGCGCCGGGTACGTCGCCTTACCCTTTTCAATGTCGGAACCGGCATCCTTGCCCAGTTCCTCGGTCGTCGAAACGATATCCAGAATGTCGTCCACAATCTGGAACGCAAGGCCGATGGCGCGGCCGTAGTCGCGAACAATCTTGATGTCGCCTTCGCTTGCACCTGCAAGGCGCGCGCCCACTTCCAGGGAAGCCTCGATCAGGGCCGCCGTCTTGTGGTAATGGATGTAGTCGACAATTTCGAGATCGACCTTCTTGCCTTCGCACTCGATGTCGATCATTTCGCCACCGATCATGCCGTAGGTACCCAGCAGATGTGCGAGGACTTCAATCGCCTTCGCGTTGCCGGTCTTGCCCATCAGTTCAAAAGCGAGAATGCAGAGGGCATCGCCAGCCATGACGGCGGTGGCTTCGCCGAACTGCTTATGGCTCGTGGGCTTTCCGCGCCTAAAGTCATCATTGTCGATGCAGGGCAGGTCATCGTGAATCAAGCTGAAGGTGTGGAGCATTTCGAGGGCGCTCATGGCGTAGTCCACCAAATCGCCCTTTCCACCGAACATGTCAAACGCAGCGCGAACAAGTGCCGGACGGAGTCTCTTTCCACCGGCGAACATCGAATAACGCATCGCCTCGTGGAGCCTTTCCGGACGGTCGGCGACGGGCGGCAAAAATTCATCAAACTTCTTTTCCGCTTCCTTCGAGATGCGGGAAAGGTAATCAAGAGCAACAGATGCTTCTTTTTCAAGATTTTCCATAAGTACAAAGATACTTAATTTCGGGTTCCTATACAAGCCTTGACAAGCCGAAAACAAGGCCAGAAACACTTAAAAAACCGCCTTTTCCGGGCGGTTTTCTCATGTAATAAATTGTATTTGTTGCCTAGAACAATACGCCGTAGAGCGCCACGTCGTCGATGTAGAATTCGGTGCCGTCCTGCACAAAGATGTGGAACTGCTTCACGTAATTCTTGACCGCGCTCCACGATGCAAAACAGGTCTCGTCGGTGGCGTTGCCTACGCAAAGTTCCGCCGGATTCACGCTAATGCGCGTCCAGTCCTTCGAGAGCTTTATCCATTCGGTGGCGGCTTTCAGGTTCTTGGACGGATCGATGTAGTTTTCCAGCGAAAGACGGATATTGCCGTCGCCCTTCGCGTAGAACACCACGGAATCGATGGCGGCAAGGTTCATATAGTGTTCAAACGATGTTCCAACAAGCGCCCAGGCGTAGCCGTCGTTTGCTAGTTTGTACGTACCGTGGAACACCTTGGACTTGCGGGTAGAATCGTATACGACACCGTCCTTCGCATTCTTTGCGGGCGTAATGGTCGTCCCCTTCTTCAGGGAATCGGTATTCACATACCAGCCGTCGACGCCGGCCTCAAAATCCTGGAGCACCTTCACGGGGCTCAGGAATTCCGTGCTGCTCGGTTCGGCAAAAGCTTTCCATTCGGCGTACAGGCCATTGGCGGAATCCGCCGTCACAAAGTAGATGCCGAGTTCATCGTTCGCAGGAACATTCGGAAGCACGTAGGCGCCCACGTTATTCGTCTTGACCAACAAATCGAGGCCATAGACGCCCACCCACACCGCGGTATCCACCGAACGGAGCGTTACCTTGCTCGAAATCGAGGCGGTAGCCGAAAGGCGGACCGTATCGAGGCCGGCGAGTTCCTTGGCGCTATACACCTTGGAGAAAGCAAAGCCATCTTTTACGACCGTCAGACGGAAGTCACCCTTGGTAGGCCATTCCATATCGAAACGCCCCTGCTTATCGGCGCGGAGATCGGATTCAGCCATCGCATTTTGAACAACATAACTATCAACCATCGCACCGGCGGCGCGGAGTGCCACCGTCGCATAGGCCGCAGGAGAGCCATCTCCCATGAGTGCCAACACCTGCGGGAGCGGCACGGCGGTATCCTTTTGCGCCGTATCCCTGGACGAGGTATCGCCAGGAATCACGCTACGGTAATCCTTCATCAGCGATTCACGCGGAGTCACGTAGACCGACTGCGATCCCAGATTCTGGGCGAAATTTTCACTTACGAAGTAGAGCACGAGAGAATCGTTCGCCGGCAACGCCGACAGCGCGAACCAGCCCGCCGCATCGGTCTTCACCAGCACATCGGTTCCGACAATGCCGACCCAGACAGAGGAATCGCCCTCGGGAATGTCGACAACGCCCGCCATCACGGCCGTCGCAGTGAGGTTCACCGTATCGGGTTCCGTCGCCTTGCCCACTTCGGCAAAGTCACCGTGCGACACCACCTTGGAATAGGCCACGCCATCGTGCAGCACCGTCAGGCGGTACTCGCCGTCAGCAGGGATATTCACGTCAAAGTAGCCGTCCTTGTCGGCATAGACATCGGCCACCACCAGGGCGTTTTCCTCGACGGGCCGCTCGGCCCTGAAGTCCACCTTGCGCAGCGCCACCGTGGCATAAGATGCCGGCTGGCCGTCAATCAGAGCAAGTCCGTTCGTGGTAATGCTGCCCGGTCCACCCGCAATACCTTCGCTTTCCGCCTTGTTGGAACAGGCGGACAAACCGAAAACCAAACCCGAGACTAGGGGCAAAAGAAAAAGCGATTTTCTCATTTTTCCTTCTCCTTTAGAGGTTTGGTGAACGCGAGCGGGAACATCTGGATGTTCAACTGGAATACAGTGTCGTCATCCGTCCCTTCTTGGGATAAACGTAGTAAATCTTCGCGGAAAGCGTTAATCTTTTCGCGCAAAAGCTGGATATCGTCCATGCAGAACGTCATGGTGACAGTGCTGATATCCCTCAAAAATGGCTGGTGACGGTCCAGGGACTCGTCGGCGAGGCGGATCGTCTCGTGCTGGAAGGCGCGCACGGCCTGGGAGCGCCAGTTTCCGCCGGTAGACACGAAGGTGTCGTTCACCTTCCAGTAGCCTTCGCGGTCGGTCGAAATCATGTTCAGGTCTGCAAGCAGCTTGACGGCGTCCTTCGCCTCTTTTTCGGTAATGTTCGGGGTGCAGCTTTCGGCAAGACCCTGGTAGTCGTCCTTGAACTTGCAGATGCCGATAACGGAACGGATGGCGTTGTAGTACCAGTGGCGGTAGAATTCCAGTTCCTTCTTTTGCAACAACTTAAGAGAAACGCCCTTGAGCGCCTGCATGCGCTCGTAGTGCTGGAGCGCATCGGCGTCGGTCTTTGCGCGGCCAAAGTAGACCATTTCGGCCCAGTAGTCGGCTTCCTTGCCTTCGAGTTCGAAAAATTCCGCGGCGGGCTTGATCAGGCTTAACGGCAGATGAATCTTACCTTGCGACACGCGCAACAGGTTGCCGGGGTCGGCACCCATCTTCATGGCCATGTAACGCCAAGAAATAATGGTCTTACGTTGCTTAAAGTCTTCAAAAGCGTCTCGTAGCCATTCGCGGTAGTCGGTATATTCAAAAATCTGCTTCATACTAGGAAAGATAAATCCTTGATACTCAAAAAACTAGGATTAAGGACTAATCTCCGTTGTGAAACTTTACAACGATATTTAGGTCTTCGTCGCAGGTCGCCTTCCACCGGCATTCCGGCCCCTCCATTATGGATAAATCTGCGCAAATTCCTTCAAATTCGACAATTTTGGCGTTTTCAGGGCTGCGGCGGTAGGTCACCTCGTAGCTAAGTTCCCCCACCGTAGAAGCCTGCACCGGAGCCTCTCCCATAAGGCGCCCTGTGAGCAGTATCACACAGTCGTCCTTGCGGGGCATTTGGGCCTCGTCTTCGCCCTCGGCAAGGTTCCAGTGGAGCTGAACCGGACGGAATTCCGGCTCGGGAACCTTCTTGGCGCAACTAGAAAAAAGGACGGGGATCAGGAGGAGTGTCCACACGAAAAACCGTTGCATCGCCCTAACTCCCCCGCCACGCC
Source organism: Fibrobacter sp. (assembly GCF_045601785.1). GTDB lineage: Bacteria > Fibrobacterota > Fibrobacteria > Fibrobacterales > Fibrobacteraceae > Fibrobacter. The sequence continues at coordinate 26,248 of NZ_JAZSAF010000040.1, forward strand.
CTAGTAGTTGATGGCGATGTAGAAGCTTCCGGCACCGAAGCGGCGGTCAAAACTGTCGAAGCCGTCCCACAGGGCATCCCAGGCAAGGCCCACTTCGAGCTGGGTCGCCGAGTTGCGGAAGAAGATTACGCCAAGTTCTGCGCCGCCGGCAAGGCCGATGGCAAAGCTTTCGTCGTTTTCGTAGTAGTGGTCGTCGAGCTGGATGCCGAGACCAAAGCCTGCACCCAGGAACGGCGTGATCGTGCCGGTGCTCGGGAAGAAGCGGCCACCCAAGAGGAAGGTCTCGTGCAGCTGCCATTCGTCGCCAAAGGACATGTTCATGTTGTTCACGATGGTGATAGCCGCCTGCGGGATCACCTCGAAGATGCGGGCGTAGTGGAATACGAAGGCCTGTTCCCAGCTGCGGTCCTCATCGTATTTCTTGTGGCATTCTGCGCTTTCATCGCAGCGGTCTTCCGTAAAGTCGTAGTTGTGCCAGAGGGCGGCACCAAGACCATAGCTCACGTAGTTGCGGGTCGGGCGCTTGTGGGCAAAGTTGTCGTTGGGATCGCCGCGGTCGCCGTCTTCGGCGACATACACCACCACGTTCGGCTGCGGTTCCTGCCTAGCGGCGGTCGATGCATAAGAATCGTCCGAATCGTTTTCAGAGACATTGGCGAGTGCCGACTTGACGGCGCCATCGATTGCGACATCGAGATCGTCGATGGAGCCCGCCTTCTGCCTGCCACTCCCGACAACGGTTCCGTTGTTAATTTGTTCACAAACCACGACAAAGGACGAACCCATCGTCATGACATTCGTGCGCAGCTGAATTTCGGCGCCGCCATCGACCGGGGTATTGCCCGTTTCGCTGACGGATGCGCGCACAATGGAGTGCACCATATTCGGAGCATCGGGGGAGAACTCGGCTCCTTCGGGGGCGAGCACCTGAACATTGGCAGCAAAAGAAAGAGCTGCTAGGGAGAAAAGGGCAGAGATAAATTTCTTCATGACATAAAGATAATAAAAAAAACTAAATTCATTTCATGAACAAAGCCGCCATTATTGTCGCTGTCTCGATGCTCCTGAGCCGCGTGCTCGGAATATTCCGCGAAATGCTTTTGGCCCATGCCGCGGGCGTGTCGCTTGAAAAGAACGCTCTCGATCTCGCCTTCATGATTCCAGACATATTGAACCACGTGGTGAGTACCGGATTCTTGTCGATCATCTTCATCCCGATTTTTACCGGCTACAAGGTCGCAGGCGACGAAAAGGGCGGCTGGAAATTCTTCAGCAACGTCCTGAACACCTTCGGCATTGCACTCTTGATTCTGGTAGTCCCCGCATTCATCTGGATGAAGGAGCTTTTGCAGCTGTTGACCGTCGACGGGGCCACGCCGGAACTGATCGAGCGCGCCACCTACTACGGCCGCATCATCTTGCCCGGTCAGGTGTTCATCTTTGTCGGAAGCATCTTGGTGGCCGTGCAGCACACCCGCAAGCAGTTCCTGATTCCGTCCATGACCGGGCTCATCTACAACGTGGCGATCGTGGGCGGCGGTGCCCTGGGAATCGCGCTCGAGAAGTTTACCGGCACGCATTATGGCTTGGAAGGATTCGCCTGGGGCGTGCCGGTGGGCGCCTTCATCGGCTTCTTTGCCCTGCAGATTTTCGGCGCCCGGCGTGGCGGCGTCCACTACGAGTTCCTGGTGCAGCCCACGCATCCAGACATTGTTCGCTACTTCAAGATGATGCTCCCGATGTCGCTTGGCGTGGGTTCCATGTTCGGCCTCGAATTCATCATCCGAAGCTTCGGCGCGAACTTCGGCACGAGCGGCATCTCCAGCCTGAACTACGCCTACCGCGTCATGTACACGCTGGTCGCGGTATTTGGATTTTCCGTATCGGTCACGAGCTACCCCGACATGGCACGCCTCGTGAAAGAAGGCGACTTCGGGCAACTGAACCGTAAAATCTGGAAGAGCCTTTCGCGCATGTTCTGCATATTGATTCCGGCGGTCGTCGCCGTGTGGGCACTCAGCTTCCCCGCCGTGCGCATCCTCTTTGAACGCGGCGCCTTCCAGCGAGAAACCACCGAGGCAATCTCTGAAATTCTCCGCTGGTACCTGCCTGTGAGCCTCGGCCTTTGCCTACAGGCGGTGCTTGTGCGCAGCTTCTACGCCTGCGAACGCATGTGGGTGCCGACGCTTCTCAATACCGGAATCTTTGCCGCGACCATTCCCGCCTACATGCTGCTGGGCGCCCCCGAAATGGGGCTCGGCATCAAGAGCGTACCGATTATCGGCGCGACGGGCGCAATTCTCCAAGTCATCTCGATGATCTTCATGTGGGCAAAGAAGAACGGCACCGACGGCATGAAGGATGCACTCCTGAACATGGCGCGCGCCCTCGTCGCCTTCGGCATCATGATCGCCGCTGCAGTCGGGCTCGACCGCGTCTCGGGCGCATTCGTGCGCGAGGCGAGCTTCGTCGTGCTCGTCGTCTACGCGTGCGCCGCAGGAATTCTGCTGTTCACGCTCACGCTGATTATCCAGCGCTACCTAGGAAGCAAAGATGCCAAGGATATTCTCAACGAACTCCTTGGCAAAGTCTTAAGAAAGCTGCACCTGGCAAAATAAAAGATGCCCGCTTTCGCGGGCACAACAAGAAAGTCGCAATTACTTCCGCCAGCCTTCCATAATTTTCATGCAGCCGGCGAGCAGCTCGGCGGAACGTTCCTTGCCTTCGGTCTCCACATAGCAGCGGAATTCCGGGGCGTTTCCACTCGGTCGCAGGTGCACGATGTCGCCGGAGTCGAATTCCATGCGGTAGCCGTCGGTTTCATCGATCGAGACGACTTCGCCGTGGAAAGGCTTCGGGGCAGGGCCGTCTTTCGGCTTGAACTTAGAAGGCTTTGCGGTAAGGGCGCCGAACAGCTTTGCGCCGAGTTTCTTTTCGCGGATTTCGGCAAGCTTCGCCTTCGACACTTCGGTCGGGAATTCCTTCAAGCGGTCGCTCACGGTAAAGCGCTTCGGAAGCTTCTTGAGCAAGTCCACCACGCACATCTTCTGTTCGCGGACCATCACCATCACGGCGATCATCGGGAGCAGCGCATCGCGGGTGGGGAGCGCCGGAAGCGTACGCGTGCCGTCTTCAAAGGCGCGGGTAAGGTTCGTCTGCAAGAGGAACCCGCCATTTGCCTCGTAGCCTGCGACGGAGACGCTTGCATCGTTTGCATCTACTAGACTTTCCATGCCGGCGATCACGTAGGGGCTACCGATGCGGGTGCGGCAAATACGCTCGAAGCTGCCGCACTTTTCTAGCGACGTGTTGCAACTCACCGGAGTTGCAATGCGCTTGATACCCAGCGCCTGGGCAGCCAGGATGCCCAGCACGTCGCCACGCAGCCACATGCCCACATCGTCTGCCAAAAGCGGGCGGTCGGAATCACCGTCGGTGCTGAAGATCGCATCCACGAAGTCCTTGTGCGCAAAGTCGCGGGCAAGTTCCTCGTCTTCCTTGCGAATAGCCTCGGTATCCACCGGGATGAACGTCTCGCTGCGGGCAAACGGCTTCACGACAGCCCCCAGGCTTTCCAGCACCTTCACCACGATGTCGCGGCCCACGGCGGAATGCTGGTACACGCCGATGGTGAGCCCCGAAAGCGCCCTGCTGCCGAAAAATTCGGGGTAGCGCTTCACGTAGTTTTCCTCGGCTTCAGTTTCCACCGCCGGGAGCTCGGGGGCATTCTTCAGCATGCCCTTGGCATCAAAGATCGCTTCGTCGAAATCCACCGCCTGCGAAACAATCCCCTGCTCGTCCTTCTTGGAAATTTCGCCCTGCGGATGGTTGAACTTGATACCGTTACGGTCAGCGGGAATGTGACTGCCCGTGACCATGATGGTCGGGAGCGCCTTGTCGATGCCGTAGAGCGCAATGGCCGGAGAAGGGATGCGTCCGCAATAGACAACCTTCCATGCGGAATCTTCGCCTGCCTTCACGAGCGCCTTCAGAATGCGTTCGGTACTGGGGCGCAAGTCACCTGCAATCGCGATCGTGTGTTCGCACTTGTAGCTCTGTTCGCAATACTTGATAAAAGACCGCGCGTACACATAGCACACACGGTCAGTCATTGCAGTCACTAGGCCACGGGCACCACTGGTGCCGAATGCCACGCCGGACTGTTTCATCACTTCTTGCATCGTAACGCTCATAAAAACCTCAAGTTGGAGTGGCGGCAACACCCGACAGAAAACCATCTAGAGCCTGCCACAAGTTTTACAGCGCAAAAGATACAAAAATGAGCAAAAGTCCCACGCTCCTAGTCGTCCATTCCAATCAGCTGGGACTGTTCATTGAACTTGAGCTCCACGCCATTGGAAAGTTCCACTTCGTAACCATTCCGTTCCTTTTCGACCTTGATGACCACAAATGCAGCATAATTCGCCTTGACAAAGTCGGCAATTCCCTTGGGAGCAAAGCCCGCCGGAACGCCGCTCGTCTTATTTTCGACCTTGTTCCAGGTTCCGTCTTTATAGACTTCAACCTTACTTCCATCGTCCAGACGGAGCTCGAACTTGGTCTTTTCTAAAAAGCCTGAATCCCGCTCGGCAAAAACGACCTTCTGCTTGGGAAAATGCTTTGCCACAAATGTCTTGACTGCGGCAGGCAACTGGTCGGCGGCAACCGGGGTGTCGTCGGCATACCCAGCTACAGACAAAAACAAAATGCAGGCTACAGTCATTACGAAATTACGAATTTGTTTCATGATAGGCTCCTTCGCCAAAGGGTTCAGTTTTATTGTTTGTTCCTATATAAAAAATTAAAATACCATTCGCTACCCTCCGTTAACGGCATCCTTCATGGACCTTGCCTGCCTTAACAGTGCCAGCAGCTCAATCACAACTTCACTACTCATCTTCAATCAAAGACCTCCATTCGTTTTAAGGGTTTTTCTTGTTCACATCCATAATATACCCTTAAAAATTCATAATGTCAAATACATTAATTCTATAGCTTTAATCAATTTATTTGATTGATTTACGCAGAAACAATCCGCAGCACGGTACTCTCTCTTCTTATTGAGCCGCTGCGGTAAAAAAATAATATATTAAATTTCGTACCACTATGGCGATGAAAAATGTTTTAGTGCAACTGGCAGTAGTTTTTATTTTCGCGGCCTGCTCCGAGTCGTTCACCGACCCGCGCGACGGTCAAAGCTACGACATCGTGCAAATCGGTCCGCAGACCTGGATGGCCGAGAACTTGAATTACGAAACCGAGGGGAGCGCTTGCCCCGAAGGTGACAATCGCAACTGCTCCAAGTACGGGCGGCTCTATACCTGGAAGGCTGCGCAAAAAGCTTGCCCCGAAGGCTGGCACTTGCCTGACCGTGCGGACTTTGAACAACTTATCGCAAGCGCTGGCGGTACGGATCTTGCAAGCGGCATGGCAGTCGCAGGTGAAAAACTTAAGTCAACAAGCGGCTGGTTCAAGAAAGGGAACGGCTCCGACGAATTCGGCTTTAACGCCCTCCCCGCCGGTTACCGCCTAGGCGGCAGCGAATCTGCTCCCGGCAAGTTCGATGGCATCGGCGGCTACGCCCACCTCTGGAGCGCCACCGAAACCGCTGACGGCCTCGCTTATTACATGCTCCTCGATTTCAGCACCAAGGCCGCCAAGCTCAGCGCCTTCGGCAAAGACGAAGCGCGTTCGGTTAGGTGCGTGAAGGAATAGGGGAAATCGGCTAGACTTTATTCACGCACTGCGCCAAGCGTAGCTGATTGTTGAAATAGCATTTTTTCGTTAAAAAAGTGCTAAAACGATTAAAAAATATATCGGTTTAGCACTCCCCGAACTTGGAGAGTTCTTCCATGATGCCGTAGATGACGTCTGCCTTGGCGTTGTCGCAGTCGATAATCAGGGCTATTTTCTTTTCCGTGTCCATAGTAGGGAATATATAATTTTTTTTCGCTTAGGGGCTTGACTGGGGCAATTTTTGTTTATATATTCATAGTACATTCTTTAAGACTCCGCGTCGATATTGTGCTTTTTTCTTCGGTGTAGGGTCTGAAACAGCTTACGCCCCTAGTAAATTAGGGCTTTGTAGCGTTTTAGGCTCGCCGGGAGATAAGAAGAATAGAAGTACAAACGCTTAACTAGGAGTCGCAAATGAACTTCCATTAAATCACTAACGCAACGGCGCCGACACCTAGTCGGTATAGTTTTTCGCGCACCCGCAAGCGCGATGCAAAATTAAAGAGTAGATTTATAAGTGTAAGTCTATGGTTAAACAAGACATAATTTGAGGAAAATAATTATGGATAAGAAAATAGACAATTTTGATATGGACGAAGCTTTTGAAAGCCTATTTGGCGATGATACTTTAGATTCCGATAAAGCAGTCTCGAATATCGCCTCTAAAGAATCGGGTAATACGAATTCTATCAATACAAATATTGAAATAATTTTCAGGCGCAATATCTCGGATTTGCGAGAAGGGCGTCCACACATTGACGACCAATTAATGCAGGAATGCATTTTTCTCGTTGAACACGACATTCCCGAATTAAACAAAAAGAACGTTCGATTCAACTGCGATGAATTTTCCATTTTCTTCGCTGCCTTATGCGCCATTTACTATCAATTCTACATATCCAAACTTCGCGGCAATAAAGGTTGCAACGCCAAAATGGTCAAAGTAAAGAGCAAGCTCGTTCAATGCCTTAAAATGCTCACGCAGGAATACAAAGAACTCTATAATGACGAAAACATCGATTCCTTTGTATCTCACTTTGATTCATACAAGGATTCGTGGCATAAGAAAAAAACGAGCGCCCTAAAAAAATTTGCTCTAGAACAGAAGTCTTCGGATGAAGATTTTCCTTACGTGTTATTTTCATACTGTTTCAAATTTTTCGATTACGAAGAATCTCCCATTGTCAAAAAAGAGTTGTACAGAATCTCGCTATTCTGCGCCTACCATTCCAATATAAATCTCATTTATAAGAACGCCAACGACTTTTTTCTTGACAAATTAATTAAGAATAAACAGGAAAGCCTCCCTTCTCCAGACAACCTTCGACTGATTGTACAAAAAAGCTCATTCATCTATTGGTCTTTCGGTAACAGAAGAAATTTCAAATCTTTATTTTGGAACCTAGATGACATTATCTCCGTCTTAAATCTCGATCACTCCATCGTGGCCCAAAAAGTCCGTTACTACAATGACATATCCGGCGAAAAGGAAAGCCCCCGCAAGCATTTTGTCAAGCAAGAAAAAAGTATCATTGAACTGATAAAAAGATGCTTCGGAAAAAGTTCTTGGGAATACGGTTCCGAAACGGAATCCGCCGAACAAGTCACAGCATACTTGCGAACAGCCCTCTCAATTCCTCAATCTATTATACAGAGATTCCCCACAATCGCATTTTTCATTTACTGGTCCATCAGTTTCGTTAAGTACAACGAGTTCAAATCCTTATTCTTAGAAAACACAAACAAGCCTGAAGCCTATCAATTTGAAGACCACAATCACCCCTATATCAAGAGTACTGAATACAAAAAATTCGTCAAAAATGACTTCATCGCTATTCCCAAAGAAACCGAGAAAAGCAACCAAGCCTCATTATTACAGCATCTCCTCTTTTTCGCCTTGCTAGATCTTGTGAACGTACCGAAGCTCGAACAAATCAGTTTTTCTTCTACGAAAAACAAGAAACTAGTCGAGAAGTTCAAAGATGCGCTGATGGCCCCAGAGATGGATTGGCGTAATCCCAAAACGCAACTCGAACTATTAAACGAATTGCTAAAGAACAACGACCTGCCGACCGTAACAAAAAATGTTGATTTTTGTTTATTCGACGGAAAAGCCGATGAAAAAGGATTTTCGCAAACAGAAAGTGCAGTCAATCTAATTTACAATATCATTTCATTCACCTCAATCAATCCCGAAAATGGAATCGTTCAGCAAGTCAACCACCTTGATGAATTGCGTGACCGCACATTTGACTATCATAATGAAAAAATTACCTCATGGAACAACGTTGACGAACCCAAACAAACTCTCTATAAAGATGAATTTGACAAGCTTCAATCAATTGATTGCGGTTTTGAAATAAAAGACGTTTCTCAAACAAAGTTGACCAATCGAAGGGGTGATTTATTACGCGATTTCAAGTGCAAAGTATTTTCGGAGACAGACACTTCGTGTGTGCCCACCACAACAGACTACAAGCCATACCGACAACTGTACCGTACCATGCTTTCGACACTGTATATAAACTTCGCAAGAAACATGTTTGTTCACTACGCTCCGTTTAAATCAACCGAAACCTTATTAGATGTACGCAACTTTAATGATTTGCTTGGAATTTTATACGATGTAAAAGATCGCATCGAAAACGAATCTGTCTTGTATTCCGTCGCCAAGACCTACGAGGATTTCAAGTTCGTTCGCAAGGGCGCATTTGCTGTTGACGGTAAAAAAGAATCCCTCAACCAAATCATAGAGAAAACATTTGATATCATTCTAGATTCCGGAGCTTTATGCCTTAAATATATTGCAGAAAACAACGATATCATCAATCCGATAGACTTCTCCGACATCTCAAAAGCAAATGATCCTGTATTCAAATCCGTCTATGAAAAAACGAAAGGTATAATAGGAACAAAAAAACTTAAATCGCTCGCCCCCGAATGCCTTGGCATTGCAAAATCTAAAAGAAATGATTTTGTAAAATATGTCGACAAACAGTGGAACAAAAAGGATTATAGAGAAATCATAACCTCCTTAAATTGCCTCAAGGAGATTTTTTCCCGTATTTACTGGAATTCACTTCCTTCCGAAAAGCCTACTCCTGACGAGAAAAACTTGCATTGGGCAATTTATTATGAAATCGAAGCCTGGGAATCCTTCTTTGTATGGAAAACGGTTAGAAGAGATATGGAATCAGCAAAAAAGGCCCTAGGCAAGTTAGATTACTTTGAAAAGGACCTAGCAAAGGCAGTTGATCTGGAAAGCTTGGACAAATGCTCTCAATTGGGAGATTATGATTTATGCGAAAAAGAAATCCAGGAAATAGCCAAACAGCTTCCCTCGCTCATCTTATTCAGGAATATTTATAACCGTAGAAACGACTTCGGCACATACAAGGATTACGTTTTTTCGTTATCAGACAACGATGACGAATCACGGCATTATCAATGGTATAAGAACGATATCAACGAAATTGCGAAAGAAAAAGATACTGGGGAAATGAAGAAATACCTTGAATTCATCGAATACGAGGTTCTAAGAAACGAATACTACTATCCCAATAGCCCCAAATACAAAATTGACTTTATCGAGTTCTTAACCGACATCGATTCCCTAATAGAATCAAATTTTATAGCCCCCGATCTGATAGCCATCTCAAGGAAGGTTTCTGAAAAGGCGCGGGAGAAGCTGACTGAAGCTCAAAAGGAAATTAATCCCAAAAGCATTGATGTGTTTGAAAATGATTCCACATACAACATTCATTTGTTAGAAATTACGAAATCGCTTTTGCAGCGAACCATTTGTTATTTAACCTCATTAGAGGAAATTCGAACAAAATTAAACGAAAACCCGTTACTCAATGTTAGCGGTCAACTCCCCTTCAGCAGACATGATTTGTACGGAGACAAGCGCAAAGATGGCATAAAAGAAAATCTCGAATTAAAAATGTACGAGAAACCCTTACGCGATGACCTCCAGAAATTCCTGAATTTCATATTCGGAATTATAGGGCATTATGAAAGAGACAGCGAGTTCCATGAAACAGAAAAAACGCTTCTGGACCTTTACGGCTACCGTTTCTTCCTGTATCTAATAAGAGTCTCTTTTGAAATGTCGCAATCGAAAGATTTCTCAAATAAAGAATCTTAACACAAGCCCTATATTTTAAAACGACAGGTTTTCCACCTGTCATTTTTTTATTTTTTCTATTGCTTTTTCTTCGTCTTTATTGTATATTATAAGTGTCATAGTTGACGATCCCGAATCCAGCAAGTCGCTTGAGCCTTTTGACAATCGCTGGAGTCAAAAGGGGAGGTTCTATGACAGCGATTCATTGACATTTATTAGTAGTCACCTGTTGAATCAATAGGTGGTTTTTGGCGTTTTGTCTGCGGTTGCATTAGCACTGCTCCAAACGCATAAAATTCCGTTCCAACCGAACGGGATGTTTCAAAGTACAACTTCAACGCAAAATTTTACCCAAGCGAGGTATACCATGATCTACATCTCTGCCGATAGGCGCATCAACGAATTCTGCAACGCACTCATCCGAAGCAAGCGTTGGGAATTCATTTCAGGCAAAACGCACCCTTCGCTCAGGCATATGTCTAAGGGCGGTTTCAAGACACTCATCGTGTCGAGTACGCCCAGTAACAACTACGCCTACGAAATGATGCGACGCGAATACAACCGTTATATCCGCGCTTATCTCATCCAGACCGGCGTCATCATCGCCTAAACCTCAACCTTAAAAAAGGAGATTACATTATGTCTACTCATACAGAAGCGACTGTCCCTATGTGCGTCAATTGGCACGTTACCGAAACCTGCAATTATGGTTGCAAGCACTGCTTTGCCAAGTGGGGCAAGCAGCGCGAAGCCTGGGAAGATCCCGACCAGGTCAAGCATATTATCAGGGGCATTGCCGACTATGTGGATACCACTTGTATGATTCCCAAGCGTTTCCGCCTCAACATTGTCGGCGGAGAGCCGGTTCTACATCCGGAAAGGTTGTGGAATGTCGTAAAGGCGGCAAAAGATAGCGGGGCCGAAATCTCGATGATTACGAACGGCAGCCATCTCGAAGTCATTCGTCCGTTCGCCCACATGATTTCGCAGGTTGGCATCTCCATTGATTCCTTCAATCACGAGACGAACCTGAAAATCGGCCGCGCTTGCAACGGCAAGACTCTTTCTTTCGAAGAAATCAAGGAGAAGATCAAGTATGTACAAGAAATTAATCCGAAACTTAAAATCAAGATCAATACGGTCGTGAACAAGTACAATTTCTCCGAACAGCTCCTGAACTCGGTTCTTGCGCTCAAGGCCAGCAAGTGGAAGATTCTTCGCCAGATGCCTTTCGGCGAAAACAAGGGAATCTCGGACTTTATGTTCTATTCCTTTATCCGCAATAACTATAAGGAGCTTGACCGCTATCCTGATGGATGCGAAATTACCATTGAGGACAACAATGCCATGACCGAAAGTTACTTGATGATTTCCCCGGACGGGCGCCTTTTCCAAAACGGGAGCACCGAATACAGCTACAGCCGCCCGCTGACGGAAGTGTCGTTCGCCGAAGCCCTTCAGGACATCAAGTTCAACGAAGCCAAGTTCGACGGCCGCTATGACGGTTCGTACACTTGGCAGGCAACCAATGCCATGGAGAAGTTCTTTGGTATCGAAAATCCGCTGAATCCGTTCGCCTCGATATTAGGCGATATCTAGGCCACAATACTCCAAACGACCAAGTAAACCGCTCCCCGGCCTTAGCGCTCGGGGAGTTTTAATAACCCAAATTTAGGTTTTTAACAAAAGAAATTAAGTTTAATGACCCCGTTTTGGGTTAAATAATATTCATTATAATCATCGCAACTAGTGCTCTCGGTACATTGTAATCCAGGGAGAATGGCGAAGTTCCGTTTCTTTGGAGAAGGCTTCCCTACGGTTTCTGCAACTTTTTGTTAAAAGTGTCCATAGTAGGGAATATATGATTTTTTGAGGGGAGCTAATTCTATTTTTTTATCTCTTTTAGTGCGTTCTGTAGCGTTTTTGTTGTGCAACCGAGTTTTTGCGCGGCAATTCCTTGCGTTTCGCATTTATTGCAGGAGTATTCCGCAAATTTATGCTGAAAATGCTTTGTCGCCTCTTGCCAAGATAAGTTTTGGAATTCGGCAAAGTCTTCGATGTTGAAACAATCTGTTATTGGATTATTGTTAAAAGATATATTATGTAATATCTCATTTGTTGTTTTTTTATCTTGCCATGCAATAAACTGGTATGCAATCGTCTGTAGAGAACGGAAGTTTCCTGGTAAATCTGATGTTGTTAAAAAATTTTTCAACAAATCATCCATTGGCGCTTCTATCGGACAGCTGTCCAGTCGAACCGTCTTCCAAACTTCTTTCCAGTCGTCAAAAACATCTTCACGGCATTCACGCAGCGGGGGCAATGCGACTTTATAAAAACTGATTCGATCGTAAAAATCAGGATCCAGTTTTTGACGAAGTTCCTTTTCAGTCAAGTTAGACGCACAAACAAGTTCAATATTAGCCTTTGCTTCTTTTGTATCGCCAAGAATGCGGTAGCGGTGATCCTTATCTTGTAATGTTCGGAGTAGTTTGCGTTGGACATTTTTAGGCAAATCTTGAATTTCGTCTAAGAAAAGGATTTTGCCGTTGGCCTCTTCCAGATATCCCGTTTTGTCGCTGATCGCGCCCGTAAAAGAACCCTTCTTGTGACCAAACATTGCTGATTCTGCCAATGTTGAATCCAAGGTGCCGCAGGCAACTGTTACAACCCTTTTTTCCTTTATTGCTGCTATATGTGATTCTACAACACTACTTTTGCCTATACCCCGTTCTCCAAGTAAAAGTAGGGGAACGCCTTGCACTCTAGCGTAAACACGAATTTTCTCCAAGGCGTTTTTTCTCGCCTCGGATTTTGCGTTTTCCGGTTTATAAAAAGCCTCTTTAGGATTTTCCTTTTCGTAATCACGAAGTTTGCTTAAATAAGTGGTTATTGGAAAGTCAACATCATCACAGAAAGTTTCTTTTGTTTTAGGATTCCATTGCGACGAAATCAATCGTGTTCCAGATGGGAATTCCCCTGCTGCATACAGGATGAGCCATACTGCATGCATGGCTGGGGTACCGGGAGAAATATTGATAAAGAGATTCTGCTCCTTTACGACAATGGGTAGTACATTATTGCGAATTTCATCGTAAATTTTCTTGTGGTCAGTCGGCTTGTCTAGTTCAATGCAGATCGGTTCCAGACAGGGGTATTCCTGTTTGATTTTTTCTAGTTTATTTTTCTGAAATGACTGGTAAAGGTAATAAACCTTGTTTACGATATGTTTTGCTTTTTTTAGGTCTTTTAAAACGTTTTTTATGACCTCTGGGTCGTGATTCTCAGAGGACCATGTTAATAGAGTTACCATATTACTTTTCATAGACAATAGCCTCGCATTTCATCTTCTTCTTTAGCTCAATGGCCTTTTCCAATTCAGAGTCATCCTGGATAGCGACAACCATTCTTCCGGAGGGCTCCGTGAATATTTTAGGATTATAGGATTCCGTGTCTGCTTGTTGCATTCTTTTTAATAAGGAACCCCGCAATTCATTAGGATTAATCGGGGATCCTTTATCCCGTTTCTTTCTTATCTCCATACTTCCATATTCTAGACGAGGAGGCTCACATTCCCATGAATAAACGATTGTGGCATAAATTTTTTCATCTGAAAGTATAAGTTCGTGCTTTTTGATTTCTTCTTTTGGCTCAAAATTACCGATAAGTTCAAGAGATGGGGAGTGTATTCCGCAATCAAATGTTATAGAGTTTACGATTTCTTTTTTCTTATCAAAATTTGAATCTTTCAACTGAATGACTTCGCCATTCAAATTTCCCAATTTCGTGTTTAATTGGAGTTGCCATCCGGAATTTTCAATCCAGTTATTCAGCATGTCAGAATATGCGCTGATAATCTTCTTCTCTGTTATCAAGGCTCCAACTTCAAAACTCTTGTAGAAGCTAACATCCTCAAAATTTGCAGTCATCATTATTGCTTTAGAATCATCAGCGATGATGCATTTGGCATGCAAGTAACGGAAGCCATATACAGTCGCTCCCGCTTTATGCAAGACTTCTACGGCTTCGTTATTTTTGGGACGTATTCGGGATAAAACTATAACTTTAACGCCTTCTTTGGCCTTCTTGGCAATTTCCTGAACGATATCGTTGCGATTGTCAAATCCAAATGCAGAAACGACGAGTGATTTAGATGCCTTTTTTACCATGCTCAAGCATGCATCATGTAGAGATTTGTTTCCATCTAAGGATGTTACAATAGATTGCGTTGTTTTTGTAGGCAAATCTACAGAAATCATCATTTTTTCTGCAGGTACGAACTGCCTAGAACGCATTTCATGTTTCGCGCAATTCCAAAAAGCATGCTTGAAATAATTCGCGAGCACATCTACTTCTTTTTTTTCTAGAGCATAGTGCATCTCTTCGTTTCTTCCACCAATACCTTCATCAGTGAAATTTCCGGTAGTAATATAGCCTTTAGCATTATTGGTATATGGATCAATGAATACAAATTTTGCATGGTTAGATGGTGCCGAACGGATAAATATTTTCCCAGATAATTCATCCAATAACATAATGTGTGAATTAATGCATTTTTTTGAAAAATCATCTTCCGATTCGTAATTCTTTTCAAGCGTATTTTCAGAGGCTATTAATAAATAAATTCGAGCACCTCTATTTGCGGCACTCTTTACTGCATCAACAACTTTTCTGTCCGCCAAAAGGAAGGTTGTTATACAAACCATTTCTTCTGCCTCATCAATACAAGCACATACAAAATGCTCGGTATTGAAGTGGCTAAGTCTCATATCTTGTTTTTCGCGATTCCATCCGCTAAATGTTTTTGAGGCATTGTCAATTGTTTTGGTCTTAATCATTCAATCCTCCTTAAAGGTTCCAGTCTAGAGTCGCCTGTATAAGCATTTTTTTCTCTTTGACTACTTCGCAGTTTTCTAAAATGTCTTTCAAGAATTCTTCTTTTCCTATTTCATCTTGTTGCCAGTCTATTTTTTTGGAAATGGATTCTGTTAAGTCATTGAAATACTTGTTCGTTAGATATTTGTTTATTCCATCTATAAACAGCCAACGGAACCATTCGTCTGCATCAAACTTTGTCATCGGCATGATTTCAACAGGAATGGATGTTTCATCCCAATTCCCTACGCTTGTTTTACTTATTGGGCATTTGATTGCCAGATTTCGTTTGGTTTCGTCTGAAAGAGAGTCTAAGAATGGAATTTCAAGTTTCCCGTTTTTATTAAAACTTACGTCTAAATTTAATAGACTTAATTTATTTGTTACAGCTTGAGAGATAATCTCCTCTTTTGTCTCTTTCGCCCAACTGGGTAAAGTTTCTATGGGATATTCGTGATTTTCATAGTTATAGGAAACACTCTTTTTTGAAACATTCCATTGGATACAAAAGTCCTCTTCTGAGGAAATCCATGGACTTTCTTCTGTATTTATATCAATAATTCGATATTCTTTACCATTAAGTGTTTTTACAATATTTTCAGATTCTAACATAGAACTTATATCGGTATCGTATATTTTTTTTAAATAAAGAGATCGGCTACTCCGTTGTATACAGTTATCCAATTCTTTTCGTTGATCAATCTTCATCTTGGTTGAATTAAACTTTCTTATATCAAGGATACGATTTTCGATGCGACAATCTGCATCGCAAAATGTTATCATCCATTCGCCTTCTTCGGGAACGAATGCCTTGCCATTTTCAAGATACTTCTTGCCTTCTTCTGTTATCAACATCTCTCCGTCGTCATCTCGAGAAATGAGCCCCAGTGAGAAAACGGCGTTAATCCATGATTGGGCAACCTTAGTTAAATGGGGGGTACACAAAAGTTCTGAAGCGACCGCATTCGGCGTGAGAACACCTTTCTCCTGCAATAGGTGTAATAAAGGCTTGGGAAACCTACATGGCTTACGCGTCGCAATAGTCGCTTTAACTATATGGGTATGCCGTTTCAAGTATTTATTTAATATCAAGTCGTTTTTCATAATATACCCCTATACAGTTTTCTCGTAGTCAATTTCATCTGTGATATGGTAAAGGAATTCGTTCTGCCGATCTTTTTCCAACGAGTGGTGCAAGGCTTCTCGATTGCCAACAAGAAAACACTGGTACTTGGCTCGTGTTAAGGCAACATTCAAGCGGTTTTGCGACAATAGAAAACTAGTAGGGTAGGATTTAACAAACGAAATGAAGACTAAGTCAGCCTCGTGTCCCTGGAATCTATCGATTGTACACACGTTTAAACGGATTATTTTTTCCCATTGCTTGCGTTTTGGGGCAAAAGCCTTCCATAGTATTCGTTCCTGTCCTTGATAAAAGGAAAGGATTGCCACTTCCCAAATCCCATTGGATTTTACTTCGGGATTAGGATTCTTTTTTGCCCATTCAACAAACTCCTCCATTTTCTTCATAATCACATGGCATTCGTGAGAGTTTGCGTTTTTTTGTTTTTCGTCTTCCAGTACCGCATGACTTTTCATGCTGCCAGTCCAGAGGATGTGCCTTGAACATGGCCAGAATGTGGAACGAGAACTTGCCATTTTTGCCGATGAATTTAAGGCTTCGTTATTATAGATATACTTTTTGGACAGTTCCGCAATTTCTGGATGCATCCTATGCTGAAAACTTATGCGCTGAGCTCTTGCTTTATACACGTCTTCTGGTAATCCGTTGGTTATGGCGCTTTGAATTTCATGTTCTCCGTTGAATCCATCCTTCAATAGTTCAAGAATCGACGGTAAGGCGACATGGCGTAATCGTTCTATTTGCGGTCTGATATCATTGCCAGAAATTTTTTGCATTAAATCGCATAATTGATTTATTTCGTCATTTAGACGTTCCCTGTTTTTTGACTGTTCACTTTTGCGAAGGTCATAACTAGTCGCTATGCGCCATGACAAATCCGCTTCCCAGGAAGAAGAATCCTGTCTTTTTTTACCTTCTATTAGTTTGTATGCCGACTGCCCTTCTTGTCGAATAAGGTATCTTCCTGTTTTCTGTTGGCGAATCCATTTACATGCGGTATTGATTTTTTTTGCCTTGCCTAAATAGATTGCATTTTCATTTCCATCAAATCTATTGCTGCGATCTAAATCAATGTAGGTAGCATGAATTTGAGTGCAGTGCTTTATATAAAGTTCTTTTGTTGTTTTATCATTACACTCGACAAGAACCCCGTGGTGTTCATTTTTGCTCTTAGTTTTAATATGAAAAATATCGCTTGCAATGTTTCTAAGAGTTTCGTCGGCACAATAATACTGCAAATTATTAGAAAGTTCTGCATCGTCTACATAGGGCGAAAGCTGATTCACGTCTCCGACAAGGATCCAGTGTTTTGCCCACATCGCAGGAACGAGGAATTCCTGAAATGTAGTTTTAGAGGCTTCATCTATAATTAGATAGTCGAACGGAGCCATTAAATCGGATGAGTCCTTAATATCAGGGTGTTGCAGGATCCCTATGGTTGTTCCGCAAACGAGATTGGCAGAATCAAGAATTAGACGCATCAATCCATCTGCTGCACCATTTTCGCTTTCCACTAGTTCAATCATTGCGTTGTGAGCGCTATTGCGAACTTTATTTTTTAGTTCCTTGCTTATTCGGTTCTTTTCTTCTTTTACAAATCTTCTTAAGCTGTATTTTTTTGCGATATCCGAAGATATTCGGTCTTCGTTCCGCGCAATTCTTACGGGGATAATTTGTTTACGCCATTCGTTTTTCTCGTCCATCAGCCGTTCTAGAACATTGTCTACGGCAACATGTGTGGAAGCGCATAGTAGAACCCTTTTCCCTTCTGAAATAAGTAATCGAATCGTTTCACAGATTGCACGTGTTTTCCCTGATCCCGGAGGGCCTTCTAAAAAAGCGAATTCAGGAGTATTGAGCACTTTCAGTACAAATTGACGCTGTTCGTCAACACCATCAAAGGAATCGTTGTCTAATAGTTGCCAGTCAACGGAGTCTTTGGTGTATTCCTGCTCAACATCATTCCATAAATTTGTCCATTCGTTATTATCAAGCAATAGTCGAGTTATCGGAGATAAGCGTGGGTTTGGGTTCTCGTAAAGACGGTCAATCGCTTCCAGTTGCTTTTTTAGCTGGTATGTGTCGGGGCGAATCGCTATCCATTTTTTGGAAGGCTTCTCGTCTAGGGTTAATGTGTATTCTTCTTCGTCATAACTAAGAACAAAAATTTTTTTGCATACTTTGGAACTATCCCATTTGATTTTATTGTTGTCTTCTACAGGATCAATTGCGTATAATTGGCTGATATTCTCTTCTGTAAAGAAAATATCTAAATCATCTTTTTCGCTAATGGGGTTGAGGCGAATCTTATATAAAGTCCTTTTGTTTTTGACCTTCTCAATTTCGTTATCGGAGCCTTCTGGGTCAGTTTTATTCGTGTTTTCCGTTTCGTCCGTGAACGGAGTCCACTCTGCCTTTTTGACGACATTGCATCTATCAATACATTGTATCTGCCGATTTAGGAAGTCTCGGTATGGCTTCAGTGTCTTGCGCGCTTCGAACGCCATCTTTCCAGGATTCGTGCTTAATGATAAGTAGCTAACTAAACTCATGGTAAGCCTCCATTGTTGGGCGAAATCCTTCCTGCAAAAAACATGCCAAATAGCCGATTGTTTTTTTTGTGTAAAAAGCTCTCCTTGTTTGTTAATATAAGAAATTTATTTCGCATTAGAGAAAATTATTTCTTGTTATGGTAATGTCTGCCAAAAAAGGATGCTTTTTTTATCAAAAAAAGCCCTTTTTACGAATGGCACCATTTTTGCATTGCATTTGCACAACCTTCAACAAAACAGGAATAACGCAATGCAACAGTACATATCCAGCGACAAAAACATCCGCGATTTCGTTCAGAACATTCTTCGTTCTGGTCAATGGGAAATCGTTAGACACGGTAAACACGTCATTATTCGCCATGTGGCGGAATATGCCAATAAAACTATCGTGGTCCCGAGCACCCCTAGCGATCCGAGAACCTTTGAAAATTTTCGACGGGATTACTATCGCTATTTGCGTCAGTATTTCTCGCAAGTCGGCTGGATTAGAAATGAATCTATTTCCCAGCAATCTTCACCCTTAGCAGCATAAAGGAGGTAATACCTATGTCTAAGCATAATGGACAGCCGCCCGTCAATCCTCATGGAGCTGGATGGCCTTCTACTACAGGAGGCAAGTCTGGTGGCGGTCGTGGCGGAAATCCGCCTAGGGGCAAGTAGCCCCACCGACCAAGTAAACCCACTCCCCGGCCCAGCGCTCGGGGAGTTCTTACTTTATTACATTTTTACTCGGACGAATGTCTAAATTTGCCTAATGTCCCTGAAAAAGATGTATATTCCCTAAAAGCAATGCAGTACGGAAAAATTGTAAAGGCAACATTCGTTTCTCGGCCAAACCGCTTTATAGCCCATGTGAACATCGAGGGGCAAAAGACCGTGGTTCATGTGAAAAATACAGGCCGGTGCCGGGAACTTTTGTTACCCGGTACGGTCGTTTACCTAGAACAGTCCACGAATCCTGCCCGCAAGACTCCTTACGACCTGATTGCGGTGGAGAAGGTTACGCCTAGAGGCACGGTTCTCGTAAACATGGACAGCCAGGCCCCCAACAAGGTGGCGGCAGAATGGATTAGAGCAAACAAGCGGCGTTTCCCAAAATTGCAACTAGTTCGCCCTGAATACACCTTCGGGAACTCTCGGTTCGATTTCTACATCGAATTCGCGGGCCGCAAGATGCTTTTAGAAGTGAAGGGCGTCACCCTGGAGCACGATGGTTTCGCCACCTTTCCTGACGCCCCTACAGAAAGAGGAATTAAGCACCTGACGGAATTAACCCGCATAAAATCGGAACGTGTGACCGCCGAAGACGGCACTTCCTACGAATGCGGCGTCCTGTTTCTCATTCAAATGAAGGGATGCAAGCGTTTTGGCCCCGACGACAATATCCATCCTGAATTCGGCAAGGCGCTTCGAAACGCCCGGAAGGCGGGTGTGGAAATTTTTGTGATTGACTGCAAGGTTGCACCGGACAGTCTCGTAGCTGACAAGCCTGTTACACTGATTTTGTGAAGTCTAGATATAACCCAAATTTAGGATTTTATTTTCAAAAATATACTTTAAAGACCTAATTTAGGGTCTTTAAAATTTAATCAAATTCTTCGCAACTTCCTGAACAAGTTTCTTGGGGACGTCGTTTGCCTTGGCGCGTTTCTTGAAGCCTGCGAGAGCGTCTTGCACTTGCTCGAGGATTCGCTTGTAGCGCCCTTGCACGAGGCCGGCACTTTTTGCCGCCGCCTTGAAGTCTTCGAGGGTGAATTTTTCGCGTTTGCCGTTGAAGGTCATCTGGTGCGTTCCGGTCCAGCGGCCGGCGGGGTTGTAGGCGTAGGTGACGTCGAAGGCGGGGGCGAGCGACCAGTTGCCGCGCTTGTTCATCAAGAAGCCGATGTTTTTCGTATGGTCGTCCTGGTTTCTCGCACAAATGTTGAATGCGGCCCTGCGGTACATCTGTTCGATGTCGGCAGTAGTGAGCCCGATTTGCCTTGCGATGGCGAAAGCCTGCTCGTAGCTGTACGCCCCTGCAATGTTGAAGTCGTAGTGCGCGATGGCCGTGAGCGACTGGTAGTGCAGTTTGCCGCCGTTTTCGGCGCGATCGAAGCGGCGCGTCATGAAGTGTCTATGATCGCCGTCTTCCAGCAGGCGGCATTCCGTCATCTGGATTCCGGCTTCCTTCGCGATTTGGCTGTAGGTGTATTCAAGCGCCCCGAAACCTGCCGGGTCGGCGTTTTCCTTGTCGCGATTGTTCTCGATGTCGTCGAATTTCAGGAGCCAGTAGCCGTATCCTTCGGGGGCGCGGACTTGCCCCGAGAGCACGGTTCCTGTAGAATCGTCATAAGCGATGAGAACCTTTGCGCGGGCGCCTCCGGCAGATGTCCCGACACGGACAATCTGTTCGAATGCGTCTTTCTCGCGGAGCCTGACCTTTACTTTTTTGCGTTGGTCCAAGATGTTTGCCGCAAGGGTGCGGAGCCTTTCAATTTCGAGCGGTTCGCTCTTGACGGGGTCGGGACCGACGACGGGGTAAAACTCAAGTGCGCCCATGCCGCGCGAGCCGGTGTAGCAGAGCCGTTCGAGCGCGGTAAAGCTTTTAGGGTCCCTGCCGTTCTGGACAAGCCATTGGTCGATAATCTTGTTGCCGAACTTGTCGGGAACGGAATCGGCGAAAAGCCCCGGCAGCCTATGGAAGGTGGCGGGAGAAAGGTCCGGAAAACGGTAAATGGCGCCGCTGCGTACGGGCATGGCGACCGGCGCGGGTTCTATGCCACTGCGGACGAAGTCCGGAGCGTATTCGAACGAAGCGAATTCGTCGCCCTCTTTTTGGTAGAGCGCCCCGACAGTCGTTCCCCAGAGCTTAACCTCGACGGAGGTCATTTGTCCTCTCCCCATACCCAGGGCGCATTGGCGGCAGCCTTCTTCTTGCGACCGGCACGTTTGCGCTGGGGCAGTTTTTGCGATTCGCGGAGGAGCATCATGGGGCTACGGCTGTAATCGGGAACGGTGTCGACAAGCGATTCTGCAAATCCAAATTGCAACAGTACCTTGACAAGGTGCGAGAGGCTTACGCTCTGGCCCATTTCGAGTCGCACTAATGTATTCTTGCCTATGCCCGCCTTTTCGGCGAGGGTTTCGCGCGAAAGGTCCAGGGCAATGCGGTGCGCACGGATGCGTTCACCAAGCTCCTTGAGAGCGGTTTGTTCTGTAAGCGGTGTTGCCCTGTACATGTCGACCTCCTGGATATCTATCTTAAATATACTAAATTTCTGTCTATAAAACAACCCTATAATGGGTTTTTAATTCAGAAATTGTAGTTTTAAAACCCAATTTAGGGTCTATTTAAAATATCTTCCACAATCTGCTTGGGCGTGAGACGGTTCCTTTCCATGAGCTCGCCGTAAGGCACCTTGTCGTAGAATTCCTTCTTGAGGCCTTTCACGAGAACGCGCATGTCGCTGTTGCCGTAGAAGCGGGCAATCTTTTCGCCGAAGCCGCCATCGACTACGCCGTTTTCGAGTGTCACGACCACTTGATGGTCGGTGCATAATCCCGTGAGCGTAGCTTCGTCGATGCCCGTGGCAAATCGCGGGTTGATGATGGTCGCGTCGATTCCTGATTTTGCGAGTTCCGCGGCGGCACTTTCAGCGAGGGCGTAGTAACTGCCGAGACCGATGAGCACCACCTTGCTTCCGCGCTTGTCAACCTTGAATGTGTTGAGCTTGGAGTAATCCTTATCGAAAGCAACATTCCTATGCGCGACTCCGTTCGGGATGCGGATGGCCATGGGGTGTTCTGTCTGGTCAATCGCGTAATCCATCATGGCGATGGCCTCTTCTACGCAGGTGGGGCAAAGATACACCAGGTTCGGGATGTTGCTCATCATCGCGATGTCGAAAATGCAGAGGTGCGTGGTGTCGTTCATGCCATCGGCGCCGGACATGGTAATGAGCAGTGTGGCAGGGTTGTTGTTCGCGCACAAATCCTGCGAAAGTTGGTCGTAGGTGCGCTGGATAAACGTGCTGTGCGTGCTGTACACGGGCTTTGCGCCGCCCTTCGCGAGTCCGGAGGCGAGTGCGACGGCGTGCTCTTCGGCGATGCCCACGTCAATGAATTGCTTGCCCGCTTCTTTGCGGCGGTCGGCAAAGAATCCGATACCTGCAGGAACCGCGGAATGGATTACGACCACCTTCGGGTCTGCCTTGATTTTCTTCATCAGGTATTCGCCGAGAATGTTGCCGTACGATTCTCCGTTGCCCCAGTTCACGACGCCGGTGGGAATGTCAAAGGGGGCGGCCCAGTGGAAACCTTCCTTTGCGTTTTCGGCGTAGCTGTAGCCCTTGCCCTTGAGCGTGTGGATGTGAACGACCACGGGCTTTGTGGAATCCTTCACCTGCTTGAATGCGGCGATGAGCGATTCGATGTCGTTACCTTGTTCTACATACAGGTAGTCAAATCCGAGGCTCTTGAAGTAATTGTTTTCGCTCTTGCCCTGCGTGGCTCGGAGTTCTGCGAGGCTCCCGTAAAGGCCGCCGTGGTTTTCGGCGATGGACATTTCGTTGTCGTTTACCACCACGATAAAGTTGGTGGCGTATTCGCCGGCGTTGTTGAGGCCTTCGAACGCCTCGCCTCCGCTCAAGGAACCGTCACCGATGACAGCAATCACGTTGCCTTTTTCGCCCTTGATATCGCGGGCGGTTGCAAGCCCGAGTGCAAGGCTCACGGAAGTCGAGGTGTGGCCAATCATAAAATGGTCGTGTTCACTTTCGCAGGGTTCGGTATATCCCGTGACGCTCCAGTACTTTTCCGGATTCAGGAACGCTTCGGCGCGGCCCGTCAAAATCTTGTGCGTGTAGCTCTGATGGCTAACGTCGTAGACAATCTTGTCCTTGGGCGATTCAAATACATAGTGCAGCGCGATGGTCGGCTCCACGAATCCGAGGTTCGGCGCCAAGTGCCCGCCGCACTTGGAAATCTTGTTCAAAAGCGCCGTGCGAATTTCTGCCGCGAGCGCCTTCAGGCTTTCCGTGTCCATCTTCTTCACATCGGCAGGGGATGCAATCTTTTCTATCAGCATATAATACCGCCTTTCTGGTGGTTTAAAATTAATTCACGTCGACGACTTCGTCTTCGATGCAGCGGACATAAGCGCCGGTTATCTTGTGCGCATTGTCAGTCCCGACCGAGCCATCGGCACGATACGACCACACATAGGCAAACTCATACTCGTAGGCCGTACCCGAGACATCGTATTCCGTGGAACTCCAGTAGAGCGCCTCGTAGCCTTCGCTCCTGTAGTAGCCCTTGTAATCAAAAGCCCCGCCTGTCCGATTTGTGAAATACGCCTGGTAGTCCGGATAATCCTGAAGGAACTCGTACAGTTCCTTCCATTCCTTATCACTAGGCAGGTGCCAGCCGCTCGGGCAAATGCCGCGGTAGGGAGTCACGACATCTCCCAGTTGCTTGCCGTCAAATTCCGTCTTAGCACCCATCGCCATGGCCCAAGTATAAAGGCGCCCGTACTTTTCGCAGTTTTCCGCCTTGTCATCGTAGCACATGCTTCCTTCGACAGGAGTATCCAGGTTATGCGTACTCCACACCTGCATTCCTATTCTCACGCTTTCCACATCGGGATTATACACCGAATTCGAAGATTCGACCGTCTCGGTGCTCGAAGAAGACGGTTCGTCCAAGGCCCCGTCCTTGACGCAGCGGACATATGCGCCGGTAATCTTGTGCGAATTGTCCTTGTCGAAAGAAAGGTCGCTGCGGACGGCCACGAGCCAGGCAAACTCAAACCCGTAACTGGTTCCCGTGACATCGTATTCCGTGGAACTCCAATACAGCGACTCGTAGGATTCGTTCTTGTATTCTCCGCGGTAGTCATAGAAGCCGCCGATCTGGTTTGCGAAATCTTCCCTTTCCTTGGAATGCTTTCCCAGGTAGGAGAACAGCTGCATCCATTCGTCATGACTTGGAATGTGCGAACCGTCGGGGCAAATTCCCTGATGTGGCAACTCAATTTTTCCCAGTTCGTTCCTGTTATAATCTACGCCAACCTTCATCGCATCAGCCCAGGAGTAGAGCCTGCCGTACTTTTCGCAGTTTTTGGATTCGTTCTCATAGCACCGGCTTCCTTCGACGGGCTCGTTCAGGTTCGTCGTCATCCATTCCTGCGAACCGAACTTGACGAACTTGTAGCCCTCCGCTTTCGCACTCGACGAAGAACTTTCGGGGCCACTGCTAGACGAATAGCGCTCATCCGAGCTGGAGGAGGCGTCTGAACCGGAACCATTTCCGGCAGAGCTCGAAGAACGCTTCTCGCCCACAACGACATCATCTTCTGCATTCCGATAGAACGGAGCGTCATAAACCATTTTGCAGAGGCAGCCGTCGATTTGCCAATAACCCATGTCCGTGATTATCGCGTAGTAGGCAGACTCCGTTCCCAGTTTAAAATTGCAGTTCCACACATTCGCCCAGATGTGCTGTTCCATCGATTCGTTCTTATCGTAAAGGGTTATGTTATAGCGTTCATTCCACGAATCGTAATCCACAGAAACACAGACGACATCGTTGTTGTAGCCGTTGATGTACGACACGGCGCGGTCGCAGACCTGCTTTTTAAGGTAGCTCTTGTCGGACAAGTCCTTGGACCACAAGTCGCCTTCAACCTTGTAGGTCTCGGCGCAGGCGTCGGTATTGTAGACGGACTCTTCCTCGCTGCTGCTCGAAGAATCGCCGCCGCAAGCTGAAAGAAATGCCATCGCAAGAACACTGGCTGCAGAAATTACTTTGTTAAAACTGAACATACGGTTCCCTTGTTCCCCTATTTTTCATGACCTAATATAAAAAATTAGTTACTATATTTCCAAACATGAAAATCAGGATCCTGTTCGTTTGCCACGGAAACATTTGCCGGAGCCCCATGGCAGAGTTCGTCATGAAAAAGCTTGTACGGGATTTGCCCGCTGAACTACAACAGGGGGCAGCGCAGTCCCAGTTGAAAGATATAGAATTCGAAATCGCAAGCGCCGCGACGAGCACCGAAGAAATCGGGAACCCGGTTTACCCGCCCGCGCGCCGCATGCTCGCCATGCACGGCATCGATTGTTCCGGGAAAACGGCGCGCCAGATGACGGTGCGCGATTACGAGTATTACGATTACATCGTGCTCATGGACCGTAACAATTTGCGCAACCTCCGCTGGATTTTACCGGCCGACGTGTACGCCTGTGAAACAGCCGCTTCAAGCGAAAACCGCAAGGTCTCGCTCCTGATGGACTGGGTACACGAAAGCCGCGATGTGGCGGACCCTTGGTATACAGGCGATTTTCAGGCCACCTGGGACGATGTGAACGAGGGCTGTAGGGCGATGCTCGCCCAGATTTTGCGGTTGACTCGGCAATAGGCCCTTGTTTCAAGACGAAACAATTTAGACTTGGCACGCAATTTGCTAAATTATCCCCGTATTTTTTAATAATCAGAGTCCGCGGGCGGTGCCCTCGGCCGTAAAAAGGAAAAAGATGAGCATAGTCGATACCGTTCTTCACAAGATCTTTGGTACCCCTCACGAACGCAAAGTGAAGCAGCTGCGCCCGGTCATTGCGCAGATCCATGCCGCAAGACAGGCGCTTGAAGCCCTGGACGATGCAGCCCTGGCCGCAAAGAGTGCGGAATTCCGCGAAAAGCTCAAGAATGGCGCTACCCTCGAAGATATCAAGGTCGAAGCGTTCGCCGTGTGCCAGGAAGCCTGCGACCGCCGCCTGGGCATCTTCAACATTTTCAAGCCGGAGTTCAACTTTGACTTTAGCCGCCTGGGCCCTGAACTCCAGGAATCGGTGAACGCCGCGAAGGCCGAACTGGCCGCCGGCAAGAACGAATGGGAAGTCTACCTGCCCGCCTCCGTGTACGCGAAGGTCCGCGAACTCTACCCCGAATCGGTGAAGCCGTTCCGCATGATGCCTTTCGACGTGCAGATGATCGGTGGCTTGGTGCTCCACGAAGGCGCCATCGCCGAAATGGCTACCGGTGAAGGTAAGACCCTTGCCGCCGCCCTGCCGGTTTACTTGAACGGTCTTAGCGGCCACGGTGTGCACGTGGTGACCGTGAACGACTACCTCGCCGGCCGTGACGCCAAGCAGATGGGTATGGTCTACAAGTTCCTCGGACTCACGGTGGGCCTCATCGTGAACGGCCTGAACCCCGAAGAACGCCGCATAAGCTACAACAGCGACGTGACCTACGGCACCAACAACGAATTCGGCTTCGACTACCTGCGCGACAACATGGCCGTGGAACCTGCACACCTCGTGCAGCGCGAACTGAACTTCTGTATCGTCGATGAAGTGGACTCCATCTTGATCGACGAAGCCCGTACCCCGCTCATCATCAGCGGCCCCGCCGAAGACGCTACCGTAAAGTACGCCAAGGCAAACGAGATTGCGAAGCAGCTCATCAAGAACAAGGACTTCTCGGTCGACGAAAAGGACAAGAACATTCAGCTCACCGAAAAGGGTGTGAACCACATTCAGGAACTCATGCACATTACGAACCTGTACGGCGAACATGCCGACTGGGTGCACTTCTTGGATAACGCCCTTAAGGCCTGGTACCTTTACGAAAAGGACGTGGACTACATCGTCCGCGACACCGAAATCATCATCGTCGACGAAAACACGGGCCGTCTCATGGAAGGCCGCCGTTACAGCAACGGTATGCACCAGGCCATCGAAGCCAAAGAAGGCGTGCAGATCCGTCGCGAAAACCAGACGCTTGCAACGATTACGTTCCAGAACTACTTCCGCATGTACAAGAAGCTTTCGGGTATGACGGGTACCGCCGAAACCGAAGCCACGGAATTCATCAAGATCTACAACATGAACACCTGGGTGATTCCGACCAACAAGCCTTGCATCCGTAAGGACCTGCAGGACATGGTGTACAAGAGCGAAGATGCCAAGTGGCGCGCCATTGTGGCCGAAATCAAGGAACGCCACAGCAAGGGCCAGCCGCTCCTCGTTGGTACGGCCTCTATTGAAAAGTCCGAACACTTGCATGGCCTTTTGGAAAAGGAAGGCATTCCGCACGAAGTCTTGAACGCCAAGAACCATGGCCGCGAAGCTGAAATCATCCAGTACGCCGGCTACAAGGACAAGGTGACGATCGCCACCAACATGGCCGGTCGTGGTACCGACATCGCCCTTGGCCCGGGAGTTACCGAGCTTGGCGGTTTGCACGTGCTTGGCACCGAACGCCACGAATCCCGCCGTATCGACAACCAGCTGCGCGGCCGTTCCGGCCGTCAGGGCGACCCGGGTTCCAGCCAGTACTTCCTTAGCCTCGATGACAACCTGATGCGTATCTTCGGTGGCGACAGCGTTAAGAACCTGATGACCCGTTTTGGCGTGGGCGAAGACGAAGTGATTACCCACCCGATTGTTAGCCGCTCGATTCGTGGTGCGCAGCGCCGCGTGGAAGGCCAGAGCTTCGATATCCGTAAGCACTTGCTCGACTACGATAACGTGATGAACGAGCAGCGCAAGGTGATTTACGGGCTGCGCCGCCGCATTCTGAACGGCGAAGACATCAGCGAAGAAATCATGAACCGCATCGAAGACGCCTGCGACATCAAGGTGTCTCAGTACATTCCGGCAAAGAGCTACGCCGAAGCCTGGAACCTCGAAGGGCTCCACACCGACCTGCAGCGAAGCCTCGGCATGGAATACAACTTGACACTCGAAGATGCGATCAACAAGACTCCCGAAATGGTGCTTGACGAAATCATCGACATGTGCAAGGCCCGCTACGAAAAGCTCACGAAGATCATTCCGGAGACGGACTTCCGCCAGATTGAGCGCCGCTTCTTGCTGATGACTATTGACCAGGTGTGGAAGGAACACTTGTACGCCATGGACCAGCTGAAGGAATCGATCCGCTTCCACGGATACGCCCAGAAGGACCCGCTGATGGTCTACAAGAACGAAGGCTACAAGATGTTCGAAGGTTGCATGGAAAAGATCGCGACGCTCACCGCGCTCCGCATCTTGAACATCCGCATTACGCTCCCGAACGGTGTGACTGTGTCGCCTGACCAGTTGCAGCTCAAGAGCCAGGAACAGATCGAAGCTGAAAAGAAGGCTGCCGAAAAAGCTCAGGCTGCCAACGCCGCCGCAGCACCTGCCACTGAACAGGCCGCGCAGGCTCCCGAGGCGAAGCAATCCAATGCCGAATCTGCCGAGCAGATGAGCGCTGAAGGTGCAAAGCCCGCTGGCCTCGCAGGCACCGCCGCTACTTCTGAAACGAATGCGATTTCTGAAGAACAGCAGGCTCAGCCGATGCCGCAGTCCGCACTTCCGGGCACCCGTCAGGTGAACCCCGCTATGCTCGCCGCTGCACGCCGCCGCGCTCAGCAGCAGGCTCCGAAGCTCGGCCGCAATGATCCGTGCTGGTGCGGTTCTGGCCTCAAGTACAAGAAGTGCCACGGCAAGGACCTGGAGTAAGGCATCGCGCTCATCAAGCGCACTGCAATTTAAAAAGAAGCCGTCTTAACCGACGGCTTTTTTTGTATAAAAAAATTCCCGGTTTGTCACCGGGATAAATTTTGCGAGTTGTATTAGTTTTCGCTTGCGAGGTGGTCCAGGTAAAGCTTCTGGGCTTTTGAATCGTACATCACCACGTCGTAGAGTTCGCCGTCTTTGCCGGTGCGCGATTCCACGAAGAGTCCGCCCATGGAGCCCTTTTCGGTGGGCAGGAATGCGCTGCGGCCTTCGGGCGATGTCTTGAATTCAAGGTAGCCCTGTTCCACGTACCAGTCGCGAATGACTTTGTAGTAGATGCGTTCCATGTTTTCGCCTACAAGGGTGTTCAGGCGGCGAGCGATTTCGCTGACGGGCACGGGCGTGTCTTCGGTGGGGTAATCGGCCAGCTGTTCAGCGGTCAGGTGGAATTTTTCCCTTTGCACGCGCTTCGGAGCGTATTCCTGGTCGTCTTGAAAATCTTGAGCCTGATTGGCCTTGCGCTTGGCAAAGCGTTCGTTTGCAATGTCGACGCACTTTTGAATGTTGTCGAGAATGAACTGTTGCGCCTGTTGCCAGCACTGCGTATAAATGTTGTGGTGGCCGCGCAGGTCCGATTCGCCCTTTTCGAATCCGTAGGTTTCGCCCTTGGCAGTGGGCAGGTTGGCGTCGGTGCCGCTTTCTGTGGACTGTCTTTCGAGAATGCCTTCTTGCACCAGGAAGTTTGCCACGTCGGCATAGAGCAGGTGGTTCATGTTCTTGGGCAGGAGTTCATTTACATTGCGCACCACGCGGGAAATCGAAACCGGGTAATCAAAGAAGCGGTAACCCTTCAGGGTTTCGGCGTCGATGGCCAAATCTTGCATGGTGGGCTTTGCGGTTTTCTTGGCGGGGCGCTGCTTTTCGGCGGTAGGCATGGGGGCCACTTGGTCGTGGTTCAGCTGCTGCTGCAAAAGCGATGCGACGTAGGCGAGGCACTTGCTGATGCGTTCCTGTTTGCAGGAATCCCCTTCGGGCAGGATTTCGTCTGTCAGGGGGTTGATTCCGCAAGAGAGCTTGCGCAGGTACATTTCGGCACGTTCAATAATCGCATTTTCAGAGGCCATACAAAACTCCATTCGTTACAAAAAGCGTTGTAAAGATAGTATTTTCTTGGCGTACCATAATTTTTTTCTACCTTTTAAAGTAATTGTGAATCTACTATGAAAACGGCTAAGCATTTTTTTAGTTTAGAAGGTATCGACGGTTCGGGCAAAACGACCCAGATCGATATGCTGATTGACGCCCTCACCAAGGAAGGCTACTCCGTGGTGAAGTTGCGCGAACCGGGCGGCGCAAAGATTTCGGAACGCGTGCGCGAGATTCTTTTGGATACGAGTTTCAAGGGAATCATGAGCGACAAGACCGAGCTTTTGTTGTATAATGCCGCCCGCGCCCAGGTGATTGCCGAAATTATTCAGCCTGCGCTTGATGCCGGGAAGATTGTGATTGCCGATCGATTTGCCTGGAGCACTTTTGCCTACCAGGGTTATGCCCGCGGCTTGGGTGCTGATCTTGTGCAGCGCCTGACCGAGATCACTTGCGACGGTTGCTTTCCGGAGTTGACTGTGGTGCTTGACATTGATGTGGCCAGGGGACGCGCGCGCACCGCGAAGCGGGGCGAGGCACCCGATCGACTGGAGAGCGAGAAGGCCGAATTTTTCGAGAGGGTGCGCAAGGGGTACCTTGCCGCGGCCCGTGACTACAGCGACTGTGTTGCCGCCATTGACGCCGACCGCAGCCCCGATGCCGTATTCGCCGACTTGTATAAGCTTGTAAAGGCTAGACTCTAGAAAAATCGTTAAAGTATAACTTGAAAGGCCTGCAATTGAATTGCAGGCTTTTTATTTCTATCTTTGGCGGTATGGATAGAGCCCGCCGCCGTAAATTTGGCCAGAATTTTTTGGATGTACCTACCGCGCAGATGATTGCGGGCGATTTGCCTGCGAATGCGGGCGACTGGGTGCTTGAAATCGGCCCTGGGCACGGCGCCTTGACGGAACACTTGCTCGAACGCGCCGTGCAACTCACTGCCGTCGAAATCGACGAGCAGTGCGTGGAATTTTTGCAAGAAAAATTCCAGGGCCGCGAAAATTTCCACATCGAAAACATCGACTTTCTGAAGTTTGACTTGCAGGCGTTTTTAGATGCCCACGAAAAACCGTGGGTCACGGGAAACTTGCCCTACAACGTGTCGACTGCGATTATCGCAGGGCTCATGCCGAAACTGCACTTGACCAAGGGCTTTATGGGAATGGTGCAGCTCGAAGTCGCCGAGCGCATCTGTGCAAGCCCCTGCAGCAGCAATTACGGAAGCCTATCCGTGCTCGTGTCCGCCTACGCTGACACGCAGATTCTCCGCAAGATTGGCCCCGAGCATTTTACGCCGCGCCCCAATGTGGATAGCGCCACCATGCTCCTTACGCCCAAGGCCGATGCGCTCGCGGCCCCCGAAGGATTCTTTGACTTCGTACGCGCCGCCTTCACCCAAAAGCGCAAAACCCTTGCCAATTCGTTCGGCCGCGCCTACGACAAAAAGAAAATCCAGGAAGCTATCGAGCTCCTGGATTATCCGACAACGGTTCGCGCCGAAGAACTTTCCCCTGCCCAATTCCTTGAATTCTACAAGGTAATCGTCGGGTAGGCGCGAGCAGTCTTATTTTGTATAGTCGCGTTCGCCGAAGAGCGCTGTCCCCACGCGAATCATCGTGGAACCTTCTTCGATGGCGACTTCCAAGTCGCCAGTCATACCCATTGAAAGCTGGTCAAAGTTCGCGAACACGCCACCCTTCGCCAAGAATTTCTGCTGAAGGTTGCGCAGGAATGCAAAGCATTCGCGGCTGTCCTCGGCGACGCCGGTGTTCTTGCCGATGGTCATCAGGCCACGGAAACGCAAGTGCGGGAAATTTGCGCTCTTGCCGTCGGCAGCCGCGGCACCCGCTTTTGTCTCAAGCTCGTTCAGGAACGCCTCGGCTTCGTGAACATCCAAGCCACTCTTGGTCTCTTCTTCGCCGGCGTTCACCTGAAAGAGGATGTCAAGCAACTTGTTTTGGGCAGCGCAGACTTTCTCCAACTTTTCCACCGCTTCGATGCTCGCGATGGAATGGATGCAGTCGGCCACAATCGCCGCCTTCTTGAGCTTATTACTTTGTACAGGACCGATCACGTGGCAACGAACGCGGCTACCGTCTTTTGCCATACGTGGCTCAGAGAACTTGAGTTCAGCTTCCTGCACGCGGTTTTCGCCAAAGTCGGTTGCACCAAGCGCAATCGCATTTTCCACGGCTTCTGCCGGGTGGAACTTGCTCACCCACACGAGCTTCACCGAGTCGCGGCTACGACCCGCAATCTTGCAGGCTTCGCTAATCCTGGCTTCAAGAGCTGTCAGGTGCTCACGCATTTCGTCAAGAGAGAATTCCATATATCCTTCTTCCTCCTCTAGAAAAGGAGATACCCGATTGTCATCCCGGACTTGTTCCGGGACGGGCATGACACTTAAGCTTTTACTTTTTCTTGCCTGCCGCTTTGGATTTCACTTCTTTAAACAGCACCTTGATAATTTCGTCGATGTGCTTGTGGGTGTAAATCTTGAGGCCCTTCTTCGCAGGCGCCGGAAGCTCGTTCACATCCTTCTGGTTTCCTGCAGGGAGACGCAACGTCTTCACGCCCGCCTGGAGTGCCGCAAGCGCCTTCTCGTTGAGTCCACCAATCGGGAGGCATGCACCCGTCAAGCTCACCTCGCCGGTAAAGGCGATTTCAGGCGACACGGGCTGTTTCGTAAACGCAGAAAGCAGACAGAGCGTGAGGGCAATACCCGCAGAAGGTCCATCCTTCGGCACGGCGCCTTCGGGCACGTGAATGTGGATGTCCGTCTTTTTCACGATATTCGGGTCGATGCCGAAACGGTCCAAACGTTCACGCACAAGGCTTAATGCAATCTGCGCCGATTCCTTCATCACATCGCCCAGCTTACCCGTCATCAAAAGCGTCCCCTTGCCGGGCAGAAGCATACATTCAATCGGCAGAATTTCTCCACCCACGCTCGTCCATGCAAGGCCCACGATGACGCCCGGGCGCCCCGCATCGGGCAACTGGCTATCCAAGTAGCGGGGCGCACCTAGATACTCCTGCAAAGTCTTCTCGGTGATTTCGGCCTTGAACTTCTTGCCCATCACCTTGTCTTTCGCACGGTGGCGCACCACGTTTTCAAGCGTTCGTTCCAGTTCGCGCACGCCCGCCTCGCGAGTCCATTCGCGAATCACCTTTGCAATGATGCCGTCACCGAAAGCGACATCCTTGCCGTTCTCGATACCGGTGCGTTCGCAGATGCGCGGCACCAGGTACTTGCTTGCGATCTGCAACTTTTCGTGCGGATAGTAACCGGGCAGGCGCACCATTTCCAAACGGTCACGCAGGGCTTCGGGAATTTCGGCTTCGCTGTTCGCCGTTGCA
Source organism: Fibrobacter sp. (assembly GCF_045601785.1). Taxonomy (GTDB): domain Bacteria; phylum Fibrobacterota; class Fibrobacteria; order Fibrobacterales; family Fibrobacteraceae; genus Fibrobacter. The sequence goes on from NZ_JAZSAF010000040.1 coordinate 59,680, forward strand.
ATAAACAGCACACGGCTAAGATCGAGCCCCACCTCCATGAAGTGGTCGGTAAAGTCATGATTTTGCTCGGGGTCCAGAACTTCGAGCATCGCACTCGCTGGGTCGCCACGGAAATCGCTCGCCATCTTGTCGATTTCGTCGAGCAAGATAATCGGGTTCATGCACTTCGCACGGCGGAGCGCCTGAATAAAGCGACCAGGCATGGCACCGATGTAGGTGCGGCGGTGACCGCGGATTTCGGCTTCGTCACGCACGCCACCAAGCGTAATGCGCACAAAGTTTCGCTGCATGGCATTTGCAATGGACTCCACAAGAGTCGTCTTGCCCACGCCCGGAGGTCCCACCAGGCAAAGGATCGGCGCCCTGCGTTCGGTTCCGGTAAGCTTCAAGACCGCCACGTATTCCATGATGCGTTCCTTCACCTTGTCGAGCCCGAAATGCTTCGAGTCAAGTTCGCCCTTTACCTTCTTCATGTTGAGAACGGTATCGGTGTATTCGCCATACGGAAGCGTCAGGAACCAGTCCAAATAGTTGCGGCTCACGGCGTATTCCGGCGATGTCGGCTGCATCAGCTTCATGCGACCGATTTCCTCTTCGAGCTTTTCCTGGATCGCCTGAGAGAACTTCTTCGCCTTGATTTTTTTGAGCAACTGATCAGGTTCCGAGGCATTGCCACTTTCGCCATCCAGCTCGTCCTGTAGCTGGCGGATCTGCTCCGAGATAAACCATTCCTTCTGTTGCTGGGCCATCTTCTGGCGCACGTTCTGCTGCACCTTCACCATCATGGTGTCGGTATCCGCTGCGACCTTCATGATTTCAATAAGGCGCTCGGCGAGTTCGTCGATGTTTCCTATTTCGAGCAGCCGCTGGCGTTCGTCAAGCGAAATCTGCAAGAAGGGAATCATCCCGTAGAAGGCGTTGATGTGGCTGTCCATCGTGAACAGCGCATCGACCATGCCTTCCGAAATGTTACGGTGCATGGAATATTCCTTGAACTGGGAGAGCACCGTTTCAAAGCTTGCACTCTTGTCTTCCGGCTTGATCGTCGGTTCGTGCGCCGAAATCGTCACCGCCAAGAAATCCTTCTGTGTCGCAATCGAGCGGAGGTCCACCACCTGCTCTCCTTCGAGCACTACCTTCACACAGCCATTCGGGAATGGAGTCACGTTGCTTACGTGCGCCAAAATACCCACCGAATACAGGTCGAGCATCGGATTCTCGATTTCTTCGAGTTCGATATTCTTCTGTGCAGAAAGAACTATTTCACCATCGTGGGATTCGGCATATTCGAGGGCATGCAAGGAGACATCGCGGCCCACCAGAATTCGACGGGTCGTGTTCGGAAATACAATAGCGTCCCTGAGCGGGAGCAGAGGATACGTTTTCGAAAGATCTAAAGCCATACGCTACAAAGATAGTATCTTACTTTGCCACTTACCCCTTTTTTTACTATATTTGGCTCCCCAATAAAGGTGAATTTGATGTTTGACTTGAATGGTTTTTTTGAAGGGATGTCCAAGCCGCAACTTCGCAATGCGCATGCGAAGGCTTTTGGTCAAAAGGGCTTGCTAAACAACGCACTCATTCAAAGCGAAACGCTTTCTTACTACAACAGCAATACTCGCGCCCAGGCCCTGCTCGAAAAGATGGAAAGCTGGCAGCGCCACTGCATGAGCCTGATCTACAACAGCGCCTCGAGGGGACTCACGTTCAACGAACTGCGCCTGACCATTCCGGTGAGCAAGTGCCGCGACCTGCAGTCGTTTCTGCTCTCGATGTGCCGCGAATACATGCTCTGGCGCTCCCCCTCCGGCAACTCCACCGTCTATTACGGTTTCACGAACTTCATCGACATCTTCAAAGAACCCCTGATGGATGCCGCTCCCGTCAAGGGCGTCGAAGTGTTCTACCAAAATCTGGTCGACTGGCATGTCTGCGAAGTCCTTGCGCTCGCCATGCTCGGCGAGCTCAAGGTGAACAACTCCAACTTGCTGCACCGCCACAGCTACCAGGTATGCACCGACCTGTTCACGACCGCAAAGCAAATTTCTGAAAAAGCCGCCGAAAACGAGCTCTCGCTCATTTTCAACTTCTTCATGAACAGCGGCTGGCTCGAACAGGAAGACTCCCGCTTGATTCCCACCGAAAAGGCGCATGACTTTATCCGCAAAAACGGCTTCAGGCTTCACCAGGACATTCTCACGTGGTGGATCAAGGAACGCTTCCGCGGCGAACGCAGCCATTGCGTGCGGCTCCTGAAGATGCTCGAACAGCCACGCACCGCGCATGCAGCCGCCACAATCTTCTGGGTCATGGATCCCACATTCCGCCTGCAGGACAAGGACACCACAATCGCCTGGGAAGCTCTCCCCCGCCTGCTTCGCGAGCTCTGGATTCTAGGCCTTCTGCGCTTCACCATGGTCGGCGGAAAGGTCGCGACTATTTCCCTGGAACAGGCTGGCCGCGACTGGATCGAATCGTCGGTCGTCTCCGTGCCGGAACAGAATATTTCATGCCTCCCGAACTTCGAGCTGATTACATCGACTGGCACCTCGCCGCGCGTATTGCTGCTGCTCGCCTGCCTTGCCAAGGTCGAAAACGACGAAATGTACCTGCGCTTCTCGCTCAACCGCGAAAGCTACATTCGCGGGCTCAAGTGCGGAATCCCCGAATCCGAAATAGAGAATTTCAAGAGCTGGATCAAGCCGCCTGCAAACGTGGAATCGACCCTCGCCGAATGGAACTCCTCCTATTACGGCGCCAAGGTGCAGACCGTGCGCCTGCTCAAAATCGAAAGCGCCACCGTGCTCTCCGAACTTTCGCGCTTCCCGCAGTTCATGGAATGCACCAACGAGTACATTCCCGGCTACGGATTCGTGCTCAAGCCCGAGCTGGAAGAGCGCGCATTCGAAATCCTCACGAACTACGGATTCTCCCCGTTCGTGGAACGCAAGAACGTGAACCGCACGACAGCCCCGACCGAAGAATGGCGCAAGGACTTTTCGACCCCGTGGCCGGAAGCCAAGGCCCCCGATTACGAACTCAAGGCCATCGCCGATTCGGAATCGCTGCAGACGGCACTCAACTCGACCAAGTACGGCAGCAACTATCAGAAGCTGAGCACCTTCGATTTAGTCAAGGTGCTGCGCTACGCCAAGACCGTCGGTGCCCTCATCGGCGCAAAGCTCAAGAACCCGGCCAAGCGTGGCGACAACGAAGTTGAAAAGAACTTCTTTGTGCACGCGCTCAAACTCGCAAAATCCCCGCAGTCCATCGAAATCCAGCCCTACGGCAGCGACACCCCCGAAATGATCGAGCTTTCGTTCATTCAGGAAGTCAAAGTCTATAACGGCAAGCAGCCATAAAGATCAGCGAACCTTTTTCTATATTGTTTCGCGATGTTCAAGATTTTGCTGGACAAGCTGAGGGAGGCGTTCGCCTCGGTTTTACCGGTCACGCTGATTGTGCTTGCGGTGTCGTTTACGCCGCTTGTTTCGCTGACCCCTAAGCAGCTGATCGTCTTTGCAATCTGCGCCGTTTTCCTGATAGGCGGCATTGGACTATTCAATCTAGGTGCAGACCTTGCCATGACCCCGATGGGGGAACACATGGGTTCGGGCCTTGCCAAGTCGCGGCGTCTTTTGCTCCTCGTATCGGTGTGCTTTGTCATGGGCGTGCTCATCACCGTCGCAGAACCCGACCTGTCGGTACTCGCCGAACAGGTCAAGAACGCGGTGGAGCCCACGCTGCTCATCGCGACGATCGGCATCGGCGTCGGCATGTTCCTCGGCCTTTCTATAATAAAGATTGTCTTCAAGCGCGACCTCTCGACCATCATCATCTTCTTCTATATGCTGCTGTTCATGTTCGGAATGCTGATGGTCACCTTCGGCAAGGACATGTTCGTGCCCCTCGCCTTCGATTCCGGCGGTGTAACGACCGGCCCCATCACGGTGCCCTTCATCATGGCGCTCGGCGTGGGTGTGGCAGGCGCCATCGGCGGCAAGAACGCGAACGAGAACAGCTTCGGCCTTATCGCGCTCTGTTCCGTAGGGCCAATCATCGCCCTGATGGGCCTCGTGATTTTCTCGAAGGGCGACTTGACTTATGAACTTTCGGAATCCGCCTACTCCATCGACGCAAGCCTTGGTACAAACTTCCTGCCGACAATCCTTGCCGTCGCACGGGAAGTTTTCGTGGCGCTCGGACTCATCGTGGTCTTCTTCACGCTACTGCAGTTTACAGTCCTTCGCCTTTCATGGACGCGCCTGATACCGATGACCTTCGGAATAGTCTATACCTTCGTGGGCCTGGTGGTATTCCTCACTGCCGTCGCGGTGGGCTTCATGCCCATCGGATTTGAACTCGGAAAGCAACTCGGGAACATGCCGCGCGCGCTTGTTATCGCAGGATTTGTGCTCGGCATGGTGGTGGTGCTTGCAGAACCCGCGGTGCACGTTTTGAACAAACAGGTCGAAGACATCACGGGCGGACTCGTGACCAAGCGTTCCATGCTGATTGCGCTTTCGGTGGGCGTGGGTATTTCCATCGGGCTTTCGATGATCAGAATCATCATGGGATTTCCCATCATCTACTACCTGATTCCAGGCTACTTCATCTCGCTTGCGCTCTCGTTCTTTGTACCTAAGCTCTACACCGCCATCGCTTTTGATTCGGGCGGTGTTGCAAGTGGTCCGCTGACATCTAGCTTTATCTTGCCGCTTGCCATCGGGGCCTGCGCATCGCTGCGCGGCGGAGGGGACTCCATTCTGAACTACGCCTTCGGAATTGTCGCGATGGTCGCGATGACCCCGCTTATTACCATCCAGATTCTTGGCTTCAGGGCGATCGTCTCGACGGCGCTCCGTAACCGCATGATGATGCGCCGCATCCAGGATGCCGACGACGAACAGATTATCGACTTTATGTAGGGGGCACCGTGGAAAGCGAAAAGAAAATAAAGGGCAAGGCCTTGCGGGCAAACACCCGCGCCAAAGTATCGATGAACCGTCTCAAGGTACTGATTACGGTGGTGAGCCGTGCCAAGGCGGACTTCTATATGGACCACATCCAGTCCTTCGGCGTGAACATGCAGATGGTCGTGTTCGGGCAGGGAACCGCCCCGCGTGAAATTGCGACGGCAATGGGTCTTGCCGACTCGGAGCGTGCCGTCATCTTAAGCATTATCGGCGAAAATCAGCTACAGGCTGCCCTCGAAAGCCTAGGCGAAAAGTTCAACACCATCGTAGGCGGCAAGGGAATTGCCTACACGATCCCCATGACAAGCATTATCGGCAAGTCCATCTTCAACTTCTTAAGCGACAACCGCAACGCGGTACGGAGAAACGAAAAATGAATGGATTCAGTCACGAAGTCATCTTTTGCATTGTGAACACCGGATTCTCTGAAACCGTGATGGAAGCGGCGAAGGATGCCGGCGCCCGCGGAGGCACTATCCTGAACGCCCGCGGTACGGCAAACAAGGAGGCCGAATCGTTCTTCCACATCGCCATCCAGCCCGAAAAGGAAATCGTGATGATTCTCGTGGACACAAAAATCAAGGACGCAGTGCTCCACGCCCTTTACCAGAAGGCTGGGCTAGACACCATGGGCCAGGGAATCGCGTTCGCGCTCCCGGTAGACAACGTGGTGGGGCTTACCCCGTGGAAGGCCGTGGATAAAGACGGCAAGACCATCAATATGCCCGCCGTCGCGAAGGATTAGACTTTAATATTCAAATTTGGCGAAAATTCGCCAATTGTGCGAGTTCTAAAGACAAATTTGTTGTTGTACTAGGTGCTTTTTTGATGGGAAAAGGTTATATTAACTTTGCACCCACTGGCTCATTACGTTTAAAGGAACAGACGATGCTCAAACCCGCAAATAAAGAAGAACTGAAGAAAATCATCGAGAACCGCATTCGGACCGAGGGTCCCGAATGCAACCTGAACGATATTGATGTTTCCTGCGTAACCGACATGCACGAATTGTTCTCCCATAGCAAATTCAACGGCGACATTAGCCAGTGGGATGTATCGCGTGTGACCAATATGAGTTGTATGTTCTACCGCAGCATATTCGACGGCGACATCAGCAAGTGGAAAGTTTCTAACGTGACCGACATGTACGAAATGTTCTGGAATAGCAAATTCAATGGCGACATCAGCAAGTGGAAAGTTTCTAACGTGACCGACATGAGATGGATATTCGATGGAAGTCAATTTAATGGCGACATCAGCGAATGGGATGTATCCGAAGAAATTTCAAAGCAGGATAGCTGGGTTCATTGTAATTACTTAAAAAAACAGTTTTTAACAACAACCACTCTCAAAAAAAAGGAAATTTTGAGAAATCTTATTGATAAAAGAGTTGATCGGCTCGGCCCCAAATGCGACCTAAACGACATCAATGTTTTGGACATCACCGACATGAGCGGGTTGTTTGAAGGAAGCAAATTCGACGGCGACATCAGCAAGTGGGACGTATCCAATGTGACGAACATGAGCGGGATGTTTCTAGACAGCCGATTCAACGGCGACATCAGCAAGTGGGACGTCTCCAATGTAACCGACATGAGCAAGATGTTTTCTGAAAATAATCCAAGTGGCACTAGTAAGATTCGCAATCCTTTTAATGGCGACATCAGCAAGTGGGACGTATCCAATGTGACGAACATGAGTAGTATGTTTAAAGGAAGCGCGTTCAATGGCGACATCAGCAAGTGGGACGTATCCAATGTGACGAATATGAGTAGTATGTTTAAAGGAAGCGCGTTCAATGGCGACATCAGTAAGTGGAATGTATCCAATGTGACCGATATGAGCTGGATGTTTTCTGATAGCGCGTATATGATCTGCCGCTATCAGATTATCAGCGGTGACATACGGGATGTATCCGGTGACATCAGTAGATGGGACGTATCTAATGTGACGAAAATGGTCGGGATGTTTCGAGACAGCCGATTCAATGGCGACATCAGTAGGTGGGATGTATCTAATGTGACGGAAATGAGCGAAATGTTCTACGGCAGCTCATTCACTGGCGACATCAGCAGGTGGAACGTATCCAATGTGACGAACATGAGCGGGATGTTTCTAGACAGCCGATTC
>NZ_JAZSAF010000041.1:0-35962 GCF_045601785.1 Fibrobacter sp.
CGAATACACAGTGAAGGTGGCCTCGACGGGAACTTACACGATGAACGCTTCTGTGGCTTCTGCGAACAGCACTTCTAGCTTCAAGCTCTCCATGGACGGCAAGGATATCACCGAAGAAATTGCGGTGCCTGCGGCAACCTCGGGTGAAGAAAACTACGACGAATACAATACGGTTGAAGCCGAAGTGAGCCTGACCGAGGGCGAACACATTCTCCGCTTCACGGTTACCGGCGACTGGATGGACATTGACTGGATAAAGTTCAGCGAACCGGGGAGCACCGAACCGGGTACGGATGCAATCCGCCAGGTAATGCCTGCCGTTCGTGGCGATGCCTCTGCGCCGCGCCTTGTCAAGAAGGGCAATACGCTCTTTGTCGAGAAGAACGGCATGCGTTTCGACCTGACCGGCCACCGCCTCCGCTAACGTCATCCCCGCGAAGGCGGGGATCTTGTAAAAGTTCCTCCTAACAAAAAGCGTCTCGCTAGCAATAGCGGGGCGTTTTTTTTGTTGGAAATTTTTACATCGGGGCTTTTGAATTTTTAGCAAAAGTGTTTTGTGTAAGGGGGTGTTTTTTGCCGTGCCGCGAATCTAATTTTTATGATGATGCATGGTATAGGGAAAGGATGGTACAAGATGTTTGGTATTAAGACGAAGCGGCTCGCCGCCATTACCTTCGCTGCGATGTGCGGATTGTTTTCACAGGGGTTCTCGCAGGATTTGCTTTACCCCGACATGTTCGCGCTGAGCGATGTGCAGCTCCTTGACGGGGTTCTGAAGGAACGTCAAGACCTGAATGCGGAAACGCTGCTAGCCTATGATGTAGACCGCCTGCTTGCGCCGTTCTACGAAGAGGCGGGAATGCGCCCGAAGGCATCCAAGTTCCCGAACTGGGCGGGCCTCGACGGCCACGTGCTGGGCCATTACCTGAGCGCCTTGGCCATGCACTATGCAGATAACGACGATATCATGATAAAGGAACGTCTGGAGTATATCCTGAACGAGCTCAAGACCATCCAGGACCAGAATTCCAAGGACGCGAACTTTGTGGGCTATATCAGCGGCGTGCCGAACGGGAAGCAGATGTGGCTCAAGATGAAGAACGGCGATGCCGGTGCGCAGAATGGCTATTGGGTCCCCTGGTACAACATCCACAAGCTTTACGCGGGCTTGCGTGATGCATACGTGTATGCGGGCTACGAACAGGCGAAGACGATGTTCCTCAAGCTCTGTGACTGGGGCATAACCATCACGAACGGCCTGAACGATTCCAAGATGCAGCAGATGCTCGGTACTGAACATGGCGGCATGCCCGAAGTCTATGCCGATGCGTATTACCTCACGAAAAACGAGAAGTACCTGAATGCGGCGAAGAAATGGTCTCACCAATGGCTCTTGAACCCGATGTCGCAGGGCAATGACAACCTCACGAACGTGCACGCGAATACGCAGGTTCCGAAGGTGGTGGGTTTTGCCCGCATTGCGGAACTTTCCGGCGATCAGAACTACAAGAAGGGTTCCGATTTCTTCTGGCAGACTGTCGTGAACAAGAGAAGCATCGCGATTGGCGGCAACAGCATTTCGGAACATTTCCCGGCGCTCAATAACCACAAGAAGTTTGTGGAGGAGCGCGAAGGCCCGGAATCTTGCAACACCTACAACATGCTCAAGCTGACCGAGCGCCTGTTCAACATGAAGCACGATGCGCACTACGCCGATTTTTACGAGCGGGCGCTTTTTAACCATATCCTTTCGACAATCCACCCGAAGCATGGCGGCTACGTGTACTTTACGCCCGCGCGCCCGCGCCATTACCGCGTGTATTCCAAGGTGAATGCAGGCATGTGGTGCTGTGTGGGTTCGGGCATGGAGAACCCCGCGAAGTACAACCAGTTTATCTACACTAAGGATAAATCTAGTTTGTATGTAAACCTGTTTGCGGCTTCGCTTTTGAACTGGAAGGATAAAGGCGTGAAAATTAAGCAGGAAACGGCCTTCCCGAAGGGCGAATCCTCCAAGTTCACGATTACGGGTAGCGGCGATTTCGATATGCAGATTCGCCACCCGTACTGGGTCAAGGAAGGCGAGTTCAAGGTTATCGTGAACGGCGATACCGTCGTGAAGAAGTCCGACCCGTCGAGCTATGTGTCTGCGGGTAAGTCCTGGAAGTCCGGCGACGTGATTGAGGTCCTTTACCCGATGTACACGCATACCGAGGACTTGCCGGGCGTGAGCGACTACGTGGCGCTTATGCATGGCCCCATCGTGCTTTCTGCAAAGACGGGAACGGCGAACCTGAACGGCCTCGTTGCCGATGACGGACGCTGGAGCCATATTGCCTCGGGTGCGCTCGAATCCCTGGATCAGGCCCCCATGCTTGCGAGCAAGAAGGAAGATATCCCCTCGAAGGTGGAAAGCGTGAAGGGAGAACCCCTGCACTTCAAGGCGCCCTATCTGTTTGCCGCCAAGAAGGATGCAAACCTGTTGCTGGAGCCGTTCTACGAGGTGCACGATGCCCGCTACATGATGTACTGGATGGTGCTTACCGACCCCTCCGTTCTGGAACGCCTGAAAAAGGAACAGGAAGAGGCCCTCGCGCTTGACGAGAAGACGGTTGACAAGGTGGCACCCGGCGAGCAGCAGCCTGAAGTGGACCATAAGATGAAAATCGAGAATTCCACGTCGGGAACGGCGAATGGGGAATTCTACCGCGATGCGGGCAAGTGCAGTGGCGGCGACGGCGGCCTCATCAGCTATGAATTCGAGACGAACAGCGAGGATTCCCTGAGCCTCATGGTGCGCTACTGGGGCAACGAGGGCTGCACCCGCATATTCGATATCGATATCGATGGCGAGAAACTTACGACCGAGACGATTTCGAATCGCTGGAACAAGAACGAGTTCGTGAACGTGATTTACCCGATTCCGGACAATATGGTGAAGGGCAAGAAGATTGTGCGCATCTCGTTTACGGCGACTTCCGGCATGGTGGGTGGCATCTATGGCGTGCGATTGCTCCGCAACAAGCCGAAGCCCGAAGTGCAGGATACCGTGCCGACGATTGCCGCACCCGCGAGAATGCCTGCACGCCCCGACTTGAAGGCGCGCGTGATGGGCGACGAACTGCAGATTGCCTCCGGAGCGTTGCTTTCGCAGGGCCTCACTGCGAGAATCTATGCGATGAACGGCCGTCTGGTAAAAACCGAGGCGCTACCGGCGGGGCAGTCCAGCTTCAGTATCGGGATTGGTGACATGAAAAATGGCATGTATATCCTCAAGATTCAGCGCGATGGATATAGTTTCGCCAGCACGATATTCCGCAAAGACCGTTAACAGGAATTGTCATCCCCGCGCAGAGCGGTTAGTGGGCACTTGCAATTTATTGCTTATGTGCCCACAATCCTCGGAACGGGGAGGATCTCTCTGCTTGAACAGGTTGGTCAGATTGTGTTTGTCGTTGACATCTTGTCCACGCAAATGGCAACGAAGAGGGTTCCATTCCGTATTTTTTAGAGGTATTTTTTTAATTGGTGATATGAGGATGATTGTATGAAGACAAGAGTTCTATTGGCTTCTGTTTTGGCGCTAGCGGCAAGTTCCTTCGCCGTCACGAGCCAGTTTCGTGGCGTAAACTGGGCGGACAAGCGTGACAATTTCGTGTCTGACGTGCTTGTGCTTTCGGGCATGAGCCTTTCGGACAATTACCAGTCTGCATCCGTAGTGGCGGACCGCGTTATCGGGCAGTTCCAGGAACTGTTCGGTACCAACAGCGTGCGAATTCCGGTGAACGAACCCACGGTTCTCAAGTTCTGGGATACCTACACGGGCGTTATCGACATGGGCCTTTCCAAGGGCCGTATCGTGATGGGTTACTGGGGCCCTGCACAGCCCTCCGGCCCCAAGAACATGGACGACTGGTGGAGCATGTGGGCGAGAATCGTCGAAAAATACGGCGACCACCCGAATGCCTACTTTGAAATTTTCAACGAACCGCACATGTACAACAAGAGCCAACTGCGCGACCTTTATGCCCAATGGCTCGATAAATTCCCGGATGTACCGCGCGACCACATTCTGCTGGACGGCTCCGGCATGGCGCAGAACGTGCCCGACATTGCCGACGACCCGCGTTTCGAGGGTTGCCTTTTCGCGGTGCACGAATACACCTTCTGGAACATGAGCATCACCACCGAGCAGGGCTGGAAGAACAGCTTCAAGGGCAAGGTGGGCAAGTACGCCGACCGCACCGTGTGTACGGAATGGGGCGGCGCGATGGCTCCCGGCGACAAGGCCGGCGTGCATTACGACTACATGGACTACAATTCCACCCCGACAAACTACTTCATGGCTTACATCCGTGGCATGAGCGATCAGTTGCGCGAATGGGAAATGGGCAGTTTCTACTGGCCGGGCCTGCGCGATGGTGACTGGTACAGCATGACTAAGCGCACCGGTGAAGGCGCTAACATCAAGCTTGAAATCGTGAACCAGTCGGGCGTAGACCGCATGAAGATGGCCTGGGCCGATACGGTCGAGACGACTCCGCTCGTGCGCGAGACGTATAACGGCGAACCTGCGGCGATTCCGGGCGTAATCGAAGCCGAAAATTATGATAAGGGCGGCAACCGCTTCAGTTTCTATGACAAGGATGCTGCCAACAAGGGCGAGACCTACCGCGAAGATGCCGTAGATGTCGTTACCCTCGATGGCGCGACCTGCAACGACTCTGCCTGCAAGGGCTATGCCGTCGGGTACACCGAAGCGGGCGAGTGGCTCGAATACAGCGTGAAGGTCGCTGCAAGCGGCAAGTATGCAATCCGCGCGAACGTGGCGACCGCGTCCGAGACCTCGAAAATCCAACTGTTTGTCGATGGTGAGGCGATTGGCGATACGGTGACTTTCGAGAAGGTCGATACCACATGGAATGTGTATAAGGAAGTCGATGTCGGTGTCGCGAACCTTACTGCGGGCGAACACATCCTGAAACTTGCCATTGCGGGTAGTTACGTGAACGTGGACTGGCTCAAGTTCTGCGAAGGCGAGGCCTGCGAGGCGACTACGGGAATCCGTGAAATCATGCCCGCATCCGTTACCAAGACTTCGGCCCCGCGCCTCCGCAAGCAGGGCGGCCAGCTGTTTGTCGAAAGGAACGGCATGCGCTTCGACTTGACCGGACACCGCATCAAGTAAACCATTGATAAGTTGTCAACGAGAACTCCCTTAAAGGGGGTTCTTTTTTTACATGCAAATGGTAATTTTCGGGATAGGGATTCCCCCTTGGTGTAAAAACGGGAAAAAGAGGAAATTATGGGAACGAAGTCGTTACTGTCCTTCTGTTTGGTGATGTCGGGCATGTCTCTTGCCGCGACGCAGGCAACCTTCTATGTGGCCCCCTCGGGCAACGATGCAGCCGCGGGTACTAAAGAAGCTCCCTTCAAGACGATTACGCAGGCCCAAAAGGCCGTGCGCGCCATTAACGGCTCCATGACGGGCGACATCGAAGTCATTCTTCGCGAGGGCACCTATGTGCTTCCGTCTACGGTCAATTTCACGGAAGCCGATGGCGGCAAGGACGGTCACTACGTGCGTTACAAGGCCGCTGAAGGTGAACGCCCGCTGATTACCGGCGGTATGCAGATTACCGGCTGGACTCTGCACGACGAAGCGAACAACATTTGGAAAGCCGAAGGCGTCGAAGGCCGTTTTCGCCAGCTTTACGTGAACAACCGTAAGGCCGTTCGCGCATGCTTCCCCAATGTGATTGCAGCAAACGAAAAGGGTAACGGCGGCTTTGACCACGATTTCGTGCGCCTCACGAAGGTGGACTCTACGGGCCGCGCCTTCGATGTCTCCGCCGACTACATCAAGAATATCAAGAACATCGAAGATGTCGAAATCCATCTGATGATCGCCTGGTCCGAAAACATCCTGCGTCTTGAAAAAGCCCAGGTGAACGGTGGTACCGCAAAGCTCATTCCCAAGGATCCTGAACGCACCAAGCTGTTCCATCGCGCATACCCGATGCTCGGTACCGCCTTCATGAGCAATCCGCCCAAGCAGCAGGTCTTTTATCTGGAAAACTCCTACGACTTGATTGACGCTCCGGGTGAATGGTACCTGGACGAAAAGAATCAAACGCTTTATTACAAGCCCCGTGAAGGCGAAAGCATGGCGACTGCCCACGTGGTTGCACCCCGCCTCAATACTTTGTTCAGCGTCTTGGGTAAAGATACCAAGAACAAGGTGGGCTATATGTCTTTCGAAGGCCTGACCTTTGCCCATTCCAACTATACTCGCCCGAGCGAAGAGGGCTTCTTGGATTTGCAGGCGGCAAACTTCAACGTGGATGTCCTTCCGGATCCGGGTCGCGGAAACTGGGAAAAGCTGAACAGTAACAAGTATTTGCTGTGGCGCCCCGATGCGGCGTTCCGCGTAGAAAATGCCCATCATTTTTTGGTGCAGGGTAACGTGTTCTCGCAAATTGCGGCCACGGGCCTGGACTTTGTCTCTGGTACCAACGACGACATGATTCAGGGCAACGCCTTCTTCGAAATCGGTGCTGCGGGCATTATGCTTGGCAAGTTCTATCAGGACTCTACGACCGAAATCCATATCGCCTACAACCCGAGTGACAAGGACGAAATCAGCACCCGCGACACGGTCAAGAACAACCTGATCACCAACGTGACGAATGAGCATCAGGGGGCCGTAGGTATTGGCGCAGGTTACCCGCGCTATGTGGTGATTGAACACAACGAAGTCTCTTACACGTATTACTCCGGCATTTCCATTGGCTTTGGCTGGACAAAGGATCAGACTGCCATGACCAATAACCATGTGAACTGGAACGAGATTCACCACATTGCCCGCCTGCTTTGTGACTCGGGCCCGATTTACACGCTCTCGAACCAGGGTACCGGTAGCGAAATCCAGCACAACTACATTCACGATAACGGAACCTCCAAGTGGGCCGACTACTGGAATGTGCCCATCTACCTGGACGAAGGCTCCAGCGGCTTTACCGTGAAAGAGAACGTGTTCAAGAATTCTCCCTCGGGCGTGGGCCAAAACCAGGCCGGCCAGAATACGTTGCAACAGGATGGTAACTACTACAGCGAAAATGTCGTGAATAATGCCGGTATCGAGAAGGAATTCCGCTACATCCGTGACATCAAGGAAATTCCTTTGGCAGACTTCAGCAACACTGTGGCGCAGGCCCCCTACAAGGTGCAGTTCAGCATTCCGGGTGCCGTTCAGGCCGAAGACTACGATGAAGGCGGACAGAGCGTCTCGTTCAACGACAAGGACTTCGTGAACGAAGGTAAAGTCTACCGCGAAGATGGCGTGGATGTTGTCGGTGTGGAATGCTCCGACTCTGCCGCTACCCAGGATTGCAAGGGCTATGCCGTTGGTTATACGCAGGCAGGCGAATGGCTTGAATACAGCGTGAATGTGATTCTTGCGAGCAAGTACGTGTTCCGCGCTCATGTGGCTAATGGACTTGAAGGGGGAAGTTTCCGCCTGTTCCTCGACGGCAAGGCGATTTCCGACACGATTGCGGTGCCGCAAACCGAAGATTGGAATACCTACGGCGATGTGGAAGGTGAAACTGTTGAACTCGAAAAGGGCGACCATGTGCTGCGAATCCTCTTCACGGGAAGCTACACGAATGTCGACTGGATGCAGTTTGCTCTCACCAAGGATGAACTTACGGGCATTAGGCATGTCACTTACAATGTGAACTTTATGCCTAGTGCAGATCGCTCACTCAAGGTTTACGGCGCAAATGGACGGCTCTTTGGTCGCGTCGAATACCGCGCGGGGATTTCGCTCACCGAAACCCTGAAGGAGGCGGGCTTTGCTAAGGGAATCTACCTGGTGCGTGGCCCCGGCAAGACGCTCCGCGTGCAGGTAAAGTAACGACGTCTGAATTGCTAGGGGCTGGTTCGGAGATGCCTTAAGCAAAAAAGCGGGTCTGTAACCCGCTTTTTTAGTTGGAATTTTTTGTGGTGTCTGCGGGGCATTTCTCGCGGACCTTTGTCCAGTAGGTTGTATCGGAGAAAGCGAGCCTTTGGGTGTTCATGTTCACGGAGCCGATAACCGTTGTGTGGTAGATTGTGTCTACGACGGGGTCGTTGCTCGTCAGTTCCCGGATTTTTTCGGGAGTTTCGTCCCCTGTCAAGAAAAGGCGGCAACCGCGTCGGATCTGTTTTTCGAAGACCAGGGTCGAATCGCCGTCGCGTTTTGTGAGAATGGGCATCATGTATTCGGTGATTTCCCAGGGCATGTAGTTGTCGGGGCAGCGCCCGACGACGTCGGCGATGACTTTTTTGCCAGCTTCTTCTTCGTCTATGCTGATGGAGAGGAATATGTAGCCGACAAAACTGCCGACGATCAAGCCGACTAGGCCCCAGAAAGCGTAGAACCAGACGTTTGTCAGGGTGCTCTTGATGGCCGAGAGGATAAGTTTCATGGTATAGCTCCTATATGTGCCGAGGGTAGCCTCGGCATTGATTGGCTGGTGTTATGTGATAGGACTAGGCGAGTAGTCCGAGAACCAAGAAGAAAATGAACAGCGGCAGAATGAAAATCCACACGCCCTGGAAATAGCCTTCTAAATCGGAGTCGCTCATGGTGGAATGGTCTATGAGCGAAATGACCAGATACCAGAGCCCGATATAGCCCCATACGGTATGGCCGCCCGCCCAGATGACGCGGAGCAGTATGAATCCGAGGGTGAACCCGACAATTGTCGGGGCGACGCTGGTTAAGGTGTGCTGCATTGCTTGAATGAACCATGGGCCGCGGGGGCAGTAGCTGATGTGCCCGAGTCTTTCGCCGTCGTTTTCGAACATGCAGATTTCATTGACTTCGGCGCCGGTGATGACTGCAAAGCAGAGGTGCGACATCTCATGCACGAATGTTCCAGGGAAGGTGACGAAGTTGACAAAGAAATAGGCGAAGTCGTGGTTGAGCGTCTTCAAAAGCTCAATCTGCAGGCGTTCCAGCCCAAAAAGTACCAACCCTGCAATCACGGGGGCGATAATGGCGACTAAGGTCAAAATGGAGCTGATTCCTGCCAGTGCCCCGATGCCATTTCCCCAGCCGAACCATGCGATAACCTGCTGCATCATGGATGTCATAGGCGGTTGTCTCCTGCGTTAAAAATCAATGTCGCCAGTTTCTTCTTCGGAATACTCGTTCGCTTCCATCTTGAAAAATGTAAGTACTGAAACCTCTTGTTGGCAACACTGTATTATCGTTTTTTTTGGGGGATTATCTCCATGTTTCGTTTTTGTTGTAGCTTCCGCTGCGGAGCTGTATATGCAGGTGTTCGTTCGCCTTGCCGATGTCTTCGTGGAGTACGGTGAATCGCTTGCCTAGCTGTTCTGAAACATAGGCGGCGACTTGTTTGCGTCTGGCAAGATTGCCTACATCCTTGATGCGAAAATCGACAGCGGCACCGGAGTAGTGGGCCGATTTTTCTGTATGACCTTCATAGTCATCGGCGCTGGTGATGAGGGGCGTGAAGTCGTCGTCATTGAGCGCTTCGTGATATGCTGCGGCAACAATCAGTATGGCGGTGTCTAGCTCCGGGCGGAGTGTCCTGAGATTTACGCCGGGCTTTTGCCGCGTCACGTTGTAGATTTCCTCGTGAATGTCTTTTTGTAGCTCGTTTCGGTATCGTTCCACTTTTTGTTCTAGGACTTTCTCGGAATGTATTTTCCGTGGCATGTCGGGCCCGTGGTCTGTAAAGAGCCAACAGACAAAAGCCAAGCCGGCGATAACGAGTGCAACGGGTAGCAGCATCATGAAGATTTTTGCTGCCACGACAATGACCGCAATAGCGATGGCGAGTATTATTCCGCCTACAATGATTGTTCCGATAAGGTCTGCCATACTAATTGTATTATCGACTTGACCGGGGGTTTTGTCAAAGAAAAACGGCAATTTTTTTGAGTCCCGTTGACAAGAAATCAATAATTTGTGTTTGGTTCGTTGGTTTGGACTGCTTTGAAGCCCTCCTGCTGCAAGGGATCTACATTGCGGTTGTCAAGAGCGGTAACCTGCAAAAAACGCTCAAAATCAAGGCATATTGATAACTTGTCCACGCGAAATGCCTTTTTGCGTGGAGTTTTACTCTTTTTCGGGGCTAATTTTAGAAGGGTGAGTTATAAAAATCGCTCCGGTGGGGGCGTAAAGGGATGTTATATGATGTTTGCGAAGGGTATTAAGGCGGCTGTCGCCTTGGTTGGTTTCGGGCTTTGCACGCAGGCAATGGCCGAAAATCCGCTTATCCAGACATATTATTCTCCGGACCCGGCGCCTGTCGTGTTCGGCGATACGCTTTGCACCTATTCCGGCAACGATGAGGGCGGTAGCTTCTTCACGATGCATGGCTGGCGCGTATCCTGCACCACGGATATGGTGAACTGGACCGACATGAACACCCTTATTTTGGAAGCGGGTGACTTTAACGGTTCTGCCAAGAAAAACGGCGACTGGGCTTCTCAATGCATTCGCCGCAATGACAAGTACTATTATTACGTGACCGTGGAATCTACCCGCGGCGGCCGCGCCGTCAACGTAGCTGTGTCCGACAAGAAGGAAGGCCCCTTCAAGGATGCCTTGAACGGCAAGCACCTGGCGGGCCCCAACTGGGACTACATCGACCCCACCGTGTTTATTGACGACGATGGACAGGCATGGCTCTACTGGGGTAACCCGAAGCTCTATTACTGCCCCCTCAAGGAGAACATGATTGAATGCGCAAGCGAAATCAAGGTCTCCGATATGAGCACCTTTAACGGCAAGTATACCGAAGGCCCGTGGATTCACAAGCGCGGCAAGAAGTATTACGTGATTTACGCTGCCGGTGGCATTCCAGAATCCATTGACTATTCCTGGAGCGATTCTCCGACGGGCCCCTGGACTTACAAGGGCGTCATTATGCCGAGTAGCGAACCGGGTGCCGCGTTCACCGTCCACTCCGGCATTGTCGACTTTAAGGGTCGCAGCTTCTTCTTCTACCATAACCAGAAGAACGTGAAGGGCGGCGGCTACAGCCGTTCTACCGCCATCGAGGAATTCACCTGGAATGCCGACGGTACCATTCCCACTATCCGCGCCACCAACAATGGCGTCGTAAAACCTATCAAGAACCTTGACCCGTTCGTGCGCGTGGAAGCCGAAACCAAGGCCTGGGTGGGCGGCATGACTGTCAATACGTCGGGCGGCTACACCATCATCGAGCATGTCGGTGCTGAATATGGCAATGTTTTCCTCACCAAGATGAACAGTGGATTCTACACCAAGGTGCGCTCTGTGGACATGGGCGACGGTGCCGACCGCATTATCGTTTGCACCAGGGGTAACGGCGGTAAGCTTGAACTCCATGCCGGTTCCGAAAACGGCGCTCTCCTTGCATCCATGGATATCCCTTCAAGTTCTGCTTGGGAAGAACATACCTTCGATGTGACCGATGCTGCTGGCGTCGACGATCTGTTCTTTGTGGTAAAGCAGGGCGGGTTCGATTTCGACTACTGGTACATGGAAAGCGAAAAGACTGCTGTTCCGCAGACGCCTTACAAGGGCACTGCCGCTACGGTTCCGGGCAAGATCGAGGCTGAAAACTACGACGAAGGCGGCCACAACAAGGCCTTCTACGACAATGACCGCGAAAACCAGGGCAAGGTCTACCGCGAAGACGAAGTCGACGTGGTGGACATTAGCGATTCCAAGTGCGGGGACGCGGCCTGCACGGGTTATGCCATCGGTTACACGCAAGAAAACGAATGGGTCGAATACACCATCAATGTCGCCGCTGACGCCAAGTACGATATCACGGCAAATGTAGCGACCGCCTTCGAAACATCAGCGCTGCAGCTGTTCATTGACGACAAGGAAATCACGGAATCGGTTGTTGCCCCGAAGGTCGATAGTGTATGGACTACGTACAAGGTAATAGACGTGGGTTCCGTGGATCTCAAGAAGGGCGAACATGTGCTCAAACTCTTGATTACCGGCGGTTACTTGAACGTGGACTGGATTCAGTTTACCGATCCGAATAATCCGAATATGGCGATTTCTCGCACCGTGCACATGGAACCGCATGCGAGTGCGTCATTCAATGTGTTCGGTGTGACGGGTAAGTTCCTCGGACGCGTCGAAAATACGGGCGCGAACATGGCCGCAACCCTTAAAAATGCTGGGTTTGCAAACGGCATGTACATTTTGCGCTTCGTCGGTCTGAACAAGACTCTCCGCGTGCAAGTGAAGTAAACAAGCGTTGACAACTTGTCAATGAGAACTCCCTAGGGGGAGTTCTTTTTTGTTGTATAAAAGATATTTTTTTATTGGTGTGGATGATTAAGTGAGGTTGTTATGAAAAACTTCTTGGTTTCGTCTGCTGTTTCGTGCGCAGCGTTATTTGCCGCATTTGCGACTTCCGCAAGTGCGCAACCCAATGACGAGTGGAATGGCAAGCCGCGTATTTTTGCGGTGAATGCGCTGACTCCGCATGTGACATCCATGCCGTATACGACGGTCAAGGAAGCCGTGAAGGGCGACCGCCACGCTTCTGAATGGTACCAGAGCCTTTCGGGCAAGTGGAAATTCTACCACGTCGACAAACCCGCCCAGCGCAATAACGACTTTTACAAGGACAACTACGATGTCTCCGGCTGGGACGAAATTCCGGTGCCGTCTTCTTGGCAGCTGCTGGGTTACGACCATCCGATTTATACCAATGTGATTTATCCGTGGTCGCAGAACAACCGCGTTTCTGCACCTTACGCTCCAACTGACTTTAACCCGGTGGGTCATTACCGCCGCAATTTTACCGTCCCCGAAAAGTGGGCCGGCAAGCGTATCCGCCTGCATTTTGAAGGTGTGGAATCCGCTTACTATGTATGGGTGAACGGCAACTATGTCGGCTACGCCGAAGATTCCTTTACCGGTCACGAATTCGACATCAACAAGTACCTGCGCAAGGGTGAAAACAATGTTTCGGTGCAGGTTTTCCGCTGGTGCGACGGTTCCTGGCTTGAAGACCAGGACTTTATCCGCCTTTCGGGTATCATGCGCGATGTGTATATTTACGCCGTGCCCGAAGTGCACATACAGGATTTCCAGATCGATGCGACTCTTACCAACAATTATACCGACGGTTTGCTGAAAACGACGGCGTGGATTTATAACTCTACGGGCTCTGCCTCGGGAGACTATACCATAGAACTTTCCCTGTACAACGACAAAGGAACCGAAGTCATTTCCCCGTCGGCACAGAAGGTTTCTGGCATCGGCTCGAAGGGCGAAAAGAGCGTGCACTTTGAATTGCCGATTACAAAACCGGACCGCTGGTCTGCCGAAACTCCGAACCTGTATACCGCAGTGCTTGCCATCAAGGACGGTAGCGGCAAGATAATCCAGGTCGAGAGTAATAAAATTGGCTTTAGAAAAATTGAAATCAAGAAGGACAACGGGGCTCCGCGTCTGTTTGTAAACGGCATGCCGGTAAAATTCCACGGCGTGAACCGCCACGAACTCGACCCGGATAACGGCCGCGCTGTGACCTACGAGCGCATGGAACAGGACATCATCTTGATGAAGCGTTTCAACATCAACGCGCTCCGTATGTCGCATTACCCGAACAATCCGGTGATGTACGATCTTTGCGACAAGTACGGTATCTACGTGATTGACGAGGCGAATGTGGAAAGCCACGGCGCCAACAGCGAACTTCCGAAAAATAGCGACGATTGGCGCGCCCCGGTGGTAGACCGCTTGAATACCATGGTGCAGCGTGACAAGAACCACCCCTGCATTATCTTGTGGTCTTTGGGGAACGAAGCCGGTAACGGTAACGTGTTTGCCTCTGAACGCGAACGCGCCCACCAGATTGACTCTACCCGTTACGTGCATTACGAAGGCGACAACAACAATGCCGATGTGACAAGCCAGATGTACTGGGGCTACGACTACATCGCCGGTTACAAGGATGCGAACAAGCCCGTGATGCTCTGCGAATACGAACACGCCATGGGTAACTCCGTGGGCGACCTGCAGGAATACATGGACGCCTTCTACGGCAACCCGCGCGCTTTCGGCGGCTTCATTTGGGACTTTATCGACCAGGGCCTGCACCACAAGGGAACCCCGTATTGGGAATTCGGCGGCATGTGGGGCGACTGGCAGAACGACGACAACTTCTGCGCGAACGGCCTCGTGTTCCCGGATAGAAAGATCCAGCCCGAAATGTGGGAAATCAAGTATCAATACAGCCAGCTTCGCGTAAAAAATGTTGATGCGGCAAAGGGCAAGATTGAAATTGAAAACCGTTACCTCTTCAAGAACCTGGGCGATTTCCTCGATGCTTACTGGCAAATTAGGGAAGATGGCAAGGTCATCAACGGAGGTAAGCTGAATGGTTCGCAGATGAACATTGGCCCGAACCAGAAAAAGGAAGTGACTATCGAGATGCCGAAAATCGAAACCAAGATCGGCGCCGAATACTTCCTGGATATCGATTTCCGCTTGAAGAACGACGAACTTTGGGCTAAGGCGGGCCATAGCGTCGGTCACGAACAGTTCGGTATCAACTTGGGTCAGCTCTGGTCCACCGAAGTGGATATCAGCACCGTAGGAACCCACAGGGTGATTAAGGGCAGCGGCGAACTCACGCTCGAAGGCAAGGATTTCAAGATTCGCTTCGACGAAAATGCGGGAACGCTTGCAAGCTACGTGCTCGATGGCGATACCATCATCAAGAACGGCGGCATTCCGAACTTCTGGCGTGCACCGACCGATAACGACAAGGGCTTCAATATGGAAAAGGGCCACGGCGAATGGCGCAAGGCGAGCCAGAAACGCAACGTGTCCTCCGAAGTCAAGGAAGTCTCCGCTAACGAAACCCAGGTGACCTTCAATTTCAGCTTCCCCGATGTGGGTAGCTCCAAGATGAAGCTGACCTACTTCGTTTACGGCAGCGGCGATATCGTGGTGGAATACACCTTCAATCCGGACGGCTCCAAGAGCTATCTCCCGAATGTAGGTACGCTCTTTACGGTGCCGCAGGGCTACGAAAAAGTCCGCTGGTTTGGACGCGGCCCCGACGAAAACTATATGGGCCGTAATCGCGGAAGCTTCATGGGCATCTACTCGACGCTCGTGGATTCGATGACGGTCATGTACATGGAAATCGGCGAAACTGGCCAGCGCACCGACGTCAAGTGGGCGACCCTCACCAACAACGACGGCAAGGGACTCATGATCGTGGGCAACCCGCGCCTGGAATTCAACGCGCAGCATTACACCCCCGAACAGCTTACCAACGTAAAGCTTCCGTGGGAACTCAAGCGCGACAAGGATATTACGCTCCGCGTGGACTTGCACCAGATGGGCCTCGGTGGCATCAACTCTTGGGGTGCTGAACCTCTCAATGCCTACCGCCTGAACGCAAACCGCGAGTACTCCCACAAGTTCCGCATTGCCCCGATTCGTAAACAGCTGAATGACCCGACCGAATACTCCTTGCTCGGCTTCAGGAACTTTGGCTGGAACGACTTGGCGCCTGCGGCATACCCGGGTGACAAGATTTACGAGAACCAGCCCGAAAAGGATGTCGCAGAAACGGCAGACAAGGATCCTAATGGTACAGACGCGGTAAAGCCGCTCGTCTTCAGGACACCGGATTCGTATGCGCCGCGCAGCTACAACGTGTTCGATATGCAGGGGCGTCTCGTAGCCAGGTTTACGACCGTGGGCATCGAAGACCTGCAGGCGAAAACGGCTGCTGCCGTGAACCGCTCCGGCACTTACCTAGTGCGCTCCAAGTCCGGCAAGACTTTCCGCATCAACGTGCGCTAAGAAACTCCACACCCCATGCATGAACGCCCCGGCTTTGGCCGGGGCGTTTTACAAGAAGGGTTTGCTATTGAAGTTTTGACAAAAGTGTTTTATGAAGGATCTGAAAAAAGGAATTTTTTGGGTGTATCTTTAAATTGGTAAAAGTGTGCGTTTGCACAAGGGATGGTCATTATGAACTTCAAGTCGGTTTTTCCGCTATTTTTCTTACCGGTTAGCGTTATTGCGGCGGTAAACCTGAATGTAAGCCTGGGCGATAGCATCAAGCCTGTCACACATGTGGCAACAGGATCACTTTACGGCCTGACCGAGACGCTTCCGAGTAATATCGAAAAAGATGTCGCTCCGCTCAAACCGAACGTGTTCCTTTCTCCGGCCCGCAGCGGTAGCGGTCGCCAGCAGGGAATTGGTGGGGCGTTCCTCGTGGCCCCCCGTGTCGAAAGCATCGGTGCCAAAATCCAAATTCGCCTTGCGGATGTTCTGCCTGGATGGCCGTACAAGTTCCAGAATATGGACCACTGGAAGCAGGAAGTGACTTCTGTCATCAAGGACAAGCTTGCCTCGAACAACAAGAACTTTGACGGCTACGAAATCTGGAATGAACCGAATGACACCTGGAAATCGAGTATCGACTTCAATTCCGGTCTCTGGAAACAGACCTACGACTTGATCCGCCAACTCGACCCAGGTGCGAAAATCATCGGTCCATCTTATTCCTTTTATCACGGTTCCAAGATGGAAGAATTCGTGAAGTACTGCTCGCAAAACAATTGCATGCCCGACGTGGTCAGCTGGCACCAGTGGGGTAGCGGTGGCTTTGTGGGCTCTGTCGAAACCTACCGCAATCTCGAAAAGAAATACAATGTCAAGCCGCGTCCGCTGAGCATCAACGAATATTCTTCAACGGAACATACCGAAGAAGGCTGCCCTGGTCTGTCTGTTCCGTTTATCGCCAAGTTCGAACGTCACGGTGTCGAAAGCGCCATGATTTCTTGGTGGTTCGTACCGCTGCCGGGTCGCTTGGGAAGCCTTCTCACCAAGGATAACGAACGCGGTGGCGGCTGGTGGCTGTACAAGTGGTACGGCGATATGAGCGGCTACATGGCAAAGGTTGTGCCCCCCAACGACAAAAGCGACGGCGTAGACGGCTTTGCCGCCCTTGACAAGAAGAAGGGCTTTGCAAGCATCGTGCTCGGCGGAAACACTTTGGGCGATGTGAGCGTGAACATTTCGGGCATTCCGGAAGCGTTCGGCAAAAAGGTGAATGTCGATGTGGAATATGTCGTGTGGGAAGACAAGGACAAGGCGGTCCCTTCTACCACGCTCGAATCCAGCAAGGAGTACGATGTCGCCGATGGTAAAATCACGGTCCCGGTGAACATCAAGAACACCAAGTATGGTTACCGCGTCTATGTGACCCCGATTATTCCGCAGGCTCCCTACAAGGATGTGGCCGCGAAGATTCCGGGCAAGGTCGAGGTCGAGAACTATGATGTGGGCGGCTCCGGCAAGGCATACCTTGACAAGGACGACGACAACAAGGGCGGCGAGTACCGTGAAGACGCCGTCGATATCGTGAAGGCGGACGAAGGCTACGCTATCGGCTACACGCAGGAAGGTGAATGGCTCGAATACACGGTGAATGTCGACAGCGCTATGGATTACGACCTTTCTATCCGCTACGCGACTTCATCGGAGAATACAGGTGTCAAGCTCTATGTCGACGATCAGCTCGCCTTGGATGGCGTCTCGTTCCCGCAGGGGGTCGACTGGGAGACTTATACGGTCTTTGACGCGGGCAAGGTGAACCTCGCGGCGGGCGAGCATGTGCTCAAACTCGAAATTGTGGGCAACTATGTCAATATCGACTGGCTCTCCTTCGCAGATCCTGCGGCGTCCACGATGAAAATCCCTGCCGGGCTTCGCCTTTCTCCGAAATCGTGCGAATACCATGTTTTTGATATGCAGGGGCGTCTGATGGCGACCTTGACGGCAACGGACGCTGAAAGTTTGGAGCAGCGAGTCTCTGCCGCAGTCAAGCGTTCCGGCACCTACCTGGTCAAGTCCAGGGCTGGCACAGCCTTCCGCATTCAAGTTCGCTGATTGCTCTCGCCGAGTATAAGCTACAAAGAAACCCACCGCTTGCGGTGGGTTTCCTGGTGTATGGGGTTGTTTGGTTTTTCTTAGGAGTACTAAGACTTTTGTGAGAGAGATTCGTTGGTTACGGAAGCGTGAAGGACTTCAGGAACGGCCAGCCGATCTTGGCGTTGCCCTGGTCATGTCCGTTGCCGTTTCCGTCGGCATTCTTGTCGGTGCAGAGCACGACTTTCACACCGTCACGGCAGGTGGAGTATTCCTTGCAGCCGTCAGAGTTGGTGGTCGGGGATCCTGTGCAGCCGTTCTTTTCGGCCCAGAACTTGAAGTTGTTTTCGGCTCCGAGGAAGTTCAATCCATCTTCAAAGCCGCTATCGCCGCCTTGGTACTTGCAGATGAAGTCGGTGGTTCCGCGGAACATGATGATGGAAATCGGACGGGCCGGGCTGCACTTTGCGCTGTTGTCCTTGTTCAAGTCCATTCCGGCAGGTGCGACGGCTGCGTATATGTCGGCCATGTTGCAGGCCACGTGGTTGCTCATGCCGCCCCCCATAGAGAATCCGGCCGCATACACGCGCTTCTTGTCGATGCAGACCTTGGTTTCGACGAACTTGATCATTTCGCGAGAGAACTTGACGTCGTCATCGTCTGAGCAGCAGGGCCCCACGTTCCAACCGGCGCTTCCGGCCATTCTTCCGACATGGTTTGTCGTACCGTCCGGGTACAGGGCGATTACACCTTCCTTGTCCGTATACTGCTTGTACTTCGTGTCTCTTTCCTGGCCAGCGCCGTTCCCGCCAATCGGGTGGTAGTCCACGAACAGGGGGACCGGCTTATCGCCCGTGTAGGTGCTAGGAACATGCATGATGAATGTACGGTTCTTGCCGTCGACGTTCACGCTCATGTTGTGGTCGCCAGCGGCATAGGTCTTGCCTGTGCAATCCACCGGTGTGTCGTCTATGGTCTTGCTGCTGGAAGATGTGATCGAGGTGTTGGACGACGAAGATACAAACGGGTCAGTGCCGCCTGAGCTGGAGCTCGAGGGTCTTTCCATCTCGATGGTCACGCCGGTCTCGGTTTCGCTCTGCATTTGGTAAACCTTGTTTGCGTAGCCATCCATAGCAAATTGGAGCATCGGCAACAGGTCGCCTTCTTTTTTGAGAGCTCTGACACCCTTGTCGGTCACCTGGAAGGTGCTGTTGTTGTGGTCGGCGTTGATGCGGATGAATTTTGCGCCGCGGGCGAGCTTGCCCAGGTCGAGAGTGACTATGCCCTGGACATGCCCGACGTTGTTTTGCTTGAGAACCTTACCCATGGCGTCAATGATGGACACCTTGAGGTTGTTGGCGTCTGCATTGTAAATGGTGAGCGTGTTGCCATCCATGTGGAGGGCGATATTTGCTGTGTATGTATTGGTGATAATGCCGGTGCTGCCTTCGCCGCTCAGGTGAAACGTTCCGTCTTCGGCGCTGATGGTTTCGTAGCCCCCGAAGTTAAAGGTGTTGATTTTAACTCCGCCGAGCAGGCGACCGGAAATCTTGGATTTTACAATCCCGTCTATGCTCCAGCCAAAGGCCTGGCTGCTCAACATTCCAAGCAATGCCATGCCGGCGATGCAGGATAATCTGCGATTCCTCATGCGTAATCTCCTTTTTTTAATTTCCCTAAAACATCCAAATCAAGAATAAATTTACACATTTATTGCGATTTTGCAATACTTTTAAATAAATCTTTACCAAAATCAACAAAATTCTTACACATTTCCGTGTAAAAAGCGTTTTGTGGTGGGATTGCCGCCTATGGACATATTGTCCATGACAATCTCTTCTGATGGTGAAAAAACGGCCTTTTTTGGGAATAGATTTATAATGGTTTTTGGGATGAAACCATCAAAAACAAAAAAAAGGATGTGTGGTATGAAAAAGCCTCTTTCTACAACTACAAAGGCTTTGATGCTTGCTCTCGCGGCGTCAACTTTCTCTTTTGCAGGCCCGGGTCTTGCCGATGGTGCTGCAAAATTCGTAGGAAATATTATTCAGTCCAACACTGCTCCTGGTGCTAATGACCAGTATACTAAGCTGTGGAACCAGGCTACCGCCGAAAACGGCTGTAAGTGGGGCTCTGTCGAAGGTACCCGCGGCCGCTACAACTGGGGTGGCTGCGATGCTGCCTACAACTGGGCAAAAAACAATGGCGGGCATTTCAAGTTCCATGCCCTGGTTTGGGGCTCCCAGTACCCGAGCTGGCTTCCTGGCCTGAGTGTTGACGAGACCAAGAAGGCGATTACGGCTTGGTTCGACGCGGTCAAGGAACGTTATCCGGATCTCGAGATGATCGACGTGGTGAACGAGGCTATTCGTGGTGGAAACGGCAATTATCATTCGGGTTACAACAATACCAAGATTATCCAGGCTCTCGGTGGCGACAACAATGGTGACTACGCCTTTATTACGACGGCCTTCAAGATGGCCCGTGATCGTTGGCCGAATGCAATTCTCATTTATAACGATTACAACACCATCCAGTGGGATGTTGACGGTGGCATCAATCTTGTCAATACGATCAAGAAGAATGGGGCCCCCATCGATGGTTACGGCTTGCAGGCTCACGACTTGATGACCAATGGTGGTAATGGTGGCGGCACCGGTGGTGGTGGCGACTGCATGAATTACAATACCTTCACGAGCACTATGGAAAAAATCCATAGCAGGACGAACAATATCCCCATCTTTATTTCTGAATACGATGTCCCGAGTACCGACGATGGTATTCAGAAACAGTGCGTCAGTGAACAGTTCAAGTACTGGATGGAAGATCCGCATGTGGCGGGAATCACCTTCTGGGGCTATATTTATGGTCAGACATGGTTGGATTGTAATGGAAAGGCGAATGGTTGTTCCGGTCTTATCAGGAACGGTCAGGACCGTACCGCTATGACATGGTTGAAGGACTATCTCTCCAAGAACAAGGGCGTCAACGAGACGGGCCTTCCGACAGGTGACCTGACTCCGGTCCCGCCTGAACCGCAGCTCCCGTTCAAGGGCGAAGCCTTCGCTGTCCCGGGCAAGATTCAGGCCGAAGATTTCGATGTTCCGGGCAAGGGCAAGAACGAAGACGGTACGAGCAACCAGTCCTACGGCGATGATTCTGAAAACCATGGCGATTCCGACTACCGCAAGGATACGGGCGTAGACCTGTACAAGAAGAGCGGCGACCGCATTGTCGTGGGCTACAACCAGACCGGCGACTGGCTCGAATACACCATCAATGTGGCTGAAGCGGGTGACTACACCTTCTTTGCCGCCGTGGCCTCTGCAAACAATACTTCTAGCTTCCAGATGTCCTTGGATGGAACGGCTCTCACCGAAAAGATTTCTGTTCCTGCGGCGAAGTCCGGCGAAGAAAACTACGACGACTACAACAAGGTCTCTGCCAATGTGACTCTCCCGGCTGGTAAGCACATTCTCCGCATGGATGTGACCGGCGACTGGTTCGATATTGACTACTTCACCTTCGTGAAGGGTAAAGATGCTACAGACCCTGAACCGATTGCTTCTGATCCGGAAGAACCCCAGTTCGTGCAGCCGAATTTGCAGCTTGACAACAGTCTCCAGCACTACTTCGTGATCGATCCGATGGGTGTTCGTATGGGTGTCATTAGCGGCTACGGCTTTGAAGCTGCCGGGGAAATGCTGCGCGAATCTCCCAGGGTGACCTCTTCAGGTGTCTACTACCTGAAGAATCGCAAGACGGGCCAGATGCAGGCTATCCGCATTGTAAAGTAAGATGGATCGGTTCTAGTCTCTCTCTTTTACATACTCAATACACCAAACAACGGGTTCCAAAGCGAATGCTTTGGGACCTGTTGCTATGCTATGGATTTTTTGTCAATGGAACTTGTATTCCAACTAGGAATATTCCCTCTTTTTCAGAATATTTTTTGAATGTAAAACAAAAAAGGATGTGGTGTATGAAAAAGCTTTCTCTCTCTCTTACCTTCTTCTCTATCGTGGGCCTTGCCTCCATTGCGAACGCAGCCCTTGCCGATGGTGGAGCAAAGTTCCTTGGCAATATCACTACAAGCAGCCAGATTCGCTCAGATATGGGCACTTACTGGAACCAGATTACGAACGAAAACGGCTGTAAGTGGGGCACCATCCATTCCGTTGACAACAGCGGAAAGAGCAAATTCAACTTCAACGGTTTCGACAGCTGCGAAAACGGCTACAAGTGGGCCAAGGAAAAACCGGGTGAACGACACTTCAAATTCCACGCCCTCATCTGGGGCTCCCAGAAGCCCGACTTCCTCTGCACGGCCAAGAACCCTGGCATTACCGTCGAAAAGACCAAGCAGTATATCACCGAGTGGTTCGACGCCGTGGCCGCCAAGTTCCCGGACCTCGAATACATCGACGTGGTGAACGAAGCGATTTGGGCGGGCAACAACTACCATTCCGGCTACAACAAGCCCGCAAACGGCGCCGAAGGCATCAGCACGGATGACCCGAGCTGTGGCGGTACCTACATTATCGACGCCCTTGGCGGTGACCGCGTGGTGAATGGCAAGCACCAGTACGACTTCGTCAAGACCGCTTTTGTGATGGCCCGCGAACGCTGGCCGCATGCGAAGCTCATCTACAATGACTATAATACGCTCTCCTGGCAGATGAACGAAGGCATCGAAATGATCCAGACGCTTCTCAAGAATGGCGCCCCGATCGACTTCTACGGCCAGCAGGCGCACGACTGCAAGGGCATGAGCAAGTCCGATTTCGAAAGCAAGCTCACCAAGATTCATAACGAAACGGGGCTTCCGCTGCTCATCTCGGAATACGATATCGGCGAAGCCGATGACAACAAGCAAAAGAACGACTATGCCAACCAGATTCCCTTTATGTGGGAAACCGAATGGATTGGAGGCATCACCATCTGGGGTTACATCAACGGTGCGACCTGGGCTGCCAATACCGGCATCATGGAAAAGGATGGCCGTAAGCGTGCCGCCATGGTGTGGCTCGAAGATTACTTTGCCAAGAATCTCGACAAGGGTAAGAACACGACGGGCTCCATCACGCCTGTAGAACCCGAACCGCAGGTTCCGTTTAAGGGCCAGCCGTTTGCTGTGCCGGGCAAGATCGAGGCCGAAGACTTCGACATTCCAGGCAAGGGCCGTAATTCCGATGGAACGACAAACAACTCTTATAGCGAAGCGGATAGCGAAAACCACGGCGATAGCGACTACCGCGACGGCACTGGTGTGGACCTCTACAAGAAGGCGACCGGCATTATCGTGGGCTACAACAACGAAGGCGACTGGCTCGAATACACCATCAATGTGTCGGAAGCGGGCGAGTATACCCTTTTTGCCGCCGTGGCTGCCGCGGGCAACACTTCCAGCCTCCAGTTCTCTCTGGACGAAAAGGAACTCACCGAAGTCATCAGCGTTCCTGCGGCGAAGTCCGGCGAAGAAAATTATGACGACTACAACAAGGTTTCTGCCAATGTGACGCTCTCAGCGGGTAAGCACATCCTCCGCATGACGGTGACGGGCGCTTGGTTCGATATCGACTACATCACTCTCGTGAAGGGCGCGAATGCGACCGACCCCGAACCGATTGTCGAACCGGGAACGGACGCAATCGCTGACATCCATTTCGACAAGAACGCCCTTCAGGACTACTACGTGTTCGACCAGCAGGGTGTGCGTCTGGGATTGCTTAGCGCCTACGGCTTCAAGGCCGCTGCCGAAAGCCTCAAGTCCTCCAGCGCCGTGAAGAGCTCGGGCATTTACTACCTGCGCAGCCGTACCACGGGCCAGATGCAGTCTGTACGCATCGCAAGGTAGTTTCCAGGAATTACACATACTCAATACACCAAACAACGGGTCCCGGGGCGAATGCACCGGGGCTTGTTTTTTTTGACGAAAAAAGAGGACTAGCCATTATGAATAAATTTATTTTTACATGCTATAACGCATATTATGGATTATATTTATAGAGGTTTTGGGATAAAACTCAAAAAGGATGCGGATTATGAAAAAGATAATCTCTACAGCAACGAAGGTTGCTGCAGTCGCATTTGCGATGTCAACCTTCTCTTTTGCAGGCCCAGGACTAGCCGACGGAGCAGCCAAGTTCGTCGGTAACATTACAACTCGTAGCCAGGTTCGTAGCGATTTTACGCAGTTGTGGAACCAGATTACAGCAGAAAACGAATGTAAGTGGGCCTCTATCGAAGGCTCTCGCGGCAAATTCAACTGGGGTGGTTGTGATGCTGCCTATAACTGGGCAAAGGACAACGGCGGACACTTCAAGTTTCATGCTCTCGTGTGGGGTTCCCAGTACCCAAACTGGCTGAATGGTCTCAGTGCTGACGAAACCAAGAAGGCGATTACCGCCTGGATGGATGCCGTCAAGCAGCATTACCCCGATCTCGAAATGATCGACGTGGTGAACGAAGCGATCAAGACAAGTGATGGCAAGTACCATTCCAACTATGGTCCTCAGGGCAACAACAACATTATTGCCGCCCTCGGCGGTGATAAGGGCAACTACGAATTCGTTGCCGAGGCGTTCAGAATGGCCCGCGAACGTTGGCCGGATGCAATCCTTATCTATAACGACTACAACACGGTGCAATGGCAGAAAAATGAAGGTATCGACCTCATTCAGAAACTGAAGAAGGCGGGGGCTCCGGTGGATGCCTACGGCTTGCAGGCACACGACATGATGACCCAGGGCGGTGGCAATGGCGGTACCGGTGGCGGCGGCTCCTGCTTGAACATCAGCACCCTGAAGAGTACCATCGAAGACATTTGGAACAAGACCCAGATTCCGCTATTTATCAGTGAATACGATATTTTCACAAACGATGACAATGTCCAGAAGAAGTGCTATCAGGAACAGATTTCCTACTTCATGGAAAATGAAAATATCGCGGGCATCACCATTTGGGGCTATATCTACGGAGCAACGTGGAATGACGGTACATCTGGTATTATCAAGGATGGCAAGGACCGTCCGGCCATGACCTGGCTCAAGGAGTATCTCGCTTCGAACAAGGGTCTCAATTCCACGGGACTTCCCACGGGCGAATTGACTCCGGTGGAACCTGAACCGCAGACTCCGTTCAAGGGCAAGGCTTTTGACTTGTCCGGCAAGATTGAAGCGGAAGACTTTGATATCCCGGGTAAGGGCAAAGGCAATAATTCGTATTCAGTGTCTGGTGATTGCGACGATACCTGGAATACGGAATATAGAAAAGGCACGTCTGTAAAGATTGGCGAAAAGAACGGCGGCCTTGTTCTCGGTTGCAACCCTACGGGAAACTATTTCCAGTATACAATAAATGCTGCTGCTGGTGGAACATTTAAATTAAAAGCAAATGTTGCTGCAGATGGCGATGGAGCTGTGGTATTCAAGGTCGGTGACAAGGTTGTATCGGATACGCTGAAATACACGGGCAGTTCCTGGACTTCCTTTGATGAAGTATCTGGTGCAATTACGCTCGAAAAAGGTGAACAGATCCTCACCATGGAAGTGGCCAAGGGCTATATCGATGTTGACTGGTTCCAGATCGAAGGCTCGGGCATAGCTCCGATTGCCCAGACCGTTAAATTCGACAACAACTCCCGTCAGGACTACTACGTGTTCGACCAGAACGGTGTTCACATGGGTGTGCTCACGGCCTACGGCTTTGAAGCGGCCAAGGATATTCTCAAGAACTCGAGCGACGTGAAGGCTTCGGGAATTTACTACCTGCGCAGCCGCACCACCGGCCAGATGCAGTCTGTCCGTGTTGCCAGATAAGGAGTTGAGTAAATCTCCTTCTTGTAGCTTCACACGTTAAATAAGGGACCCTGGAACAAAAATTCCGGGGTCCGTTTGTTTTTTTTGTCGCGTTCTCGGAGCGCATCATGCCTTTGCTGTGGCAGGTACCGGCGGAACTTTATTATATTGATTCTATGATGTTGCGAATCATATATGTGCTTCTTTTATGCTTGTCTGCATCGCTCTCATTTGCGAATGCGCCTGGTGATACCCTTGCGCAGGCCCCTGCAAAGCCTCCGGAAAAGGGCGGCCTGCTCGGAAATCTCTTTGCGGTCGAAAAGGACGAAGCCATTCACCGTGGAAATTTTCTGACGGGGGCGACCTTGTTCTTGCTGCAGGGGGCATCCGATGAAGATGCACTGAACATCATCTTTGGAGACATTTACAAGGCCGAAGGCTACACGTTTACGGCGGAGGGCTTCTGCGGCTACTTCATCCGCGACGCGATGGCGCTTGGTGCCCGTGTAGGCTACAGCCGCACTTATGTCGATGTCGACTTTTCGATTCTTGAAGAAATCGCAGATGTCAAGGAACACCGCAAGTATGTGAGCAACGGTTTCTTTGTGCAGCCGTTCCTCAAGAACTACCTGAAAGTTTTCGATTCGAGAACGATCTACTTTTTCAACGAGACTTCGCTCAAGGTGGAGTACTCCTATGGTATTTCGCAGACGGATGACGGCGAAGACATGTCCAAGACGAAAAACCATGGGTGGAGTTTTAACTTTGGCATCAATCCGGGCCTCTGCATCATGGTGCTTGACCGCCTGGCCTTTGAAACTTCGGTGGGGCTTCTCGGGCTAAGTTCCTCGATGTTGGACATCGAGGAAAACGATGAGTCCCGTAGCGAAGTTTCGTACAACATCGTGAACTTCAAGATAAACCTGCTCGCGCTTGACTTTTCGCTGGTTTATTTCTTCTAGAAGGTGGGGATGATTATGATGAAAAAGTGGATTTTCCTTGCGTTTGCGATTGTCCTCGGGGCTTGCACCTCCGACTACGACACCTTCGGAACATCGGATTACCGTGCGCTGAACGAAGTTTCGGTCGAAGAGCAGGACGGCTCGCCAGCCATTTATTCCGATGCGCACCGCATTGAATTTGACTTGTTGGAGGTTCCAGATTCGCTTGATACCTGGGACTCGGTGACCATCGAGGACATTGACATCAGCCACTTTGCAAAACTCTACCTGGTGGAAAGCGAGATTTCGGAATTCCCGACGGATTCCCTGGAACTCGATTCCCTTGCAGAGACCGTGAAGGTCTCCAAGAAGGCGATCGATGAAGGCGGAAAGATTCAGGTACCGCCTAGTCACGTAATTTACGTGGTGGTCGTTTCGGAAAGCGGGAAAAAGTCCATTTGGCAGTGGACCTTCAACATCCCGAACGTGGAACCGGCGAGCAGTTCTTCGGGAAAGTCGGATGGTTCGGCGGATGGCAAGTCGAGCGCGAAGGAGAAGGATTCTAAGTCGAGTAGTTCCGCAGGCGGCAATTCCAGCAGCTCTACAAAGTCCGGCAAGTCGAGCAGTTCCAAGGAAGATTCCGGCTCAGACGACAAGCCTGCAAGCAGTTCTTCTAAGTCAGAGAATCCGGACGCCGTCGCTCCGCAAATCCTTTCCCTTTCTATTGCAGGGAAGGAGGCTGTCGTCGATGAAGAGACGAAGTCCATCCATGTGGACGACCTGGGGTACCTAGTGGACCTCTCTTCGCTTGAACTGTCGGCTATGGAGCTTTCGGACGGGGCTTCGGCAGATGTCTCGGTGGGCGAGTCCTACGACTTTGGCATGGGAGTTCAGGTGACGGTCGCAAACGACGCCGATGAAAGCGTTACCTACCTGGTCAAGGCGGGCTACCAGCTGCCGGGTGAAAATTTCAATTCCTGGAAAGGCAACGATGTCTTGCCGGATTCCATCTGGGGCAACGCCAACACGATCGTGACGACGACTGAAAAGATGACTTCGGGTTCGATGATTGGCGCCCAGATTCAGACGACTTCTGTTCTTGGAAAGGTTGCGAGTGGAAGCCTGTACACGGCGGACTTCAACCCGAACGGTGTGGGCACGCTTTCGATGGCGAACGCTTCGACCTGGCCCGATGGCAATGAATTACTGGACTTTGGCAAGCCCTTTGCGGCAAGGCCCGAGTTCATGGAGGTCAAGTTCAGCTACACCGGCAAGGGCGACAGCTGCGACATCTATATTCTGCTCGAGAACCGCACAGGTAATAAGAATGTGAACCGCAAGTCTACCGATGTCAATACGCTGGTGGCGTCTGCCTGGTTCCGTTCCACCAAGGATGACAATTCCGGTCGCGAGAATCCGGATGTGGTGAGCGTCTCGGAGCCGGACGAAAACGGCATGCGCACGCTCCGCCTGAAGCTCAAGTAC
The DNA here is from genome assembly GCF_045601785.1 of Fibrobacter sp. Taxonomy (GTDB): domain Bacteria; phylum Fibrobacterota; class Fibrobacteria; order Fibrobacterales; family Fibrobacteraceae; genus Fibrobacter. The sequence continues at coordinate 28,170 of NZ_JAZSAF010000041.1, forward strand.
GGTGAGCCTCTCGAAGGATCCCCGATTGAAAACTCCTCGACCTTCAACATGGAGCTTCAGTCTTCGAACAAGTCGGCTATCAACAATGGCCTTGTGCAGGGGACGGGCGACGAGCCGGTGACGCATGTGCGTGTGGTATTTGCGTCGAGTGCCGACGGAAACCATTATAAGGGGACCAAGGGCGCGCTTCTTGTCGTAGACGAAATGCGGCTGATATACTAGTCAAAGGTATCAAAAAGTGTGGAATTATTTATATCAATTGTTATGATTGTATTAATTGATAGAGTGAAAAGGCCGGAATTTATGCGGATTTTTAAAAAATCGTACTTTTTTACCCTTGCAAATCCTAAATTATTCTTCTAAATTTAGCGCAGCATTTCACGGGGCAACTCGGCCCCGGAATAACTAATAAAGGATTTACATGAAGACCATTACGGTAAACCCGAAGAACGTCGAACGCAAGTGGAAGCTTGTGGACGCCGCCGATAAGCCTATGGGTCGCGTTGCCTCTGAAGTTGCAAAGCTTCTGATGGGCAAGCACAAGGCCATCTTCTCCCCGAACGTCGACACTGGCGACTTCGTGGTCGTGATCAACGCTGAAAAAGTTGCTGTTACCGGCAACAAGGCTTTGCAGAAGCAGTACTTCCACCACACCGGTCACATTGCCGGTGAACGCTGGATTAACTTTGCCGACCTCTTGGCAAAGCACCCGACTGCACCGCTCGAAGCTGCCATCTGGGGCATGCTCCCGCACAGCGCCCTTGGTCACAAGATGATCAAGAAACTCAAAATCTATGCCGGCGCCGAACATCCGCACGCTGCGCAGAAACCTGAAGTTGTAGAACTTTAAGAACGGAGGATACCTCTATCGCTACCGCAAAGAACAAGAAGATCTACCGTGGTACTGGCCGCCGCAAGAACGCCATCGCCGCTGTGATCCTGAAGCCGGGTTCCGGCAAGCGCACTATCAATGGTCGTGATTTCAAGGATTACTTCCATTCTGAAGTGCAGAACATGATCGCTAACCTCCCGTTCGCCATCCTCGGCAACGCGGAAGAATGGGACGTCGAAGTCACCGCTCGTGGCGGTGGCATCGCTGGCCAGATGGGCGCTGTCCGTCTTGGCATTGCCCGCGCACTGGTTGCTAACGACGCCGAAGTCAAGCCCGCCCTCAAGAAGGAAGGCCTCATGACTCGCGACTCTCGTGCCGTTGAACGTAAGAAGTTCGGCCGCAAGAAGGCTCGTAAGCACTTCCAGTTCAGCAAGCGCTAATCTGCGAATCTGCTTTTACGAAAGGCCTCCGCTCTGCGGAGGTCTTTCTATTATTATATTTCTCCAAAAGGAGCGTTAGGTTATGCGCAAACTGTTGTCTTTGTTTTGCCTGGGCGGTCTGCTGATTTCCTGTGGCGACGATTCAAGTTCTTCCCCGGAACCGCTGGAATTATCCAGTTCTCAGGTAGTCGAGTCTTCTTCCTCAGAGGAATCGTCGAGTTCTCTCAAGTTAAGTTCGTCTTCCGAAAAGTCGTCGTCTTCTGTCGAAAGCTCCAGCTCTGCCCCCTATGTCGAAAAGCACCTGGCGTGGCAGTACCTGAATCCGGATGTTACCTATAAGGAACTTGTAGACAAGCGTGATGGGCATGTGTACAAGTATCTTGAATACGAAGGAAACTTCAGGGTCATGGCCGAAAACCTGAATTATTCGGACTCGGTGAGTAACCCTAACTTGGTAGGGCAGACTTGGTGCTACGAGAATAGCTTGGATTCCTGTTCAAAGTACGGGCGCTATTACACTTGGACCGCGGCCTTTAACGTGCCTCCCAGCTATAGCGAAGAAACTTATGTGTTTTCCCCCCGTGTAGATTTCTATTCCACGCAGGGCCTGTGCCCCGAAGGGTGGAAAGTTTATGTGATTTACCGTGAATGGCAAAATATGTTATTCCGTGGATTCCGAGGGAAGCATTTGTGTGCTCTGAAAGGCTGGGATAGTGATGTCTGCATTGATACGGTCGGTTTTGCGGCGCTTCCCAACGGTCGCTATGAAGACGGCCAGTTCGTAGAAGTTGGCGAAACGTTCAACTGGTGGTCGCCCATGAATCAGGAAAAGACAACGGCCCACATGGGCTTTATGTCGGTTGATGGTGGTCGTCACACCGTTATGAAATCTAAAACGGTGGCGGCTCCTATTCGCTGCTACCAGATGCTTTCACGCGATGCGTGTGATGAACCGGATAATCCCTATTGCGGTCATTCTAGTGCTGTAAGTGTCGAGAGTAGCAGTAGCGAAAGTGTCGAGTCGAGCGACAGCGTAGGCTCCGAATCTAGCGATAGCGCTCTGTCTAGTGACAGCGACGAAGAATATTCCAGCAGCAGCGAAGAGGAAATCGACGACTAGAAATTGTCGTCGCGGTCGAACATGTGCGTCACGAATTCCACGACCAGCGTCTCGTAGGCCTCGTCGCTGAAAATCGGCTTTTGCATCAGGTCGATTGTTTCCTGCGAAATATGCCCGGTGGTGGCAAGTTCCGCGCCGCCCTTGCGGAACTTTTCGCGCAGCATGTTCAGGCGGCGGGGCCCGCCGCGGTGGTCGAGTGCGCGCATCTGCGGGGCTGCAATGAGCGTGTAGCCTTCGTGCCCGAGGATTATGTCGAACTGCTTGCGGATTGGTTCGTAGACCACGTCCAGGTCCATCCAGGCGCAGCTCGAAAGCAGAATGATCTTCTGGCCTTCTTTCTGGAACTGCAGCCCATGCAGGTGCGAGTTCATGGCGGTGGCGCCTTCTTTAAGCTTCTGGCCCATGTAGGGGTGGACCATGCCCACGATGCGGTCCATGAGGACTTTCATTTGTCCCGGAATGCTGAAAAGGAATAGCGGAAAGCTCCAGATGACAATGTCTGCATTCGTGAGCTTTTCGCGCACCCAGGGCACATCGTCGTCCTTTATGAAGCAGCTGCCGTCTTCACGACCCCAGCAACTTAAGCACCCGCGGCAGGGCTTGATATTCAACTTGTCTATAAAAAGGTATTCGGATTCGTACTGGCCGCTTTCTTCGAGTCCCTGCACAAACGCCTTGGTCGGGATCAGTGTCCCGCTGCGTTCTTTTTTCGGGCTTGCGACCATCACCAGTATTTTCTTCTTTTCTTCCACAGTACCTTTCCGTTTAAGAATTCTGCTCGTAAAGATAGAATATTTCATTCTCCTATTCAGGTGCGCCTGCTTGCAGATGGAAAGATTTTTTTAAATTGAACGTTATGGTCTTTTCTGAAATCATTGGCGAAAGCTACGATCCCCGCGAATACCCTGCGATGTCGCTGCTAGCGGATCTCTGGACAGAGATGCGTCCTTTTGCTGGCTTGAAGGTTCTTGCTGCAACGCCGATTTTTCGCAACACGCTGGTGCAGTACCGTACGCTGGTCGCAGGCGGTGCAGAACTTTGGGTGGGGCGTTCCCTAGGAACTTTGGGGGCGGCTATGCCGTGTGACCTGAAGATTGTCGAGCTTGTCCGGCAGAGTGGAATCCCTGTGATTTCAGATGAAGATGTCCGTAGCGGCAAGGTCGCCGAAGACTTCGATCTGATCCTTGATTGCGCAGGTCAGTTCTCTTTTTGTCATCCGAGAGTGGGTTTCGTGGAACTCACGCGCAGCGGGGTGCAGTTCTTCGAAAAGTCGGAGCACCCGGTCTATGTGGCGGACAGCGGTATCGTGAAGCGTATCGAGACGGTTCTTGGTACGGGTGACGGCTGTTTTCGTGGACTTGAAAAGCTCGGCTACGGCGACTTCGAAGGCAAGAAGCTGGTCGTGTTTGGTAGCGGCAAGGTCGGTTGCGGCATTGCGCTCCAGGGCGTGCGCCGGGGCATGGAAGTGTGTACGGTGACGAACACGAAGCTTTGTAACTCGCCTACGGATTTCAGTGCGGTGCTCATAAACAATGGCGTTCGCATCGTGGACTACCTGGACGATTCTGTATTGACCGAGGCAATTGCCGGTGCCGATTTTCTCGTCACGGCGACGGGTGTGAAGCATGCGCTCACGGCGCCTGCGGTATCGGCGATTCTTGCGAACGAGCATCTTGTCGTTGCCAACATGGGTGTCGAAGATGAATTCGGCGAAAGGGTGCCTCAGTCCAGGGTGCTCAACGGAAAGGCTCCGCTGAACTTTATGCTCGAAGAGCCCACGCACCTGAAGTATATCGATGCAAGTCTAGCCCTGCATGCGGCCCTGGGTGAGTGCCTGTTGAACGACATTGCCGAAAATAATGGGGAAGCCCCGTTCAAGGGTCCCAACAATCCGCCTGATGAAATAGAACAAAAGATTTTGATGACGACCATCCAGAATGGATTCATCGGTCAGGAAATCTGCGATATGATGCATTGATTGGAACCGTAAAAGAAGATAATCGTATGAACTTGAAAAAGACCCTTGCTTTTGTAATGGCGGCTGCTGCATTGACCGTTGCTCAAGAAGCTGCCCCTGCAGCGGAAACTTCTGCACCGGCGCCAGCGCCTTCACCGGTGCAGTCTCCGGAAGCCGCTGTTCGCCAAGGTCCTCCGAAGACTCCTTTTACCATGCTTCATGGTAATGCCTACAACCGCGTCGAAAACGAAGCGGCTCCCGACAACGTGAACTACCTTTTGAACAAGCGCCTGACCAAGATGGCTTTCAACAAGTTCTTCTACGTTGAGCCTTCGGGCGAAATGGGAGCTTTTTCGCTGGGTAGCTTCTTTGGCGCGATGGACATTTCCGGCGAATTGGGCCGAGCTACGGCGGGCTATGCAACGCCGAGCTTTGCTGTCGAAGCCCGTCTGGGTTTAGGACAAATTAAAAGAGACGTGAAGGGTGCTGAAATTAAGGAAACTGTTGAAGGCGACGATTGGGGACTTACCTTGTCCAAGACGCTGGGTGGCTATGTTGTGACCTTGGCTGGTGACTGGACTACTTATGCAAGAGAAACGAATGTCGAACCCACGAAGGGGCCCAAGACGGAACAGCGCTACCGCGACATCGACGCGTCGTTGATCGTGACCGATGGTCCGTCAGCAAGCAAGCACTTCTGGTCTGCGGGAATTGCGTTCCAACGTCATGAAGACGAACTTGAAAGGGGAGGTTCCTTGATCGGCGACTCCCTAACTTCGAAAGTGTCCATTGTCCCGGTGTTTAACTACGGAACTCCTGCCCTCCGTGCCAGTTACGCCAATGTCTATATGGGTGTAAATGCGGCCGTGCCTACCACCATCTATGACAAGCTGGACATGCGTGATACGACATCGGAAAAAAGGATAGAGGCTTCGCTGTTCACGACGATGCTGACACTTTCTCCCAATATTTTAGGCGAAGTCCTTCTGGGTGAATCGCTGATGCTCTTTGGCGAAGCGAGCTATACTTGGAAAGCTTTCCGCTATTTGAACAAGGACGCTCCTGGCGAAAAGGTGACCCTTAAGGAATCGCTCGCCGACAAGGTGGAGGCCTCGATGGGACTGCGCTACCAGTACAAGGATTGGGCCGCCTGCGAATTTGCCTTCGGTGATTCCTTCTTTACCGACACCAAGTCCATCTTCAATGGCGAAGGCGTGTTCGTAAGCTTCGGCGGATTCATCTACTTCTAGCCTGAAATGTCATGCCGGGCTTGACCCGGCATCTCCTTTTCGGGCCGAATCGGTCCAAATGGAGTATGTTTTTATTAAAAAGGTAACCTCGTTTGGGGTGCCTTTTTTCTATTTTTCAGCCCACTATGGCAAAAATTCTCTTTAAAAAGCAGTTATCTCCTGCGGTATTCCAATTCCGCGTCGAGGCCCCGCTGATCGCCCAAGAGCGTAAGGCCGGCCAGTTTATCATCCTCCAGACGAACAAGGACAACGGCGAACGCGTGCCTCTCACCATCGCCGATGCCGACACGACTGAAGGCTCCATCACCCTGATTTTCCAGACCGTCGGTAAGACCACCACCGAACTCTCCAAGTTCGAAGTCGGTGACGATATTCCGGTGCTCGTGGGCCCGCTCGGCTCTCCGACCCACATCGAGAATTTTGGCCACGTGGTCTGCGTGTGCGGTGGCGTGGGTATCGCCCCGATGCACCCGATTGTTCAGGCCCTCAAGGCTGCAGGCAACAAGGTCACCATCATCATGGGTGCCCGTAACGAAAGCCTCTTCCTCATGAAGGACGAAATGACCGCTCTCGCCGACAACATCATCTTCATGACCGACGACGGTTCTTATGGCCGCAAGGGTCTCGTGACCGAACCGCTGAAGGAACTTTGCGAAGACACCAAGGGCAAGCCGGACATGGTCATCGCTATCGGTCCTCCGATCATGATGAAGTTCTGCGCCCTCACCACCAAGCCCTACGGCGTGAAGACCGTCGTGAGCCTCAACAGCATCATGGTGGACGGGACCGGCATGTGCGGTGGCTGCCGCGTGACTATCGGTGGCAAGACCAAGTTCGTCTGCGTCGACGGTCCGGAATTCGACGGCCACGAAGTCGACTGGAACAACATGCTCCAGCGTATGGGCGCCTTCAAGCCCCAGGAACAGGAAGCCTTGCACCGCTTCGGTGCCAACGACGGCCACAAGTGCAACATTGATAAGATGGCTGACGCAAAGGCCAAGGAGAGCAAGTAATGTCTGAACATTTGACTCGTGAACAGTTGGACGCCGCCGCCAAGGTGGAACTTGAAAAGATTAACGCCCTCCCGAAGCCGCTCAAGCCCAAGGACAAGACCGCCATTCCGGCACAGCCCATGCCGCAGCTCGAACCCAGCTACCGTGCCCGCGTGATGGAAGAAGTGGCTCAGGGTTACACCGAAGCTCAGGCTATCGTGGAAGCCAACCGCTGCCTCGCCTGTAAGAAGCCGTTCTGCGTCGAGAGCTGCCCCGTGCACATCGACATTCCGGCCTTCATCGCGAAGATTGCCGAAGGTGACTTCAAGGCCGCTATCGCCAAGATTAAGGAAACCAGCTTGCTCCCGGCAATCTGCGGCCGTGTTTGCCCGCAGGAACGCCAGTGCCAGATGAACTGCACCATGGGCAAGATGCACAAGGACGTGAACCAGGCTGTGGCTATCGGCCGCCTGGAACGCTTTGCTGCCGACTACGAACGCAACAACGGTGGCGCCTCTGTGCCGGCCGTGAAGCCTGCTACTGGCAAGAAGGTTGCCGTGATCGGTTCCGGTCCTGCCGGCTTGGTCGTCGCTGCCGACGTGCGCCGCGAAGGCCACGACGTGACCATCTTCGAAGCTTTCCACAAGCTCGGTGGCGTGGTCCGCTACGGTATTCCTGAATTCCGTCTCCCGAAGAAGATCGTGGACAACGAAATTGAATCCCTTGCTGCCATGGGCGTGAAGTTCGAGACAAATTTTGTCATCGGTCGTACCCGCAAGCTCAAGGACCTGATTGAAAAGGATGGCTACGATGCCGTGTTCGTCGGTACCGGTGCTGGCCTCCCGCTCTTCATGAACATCGAAGGTGAAAACCTGGTCGGTGTGTTCGCCGCTAACGAATACCTCACCCGCGCGAACCTCATGCGCGCCTACGACAAGGAACATGCCGATACTCCGATGTGGCCCGGTAAGAACGTGGTCGTTCTCGGTGGTGGTAACGTCGCTATGGACGCTGCCCGTATGGCTCTCCGCTTGGGTGCCGAAAAGGTCCGCATCATTTACCGCCGCAGCATGAACGAACTCCCGGCCCGTAAGGAAGAAGTTCTCCATGCCCAGGAAGAGGGTGTCGAATTCTGCGTTCTGCAGAACCCGGCCAAGATTCTTGGCGACGAAGCCGGCCACGTGCGCGGCATGCTCGTCGAC
>NZ_JAZSAF010000042.1:0-73999 GCF_045601785.1 Fibrobacter sp.
ATCGAAGTCTCGCTCCTCGGCATGGGGCTTTCTTTAGGTGAACTCGGGCTGCATAGCGGCGCCGACGACATCAACAGCATCGTCATCGAAGAGAACGTTCTCCAGAACCACGGGCTTACCACCATCGAGCAAGCCGAAGAATTCATCAAGAACGCCGGTTTCACCCCGTATAGACGAACTCTAAACTTTGACTAAGGCGAGAGTCGCGACCACGACAAGGCAAAAAAAATACCGGTCAGCCTATTCAGCATAACCGGAATCATCAGAGAGAGAATTAAAAAGCGGGGGCGGCGATTAGGCGCGCTTGCCATACTTCTTGAAGCTCTTGATCAGAAGGGCAGCGAGAATGCAGTACATAAGTCCTTTTATCCTTTGTTTTTGTCGTTTTATCGCCGTTTTTCAACAGCGCGCCAAATTTAACAAAAATTTACTAACGCTTCAAGGGTAAAAGAATATATATTAAATTATTTGTTTATTACATTTTTTCCTAAAAACAGGGCAGTACGCGCGGACAGCACTTAGAGCACAGCTCTTTAGTGTGCATGGCCACCAAGGAGCAATGTGCTCGCAGAGGGGGAGACGTTCCCCTATATTTGTCTTTTCTAGCGAAATTTGGTATTTTTGGGGCATGAAACGAATTATTCTCCTTTGCCTTGCGTTGGCCCTGTACGCCACGGCGCGCCCTTCCCTGCAAGTGGACCGGGAACGCATCGAATCGGGCAAAACCTTTGGACTGCAACTTATATTCCCCCTGAACGAACTCCCCGAAAACCGCAGCGACCTGTCCATCGAAACAGCGAACGGCTTTACCCTCGCCGGAATCGACAGTACCGACCAGGTAATCCGCCCCAGCATGGATGACATGTTCAATTCATTTTTCGGTGGAGGAAGCCGCGGCGGCTACAAGGCCCGCGTCTATACGTTTAAGCTGAAAGCTCCGAAAAAGACCGGCCGAATTAGTGTCGGACAGATTTTCATGAACATCGACGGTCAAAAGCGCAACCTTACCGGCGACATTCCCCTTAGTGTGCAGCGCGCCTACTCCGATGACGCCCTCGCCGTATCGCTCACCCCAAGCAAGAAAACGGTCTACGAAGGCGAGCAGTTCAATGTGACTCTCGGATTCCACACCTACGAGCATTTCGAAGGCGGCCTACAGGCCACCGACATGAACACCGGTGACGACTTTATTGTACACCGCAGCGACCTTGCCAACATGAAGTTTGAACCCGTCGAAGGAAACCGCCGCGAAATGCAGGCGAGCGCCAAGTTCGCCTGGCTCGCATCGAACAAGAGCGGCAATCTGCAGATTCCACCGTTCAAGTTCAAGTACGTGAAGCGCGGTGAACCGAAAGTCGTCGAAGAGAACAAGCAGATGGGCGGCATGACATTCTCCAGCAGGAGCGTCAAGCAGGAATCGGTAGAGACCGAGACCCAGACGCCCGCTATTAATATTACGGTTAAGCCGCTGCCCGACGAGGGCAAGCCCGCAAACTTCAGTGGCATGGTGGGTAGTTACAGCTTCAGCGCAGACTTCGACCGCACAAACCTCAAAGTCGGCGAAGCCATGACGCTCACCATCAACATCAAGGGCGACGGCCTGCCGGGATCCATCACCGATCCCAAGCTTCCCGACTTCGGCGAGTTCCGCTCGGTGCCCCCCGAAAACGAAATCAACAAGAAGATTGTCGGCAACAAGGTGATTACGACCAAGAACATTCGCGTGTTCCTGTACCCCAAGAAGAAGGGGGATTTCACCATTCCCGAAATCACCTACTCCTGGTTCAACCCTGCCAAGAAGAAATACGAGACCGCCAAGGCGGGCCCCTGGAACGTCGTGGTTGAAAAGGGCGAAGCCGCAGCCGAGGCCATATTCCAGGCACCGATTGCGCAAGGCCCCGCCGCCGTGCAGAAACAGGAAATTGAATCTCTCGGTTCCGACATACGATTTATCCACAAGGTGAACAATTCCGCGAACAACGCAGCACCCTACAAGAGCGTCGCCTACTGGATTCTTTTTGCCGCAGCGATTCCGTTCTACCTGATTGTAACGTTTGCCGTGCGCAGATGCCGCAAGCACAACAGCGACGCCGCCCTGATGCGTAAGGGCAAAGCCAACAAGATGCTCAAGGCCCGCTTTGCAAGTGCCCGCGAAGCACTGCAGAAGGGAGACGCCAAGGCGCTCTATGCCGCGCTCGAAAACGGACTTATCGACTACCTGAGCGACAAGACCAACCTTGAATTCAAGGGAATGACTAGAGCGCAAATGAACGAAGAACTCGCAAAGCTCGGCGTAGGTGACGAAACCATTACGGCTATCGACAGCTGGCTCGAAAAGTGCGCCTTCGCACGGTTTGCTCCGGTGAACCCCACCAAAGACGAACAGCAGAAAATGCTTAATGATGTGGAAAAACTCTGCGATGGGCTGAAGGTATAACGAGTGTGAAGTGTGGAGTGTGAAATGTGGAATGAGTACTTTATGAAAAAATTTCTGTTTGTCTTATTCGCAATCGCGGTGGCGTTCGGTTCGGCCAGCGCCGCCGAGAACTGCGCTGGCATCGAGACCGGCACGAAAGCTTATAACGAAGGCGACTTTGAACGGGCCATCGACGAATGGCGCACCTGCGTAGACAACGGCGCCGAGAGCGCCGACCTCTACTACAACCTAGGTAACGCCTACTTCAGGAACGGGAACCTGGGCTTTGCCATCTACTATTACAAATCGGCACTGCGGCTTGACCCGAGCAACGACGACATTTTGCACAACCTCAAGTACGCGCAGGCAATGACCCGCGACAAGGTCGACGAAGACGGCGAAGAAAATCCGCTCCTTGCAGGGCTCTTCAAGGCGCACCACGCGCTTTCGCTCAAGGCGCAGATGTTTGTGCTGCTTGGGCTCTTCTGGGCAATGGCACTCGTCGCCATCGCAAGGCGCATCAGCCGAAGCGACCGTCAGAAGAACATCCTGATCGGTACGCTGTTTGTGCTGTCGGGAATCTTCTGCATTGTCGCGATGAGCGCCGGCTACAAGGTCTTTGTCGCCGAAACAGAAATCGAAGGAGTCGTCACAGCCAAGGACGCCGACGTGACCAGTGCCCCAAGCGACAAGTCTCAGACGCTCAACACGCTTTCCGAAGGCACCACCTTCGAAGTACTCAGCGAACAGGGGAACTTCGTCGAAATCCGCCTCGGCGAGAAAGTCCGCGGATTCGTAAAGCAGGGCGACGTAGGCATCGTCAAGAACTAGCATGACCCTTTCGACCCTCATCGGCATCGTCCTGGTACTCGCCCTTGTCTTTTTCAAGATCAATGGCAAGGCCCCGAAAAAGAACGGCAAGATGTTCCACAGCGACGGCCGGCGAAAGACTTTCCACGATTTTGAACAGGAACGTAAGCAGGGACTAGGCCACGAGATTCGTGGACTGGACAGGCCCTTTGAACTCGGCGGCTACGGAATCACGCACGCCCCCACCAGGGGCGAAAGCTTCTTCAAGCCCGACCCGAAATTCAACGACGAACGTATTACCAACGATCCCCGCGGGATCTTTGGAGAAGCGGCAATGATGGCGCTCACCGCGCGCGTCTGCGACACCGACAAGCGCAAGTATGTGCTGATGCGAAATCTCTATGTTCCCGCCCGCACGGGCTACACCGAAATCGACGCCTTGCTCTTGCATCAGTCAGGCATCTATGTTCTCGAGAGCAAGAACATTTCCGGAGAAATCGAAGGCGACCTGGAAACCGAACGCTGGACACAGCACCTGAACGAACGCACCGAACACACGTTCCACAATCCCATCCGCCAGAACATCGGGCACATCCTTGCGCTGGAACACTTCCTGAAAATTCGCCACGAACAGGCGCACTTTATTTCTTTTGTGGTCTTCAGCGACCGCTGCGTCCTGCGCAGAGTGCCCAGGGACAACGAATTTTGGAGCATCGTCCATTGCAGCGAACTGCAGGGCGCCCTGCTCAAGTGCATCACGAGCCGCAAGACCATTTACACCCCGCAGCAACTTGAAGATTTTTACTATAAATTGCAAAGTTGCATGAACGTGAGCGAAGAAGTGAAGGCAAAGCACAGGGAATATGCTAGTAAACGGAGTGAGCAATGAGGTCGCTCGTAAACTCGCTTCGAGCGCGCTACGCTTTGAGCAAAACATTAGGCGCCCTAGGCGCGATTATTTTTAACTCAAAGGGGCAAAGCCCCGTCCTCACCCCTCAAAGGGAGCCCTAGGCGACCGAGCTGAGACCTATATGAAACAGATTGTAAAAAAGACTATTCTCGATAACGGCATCACAATCTTGACGGACTACATGCCGCATGCCTACTCGGTCGCCGTCGGCGTCTGGTTGCCGCGCGGAAGCCGCCACGAAAAAAAGGACGAATACGGGCTCAGCCACTTTTACGAGCACCTGGTATTCAAGGGAACCGAGAACCGGAGCGCGCTTGAAATTGCGCGCGCCATCGAAGACAAGGGCGGAAACCTGGAAGCATATACCACGCGCCAGGAGACCGGCTTCTATGCGCAAATCGAACGAAGTCACCTGCCGCTTGCCATCGACGTGATTGCAGACATGCTCATGCACCCGCGCATGGACAAGAAGGAAATGGAAAAGGAACGCCGTGTGATTATTGAAGAAATCCACAGCTACGACGACATTCCCGAAGAAATCGTGGGTGACGTATTTAACGCCATCCACTTCAAGGGCTCAGGCATCGCCCATTCCATCACAGGAAACATTAGGCAGGTCAAGGCGCTGACGCACAAGCAGATGCTCAAGTATAGGGAGCAGGTCGTAAACGAGATTCCGTTGCTAGTATGTGCATCTGGTAAAGTCGACCACAACGAGCTTGTTAAACTTTGTACAGAAAAATTCGCACAAAAGAAATCTAGTGGAACTATTCCCACCGACATTTACAAGGCCACAAACAGCGTGAAGATCGTGCAGAAGCAGGACATCGCCCAGTCGAACCTCTTCTGGGGCCTAAGCTTTGACCGCAGCCTGATGGATGAACGCGGCCGTTGCGCCCTTTCGCTTTTCAACGTGGCGATGGGCGCCGGCATGGCATCGCGCCTGTTCCAGAAGATCCGCGAAGACAAGGGGCTTGCCTACTCCGTCTACTCCACCGCCGATGTCTACTGCGACTGTGTTGACTGGGGCGTATCGCTTGCCACGGAGCCGCACCAGCTGCGCACCGCACTCGACCTTTCTCTTGGAGAGACAAAGAAGTTCCTGAAACACGGATTCAACAAGGGTGAATTCGAACGCACCAAGGCCAACATCCTGGGTGGCATGTACCTCGGCGCAGACAGCCCCGAAAAGCGCGTCGTGCGCATGGCAGAACAGATGCTTCACCTGGGCGAATTCCGCACCATGGACGAATCCGAGAAGACAATCCGATCTATCACCGAAGACGAAGTCGTCGCCACAATGAACCAGCTTTTCAACTCGGCAAAGTTCTCTGCAGCTGTCATCGAACCTGCCGGGCGCAAGAAGACCGAACTGCCGGTGAATTTCTTCTAGCAGGGTTCATGAATTGCGCGGCGGAAATCCACCGCTTTTTACGCTAGCAAATCTGCGCATACAGACTAAATGGCCATTCGCTCGCATTTAGTCCGTAAAGGATTACTATGCGCACAACATAAACACGCATTTTCGCTTGCTTTATACAGACTAAACGGCCATTCAACCGCGTTTAGTCCGTAAAGGATTACTTTGTAAGAAACGCCAACATGTGTTTTTGCTCGATTTATACAGACTAAATGGCCATTCGACCGCATTTAGTCCGTAAAGGATTACTTTGTAAGAAACGCCCACATGTGTTTTTGCTCGATTTATACAGACTAAACGGCCATTCAACCGCGTTTAGTCCGTTTTTTTACGAAAAAGTGACGGATTCGCCGACCGTCGCGCATTCAAGCAAAAAGCGTCCCGCCTTTACAGACAGGACGCAATTTCTCGCGTTGAAGATGCAGCTATTAGGCAGCCTTCACAGTTTCCACGACCTTGGCAAAGGATGCCGGATCGGCGACGGCCATGTCAGCGAGAACCTTGCGGTTCAGCTTGATGCCCGACTTGGAAAGCTTGTAAATGAACTGGCTGTAGCTGATGCCGAGTTCACGGACAGCGGCATTGAGGCGGACAATCCACAGAGAGCGGAAGTCACCCTTCTTGTCGCGACGGTGAGCGTAGGCATACTGACCGGCATGGGACACGGCATCGATAGCAAGGCGAAGGTTCGACTTGCGACGGCCATAGAAACCCTTGGCGGCCTTAAGGATTTTTTTGCGGCGTTCGCGGGAAGGAACTCTGGTTTTAGCGCGTGGCATTCTTACACTCCTTATGCAACGACAAGCAGACGCTTGACATGGTAAACATCGACTTTCTTAACGAGAGCGCCCTTACGCAGGTTACGCTTACGCTTCGTGGACATCTTGGCAAGAATGTGGCGCATGCCAGCACGCTTGAACTTGACGTGGCCGGAGCCAGTCAGGCGGAAGCGCTTCTTAGCACCGCTGTGTGTTTTCATCTTAGGCATTTTTACCTCTTTAGGTTATTAAGTTGAAGCCTCACCTGCTGCCATGGGCTCGGTTACGGGCTTTGGTGCCGGGGCCTGCTTTTTGGCAGTACCTGCACCGCGTTTCGGACCGTAAATCGAGAGCATTGTGTTGCCTTCGACTCGCGAATCCATTTCCAGATCGCCATACTGGAGCAAGTCTTCTTTAGCGCGCTCCATCAGGCGTTTGCCGTAGTCCATGTGCGCCATTTCGCGCCCACGGAACTGCATAATAAGCTTGACCTTCATGCCATCCTGCAAGAACTCGGTGGCCTGCTTGATCCTGTACAGGTAGTCGTTCTCTGCAGTCTTCGGGTGCATCTTGATTTCTTTAAGCTTCACCACGTGTTGCTTGGCCTTAGCGGCCTTGGCCTTCTTGATCTGTTCAAACTTGAACTTGCCGTAGTTGATGATACGGCATACAGGCGGCTTAGCATTGGGAGACACTTCCACCAGGTCCAGTCCGGCGTCCTTGGCCATCTGGAGAGCCTGTTTGGTTTCCATGATGACGGCCTCGCCATCGTCTTTGACAAGACGGATCGGGGAAATGCGAATGTCTTCGTTAATGCGGGTTCCGTCGCTCTGTCTGTTCGGCATGCGGCGGTCGCGGGGGTTTTGTAACGCCAAGTTAAGCTACCTCTAGGTAAATGGTTATTGTGGCGGTAAATATAGTTTTTTTACAGAAAAAAGCAACATCTTTTTGGAATACCCCTTTGAAAACGCCCATAATTTTGTATAATTGGACTTGCTCGCGGCGGTAGCTCAATGGTAGAGCCTTAGCCTTCCAAGCTAATGGTTGCCGGTTCGATCCCGGTCCGCCGCTCTTAGACCCTTCCTCGGAAGGGTCTTTTTTTGAAGCCAGGGCCTTTCCTACTTGATCAAGACGGGGTGCGAAGCCGACTGCCCAGCCCCCTTGACGCGGACGATGTACTTGCCGCCTGCAAAGCCATCCAGGCTAAACTGCAAGGTTCCTGCCGACAGGCTCCCCCGGGCAAAGGTCGCCACGCGGTGTCCCAACAAGTCGAACAAGGAGATGTCGGCATAGCCCGGCTGCGGAAGCGTCACCACAAGGTTCATCCCCTGTCGGGCAACACTTAATTTATTTGCAATTCCCCCACGTTTAGCGACAAAGTCCGTCTTCACCTTGTCCCAGCCGGGCATGTCATCGAGCGCGATAATACGTTCGTCGTCAAGGTTCCTTTTCCACATATCGGTGGTCGTCTTTTCGAGGAAGTTTCCGCTCCAGGTCTGGCTCCAGGTCATCCAGTAACTCCAATAGGCCTTGTCTTCGGCAATGCTGTCGATATCGGGAATGGCGCCGTTTTCGCTCAAGGCAATCATCTTGTTCGTGCCCACGTCACTTACTATCTTGTTGAAGTAGTTGGCGGCAGAATTGTGATCGATTAGCGGGTCATAGATATCGACTGCGACAATGTCTACGTATGCATCGCCCGGGTACCAGGCCGCATTCAGAGCGCTGTAGTCGTAGCCAAATTTCGGATCGGTATTGATGTTCCAAACCCAGATGAGGTTCGTGAGTTTATTCGTATTCACCATGCGATCGAATACCAGGCGGTACAGCTGCACATAGCATTCGGCGCTACCCACGCCCCACCAGAACCAGCCACCGCTGGCCTCGTGCAGGGGGCGCCACACGACGGCGATTCCCTTTTCTTCGAGCTGTTTGAAGTAGCCCGAAACAATGTCTACGTCGGCGACAATGTCCTTATATTCCTGCGATGTCTCGTCAAGTTCCTGGCATTGTTCGCCCTTGAAAGCCTTGGTGTAGTTAAAGCAGGTATTTGTGTTCGAAGTGCCCATGACGCCTTCGGTGCAGCCGGGGTTGTTAAAGCCTGCGGGAGTGCCCTGCGTGTAGAATACGGTGTCTTCGCCGACCTTCCAGTGCCAAGTATAAGTCGGAATGCCGCCCATTTCCCACAGCTGCTCGGTCATCACCAGGTTGTTTTCGGTGTAGCCCCTGAACCAGCCTTCTTCATGGTGGCCGCCTGCCGCAAAGAGCATGTCGAAGCCGCCAATAGCGGGATAGTGTCCGCTACGCTTGTAGAATTCGGCGATGTCGGTCTGGCCCTTCCACGAAACTTCTTCGTCGCTGAATTTGCAGGAATCGGCGGGCGTGCAGCCGCCAGGCGGAATGAGCCGCATGTTGCCGTAGTCGTAGTTGAAGTTTTGGTCGCTGATCATCATGCCGCTAATAGTCTTCTTGCCGAAGTTTTCGCGGAGGACATTATAAATCTTCTGCGCACTTGCGCTGGCATTCGGCGTGACAGGGACAGGCCCAATGTTGAACACCGGATCGGGGTGGCGTTCGACGGTAATGTAATCCACGCCGAGAGCCTGGTTACCTACAGTAATCTTGTTCTCGCCGGCACGCATCTTGGCGGATGCCGAAACCACATAGCTCGAATCGCAATTACGCGGGGTGGTAAGCATGGAGCCTACATCAATACCGTTGACCGCAATTTTAGAAGTGGTCCAGTCATACTGCTTGATTAAAACCTTGGTGGTAATATCGTAGACGGCGGTTTCTTCGACCTTGACGGTGAACGTGATGCCGCTCGGGTCTTCCGTTTCTGCGTACTTTCCACCCGAAAACTCGGCTCCTTCGGCAACGCTTACGCCCGGCAAATCTTCGGCCTCGTACATGGTGGGGGCAGCAAAAGCAGATACCACGGAGAATGCGGACAGAGCCGCGAGTAATTTACATCCCATACAACACTCCATCATATTTGCCTTAAATATACCTTCGAAACCACCGAAAAATCACTTTGAAAGCAAAAAAGCGGAAAAGGCGTTGTCTTTACCGCAATAAAAAAGTCCCCACGGGCGTAAACCCGCAGGGACCTTGGAGTCATGAAGAGAAATGCGCTTGATTAGTTTCCGTTTCCGACAACTTCTGCCGTAATAAAGCTACCTTCTTCCACCTTGATCTTCTGAGCGGTATTGAAATCGTTAATAACGATCGTTCCATCAACGGTCACGTCGTCGTAGTAGACGGTTCCGTTAAAGCCTGCCGCAAAGATTTCGAGATAGACCTTCGAAATGTTCGACATGAAGGCCGTGTAATCGTCGCCTTCCAACACAACCTGGTCCTTGGCAGTCGTGGTAAGGTCGATTTCGCAGAGAGTCTCTTCGCCGGCGTTCACCCAGCAACCTTCAGGCTGAGCCCAGGCCCAGTCCGGAGCGCCCGTAAGGAAGGCTACCGTGAACCAGATACCAGACATCTGGTTGGTGTTGTACACCTTCATGGTAAGCTTCGTTGCGGCAGAAAGATCGGGAATATTCGCGTCGAGAATCACGACATTGCCTTTGGCGGTATCTTCTTCACCTGCGGCGGTGAGCTTCGCCTTGAGCCAGCCGTTCGTGGCAAGGTCTTCGGGGAAGATTTCTTCGATGACGCGAGCGGAATCGATAGAACCCAGGGCGTAGCCGACTTCACAAGCGGCAACCGGTGTCGTCGAAACGGAGTAGTTAGCCCAGCCCGGCATGCTTTCGAGACTAATGGTGCAGGGGCTTTCCATGTTCGCCTTCCAAACGCCAGCGACCGTGTGGTCCAGGAACTTGCCGTCCCAAGTCTGGTACCACGGCATCCACCAAGCCCACTTCGTATTGTTTGCAGCCATCGTAGACATATCGGGGATCGGGCCGTTTTCAGAAACGGCGAACATCTTGCCGGTTCCATAGTTGGTCTTGAGTTCAGAATAGGCCCTAGTGTACTTGGTGGTATAATCCCAAGCTTCGTAGATATCAAGGCTAATCACGTCATATTTGTTTGCACCTGGATTCCAGTCCGTATCCTTGGTGTATTCGGGGTTCCACACCCAAACAAGGTTCTTGACACCCTTGACGCCAACCATTTCGTCGTAGACCAAGTTGTAAAGGGCCTGGAACGCAGCGCCACCCTTGGTGCCCCACCAGAACCACTTGCCGCTTGCTTCGTGCAACGGACGGAAGATAGCGGCAACGCCTGCATCCTGCAGGGTAAGGAACATATCCGCAATTTCGTCAATGTCGCTCACGAGTTGCTTATAAGTTTCGGATTCGACATTCCAAGCGCAATTGGCTGTACAGGCAGGGTCAACGAATCCCTGGGTGAAATCGAATTCGGTATATTCGCTGGCATTGCCGGACTTGGTGTAGAAGGCATCTATCTGGTCGCTCGGATCTTTCCAGTGCCAGGTAAATGCGGGAATGCCGCCCTGGTTCCACAGATCCGTTGCGGCATCGAGCGCCATCTGGGTGTAGCTTTGGTACCAGGCATCGCCCGCATTTTTGCCCGTTGCAAAAAGGAAGTCGAAACCTACTAGAGCAGGGTACTTGCCGGTATGTTCGTAGAAGGCGGCCACATCAGGAAGTTCCTTAAGGGAGGCAGAGCTCACATCGCCTGTCATAACGCCCGAAACGGTCTTTACACCGTAGTTCACGGCAAGGAAGTTGTAAAGTTTCTGGGCACCTTCAGTTGCCCCTTCAGTCACGGGCAGGTAGCTGAACGAACCCGGAACAGCAGGCGGGTTGTCGATCGGAGTGTTGACATTAGTCGAATCGGTCGTTTTCGTAGAGTCATTCACCGTGGCCGGATCCCCGTTTACAGAAGTCGAATCACCAGGCACTACCTGAGGATCGTCAGTCGGAGCGGTCGGATCGCCGCTGCTCGAATCGTCAGAGCAGGCGATGAAAGTGGTCGCAAGGGCAGCAAGGCCCAAGGTAAAGACAGATTTTCTAATGCACATCTTAAGACTCCTTTTATATCGACTAGGAAAATATATTCTTGAAAGGCGTTTTCAAAGCACAATTTCAACACCGTTGAACAAATCGTTGGACTTTTCTCAACGAGTCCTAAAACGAAAAAAGCGGGTAAAAACCCGCTTTCTTCATCAATTTCGCCAATTAATTAGCCTTCTTCGAGGGCTTCCTTGTATTCGTCGACCGTTGCGATGTATTCGTCAATCATGTCTTCCTTGGAGTCGAGATAGGAAAGGATCTGTTCTAGGTGCTCCTTCTTGAACACGGCCTTGAGCTGGCGGCTGGCATGGCCACGGTAGCCCCATTCCTTCAGGATTTCGTCGGTCACCACGAAGGAATCGTTCATCGACACGAAACGCATCGGACCATAGACAGCCCAGTTATGTTCGAGCTGCATGCATTCCGGCTCTTCGAGTTCCGGGTTCGCCATATAGCGCTGGATGTGGCGGGTACGCACATCCTTGACCTTGTCGATGCGCATATAACCCATAATCAGGTACTTGTTGCGCAGTTCGGAATCGCTCAGACCTTCGTAGCGGGTGCCAAAGAGAATATAGCGGCTCTTTGCCTTGAGGATTGCGTTGATCGCCTTCACGTTGTAGCAGCTCATCAGGCCGTAGGTGCTAGTTTCGTAGTTGGGTTCGTAAAGGAAACCCTTGCCGTTTTCGTTGAGCTGGTCGCGGACCGGCATTTCGGACTGGTGGCTGGTTTCGACGTAGAGCAGGCTACCGGCAGCGTTGCCGCGGTAATCCTGCCAACCTTCGAGATTGATCTGTGTTTTAGGCATTTGTCATCCTCTCTAGTTAGGTTAAACTTTGGGAACCCCGAATTTTTGGTCCGGGGTCCCCTTTTTATATAAATCTTACAAGCGGACTACTTGTGGTAGTCCGTTGCCTATTCCAATACGCAAGATACAAAAAAATAAGCTAAAAGGTGATTGATTCCGCCGAAAAACCCGTCATTCCAAAGAGCGATGCCCCTTTTTCGAAGAATTTCGCGGTATCGGTCGTCAAGAACCTCGTTTTTCCATTTTTTGTAAGGCGAGATTCCATCTCCGGGTGGCGCCTCAGGTAGTCCACCGTCTTCTCGGTCACGATGTCCCCCTGGAAAACGAGCTTCACCCGTTCGGGGAGAGAGGCCCGAATTGCCCCTTCCAGGAGCGGATAGTGGGTACAGGCCAAAAGGAGCGTGTCGATTTCGGGATCTTCGGAGAGGAGCGCATCGATGTCCTTTTTCACAAAGAACCTTGCCCCCTCCGATTCGCGCTCGCCATATTCCACCAGCGGCACCCACATGGGGCAGGCATGCTGCGTCACCTGAAGTTCCGGGTAGAAATGCTTGATTTCGATCAGGTAGCTGCCCGAAGACACCGTCCCCGCCGTTCCGAAAATGCCGATATGGCCCGAGCGGCTGAACTTGCCGATTTCTTCGGCGGTCGGTCGCACAATGCCGAGCACACGCTTGTCGGGGAACTCGTAAGGGAGAACATCTTGCTGAATACTACGGAGCGCCTTGGCAGACGCCGTGTTGCAGGCAAGAATCACCAGCGGGCATCCGCGGCTGAACAGTTCGCGCACGGCCTGCAGCGTGTAGCGGAAAATCGTCTCGAAGCTGCGGGAGCCATAAGGGGCGCGAGCATTGTCGCCCAGGTACAGGTAGTCGTACTGCGGAAGCGCCTTCTGCAGGTTCTTTAAAATGGTGAGTCCGCCAAAGCCCGAATCGAAGACGCCTATCACAGTTCCGACTCCATCAGCCGATGTACCATCGGAAGCAGGTTCACCTTCGGGTCGAACTTCTCGTTTTCCTTACGGCATTCCACGACATCGATGGGAGCAAGCACCTTCACGTCCACCTTGCAGCGGCCACTATCCTTGCGGCGTTCCCAGACGGGGCCGGAACCCTTGATGACGAGCGGGAGCAAAATCGCATCGTTTTCGCAGGCAAAGCGGAACACGCCGCTCTTGAAGACGCCTAGTGCACCAGTCTTGCTGCGGGTCCCCTCGGGGAAGATAAAGATACGCACCGATTTTCCCCTTTCGGCGATCGCCTTGCGTACCGCCTTGGCGGCACCGCCCTTTTCACGGTTCACCAGGACGCAGCCAATCTTATGCATCCAGAAATTCAGGAACGGAATCCGGGACAGCGACTTCTTCGCCACAAAGCCAACCGTCTTCTGGATAGCCAGGAACACAATCGGGATGTCGGCAAAGGAGTTGTGGTTTCCGACGACGAACACGGGGCGGCTCCAGTCGACCTTTCCAAGCTGAGCCTGGTCTTCGATGGTCAAGTCCACGCGCAGCCGTCTCATGCAGAATTTTGAAAAATCCTGAATTTTTCGTTCAAGCCACGCATCAAAATTCCTGCCGTAGCGAAGCTTGATAAAAGGGAGCAACAGTATATACATCAGCATATACGCAAGCACCGTAACGGCTACATAGACCTTAAACAAAACAACAGGCATCTTTACTACCGGAACATTTTTCGATTCCCTGGGCAAAAAGCGCGAACGCCTAAAGCGGCGCAACTTGCCCTTCCAGAACCTTCGCTTGCAATATAACAAAAAGAGACACGCCTCGGCGCGGGTCACTCCCACATAATAAAGTCTTCGCTCCTCATCGAGCTGCTTTTTGCGAGCCTTGCGGTCCCCGGTACATTCGCCGGGAGTCAGTTTTTCACAAAGTCCCGCATAATAGACCACCGCATACTGAAGTCCCTTCGACGCATGCACCGTCTCGACATGCACACCGTCTTCCACGGTTACTTCGGGAGACGCAGACTCCTTTTCCGAACCGGATTCGGACGCAGTCTCCACGACATCGCCTGCCACGGGAATGTTGTAGTCGCGAAGCGCCTGCTCATAGTAAAGTCGTTGACGGTTGTAGCGAACCAGAATCGCAAAATTTTTCCAGGCAAGGTCATAACCGACGCGCATTTCCTTTATCGAAAGAATAATCTTCTGCACTTCTTCGACCGGATTATCGGACACCCAAATTTCGGGTTTGCGATTTTCCTTGTACAGCGGATTTCCGCCAGAGCCGTTCAAATTGCCAGCACGCAGCATCTTGCGCAGGTGAATCGGCTTGTTCTTGAAGATATCGTTCGCTAGGTAAAGCACATTCGGAACCGAACGGTAATTCCATTCCAAGCGAATCTGCGTCGATTCCTTGAAGTCCTCGCAGAAGCGCTCGATGTTTCCGATGTCTGCGCCGCGGAACCCGTAAATCGCCTGATCGTCATCGCCTACCACGAATAGTTGCTTGCGGTCGCCGAGCAGCCCTTTCACCAGACGGTACTGCGACGGGTTGATATCCTGGTACTCGTCGACCAGAATTTCTTTCCACTGTTCGCGAAAATAATTCCGAGCCGCCTCGTTGGTCTCGAGCAGCTGAATCGCCGAATAAATCAGGTCTTCAAAAACGACCTGCCCCGATTCAAGAACCGCCTCGCGGAGCGGCTGCAATTTTGCCGACACCGCCGCGCCATAGCAGTCCGAGAACAAGTTCTCCCGCGACACCTTGACTTTCAACTTGAGCTTCGAAAGCGCCTGCGAGAATTCACGTTCCGAAGATTCCGTTGGCGAAGGGATCTTCTTGAAGCCCAGGAGTTCGTAAGCCGGATACTCACCACCCGCTCCATTCGGAATCTTGCACTTGAGCATGTACAGTGCAAGCGAATGGAATGTACACAGCCGCACGCCCGCATTCGGGAACAGTTTCTGCACGCGCTCCCGCATTTCGGCGGCGGCCTTTGCGGTGAAGGTCAGCGCCAAGATTTTTTCAGGTTCTACACCGCAAAGAATCCTGTACTGGATTCGCTTGGTCAAGACAGAAGTCTTGCCCGAACCGGCCCCCGCCAGAATCAAAAGTTGCGCATTTTTCTCATGGTCGTGCAGCACCGCCGCACGCTGGTCAGAATTCAATCCCTTGAGGATTTCTTCGGCGTCCATAACGCCTCGCATGGATTGGGGCGAAGTACATGTAATTCGCCACCGCTATCTAAAAACCGTCGCATGCCCCAACGTTTCAGTCCAAGGCACACACCGTCGAATTATTTCGGTTCGCCTTCAGCCTTAGCCGGCACTTTTGCCGCAGGCGTTCCGCCGAGCAAAAACACGAATGCGCCGAATAGGCTCAGCAGAAGGCTCACAAAGTAAGCGAGCAACTGAATTACCACCGATTCAAGCCCCGGCACCCCGGCACGCGCAAACAGCGACTGCGCCAAAAGTTCACGCGGGCCGAAACCGCCAATCGAAATCGGGAGCGCACTCACGATTGCAACCAGCGGGATGTAATAAAAATACCACGAAATCGACAGGTCCACGCCCACCGCGATTCCGCAAAAATAATGCACCAGAATTCGGAGCCCCTGAGTCACCGCCGAAAGCAAGTTAATAGACGCCAAAAGCTTTACCGAACGGAATTGCTGGAATCGTTCGAACATGTGGATCAGACGTTCGTTAACCTTTTTCGGAAAAATCTTCGTAAGTACCTTGCACAAGAGGCGCCCGAGCCTACGGCTGCAAAGGGCGGCAAAGAGTGCACAAAAGCCTAGAAAAATCCATACCGAAGGCCACATGAACGAGCGCTGCGCCTCGTCGTGCATAAAGAACAGAAGCCCCATGGCAAGCGCAAACAGCGTAATAAAGAAAAGTCCGTAAAGGCGGTCGAAGAATGTCGCCGTGAGTCCAGCGCCCACGGAATCTTGCCCTCCCTGCATACGGATGTCATAAACCTTCTTGGCATCTCCGCCCACATTGCCGGGCATAAAGTTGTTGAAGAAGAGTCCCACATAATAGAGCTTGAGCAGATGTCCGTAACCGAGTTTCACGTTCTGCTTTTCGAGCAAAAGCTTCCACTGCAGACACGCCGTAAAGTTCGAAAGGCCAAGGCACAAAAGCGCAACAAACAAGGGCCACACGCTGTGCGCGCTAAAAAGTCTATACAGATCGTCAACGCTCCAGTCCGGCGCCTTCACGATGTTTCGGTACACAAAGTAAGCGGGGACAATCGTCACCACCAGTTTCAAGCAAAAAATCAGCACCGATTTCAGTCGGCCATTCATTTTACTCATTTCCACCCCCCACTTGTCGCTCTATAACGGCGTCCTGCAAAAGATCAAGAGTCTTTTCAGCCGCAATGTCCCAGCGGAACTCGCCCGCATAGCTTTTTGCCGCCGACGAAAGTCTCGTGCGCAAATCGTCGTCGCTATAAAGCCGGTCCATTTCGGACGCACAAGTATGAAAATCCCCCACCGGGAACAGGAGCCCCGTTTCGCCGTTCCTAACACTATCGCGGAGTCCCGGCACATCGCTTGCAATCGTCGTCGTTCCAAGCCTTGCAGCTTCCACTACCGTGAGGCCCCAACCTTCCTTGTAGCTCGTCTGCAACAATGCCACCGCCTTCTCAAGCAAGGCGCGCTTCTTCGCAGGCGACACAAAGCCCAAAAGTTCAACACGCTCCGTAAGCCCGCGTTCCTTGAGCCACGCCGGAATCTTTTTCAGGAGCGGGCCGTCACCTGCCACCACGAGCTTTACATCCGAGTGGTTCTCGGCAAACTCTTCGAATGCCTCGAGCGCCGTCCAAATTCCCTTGTAGCGGTGCACGCGAGAAAGCCACAAAAAATACGGCGTACTCGGCACGTCTTCGGTCGCCAAGACCTGCGACGGATCCACATCATCGGAGCCATTATAAATCACCGAGATACGGTCTTCGGCAATTCCAATCTCTTCCAGTTCGTACTTGGTGCTCGGGCTCACCACCACAAACGGCTGCTTGCGGTAGAACCACGGAATAACGCGTTCAAATGCCCACACCATAAAGGCAATCGGGAACGACGCCTCATGGAAAATGGAGCCACGCCACAAGTGGTGCATCTGTACCACCACCGGTTTCTTGGTCAAGAACGGCGTAAACAGCGGAAGCTTGTTCAAGTCTTCCACCACCACATCGAAATTGAATTCACGATCCAACTTGCGGATATTCATCGCCGTCGTCAGCTGGAACAGCAAATCGCCACCCTTGCGAACCACCTCGATTCCGTCCACCGTTTCGCGAGGCTTGCAACCTGCAAAAGCCGTCGTCAGGAGCACGACCTTGTGCCCCGCTTCTGCCACAAGCGAAAAAATGCGGTGTAAATGTTTTTCAGCGCCCCCTGCAGCAGGGTGCATCCGGTCGCGGTAATTGACTACAAGGATGTTCATCGGCTAGGGCTTTCTGCCCAGGACTCCAATGCACAACTGCGTGTAGTGCATAAGCGAATTGTTTTCGAGGGCATCCAGAATGGCGTCCTTGGCCTTCTGGTAGGCAGTCCCCTGCAGCGGATACTTCGGCAGTTCCACGCCCACCTTGAAGCCCACTTCGCGCACAATGCGGTAGAACAGATTCGGGCGCATCCAGTCGCCATAATCGTAAACGCATTCAAAGCCAGCATCGGTCATGAGCTTTTTCAGCTGCGGCATGGTGAACTGCTTTTCCCAACCGGCAAACCACTTGTCCATCGCAATCAGAATATGCTTGATCACGGTGTACGGGTGAACGGTCTGCGGAACGTCGCACAGGCAATGACCGCCATGCTTTAAGATACGGTAGTTTTCCTTGATCAGCGGAAGCGAATCCTTGAAATGCTCTGCCAAACCCTGGTGGAAAACAAGATCAAAAGTGCAATCCGGGAACGGCGCCTTGAACGCATCGCCACGGACCAATTTCAGATTGTCGTAAAGGTTGTCCTTAGCTCGAATGGCATCTACAATCTTCAAACTATTCTCAGCGTAATCGAGCACATAGACATCGGCACCCAGGCGGGCCAGTTCGGCACTGTCGCGACCGGTACCGGCACCGACCTCCAAAACCTTCAGGCCCTCGAGCTTAAAATTCTTCTTAATCGTATTCAACACCGACGGGGACGAAGGGTACACCTTGTCCATATCGTTCTTCTGTTGCCAAAATCTGTTCCAGACAGACTGATCAGGTTCTTTAATAGACATAGCGTGTAAAATATACGAAATTTCGTAAGACCTTTTTATAAAGGGGGAAGGCTCCCCCTGGTGCAAGCCACGGCTACTGTCAAAA
Source organism: Fibrobacter sp. (assembly GCF_045601785.1). Taxonomy (GTDB): domain Bacteria; phylum Fibrobacterota; class Fibrobacteria; order Fibrobacterales; family Fibrobacteraceae; genus Fibrobacter. The sequence goes on from NZ_JAZSAF010000042.1 coordinate 18,391, forward strand.
TACGGCCGTCACGATGTTTTCGCTCACTCGCAGACAGACCGTTCGGCTTTACAGCCTCTCTCTCGTAATCACCCCACGCTTAACGCTTGGGGCATATTACTCACAGCGGAAAAATCCGGGGCTCTCCAACAGCCGTAAAGCTTGGTATGGGGCTTCCGCTACCCCCTCCCCCTCTCCTAAGGGCTTTGCCCTTAAGAACCCTATATAACTCCGAAAATCTAAACACGCTATGTCCGTGGACATTTCCTAAACACTTACATTTTGTCATAAAACTATGACAATTATTTGAATTTTACGACAAAATTTTCTATATTTTTAGACAATTTTCGAAAAAAGGTGACAATCATTGTTAAATCTGATACAGTTTGCAATTTTTTTACACTATTGGCACGCATCTTGCTTAAAAAAAAACGATATTAAGATAGAAAGGTTGAAAAATGCATATTGACTCTACAGATACTACTTTAAAAAGATATCTTGAAGACATCCGACGCACAGCACCTCTCTCCCGCGAAGAAGAACAGATTCTTTTCCAGAAAGCGAAAGAAGGCGACAAGATTGCCCGCAAGAAGTTGATTTCCGCAAACATGCGATTTGTCCTGAAGGTTGCCATCCAGTACCGCGGCTGCCCCATTCCGCTGCCGGACCTGGTGAGCGAAGGCGCCATGGGACTTGTCCGCGCCATCGAATCCTTCGAACATACCCGCGGCCTCAAGTTCATCAGCTACGGCGTGTGGTGGATCAAGGCTTACATTACCCGCGCCATCAACGAACAGGGCAACCTGATCCGCTTGCCGGCGAACCAGCACCTTCGCGTGCGCAAGGCCCTGCACGAGCAGAGCCGCGGTAAGGAAATCAACGAGGAAATCCGCGAACTCATCCAGATCGGCCAGCGCGGCGTTTCCTTCGACAGCCCCTTGAAGGCAGACTCCAAGGCGACCTACGCCGAAGTGCTCCCCGACGGTTCCGCATCGAACCCGGAAAACGAATCTGAAATCCACAGCGTCGAAGAACTGTCGAGCGGTCTCATCAGCGAACTTCCGCCGCGCGAAGCCCGCGTCATCGCAGGCATCTTCGGCATCAACCAAGAAGCCCCGCAGACACTTCGCGAAGTGGGTGAATCCATGAACATTTCCCATGAACGCGTCCGCCAGCTGCGCGACCAGGCACTGCGCCGCATCCGCAAGAGCTACGACAAGAAGTACCTGCAGGACAAGAAGAACGCTTTCCTTGCAGCGATCAACATGTAAGCTGCGGTAAACGCAACAAGCCGTTTCTCAAGACAAGAGCGCCCCGGCATTCGCCGGGGCGCCTTTGTTTGGTATCATCGATTTATCGGAAAATGCTTATCGATTTCGCTTCGCGGTAGCTACCGGTTGTCACCTTGACGATATAGGACCCCGTCGGCATTTGGCTCAGGTCAAACGAATGCGAATGAGCGCCCGCGCTTTGCACCCCCACAACTTCCTGGGCTATTAGAGCGCCAAAGCCCGTAAACAGGCTGATTTTTACATTGTCGCGCTGCGGAAGCGTGTAGCGAACCTCGATCTGTCCGCGACGAAGCGCAAGGTCGATATGAGTCGAAATTCCTTCGAGTCCATACATCAGCGCCATCGTTGCCTCGTCGCTTCCCTTTTCGTTGGTAATAGTCACGTTTACCTTGAACAGCACCGATTTTCCGTTGTGCGAAAGCCCCTGCGTAAAGCTGTACTTTTCGCCGTCCTTCACGCGGTTCGGATAATGTCCAACGGCAAGCGTCCCCTTCGACAAGTCAGCTTCGCTGAACACGTAGGCGGATTCGCCCCATTCCACCACCTTGCCGTCTTTACCGAACCAGTGTCCCGGAGCGGTGGCGGTGCTGTTGGTCACCATGTTGCCGTCGCTTTCCTGGGCAAAGAAGGTCGCCTGTGAAAGAGTCGCCGCAGTAAGTCCAAGCTTTTGCGCGATTTCGTTTACATCAAATTTTGCCGCAACCGTCGCATAGTTGTCGTCAATCGGCAATGTCACCGTGATGGTGTATGTCGTGGCATCGTCCGAGACAACCTTTTCGGAACTGCTGGATGCCGGCACGCTGCTAGAACTTGCAGGCGCGACAGAGCTGCTCGAAGCTACAGAGCTACTGGACGCCGCCGGGACCTCGCCAATTTCGGGCCACTTGTAATCCAATTTGAAGTCGTTGTAGTACTTGACGTTTGCAGCCCCTGCGCCACTCACGCCCGTTTCCAGTTTCAACTTATAATCGTAATGCAGCTTGCGAATTCCCGTATTGCCGGTGTACTGGTAATCGGTATTCACGATCACCGCGAAAACCATCTGTGTGCCATTCGTCGAAGAAGGCGTTTTGTCCAGGCGAAGCGTCGCAGAGCCCTCGCCCGTAATGGGTTCGCTGTAAACAGGTGTACCGTCAGTTGCGCGGTAGCACAGCAAGAAATTCATGTTACTGTTATTGGAATTTGCGCCGTTCGGGTAGAAGCTCACGGTGACTTCTTTTGCGCCGTTTTGCACCTTCAGCGGCACCACGTTCGAGCCAGACCAACCCGGAGTTGTTTCCTGATTCGGTACAAGGTAACCGTTGCTTTCCGTTACCGTCTGGTAAGGAGTCATGGTCCAGGTGTAGCTTTTCCTGTTGTTGTCCCACATGTCCTGTTCCCAGTAGGTGTCGCTTCCGAAATGCTGATTCAGCAGGTTCTTGATTTCGCCGGACCATTTTTTCATGTCAAGCATCGCAAGCCTTGCGCGGAATTCGGTAATAAGCCTGCGCACGCCCGCATCGCCAAGGCCCTTGTCGAGGCCATAGGTTTCAAGTAGGTATTTGGTCTTGCCGTAAGCGTTTCCGTAAATCCAGCGAACAGCCCCCGTACCAATCCACGTGCCGATAAACGTCGGGAAGATGTTGCTGTACTGCGAGCCCCCCAGCAGGTAACGCTGATTCTTACCGGTCACGCCACCGTCATCGGCACCACCGCCGGGGCCACCGAAAGTACCGTCAATGAGCCAACCCGAATAGCATTCAATCGGCATGAACGGAGCCATAAGCGTTGCCGCATTCAAGAATCCCATGCCGCTGTATACACCATCGCGGTGACTGAACATATCCTGCTGAATCCAGGTGTTACCCGCTTCCTGGAACCAGTGCGCATCCTTTGCGCCGGGGTAACCGTTCGTCATCGAGTGGATCCCCTCGTGTATCATCGCATCCATCTGCGCCACACGATCACGGTAAGGACAACTTGTATTGAAACTATACAGCGGATAGAACGAGGCTGCCACGGCCGTGTAGCCCGCCACCCATGTCTGCCAACCGCCCGTCGTGTCTTCCTTTGCTCCACCGGCACATGTCCCCGAGCCGTAGTAATAAACGGCGCTGTACTGGCCGTCCTGCGCCTGGGCATCCGGCGCCCAGCCCATCTCATTGTACAAATACTCAAAGTCAGTATCGTACTTCTTGAGGATCGAATCAATCGTCACATCGGTAATGCGGCTGTCGCGATCCTTGCCCCAGTAGAACGCCCACCATTTACCGGCCTTCTTTCCGGTAACGCCCGAACAATTGTTGTTGAACTTGGTCGGCGGCTGGATATCGCCCAGATTCGATTTCGTATCGTAATCCAGGTCGCTGCGGTAACCGGGCCATGTGTAAGCATCACCCGACGCCGCGTATGCGTGAACACCTAGGGCAGCCGACAAAACGGCGCCCGGAATCAATCCCAAACAACTTTTTTGCATAACACACTCCAACTTTTATGCAACAATAAAAATACTCCCTAGCAAGCTAAGGAGTATCGAAAACTTTGTTTACGTGTTGTCTAAGGACAACGGGCTTCGCCGCAATTATTTTTTGCCTCTATTCAGCCGTAACGATCGGCCAATAATTTTCGGGACGCTGGTTCAGGTAGGTAAGGCGTGTCCAGTCGTCATCGCGGTAACAGCTACCGAGCATGAGTTCGTCAATCGTACCGGTAAAGCCGCCGACTTCAAAGTCTGCGGTATCACGAACGCCCGTCCAGGCGATTTGTTCCGGCTCCGTTTCTATCTTACGGTCGTTCACGTAGAAATTGGACTGCGATATCGTATGGCGGCTAAAGGCGACATACACCCACTCGCCCGCCTTAATATCAGACGTGCCCGACGACCAAGCATATTTCACAGAATCAGAACTTGAATCGGGGACCCAGAGGTCCACGACAAAGCCTTTTTCTGGAACATAGCGCAATGCATATTCCTTGGACTTTTTGAAAATGGTCTGCTCCGCTTCAAGACTTTCGAGCTTTACCCACACCGAGAAGCAGAAATATTCGCTACCGTCGTAATTCAAGTTCACCTTGCGCGAGGAATCAGCCGCACTCGAATTCTCGGCGACAATAACATCGCCTTCTTCAAGCTTTGCACCCTTGCCCACAACACCGTCGGCAGCCACGGCCCCTGTCGGCAGACCTTCGAAGTAGCCCTTTTCCGCTCCATCGTCCACAGGTGCAAGACCGCTATCGAAATGCCACACCAGCGAATAGCTGCGGTTCGTGGGGAACACATCCTTTGCGTACGCAGGGTCCATGGTGTTGTCAAAATGGATTTCCAACGAATCAAAAACATTCAGCGAATCGACACTCACCCAGAACACGGCCTCCTTGGCAGAAGCGTCAAAGTAGGTTTGCGCAATAGGGAGCTTCTTGCTGCGGTTTCCATCCTGCGAAATGCGCACGGCCTCCCAACGGCCGTTCACCACCTCCGCAGAATCAAAAGCAATTTCTGTCAAGCGGATGGCCAGCGGGAAATCGCTCACGACGGTACCGAGCGAATCGATTCCTTCGGGGAGTGCGAGCGGAGCTTTCATTGTGTACGTCACCGAATCGCCCCAGACTGTAGTCTCTTCAGGCTTTACGGAAACATCCTTAAATCCAAACGGGCTCATGCCATCCATGTAAACCATAAGTTCAAGCGTGTCTGCCGGGAGGCTATCGACCACGATTTTCCCGTTCTGCACAGAAACCCTTCTGCGAATCGTCGTCCCGATGACAATGGCCTCACCGCTTTGGTTTTCGCGGAATTCACCCGATACGAGAAGTTTGACCGTACCCGGACCTTGCAACGTGTCGTTTACGGTAAGCGGTTCATCTTGTTCGGCACTCAGGTTCTGCACAAGAAGCATCTGACCCGATTCCTGGTGGAATGCCTCGAGAGTGAAGCTTCCCGACGGGATGGAATCAAACTCGTAGTTGCCGTTTTCATCCGTTTCGGTTTCGAACGCAGAGGGTAGAACCCGTTCAGCCTCGCTTGCAGCAATGATGTTGTAGTCGCCCGGCACGCACTGCACCCGCGCATGCACAGCCGGCTTGCCGCCATCCAATACCAAGATGCCCGCGAGTTCCGGGGACCCCGTCTCGGCGCTGTTGCCCGCCACGTGGCTGTCGGACGAGCACGCCGCAAGAATGGAAAGGGCTCCGCCCACTGCAAAAACGGAAAAAACAGGAGCTACGGCAAAGCTCCTAATACGACCAAAAAATGATCGCAAGCCGCGACTTGTTTCAACACTCATCACCACTAATATAAATATAGATTTGCCTAAACGGAATCGAAATGCCCCCCAAAATTAGCCGTTGTTCGCAGACAACGCCCAAAAAAGCAAAAAAAACGGCTTTTTTCGTGTTCACACCCGACGCTTTTTATATACATTCAGGGTATATGACACCGCAAGCACTGAGACTATCCGAAATTACGATTTCAAATCTGCGTTCTATCCAGAAGCAGACATTTCCTCTCAGTAGCTTCACCGCGCTCATCGGATACAACAATGCTGGCAAGACGAACATCCTGATGGGCATCCGCTGGCTTTTGTCCAAGTTTTCGTTCGACATCTCCTATTTTGACGACCCGAACCGCCCTGTCGAAGTCACCGGCGTTTTCGACGGCATCACGGAACAGGTTCTTGGCCGCCTAGGAGAGGAGTACGCCCAGGAAGTGCGCCCCTTTTTACAGAACACGCCGCAGGGCCCCGGCCGCCTGCGCGTAAAGAAGGTGCAGCGCATTCCCGGCGAAAATCCAGACAGCATCGAACTTTTTGTTTTTGTCCCGAGCAATCACCGTAAGGGCGACAAACGAGAATGGGTCAGGCCCAATGACGCCTTCAAATTCGCCTATCACCGCATGTTCCCCGAAGCGATCGCCATCTGGGATTTCGAAGGAAACCAGGCGTTCACCAAGTTGCTTCACGAAATTTTCAAGCCGCTGGAACGCCGCTTCGGCAGCGAAATCAACTCCCTCCTGGGCAAGTTCAGCGACCTGCTTTCGCCGGGAAGTGAAAATCGCGCCGCCGAAATCGGGGCATTTGACCGCGAAGTCAACGAAAAGCTTTCGCCGTTGTTCCCCAGCGTAAAAGTGGAGCTCGACATTCCGATGCCGACCCTCGAGACTTTTCTCAAGAAGGCAAGCCTCAAGGTCATCGACGAAGACGACGGTTTTGAACGGGATATCAGCTGCATGGGCGAAGGCAGCAAGCGTGCCATTCAGATGGCGTTGGTGCGCTACTTGGCCGATGTGAAGAAGCACCACCACAACCACTACCTGAGCCGCACGCTACTTCTCATTGACTCACCGGAGCTTTTTTTGCACCCGCAAGCCGTCGAACTGGTAAGGGTCGCCCTCAAAAATCTTTCAAACGAGGGATACCAGGTGGTGTTTGCAACGCACAGCGCCCAGATGGTCACCAGCGAAGATGTCAGCACGTCGCTGCTCATCCGCAAGAACAAGGAACGCGGCACATTCATGCGCAAGCGAATGGAAGACGCCGTGCACCAGGTAGTTCAGGATGCGCCAAGCCAATTGCAGATGCTATTCAGCTTGTCAAACAGCAACGAGCTCCTGTTCGCCGATTATGTGCTTTTAACCGAAGGCAAGACCGAATGGAGAGTGCTCCCGGCACTATTCGAACGCATCACTGGGCAATCCTTTGCCTTAATCAAGTGTGCCTTGGTGCGTCAGGGTGGCGTGAGCAACACCCGCAAGAGTATGCAAGTACTTGCCGCCATGGACATGCCCGTGCGCGCCATTGTCGACCTGGATTACGCTTTCACAACTGCAACCCGCGACGGATTTCTGGAGGCAAACGACCCCGACATCAAATACTGCCGCGACCTTTTCCGAGAGCTCGCCTTCCACAACCACCTGCGACTTGTAAACGGGCTACCCGTCAACAAGCACAGCAACATCAACGCAGCCACGGCGTACGCCATGATGGCGGACATGGAAGAGGCGCAACAGCCCATCCGTAGCATCCACGCCAAGCTCCGCAGCCAGGGAATCTGGGTATGGACCCGTGGCGCCATCGAAGAGCACCTGGGGCTCGAAGCCAAGAACGAACAGACATGGAGTAAGTTCATTGAGCGAAGCAAGTCACCGAACTTCGTCAAGACGCTTCCCGATTACAAGGGTATCGAGGAACTGTGCCAGTGGATTATTGACGGAAGCAGGTCCTAGTAAAGCGACAACGACGCCATTAAAGTTTCTATATTCTTCTTTATGAAAAAGCTGCTTCACGACAGAAAGGTTTGCTTGTCCTGCGCAGGCTGCGTGGGCATTTGCCCCAAAATGGCTTTGGACATGTACGGGCTAGACTTGCAGATTGACTCCGAAAAATGCATCAAGTGCGGCATTTGCACCAAGGCATGCCCCGTCGGTGCGCTCACGATTGCGGAGGTCGAAAATGCTTGATTCCAAATACGATGTCGTGGTGATTGGTGCAGGGCCCGGTGGCTCTGTCGCTGCAAGGAACCTCGCACGGGCGGGGCACAAGGTGCTACTGCTCGAAAAACGCGAACGCATCGGGTTCCCAGTGCGGTGCGGCGAGGCAAGCACAACGCTTGCCGACTTGCAGACCTACGGCCCTATCGACGAAAGCTGCATTGAAAGCATTATCAACGGGCTTTACATTTACGGGCCCGCCGGCGTGAACATCGAAGTCCCAAAGCCCGGCACAGGCATCATGTTGAACCGAGAAATCTTTGACCCGTGGCTTGCAAAGCTTGCGGCCGATGATGGCGCCCAGGTGGAAACCTGCGCCCGAGCCGACTTCGTGGGCAAAGTGGAAGGGGATTCCCGCATGATCCGCGTCGTGCTGGGCAAGGGTGACGGCAACGGAAGCGTCACCGAAACCGCCACACAAGAAATTTTTGCAAAGATGGTCATCGCTGCCGATGGCGTCGAAAGCCGCATCGGCCGCATGGTCGGAATCGATTCCGCCCAGAAGCCCCGTGAAACCTGTACAGGCGTTGACATCCAGGTGCAAGGCATTTTGACAAAGCCCGATTACCTGACCTTCTGGCAGGGCCACGACTTCATCAACGACGGATACATCTGGAGTTTCCCGAAGCAGAAGTCGAATGTGACTAACTTTGGCGCTGGATTCTTGGCCACCGGTAACCATGCAGGAAACATTCTCGAAATCACCATGGAATGGCTCGAGAAGCTTTTCCCCGGAGCAAAGATCAACCATACCGTCGGTGGACTTGTTCCTGTATCGAGCGTTCTTAGGGACTACACACTTGACCGATTCGCCCTGGTGGGCGACGCCGCCCACCACACCAACCCGCTCACGGGCGGTGGCATCGCTGCCGCGATGCGGGCGGGCAGATTCTGCGCCGAATACGTGGATCAAGGACTCAAGGCATCCTCCGGCGACGCCGCGAACCTAAGCAAGTGTTTCCTGAAGCAATACGAAAAGCGTTGCTACGACTACTTCGGCAAGATGCACGATTTCGAGTACAAGTTCCGCAAATTCCTGCTCGCCATCAACCGAGAAGACCAAATCGGGCTTTACAAAGTACTGCAGGGCTTCGCGCTCAGCGGATACAAGAAGAGCGCCTTCTTGAAGACGCCCTTTCAGACTGCGAAGTACCTGTACAAGTTCTGGAAGTTCAAGTAAGAACAAATCGTTAAAAAAGATCGTCGACTTTCGTCTTCGCGAGCACACGGTTGTATATAATCCGCTTGCCCATTTTTCCGTCTGTCGCGCACACATGGTCCGTGGGCGGTTTTAAAATTGAAGTCACCAAATGGGCGGCAACGGTCTCGGCATGCACCGGCCGCACAAACGAAGGCAGCCATTCGGGGTGAACCCCAATAGTCTTTTGCAAGAGATCTTCGCCAAAACGTTTATCCTTGTGCTTACCGAGTAAAAGCGATGGACGCACAAGCGTAAGCGTCTCAAAACCCATCATGTCGAGACCTTCTTCGAGCATGCCCTTCAGGCGGTTATAGAAAAAGGGCGAATGGGAATCGGCCCCCTGCGCACTTACACACAGGAAATTTTTCACGCCCGCCTTCTTGGCGATTGCCGAAAGCGACAAGGGAAGTCTCAAGTCTATTCTTTCCTGAGCCGCCTTGCTCCCCGCCAGCTTCTTTGTCGTCCCAAGGCAACAGGCAACGGCATCACAGCCAAGAAAACCCGCATACAGCGTGTCGCGGGCAGCTCCATTCACCTGCTCAAAGTCAACCGGTTCAAACTGAATCTTGGACGCACCCTCGAGAATGCCATAGTCCTTAAGTTCCGGGACCGTACGGACCGGACAATACACAGAAACTACCTGTGGCAAACGCGCAAGTAGCTTAAGTACATTTTTTCCGACAAGGCCCGTTGAGCCCAGGAGAGCGACTTTCATCGAGAGTCCGGATTAATAAGCATCCTTTGTGTTCAGGAATCCCACGTCAACTCCGCGAGCGGGCAGCACCGTGACAAGGCCATCCGCATTGATCACTACTGCAATTCCTGCGACATAGTTAATCCAGCGATAGCTTTCATAAGTCTTCAAATCAACCATGCGATTGGACGCATAAACCGCCAATGGTTCCGTGAGCAAGTCGTGCGTAATCAAAACACTCACGCGTTTCCAATTCGGAAGATTTGCCAAGATCACTTCGTTTATGAACTGGTCACCGCGTTCAAACAGGTCGTAGAAGTATGTGGCGACTCCATGCTGAACGGCATAGTTATTTGTAAACGGAACACCGTACGCCCACTGAGACACATACAAGAAGTTTCCACCTCTCTTAGACACCAGGGCATCGAGCGTATCGGAAGGTACCGTCAGGAAGTAACCTCCATTGATAATGCTCAAGGTATCCACCGTCACGGAAGCTTCGCCATGTCCCTTCGCGATGTTTTCTGCGGTTGTGCGGGTACGCAGGAAGTCGGTAGACCCGAAATAGAAGGACTCGTCGCTTGCAAGCTTTGCGCCGACATCGAGCGCTTGCTGCACGCCCACTTCGGTAAGCGGGGATTCCTTACCCAGGCCCGACTCGCGTTCGGCATGGCGCAGGACGAACACGATCTTGCTTTCGGCGGGCACGGCCTTGTAAATGTCGCCTACATCGTAGAAGCCGTTGGTATCGGCAGCGAGAGCCAAACCCGCCACGGCAGGGTCACGATTGATTGCGGTCTGTGCAACAGGGTTGTCAATGACGGTCGACGAACCCGGATCAGTCCCAGGATTCTGAGTTTCTGTATTAGAGGAATCATTCGGATTAGAGCCAGCATCGGGATTAGTCGCCGGATCCGTTCCAGGATTCGCGGCAGAATCAGAGTCCGACGCAGAGGAAATCGTCTGGTCTGTCGGAGTCGTCGTGTCAACCGACGCGGAAGAACCAGGAACCTGATCGTTCGGAGTAGTCGGCGAAGAAGAGGAATCATCACCACAGCCAATGGCGACAGCCGCAAAGAAAACGGCACTCACGACGGGGAAAGCCTTGCGGGCAATCAACTTTTTCATGTTCATATAGGTTTCCTCAATAACGTTATTCACTCTCTAATTTAACATTTTCTTTTGCCATACCCAGTAAAAAATTCTAAACTTACACTAGAAAAATTTTAACCCTAACCCATAGGACTGTCTTATGGCAAAAACATTCAAGAAAGCAGAAGAAGTGACCGTGCTCGGAAACGACGCGGAATCCTTCCGCAAAGCATTTACCGACCACATCCACCACACGCTCGCCCGTAACAGCGCGACCGTGACGGACCACGAAAAGTTCTTGGCAGTGGCCTACGCCGTACGCGACCGCTTGGTCGACCGCTGGATCAAGACCCAGGAAACCTATTACCAGAAAGACGTCAAGCGCGTCTACTACCTGTCCCTTGAATTTTTGATTGGCCGTACCCTCGGCAACTCCGTTCTGAACCTTGACGTCGAAAGCGCCGTGACCGAAGCTCTTGACGAACTCGGCATGACCCTTGAAGAACTCCGCGAACAAGAAGTGGACGCGGGCCTTGGCAATGGTGGTCTCGGCCGCTTGGCTGCCTGCTTCCTCGACTCCATGGCTACGCTCGAACTCCCGGCCACCGGTATGGGCATCCGCTACGAATACGGCATGTTCAGCCAGAAGATCGTGAACGGCGAACAGGAAGAACAGCCGGATAACTGGCTGCGTCTCACCAACCCGTGGGAAATCGCCCGTCCGTCGAACGAAGTCAAGGTTCCGATGTACGGCTACGTCGTGAGCTGGATGGACGAAAAGGGCAGACTCCGCAACCGTTGGGAAACCAAGGACTACGTGCTCGCCCTCCCCTACGACACTCCGATTCCGGGTTACAAGAACAACACCGTGAACAACCTGCGCCTCTGGAGCGCGAAGTCCACCGACGACTTCGGCCTCAGCTACTTCAACAACGGTGACTACATCGCCGCCGTGCAGGACATGGAACTTTCCGAAACCATTTCCAAGGTGCTCTACCCGAACGACGCTTCCATGAACGGTAAGGAACTGCGCCTCAAGCAGCAGTACTTCCTCTGCTCTGCCTCGCTCCAGGACATCATCCGCCGCTTCAAGAAACTCCACGAAGGCGAATGGAAGGTGTTCCCCGAAAAGGTCGCCATCCAGTTGAACGACACGCACCCGGCAATCTCTATCGCCGAAATGATGCGCATCCTCCTCGATGAAGAAAACCTGGAATGGGACGAAGCTTGGGAAATCGTGACGCACACGTTTGCCTACACGAACCACACCTTGATGCCCGAAGCTCTCGAAAAGTGGCCGGTCAGCCTCTTCGAAAAGCTGTTGCCGCGTCACCTCCAGATCATTTACGAAATCAACGCCCGCTTCCTCCGTCAGGTGTCCCTCAAGTGGCCCGGCGACAACGCTCGTCTCGCCCGCATGAGCCTCATCGAAGAAGGCGGCTGCAAGATGGTCCGCATGGCGTACCTCTCCATCGTGGGTTCGTTCGCCGTGAACGGTGTGGCAGCACTCCACTCCGACCTCTTGAAGACCACGCTCTTCAAGGACTTCTACGAACTGTGGCCTGAAAAGTTCAACAACAAGACGAACGGCGTGACGCCGCGTCGCTGGGTCCGTAAGGCTAACCCGGCTATGTCCGAACTCATCAGCTCCAAGATCGGCGAAGGCTGGGTCAAGGACCTCGACGAACTCAAGAAGCTCGAAAAGTTTGCGAAGGACGCCAAGTTCCAGAAGGAATTCATGGCCGTCAAGAAGCAGAACAAGGAACGCCTCGCCAAGTACCTCAAGGCAACGCAGGGCGTCGATGTCGACGTGAACACGTTCTTCGACGTGCAGGTCAAGCGTATCCACGAATACAAGCGCCAGCTTTTGAACATTCTGCACGCCATTCACCTGTACATCCAGCTGAAGGACGGCAAGGAAATCATGCCGCGCACCATCATGATCGGTGGTAAGGCCGCTCCGGGTTACTGGATGGCCAAGCAGATCATCCGTCTTGCCAACGCCGTGGCCGCTATCATCGATGCCGATCCGGTTTGCAAGGGCAAACTCAAGATGGTGTTCCTCGAGAACTACCGCGTGTCTTTCGCCGAAAAAATCATTCCGGCCGCAGACCTCTCCGAACAGATTTCCACCGCAGGCACCGAAGCTTCCGGTACCGGTAACATGAAGTTCGCCTTGAACGGCGCACTCACCATCGGTACGCTCGACGGCGCCAACGTTGAAATGAAGGAAGAAGTCGGCGACGACAACATCTTTATCTTCGGCCTCACCGTGGAAGAAGTGACCGACCTCCTTGCCAAGGGTTACCGTCCGCGCGACTTCTACGAACACGACGACGATCTGCGCCGCGTGATCGACCTGATCGCTTCCGGCTTCTTCAGCCCCGATCGTCCGGACCTGTTCAAGCACATTGCCGACAAGCTCCTCACCAACGACAACTACCTGCTCTGCGCAGACTTCCGCAGCTACGTGGACATGCAGAAGAGAGTCGCCGAGGAATACCAGGACAAGAAGACCTGGGCAGAAAAGGCAATCCTCAACGTCGCTCGTATGGGCAAGTTCAGCTCCGACCGTACCATCAAGCAGTACGCCGAAGAAATCTGGAACGCCAAGGGCTGCAGCATCAAGCTGTAATCAACGGACAACCTTTAAGTAAAAGTCCGCGACTTCCGTCGCGGGCTTTTTTATTTTTGATTCATGATTATCGACAAGAGCAAGTCTTCAGAACGTGCTGCAGGGCTGGACCTTTTCAGGGTTCTCTCCGTCATCATGGTGTTTATCTTCCACACCCACATTCATCACCATTGCAGCTACGGCCCGCTGAACGGATTTGTTTCGATGGGCGCCATATTCATGACGGCGTTCTTCATGCTTTCTGGATTTGTACTTTACCTGACCTACAACAAGCAGAATCTTGTCGACATTCAGGCGCTTCGAGGCTTTTATCTGAAGAGGCTTTTCGGCATCATTCCGCTGTATTACGTCTCTGCATTAATCTACGTCCTTTGTTTTGGGAACGAAGGATTTACCCAGAAGATACTGCTCGTCCCCATCGATATGCTCGGACTACAATCGACCTTTTCCTCGCTTTTCGAAGTTTCTCACCATGACGGGACATGGTTCATTTCGTGCCTATTGCTCGCCTACGCCGCATTCCCCTTCATGCAAGAAGTCATCAAGCAGATGAGTACCAAGGCAAAGGTTGCAGCCATTTTCGTATGCGCATTCGCCCTCTTATGGGCGCCACTCATCGTCCACAGCTTTTCAACGGATTCCATCTACGCAAGCCCTTTCTACAGGGGCCTAGAATTCTTCATTGGGGCGCTCCTCTGCTCGCTCCCGCAAAAAGCAAAGGTCCTGTATAGTTTCAAGGCGTTCTTCGTTGAACTCATCGGCCTTGTCTTCATCGTTTCGCTCGCGGTACACAACGGGCTCTCGGTCGGCAACTACATGCTCTACAACTGGGTGGCTCTCCCCGCCTTTGCCCTGATGATCACGACGCTTTCCGGGTTACACTCCCCAAGGCTACAGAATTCGTCAATTCTACGCTACGCAAGCGCTGCTTCTTACGCATTCTTTATGGCGCAGACCTTCAACACCAACATCGAATGCTACCTGTTCCGCACCTATGGCATCGAAAACAATTTGGCAAAGATCGCCATCTCGGTTGCCGTATGCAGCTCCATCGCCATTGTCATGCACGAGCTGTTCGAAAAAAAGGCGACACGCTTTCTGAAGAAGAAGTTCAAATCCTATATTTGAGGGAAAAGCAGGTTTTTGTTTATGGAAATCAAGAAGACTAACGCGGCCCGCATCTTAGACCGTCAAAAAATTTCTTATGAACTGATCCCCTACAAAGTCGACGAAACCGATCTAGGCGCGCAACACGTCGCAGACAGCCTCGGCGAAGATATCAACCAGGTTTTCAAGACCATTCTCGTCCACGGCGACAAGATTGGATACCTCATCTGCGTTGTGCCCGGCAACTTGGAGGTAGATCTGAAGGGGGCAGCCAAGGTGAGCGGCAACAAGAAAATAGACACCGTGCCGCTCAAGGACCTGACACCGCTCACGGGCTACATCCGCGGCGGTTGCAGCCCGCTCGGACTCAAGAAGAACTTCCCGATATTCATCCATGAAACCGCGATGAACTTCCCGTACATTTATGTGAGTGCCGGAGAACGCGGCTTACAGCTAAAGGTCGCCCCAGCCGACTTGGTCAAGGCAACCCGCGCCACGGTGGGCGTCATAGCCCGCGTTCCGCCCGAAGCGCCCGAATCAGCATAGCGTATTCATCAATGAATGCCTGATGATTCGCCTTCACGTAATTGATATCGTTCTCCTTGCACGCCATTTCAAGCGCCTTTGCATCAGCAGAGACCTTGTTTGCGCCAATGGTCAGCGATGTACTCTTTACGGCGTGCACCGTGATGCGGTAATACTCAAAATCCTCTTTTTCAAAGTATTCAACTAGCTCGTCCGTCTTGTCTCCATTGACATATTCATCGAGCATCTCGTTGTAGAAGTTCTGGTCGTTCATGCAGTAGGCAAGTCCCGTCGCCGTATCGAGCATATCCGACAAAGTCGTTAGCTTTTCTGCAGAGGCGCTAACGGCTGCAGCAGGAGGATCTCTCTTCTCGCCACCAACCAGCTTCACCAAATGCGCAGGCAGGAACTTTCGAAGCGTCGACAGCAGCACCTCTTCGCGGATGGGCTTTGCCATGTAATCCGAGAAGCCTTCTTCCATGTAGTTGAACTTCGCGTCGGCCACGGCATTCGCCGTAAGCATCACCACGGGGGTCTGCGCGTTGGGATTTTCTTCTAGCTTTTTCATCCGTCGGAAAGCTTCGACGCCATCCATCACGGGCATCATGTGGTCTAGGAAGATGACATCGTAATGCTTGCTCTGGATCAGCTGCAGCGCAATCGCCCCATTGAGAGCGGTATCAATTTGAATCTGGGTATCCTTAAGGAGTCCTGCAAAGACCTTCAGGTTCATCTGCATGTCGTCAGCCACAAGGATTCGCGCATTGGGAGCGACAAACCGATCAAGCGAAGTCTCCAAGGCGTTTGCCTGATCCTTGTACCATTTGCCAAAGTCGCCGAGCGGACTCATGTCGATAACTTGCTGTAAAAGTCGTACCGTAAAGGTGGAACCTTGACCATACTCGCTTTCTACCTCGATGGAACCGCCCATCATATCCAGCAGTTGCTTTGTCAGGTTCAGGCCAAGTCCCGTGCCTTCGATATTTCGGTTCCGCTTTTCATCAAGCCGCACAAAGTTCTTGAAAAGCTTTTCGCGGTCCCTTTCGCGAATTCCGATTCCCGTATCTTTCACCTGGATACAAAGTTCCACCTGATTGGAGGTTTCACCTTCAACAGGATTGTCCTTTACCTTCTCGGCATAGACCGACAGAGTGACCGAACCTTCGTTGGTGTACTTGACCGCGTTCGACAATAGGTTGTTTATGACCTGCTTGATTCTCACCTCGTCGCCAAACAGCGCCGAAGGAATATCCGGAGAAATGTCCAGGTTCAGCTCCAAGTTCTTGTCGCGGGCACGGATGGCAACCATGTTGTAGCTGTCATTCAGCACCGAGAATACGCTGTAGGTAACGGGTAGGATTTCCATCTTGCCCGATTCGATCTTAGAAATATCCAAGATGTCATTGACCAGCGAAAGCAGCGTATGGCCCGCACTCTGAATATTCAATGCGTAATCTCGCAGAGACTCATCCTTGCATTCCTTGAGAAGCATCGAATCCATTCCCAGGATGCCATTGATCGGCGTACGAATTTCGTGGCTCATGTTGGCAAGGAATATGCTCTTCGCCTTGTTGGCGCTTTCGGCATTTTCCTTTTCGCGAATCAGTTCCTTGTTTCGACGCGCCTTCTTTTCGGAAACCACCACATAGACCATCGCAATGGTAAACATAAATATCAAAAGGCCGAACACCCAAAGAATCAAGAAAGAGATGCTGTCCTTTTCTGAGGCAACCACACTTGCGGGCACCACGCCCACCAAGGACACGCCAGGCAACTTGAGTTCCGACTGGAAATAGTAATACTCCGAGCCGTCAATTTCAATGCTCGCCGCAGAAGCGATGGAAACATTCAAGCCGTTCACCAGTTTTTCTCGAACCGCTTGATAGCCCCGATCACCCCACAGCAAATCAATGCCCAGGGAATCATTCGACGACCGGACGATGACACTATCGCTTGCGTCCTTTATGATCGCAAAGCCCTTGCCGCCATAGCACACCACGCCAAAGTTCTTGATGATTGTCTCTTCCTTGTAAATTCGGAAAAGAACGTACTTGATGTTCTTTCCGCTGTAGACAGGGGCCGAGAACATGAGCCCCTTGCCTCGGGAGTAGCTTATAAATTTTGAGCCATGGAACGATTCCGGTATTCCCTTGAAGTCCGAAGCAAGAATAGTCGTGGTGTCCCTGGAATATATCATTTTGCCGTTCAGGGCAATGACACCGTAGTAGAACTCCCCATTAGGATCCTGCTGTGCATCGAGCAACTTGTCCATGTCATTCATATCGGCAGAAAGACTTGCCGAAAGGCCCGTCAGCGATTTAAGTTCTAGAACGAGCCGGTCGCCTGCCGCATACGCATAGTTTTCGGCCTGGTATGCCACCTGCTTTTCCGCATAGTTCTGGAACAGGCTCGAAAACTTGACACGAAGCAACACCCCTACCAAGAGGAGAACCAGAACAAAGAATAAGATTCCGATTAAGGGACGAGCACCAAACTTCTTGATCATGGCTCAACCGCACCCTTTATAAGCCATTCCATGTCACCGCGCAAAATCTCGTCGCCGATGGACTCTCCTTCTTCGGAATGAATCTTGCCTTCGCTATCCACAATCTTTCCAGAGAATATATTGTACCCTTCCTTGATCTTTTGGGCAGCAGAATCGACTAAAGCCTTCACCGAATCGGGAACCTCGCTCGAATAGAACGAAAGCCCCACGGCGCCCTTTTCAAGCCCAATCCAGTAATCCATGTTTTCGTTATCCTTCTTCTGGATATAATCCTGGATGAAATCCTTATAGATGATGCCCCAGTTGATAGCAATGGAGCTCAGCATCTTGGGCGAGAACCTGTTGTTTTCCACATGGTTTCCGATGCAATACAGGCCTCGCTTTTCAGCTACTTCGATAATGTAAGCCCGATCTTGATGGAATCCAATCACGTCGATTCCCGAGCTATCGATAAGCTTATTCGCATTTTCAACTTCCATTTCGCCTTCGTTCCAAGAATTTGTCCAGCGCACATAAACCTGAGCTTTGGGATTGACGCTTTGAACACCCAAGATAAATGCGTTCAGCCCCCTATACACTTGGATGTTTTTCATGGCCGCCACATAACCCACATGGTTGGTCTTCGTCATCGCACCGGCTACGACGCCTGCAAGGTACCGCGCCTGATATATGCGGGCAAAATACGCCTTGTAATTGGGGGCGCTATATTCCCAGTTGATGCCATAGAAAGTCACCTCCGGATGCGCTTCGATGACATCCTTGATGAGGATCGGGTAGCTATAGCTTGTAAGGACGATAATCTTCAAGCTGTCGGCGATCATATCGTTTACGGCCTTGAGAAGCGGCTCACGTACTTCAGGGATGTCTATTGTAAGAGTGGACTGTACAGAGAGACTGTCGCAGGCCGCACGGATTCCCTTGTAATGAGTTTCATTCCAGCCGTTATCAGCCGTATCGCTCAGCAGAACAAAGCCTACACGGAGTTTTGGAGCCTTCGCCATCTTATTGGACTCTTCGTTCCCGATTTTGTCAAAGGACACGAACAGCAGCACAAAAAAAGCAATGACCGCGACCAAGGTCGCTATGGTTATTTTACTCTTCATCGATCTTTACCCCCTTTACGAACCAATTGAAATGATTCAGCATATCATCA
Source organism: Fibrobacter sp. (assembly GCF_045601785.1). Lineage (GTDB taxonomy): Bacteria > Fibrobacterota > Fibrobacteria > Fibrobacterales > Fibrobacteraceae > Fibrobacter. Next base: position 37,038 of record NZ_JAZSAF010000042.1, read on the forward strand.
TCAGACATACTTTCTCCTTCGTTGATGCGAATCGTTCCTGCATTGTCTTCGATGGGTCCGTAAAAGACATCGAAGGATCCTTTCTGTATCTTTTCCCGTTCGATTGCAACCAGAGCAGCCGCTTCTGGATTCACATGGCTCGTGAATGGAGACAAATCGACGATGCCCGAACTAAAGCCGTCCCAATAGCTCCGTCCCACAAACTTTTTCTTCAACACCTCCAGAATGTGCGGAGTGTAGAATTTTTCCCAGCGCCACACGGGGGCGGTCAAGAAATGGTTCGGGTAGAACTCGGCATTATCCAAATTGTAACCCACAACCCATATGCCAAGGGAATCCGCAATCCGCATCGGCTCACGGCTATCGGTATGCATGGCAAGGACATCGATATCATATTTGGCAAGAAGCGAGCGCGTTGCGTGTGCACAAGCAGAATCGTCTTCCCACGACTTGCTCCAGCGAACAATCACATTTGCATCGGGGTTTGCCTTTTTCACGCCCATGGTAAAGGCGTTGATGCCGCGAACGACTTCTGGGATGTCAAAAGCGGCCACATAGCCGATATTGCCCGTTTTGCTCTGCTTGCCAGCAACGATTCCCGAAAGGTATCGCATCTGATAAATGCGACCGAAAAAAGTCGACACGTTCTGCGAAGACTTGATGCCCGACGCATGGAAGAATCTTATATCGGGATGCTGAGCGGCGACATTTTGAAGATAGGGTCCGAACTGGAAGGAATTCGCCACGATAATTTTCGCACCGGCTCCAATCAAGCCCTCCATCACACCCTCTGACGACTTGTCCGCAGGAATATTTTCGCGGAACAGGACTTCCAGATTCAGTTCCTTGGCTGTTTTTTGCATGCCTTCGTAGTGGGACTGTCCCCAGCTATGGTCATTGATGTAACCATTCATGATCACTGCGATTTTCGTCTTTTCACGAGTGATGTCGGTATTTTTCTTTTTCACATTAGTCGCAAGCAACCCTGCCATGATGACAGCAATGATTACCGCAGAAATAATATAGACCCATTTCACGTTACAGCTCTCCAACAGCAAGAAACTTAGATAATTTATCTAAAATCATCTTATAAGATTTCATACATTTTTCGTGCTGGCTACGAACAAATTCAAGATTTCCTTCTTTACAGGCACTTTCCAGCGCTTTGGCCATCTCAGAGAGCTGAACCGCTCCTATGGTCAACGACGTACTTTTCAGCGAATGAATGGCTATCCGGTAGTTTTCGACATCGCCCTTCGCAAGGGAATTATCCAATTCAACACTCCGGTCGTTCTTTGCGTATTCGGTAAGCATCTCTCGGTAAAAGGATTCATCGTTCATGCAATACCCAAGCCCCGTTGCCGTATCTAAAAGGTTCGAAAGTACACCCATGGGCCCGCCTTCGCTTACCGCACCGGACTTTTCTAGAGATGAACCCTCAACGATCAGTTCCTTGGGCAGAAACTTCTTCACCGTCGCAAGCAAGACCTCTTCGCGGATTGGCTTGGTAATGTAGTCGGTAAAGCCCGCCTGTATGTAGGCATCCTTTGCGCCAACCACCGCATTCGCTGTAAGCATCACCACAGGCGTTTTCTGGATATCGAAACCCTTTAAATCCTTCATACACTGAAGCGTTTCAATCCCATCCATTACCGGCATCATGTGATCCAAAAGAATCAGATCGTAATGTTTTGCCTCCACCAGTTCAAGGGCATCTTCGCCATTCGTCGCCGTATCAATTTTTATTTCGGTATCCCTGAGAAGTCCGCACACCACCTTCAGGTTCATGGGGACATCGTCCACGACTAGCAACCTAGCATTTTTCGCCTTGAACTTCCGGACACAAGAATTGACCGATATAAATTCCTTGTGCCGTTCCAAGAAGTTCCCTATCAAAGCGTCCCCCTTCACGGTCTGCGGGATCCTTACTTCAAAAACGGAACCAGAACCATAAACGCTCTTCACCAGCACTCGGCCGCCCATCATCTCCACCAGTTTTTTGGTGAGATTAAGCCCGAGCCCCGTCCCCTCGATATTTCTGTTGCGGTCAAGATCAATGCGTTCAAAGCTCTGGAACAGCTTGTCGCGATCAACGGAACGGATTCCTATTCCCGTATCGGCAACAACAATGACCAGCTCAATTCGGCGATTGCCATCCTCATCGGGAAGCGCCTTGAAATCTACCAGCAAATCCACCGTTCCCATCGGCGTGTACTTGACGGCATTCGAAAGCAGGTTATTCACAATCTGGCGCAGGCGCACTTCGTCACCATCAAGCCGCGATGGAATTTTCGGGTTCACATTGATGTTGAATTCCAGGCCCTTGCTTTGGGCGCGCGGATTAGCGACGCAATAGCAGTCGTTCAGCACCGAAAAGAGATCGTACTCCCCAACCAGAAGCTCCATCTTTCCCGACTCGATCTTGGTGATGTCCAAGACATCATTCACCAGGGACAATAGCGTGTGCCCTGCGTTCTGGATGTTACGGGCGTATTCAAGAAGTGAATCGTCCTTACATTCCTTCAAAAGCATCGTGTTCATTCCCAAGATGCCGTTGATGGGGGTACGGATTTCGTGGCTCATGTTCGCAAGAAAAAAGCTCTTCGCCATGTTCGCCGATTCCGCATTCTTGCGCGCTTCCTCGGCCTCGGCCCAAGCCTTGCTGAGTTCGTCGGAACGCTGCGCCTTTTGGCGGGCGTTCTCCAAATTTTCAAGCAGACGGTGCGTAAGGCGCGCCACCGTGATGCACACCAGCGTCATAGCAATGGATTCAATCAAGAAGCCCGCCGACCTGGACACCCACCAGAAAAGGTCCGACGAAAATTCACCATGGTTAGCGCCCGACGCCCTAAAGAAAAGCGACACGACAATCAACAGATAGCTAACAATCGATATCTTGAGCGTGAACGACGCATCGAAGAACAATAGGCTTGTCACCATGGCTAGAGCATAAGTCATATAGACGCCAATATTTTCGTTGACGGCAAGCATTGCAATAATACTCGCCATGCCTAGCACACAAAAATAGCGGCGCGTCTTTAGCGAAGCATTCATGCGTTCGATGAATGTCGGCAACCACAAGATGACAAAGGCGATTGCCGTTAAAAGGTTCAATTCATAATAGTCGATTTTAAATAGCCCGATAACGTTTCCGAGATAAATCAGCGGAAACATGACCCAAAGCCAGCGCATCACGAGCGTGAGCGTCTTCAAGACCCGGCGATCGTTCTCTTCAAAAATATCATTAGATTCCATCATCTGTTTTCGAAGACTCCCATCACAAGGTCAGGCCGTCGTCACGCATTTCGTAACGGACATCGTCGTCAATCATCTTGAGCATCACATCTGCAAAGGTCGGATCAAACTGGTGGCCACGGCCCTTCACGATTTCTTCGCGGACAGCGCTCTGGGGCAGCGCCGCACGGTAACTGCGACGGCTGCTCATGGCATCGTAGGCATCCGCTACGGCAATGATGCGGGCAATTTCGGGAATCTCGCAGCCGGAAAGGCCTTCAGGATACCCCTTGCCATCGAAGCGTTCATGATGGAAATGCGCACCAATTTCAATATTCGGCATCTCGGTGATGTTTTTCAGGATGTCCACCCCGATGCTTGGGTGCTGCTTAATCGTCTCGTACTCTTCATCCGTGAGCTTCGAACTTTTGTTTAAAATGTTATCCGGAATTCCAATTTTTCCGATGTCGTGCAGAAGCGCCACAAAGTAGATTTCATCCTGATATTCGATGGACTTTCCTGCGCGGAGGGCTATTTCTTTGCTGTACTTTGCCACGCGACTAGAATGACCGTTCGTGTAGCGGTCCTTGGCGTCAATCGCCGAAGCGAGGGTCTTCACGACCTGCAGCGACAAGATTTCATGCTTGCGGCGACTCTCTTCCAGTTCCGCAGTCCGACGCTCCACTTCACTTTCAAGATTGACCTGCAACTTGCGAAGCGAAAGAATTCGCTTGATTCGCTCTAGTACCACTTCAGGAACAAACGGCTTCTGGATATAATCCAAGGCCCCTTCCCTGAACACACGGACTTCCGTTTCCCTATCGCTGTCCGCCGTTAAAAATACGACCGGCAAGTCGCTACAGGCCTTCATCTTGCGAATTTCAGACAGCAGTTCGAAGCCATTCATACCGGGCATGTGCACATCCAAAAGCACAAGCGATGGGCGCTCCATCGAAAGACTGTTGAGCGTTTCCTGATAGTCCTGAGCCAAGATGACATTGTAGGTGGAACTCAACATGTGCTCAGCGAGTTTCAAATTCATGCGGTCATCATCAACGACCAATATCGTATCCCTGGAATCGGTCTCGGCATCAGCAAAGGCCTTGTTGACGCGTTCCAGCATTTCCGGCCCATACACCGGCTTTGAAATGAAATCCAGAACATTCAGACGGCGTGCAACGTCTTCATACCTGCTAAACTCGTTGCCAGTCAGGAAAAACACCCTTGTGTCGGCAATGGATTTCTCCGCGCGAATTTTTTCAAGGGTTTCAATTCCATTAAGACGGGGCATCTCAATATCCAAAAGGACTAGGTCGATTCCTCCGCGATTCTTCAAGTAGTCAATACAAGCTTCACCAGACTCCACCGTCACGACGCTATAGCCATCTTTCAGCAACACAAATTCGGCCAATTTTATAGAAATACGGTCGTCGTCCACAATCAAGATTGTCTTATTATGATAAATAGTCAAGTTAAATCCTCTTTACATTACAAATATATATTAGAAATCGCCATGAGAAACGTATTTCTCCCCAAAATAATATGCAAATGTGATGAAAATCTCACAACAGCTTTTTTTGATAAAAAAAGGCTCGGAATCATCATCCGCGCCTTAATTTGTTTTTTAGAGAGTTACGGACTCTACACCATCGAACTCGCTACTTGAGTATCACTTTTCGAGTCAGATCCAGGCCCTGGCCCCTCACTTTCACAAAATACACGCCCTTCGCCGCATCGATCCTAAAACGATGCGTACCCGCCGCAAGGCTTCCCCTATAGAGGTTTGCCACACTGTGCCCAGTGACATCGAAGAGTTCCGCCACGACATCCGTCGGACGCGATACCGTGAGGCTCAGGACTCCACCATTCACCTGCAAAGCCTTTGCACTAGCAAGCTTCGGACGCATGCAGCCAAGACCCGTCGTAAAGTCGCCAAACACGATCTTGATTTCGGGAATCATCTCTTCGGTGTTCTCGAAACCGCGGCTGAAGGCATCGTACTTGTCTTCGTTGAAGTCCCAGAGAACCTGGTCGCCCGCCTTGAAATTGTCGTAAAGGATCGTACCGGTATAGCCAGCAGCGTAGTTTGCGATAACGACGCTCAGAGTCTTGTTACGGTCTGTATAGCTGGAAATATCGAACGAGCAAGTCTTGGACTGGCCCGCGGCTACTTCGCAGGGGCCTTCCACCTCGGTCCATGTCCACGCATCAGTCAGCTTGAAAATCAGGTTCAGTTGCGCATCACTTTCACCCAGGTTTGCCACCTCGAACGTAAACGTATTGGCCTTGCTTAAGTCCCAAGTTTTCTGGTATTCGATCTGCGCATTGTCGCCGCCGTAAGTCACAGCCATCTTGCCGTCGCCGCCTTCTTGGCTGATGGCGACATCCTTGATCTTGATGCTCGCTTCTTCCGTTGCGGCAAGGGCCTTCATGGCATCGAGAGCGGGATCAATGGTGTAAGTGTAACCGCCAAAGTTCGATTCGGTCTTGTCGCCAATGTACTGCCACGCAAGTGCGCCTGCGTAGCCACCGTCAAAGGCCTTGCGGTAGCATTCTTCGGTCGAAATCTGGGTCTTGGCAGCCATGCTTGCGGTATAGGTGTCGCCCTTCCAGCCGCTTGCTGGGAATTCACCGATAATCATGGGCTTATTGTCGTACTTGTACGTTGTTGCCATTTGGGCCGCCGTATTCACGAACGGAGAAACGGCGTCGTTTTGGTAGTACGGATAGTAATGTGTCTGGAAAAAGTCGAGCGTACCGTTCGCTTCGCCACCGGCTGCGATGAGTTCGGAATCGTTCCACCAGCTCTGATACTGGATATTCACGCTACCCGTAGAAACGAGCAGTTCCGGGTTTGTGGTATGGATTGCCGCCGCAATCTTGTTGGTGAACTTCTGGAGCACAGCCTTGTCGAGTTTCTTGGTGGTCCAGCCTACACTTGTCATGCCTTCGGGTTCGTTGAATACTTCCCAGGTCATGAGCGCATTGTGGTTGCCGATTGCTTTTACTACCGGAACAAGCGCATTGTCGATAAAGGCCTTGGTGCCAGCGTCTTCAAAAAGCTGCGTGTTCGCGGTAATGTCCAGCTTATCGTCGTAAAGGCCCCACTGATTCGGTTCCATCAGGTTGTGACTGAAAAGGCACATCGAAACCATCACGCCGTATTCTTCGGCGATGTCCAGGGCCTTTTTCATGTTGGCGATGGTATTTGCCTTGAGGCCCGAAACCAGATGCGTACTCTGGTCGATTTCGGGGCTCTGGCTCATGTTGTTGAAGAGCCACCAACGAATCGCGTTACCGCCCGCGGCACGCGTGCCTTCCACCGCCTTGCGCCAAGCGTTTTCGTTCAGCGGGGAATCGCCCACATCGGAGTTGTAGTCGCTCCAGGCGAGATTCGTACCCGAGAAGAAGATCTTCTTGCCGTTGTACATGAGATCGGTGCCGCTCACGGTGAGTCCCGGGGCGGCAAAAGCAGAAACGGCTCCGCCGAGCAACAAAGCTCCACTTAAAGCCTTAAATCCAAACTTTTTCATAATACTCCTCAAAACACCTCCTCCTTCGGAGGTGGTTATCTGAAAAATACACTAACAAGGCTCTAAACGATTATTTTTTATTTCAAGGCGTTGACATTCATCATGGAAAATGTCCACACCTGTAAAGAAGAATCCTAGCGAACTATCCAGCCGCCGCCAAGAACCATATCGCCGTCGTAGAATACGGCGCACTGGCCAGGGGTGACTGCAAACTGGGGCTGTTCAAAGCTGGCGAGTGCGCAGCCGTCTTCGAGAATCTTGACCATGCAACGGGTCGGACGCTGGCGGTAACGCACCATGCCTTCGCACTCGAAAGTGTCGCCAGCGGCGTAGGCCCTGCCCGTTGCGGGATTGATGCCGTGCCACTGACAGTTCTGAATGCGCACTTCGCTTGCCGAGACGGCCGACTTGTCGGCGGTCACCAAGATATCACCCGTTTCCGGATTCACGCTCTGCACGAATGCAGGGACGCCCAGCGCAACGCCAAGTCCCTTGCGTTGCCCCACCGTGTAACGGTGGTAACCTTCGTGACTATTCCAAATCTTGCCGTCGGCGGTCACGAAGTTTCCTGGGCGTGTCATCGCACCGAAACGTTCCTGCAAAAAATTCGTGTAATCATCGCCGTAAATATCGAAACAAATATCCTGGCTATCGCTCGCGCTCGCATTTTCAAAGCCATGCTTTGACGCTATTTCGCGGACCTCGGGCTTTTCCATATCGCCCAGCGGCGTCATCACGCGAGCCATGGCCGAATCGGGAACTCCGAACAGAAAGTAGCTCTGGTCTTTCGCGGCATCGCGACCCTTGAAAAGCCTACGCACGCCACCGACCTCCTTCACGTTCACATAGTGCCCTGTAGAAAGGAAGTCCGCGCCATGTTCAAGCGCAAACTCAAGCATCCAGCCGAACTTCACATAGCGATTACAATAGCAGCAAGGGTTCGGCGTACGGGCCCCGGCAAAATCATCGTGACAGCGTTTAAGCACCCGTTCCGTGAACGCGTCGTCACACACCGCCACATAATGTTCTATACCCAAGCGCTCCGCGACCGCGCGGGCCCGCAAAACGCTTTCATCGTTCTCGGGATCGTAGGGGGTCGCTCCATTCGCCAAAGGCGGCAGCACGCGGAGTGTCACACCGAAAACGTCGTAACCCTGCTCCAACAGCATCAAGGCTGCCACAGAGGAATCCACTCCCCCGCTCATACCGACTGCTACACGTTTCTTAGCCATCTTACCACAAAAAGTCAAATATGGATTGCTTCGCTATGCTCGCAATGATGTTTTATCTACTAGTCGAACCGAAGCATGAGTGCAATTTCAAACTGCAGAATCTGGCGCAAGTGCGGTGTTTCGTCATCCAGCTTCTCGTGAATCTGGCGGTATTCAATGTAACTGCTCATGGAAGCAATCTTGTTGAACTGATAGCCTGCACTCGGGCGCAAGAACCATTCGTGCGTACGCGACGGCACCGTACGCTCCGTGAGCGACAGTTTCGGGTTGTAGACCGTGTATTGCAGGCCGTCGTCAAAGTTCCACTGTCTAAAGATACCGTCGGTTCCGCTTTCCTTGTTCCACTTGTCGTAGCCTTCGTCCGGGTCATACTGCTTGCGGATCGTCTTCTTGTAGTCGTAACCGGCGGTAAACTTCAGGTCGATCGAATTCTTGAACTTGAAGAACCACTTGAAGAACTTCACCGCCTTGTCGAGCTTAAGCGGATAGGTAATGGTAAAGTCGTCGCCGATATTGAACATGAAGTCGTTATAGAGCGACGTGTGAATCCACGGCGTTTCCCAGAAGTAGTCTGTCGTGTCGCGGCTGTTACCCACGGAATCCGGCCAAGTCGTAATGCCAATGACTTCTTCCTTCGGGCGGCGGTCGGTATCTTCGATCTTCATGCGTACGCTGTTCTCGATGCGCATGTTGTTCTGCAGCAAGAACGTCACGCGGATAAGCGGGTTGAAGTTGATGCTCTGCGACCAGGAATCTTCGGCGCTCTGGAACGGATGCACCGTTGTCGTATAGGTATAGTCGAAACGGTGGAACGTCGACACGCTGCGGAACCCGTTCAGAATCGACACGCGCTGTGCAAAGTTCGGCACCGTGACTCCCACGCCAATCTTCGGCCACACCGTAGTGGTATCAAGGTACAGCGGATATTCCCTGGACTGCGAGAAGTCTTCCTTCCACTGCAGATCACCCGTCACGCCAATGTCCCATATCGGAAGCGTAATGCCGGTTCCCACCTGGAACTGGCGCGACACGGAATGCCTAAAGTTGCCCTGGTACACAAGCGTGTCTACGTGGCGGTTCCTGTACTGCGCAAAGTGCAGGTAGTCGTCGCGGTGGTCAAGCCCCATGTCACCTGTTACAATGTTGTAGAATCCGCGATTCCTGTAGCCGTTGCCAAGGCCCAAACCATAGAGGTAATACTGCATCGGGGTCACGCCCTGCTCTTCGTACAGCTGGGCCAGGGTAAAGTTTTCGCCCACAGTGTTCGTACTCGCCTGCCAGTTGAAGCGGACTTCACGCCACTTGATCTTGTCAAACGCCGTAGCCACCGGATTCTGCTTGCCAAAGCTGCGGGCCAGTTCCAGCACCTTGAGCGACGGGGCAAACTCGAAGCGGTTCGTCTGCGAGATCGTCCAGTAGTTCTTTTCGATCATCGTCTCGTCCTTGAAGTCGAAATCGTCCGGAATGGTCTTCTGCTGGCTGAAATCGGAACTGAAGTTCGTGGAGAACGGGATGAACGGAATCAGGCGCGGATTGAAACCGATCTTGAACTGCTGAGAACGGGCGCGTTCGTTGCGCAAAATACCATAAGAGCGGCCATATTCCCTGTGGCCCACGCTATCCACCTTGTAGAACACCGTCGTATCGTAACGGATTTCGTAAGACTCCGGATTCAACATGTCGATGGCAGAGGTATCGCCGTTCTCGGAAACCCTCGGAATCGTATCGTAGGGAATCGCCACGATACTGTCACCCGACACATAGACGCGGCGGTCCGTATGGTCAAAGTCAAAGATATAGTCGCTTGCAAAGAGGCCGCCATCACGCGAGGTAAAGAAGTTCTTCTTCACGAACGCTTCGCGGTCACCGCCACCATACATGTCACGCTTGATATTCAACGAGTAGCTGGTGGTCAGGAACGACAAGATATTCCAACGCATGTTCAGCTTGTGGTTGAGTTCCGTCGTGTAGGTCACGATCTTGTCCACCTGCGGTTCCACGTAATCCGGGTCGCGGTTCTGATTCACATAGCGCACATAGTTCAAGTCGAAGATAGTCAAGTCGAATGTCTGCGGCCACGGTTCGAATTCCGTCTTCGACAAGGGCTTGAGCCAGTCGTACTTGGCGAGTCCTTCCATCGGGCGGAACTTGAACATGCTGAAGGTACCCAGCTTATACTCAATAATCGTATGGTAGGAATACGTCGAGTCGGCGGAAGTCGTCGAGCGGCCTTCGGATTCGTTGTAGGAATAGCTGATTGCCGGACGGTCGAGGAATATCTGCGACATGATGTCGCCGAACTTGGATTCTCGGGCGTGGTAATCCTTGCGGTAGCTGATGCCGAAGGACTTGTCGCGCACATAGGACTGGTAGCCCTTGGATTCCGCATCATCACGCAGGCTCTGTTCTTCCTTATTGGAGCCGACTTCCAGCTTGCGCTGGAACATGTCGCCCGTCATATCCACGAAGCTGCTCTTTTCGAGCATCATGTCGTCGGTGGGCTTCATGTAGGGGCGCTTGGTTGTGCTGTGGTAACCCAAAGAAAGCGGAATGTGGTAACCGGAGCTGTCGTTTAAGAACTTGTTCAAGTTCATGGTGAAGTCGCCCGCCACATCGAGCTGCGACGCCGCCACCGAAGTCTTCGGCTTGGGAGAACCGTTCGAAGTCGAAAGCGTCGCAAACGCACCGTCCTGGTAGCGCACCGCACCCGACAAGGAAATGAAGTCCGCAAAGTTCACCTGGCCGCTCGTACGTGCGGCATAGCCCCATTCCGTGTCCATGTCCGAAAGGCGAAGGTCATCGAGCCAGAAGGTTCCCTTGAGGTCATCTGCCGATGCGCTGGAGTCGGCAATGATCACAAAGCGCATCCAGTCAATGCTCGTAACGGAGGGGTTACCCACCAAGCGAAGTTTCTCTTCACGCTCGCCGCCCAGGTCCTTTTCCACGGCGTTCAGGTAAGGCGGGCGGCGGCCCTTCTTCAGGTCGGTAAAGTCCGCGACATCCATCGCAAATGCGTTGTCGAGCCAGTTGCGTTCGTGGCAGTCCTGCGGGCGTTCAGAGCCCTTGCAGGTGTAGTTCACCGGCCTAAAGCTCCATTCGTAGTAGTCGTTAGAACCTTCGAGCGAACCTTCACCGAACTGCAGCGCAAATCGAATCGGAACCGACGTGGCATCCGTCTCGTAGTGGATTTCCATCTTGAGCGAGCGGTAATTCGAGAAGTCCTTCACGTCCGTTTCAAAGATACGCGTCACGCCGACTTCCTGGCCGGGGCTCATGTTGTGGTAGTCCACCACCAGAGCCGTTTCCTTCAGCGGGGCGTTGGAATCGGAATCGCGTTCGGTCGTCGTATTCGGAGACTTGTGGTACTTGTTTGCATTTTCACGGTTGTTGATCGTCGTGACATTGATGTAGGTCGTGTCCTTAGAGGAGACCGACTCGGTCACCAGGGTTTCCACACCGTTCACCTCGACAACCTGCGAATGTTCCGTCGAAGAGGTCTGGTAAAAATCGGCGACCGTCGTCTCTTCCCAGGCGTTTCCGACCACGGCCAGGCTCACAATCTGCACCTTCGCTTCGGCAACGCCATTGCTCAGGTTGCCAAGCCAGAGCCTGCTGAACAGGGCTTCCGAAAGAATCGTCGCGTAGTCGCTCCCGTTCGGAGACACAATCGTATCGTACTGGTTCAGCGGAATGCGCCACTTGCGCCAACCGTTCTTGAGTTCTTCAAAATGCAGCTTGTCGTCGTCGGACAAGTCGATGCGGTAGCGCACAAAGCTGATGTCGGTATCCAGCGAGCCGTTCTTGTTGATGTCTTCGGTATCGTAGGTGCGTTCGCCCGAGTTCTTTTCGGTTCCGTTGATGTTCACCGGCGGATCGCTTTCGTCGTCCAGGTCTTCGTCGAAGTTGTCGCGGGCAATGTCCGTCGTCGAAGCATCCGAATTTCTCGTATTGATTTCCTTGCCGATACAGCCGCTGACACGGCAGTCCCAGACCGAGTCGATTTCATCCGAGCCGCTCTTTCCATCAAGGCCCTTGTCGTGGAGCGCCGTCGTCGTGCCCAGATCGTTTTCGCCATCGTACAGGCCGTTCGGGGCAGCACCGTTAATCGAAAGGTCTTCGCTCACCAAACCCAAGTCGAGATAGATGGAGCCCACGTTGCCGCGCGCCACCACTTCGATGTACTTCATGTCGCTCAGGTCCTGGTAGTACTCGCTGTTCGCACGCATCACGCCGCCCCACGAATTCCCCGACAGGTTGTCGTTGGCGCGGAGCGTCATCTTGAGCACGGTCAGGTGCTGGTTGTCGACATCGGAATTGCCGACCGACGGGTAGATGTTCTTGTAGAGCTCGGTATTGTTGCTATGCCAGATGAACTCACCCTTGTGCTTATAGTCCTGGTTCTCAATGTAGGTCGAAAGATTCGACGACACGCCGCCCGGGGGAGACGCATGGTACCAGGAGAGCCTGGACAGCGGATAAGTTAGTCCAGAGGTTGTCGCTTCAAAGTCTTCCACCAGGGCGGAGTTTCCGTCACTCGTATTCGCGTTATGGCGGCTCGCTGCAAATTCTGCCTCGTAGCGCCAGCTGGACTGAGCCGTCGTGTTGATGCCCGGGATCAGGTTCACGAGTTCGGTGAGGGCAGGCACGGAGTCCTGCAGGCGCAGGTTCATGCCCCACAGCACGCTGGAGTAAGGTTCGTTGCCAAGCGTCGGCGTCTTCGCCGTAGTGCTCTGGCTCTTGTAGAGGGCGGTGATGCCGAACACGGATCCCGCACCCATGCCATACAGGTCGAGCGGAAGCTCCGCGCGGGCGCCCAGCAAAAGCTTGTTGTCAATTTCGAACAGCGGTTCGCATTCGTAGCTCACCTTGATTTCCTTGTTCGGATCAAGGGCGCGTTCACTCAAGAGTTCAATCTGGCCCAGCTCGTAGTTCACTTCGTAGTCCGTGCCGCGGATAAGGGTCGTAGAGCCTGCCGTCACCTTTTCAGTTCCCGGAGAAATGTCCATACAGGAGCTGCCGCTCACCGAGTAGCTGGAGCTCGGGTCGCGCACGCTCAGCACCGAATTGCGACGCTTGCCCACCGATTCAAAGTAGAATCGGTTCGTGTAGCGCGACAGGTTGTAGACCGGGAGCGTATACAACTGTGCCATCGCCGAAGAGGAATCCAAAAGCCTGAGAGGCTCCAAGCAGTTCTGCCGAGCAAGTTCCGTCGCCTTCGAGCCACTGTATTCCGAGAGCGGCTTACAGGGGAGCCACATTTCTCCGGTGTAGTTGCCCGAGGCATCCTTCTTGAATATCGTCGCGTCGTTCACCAAGGGCGTACCCGTGGTCGTGTCCACCAGGCCCAAGGTCTTGAGATAGCTGCCGGAAATACCCGACTTGTTCTTCATGCGCAGCACAAAGCTCGACGAGCTTGCATCCGAGATACCGATGGAGTACACGTTCCTGAGCATGAGCTTGTCGATGTCAGCGAGTTCCGAAAGAGTTGCGTCCCACTGAATCAGCACCACCGAGGAGCCGTCGTTCACCGTCGTTCCCACGCGGCCCGTTCCGTCTCCCGACCAGCTCGCCGCCAACAAGGTATTGCGGTTCACGCCGTTCACCCTGAGGACTCCCGTCTTGGAATCGTAGGTAAATTCGCTACCCGGAATTTCGACCAGGCGCTCCACCTTCTTCTTGATGGTCTTGCCACTCGGGGTCACGTAGACCACATTCACGTTGTCGATCACGCCCGTAGTCGTGTTCGTGGCACCGCGCTTATAGAGCTTCAGGTTCGTCGCCGGATAGTTCGAAGTGCTACGACCCGCAATCGCCGCGTTGATGTAGGAGTTTCTCGCCTCGTGGTTCAAGAAGTAGTAGCGGTAGGCAATGAACTGCTTGTCTAGGATCTGGAATTCCGTCGTCGATTCGCTCGCCTTCAAGCTGTATTCTTCCTGGTCGCCACCGTCCTGCGAGGCAATCGTCGTGAGTCTCCAGTCGCCCAGTTTCCAGTCCGCCTTGATGCCGAACAGCCCCTGGTGGTTCTCAGAGTAACCCGTGAGTTCGGTACCCGTGAGCGCCAGGTTCGTGGTACCGGCTTCCACGCGCTGCAGAATGTAGTCTTCGAATTCGTCCTTGTACGATTCCTCGTAAACCACGCGCACCTGGTTGCGGGCGCCCAGGCCTTCTTCCACGTTGTTGATCTCGACCGTGATGTAGGGGCCGATCTTGCCCTTCACCATGAAGTTCGGCGTATAGTTGAGCGTGGGACTCGGCCAAAGGCTCGTATTGGTGCTGCCCTCGGCATCGTCCTTTTCGCCGTAACCCTTCAGGCGGATGTCCATGGTCCCCTGGAGCATGAGCTTCGGCTTATCGAGGCCAAAGTCGCGCATCCACGCAGGCATCGTCACCGGGATCGTAATGTCGAACACCGAACCCGTCTCAGGGGTTTCATACCCGTCATTCGCCTTACCCACCAGGTCGTTCAGCCACAGGCTCTTCTGCCCCACACTGTACATGTCGGACACGTAGTCTGCGAGTTCAGGGTAGTGCGCCGTCCAGAGCGTCATCGTGTCGCGCGAAACGGAATTCACGCGTTTTTCGCTCACGTCCATTTCACGGGTCGACACATCGATATCGTGACTAAAGACCTGCCCCTTTGAATTGCTCATGAGCGTAGGCGAAGAGCCTACGCCGCCAAAGGGCAAGAGCCCGTTCAGGGGGTTCACTGACGGCGGGAGCGAAATGTACTGGTAGGTCGGCTGCCACTCGGTCTCTGCCGGGTCGGGTTCAGAGACTTCGGCATCGCTTGCAGACACAACAGAGACAGAATCGCTCTGGGACCAGGCGACTCCTACGGCAAGGGCGACAACCGCCACAGGCCACAAGCGTTTTAGACCTTCAAAAAACACAGTTTCCTTATTGCAGGCTGTCCCATAAAATACTGAATTTGCACCCGGCAAAACCACCTAGATTATGGGAATAATCCCGCAATTTGTGCGAAATTAGCAATTTTTCAAGACAAAAGGAGCCCCCTCGGGGTAAACCCGAGGGGAAATGCGCTAGACGCGCACCCAAACGCGCATTCCGGGCTTGACGCGCACGCCCGTCTTGAGCGTATACGGCTCCACGACGGGGAACGTGACGATAAAACGCTCCTTGTGCTGGCGTTCGGCAGAGAGGGTCTTGTTGGTGTTGGTCTTCTTCATAGTACTTCCTTTTTTTGAGATGATGCAGCCAAAAACAACCCACCATGGGCTATTCCTGGAAAACAACATTAAATTGGAAGTATCAAAGAATGCTATTTATGCATGTCCCAAATATATAAATAATTCTAGGGAAAAGCAAGTCAATTTTTGACAAAAAGAAATCCTCGGGTGTTAACCGAGGGCGGTTGCGAGAGAATCGGCTCCAAAGTAAGGATTCTGAAGAATTTAGCCGATTCGGTCTCTGTGAGCAAAAAGCGACCCGATGTTAACGGGTCGCGATTGCGAGAGCGAGCGCTCGGGGGACGAACTTTGTCCGATTGGGCGCGAGCGGTCTTTACAGCGGGATGTTCGCGTGCTTCTTGCTGTGGCGCTTCTGTTCCTTGGTCTTCAAGGCGTCAAAGGCGGCAATCAAGCGCTTACGAACATCGGCCGGACGAATCACTTCGTCGACCACGCCCATGGAGGCGGCAACGTAGGGGTTCATCAGCTCTTCTTCGTACTTGGCGATGCACTGGGCGCGAGCAGCAGCCGGATCCGGAGCCGCAGCGATTTCCTTCTTGTTGATGATTTCAACTGCACCTTCGGCACCCATCACGGCCACCTGGGCAATCGGGAGTGCGAACACGTAGTCGGCACCCACGTCCTTGCTGTTCATGGCGATGTAGGCGCCACCGAAAGCCTTACGCAGAATGAGCGTCACCTTCGGCACGGTGGCTTCGGCGAATGCGTAAAGGAGCTTTGCACCATGGCGGATAATGCCCGAGTATTCCTGCTTAGATCCCGGCATGTAACCCGGAACGTCAGCGAGGGCCAAAAGCGGAATGTTGAACGCGTCGCAGAAACGCACAAAGCGGCCAGCCTTGTCGGAACCGTCCACGTCCAAGGAACCGGCGAGCACCTTCGGCTGGTTAGCCACGATACCGATCGCTTCGCCGTTCAAGCGGGCAAAGCCGATCACCACGTTCTTGCCCCAGTCGCTCTGCACTTCAAAGAAGCTGTCGGCATCGGCAAAGGCGGCAATCACGGACTTCACGTCGTAAGCCTGCTTGTAGTTATCCGGAACAATGTCCTGGATAGAGGCACTGTTGTCGAAGGAAGCAGCCACTTCGTTCGATTCGGACTTGGAGAACAGCTTCTTGAAGAAGCCTTCGTCGTTCTTGGCGGCTTCGGCAATCTTGCAGTTGCATTCGGCAGATTCCTTGCGGTTGCTCTGCGGCAAGTAGCTCAGGAGCTTGCGGACACCTTCGAGGCACTTCTTGTCGTCTTCGTACATGAAGTGAGCCACACCGGACTTGGAAGTATGCACCTGAGCACCACCGAGGTCAGCGGCGGTGATGTTTTCACCCATAACCTGCTTCACGACAGCCGGACCCGTCAGAAACATCTGGCTCGTGTTCTGGGTCATGAAAATAAAGTCGCTAAGAGCCGGAGAATAGCAGGCGCCACCAGCGCAGGGGCCCATAATCACGGCAATCTGCGGAATCACGCCCGAAGCCCACACGTTGCGGGCCATAATGGCGCTATAACCGGCGAGCGAGAACACGCCTTCGTCGATACGGGCTCCACCGCTATCGTTCATAGCGACAAACGGAGCACCGGCTTCCACGGCCATGTCCATCACGCGGCAAATCTTTTCGGCATGGCACTGGCCCAAGGAGCCGCCACCCACCGTAAAGTCCTGCGAAGAAGCGAACACCAGACGGCCATTCACCTTGCCGTAACCGGTCACGACGCCGTCACCCAGGACGACCTTGCTTTCCTTGAGCACGCGGTTGCTCGACTTGCGAAGCGCACCGACTTCAACAAACGTACCTTCGTCGAACAGCATTTCCATGCGTTCGCGGGCAGTTGCCTTTCCGGACTGGTGCTGCTTATCGACACGGGCAGCACCCCCTGCCGCCTGAGCCTGGCTCAAATATTCTTCGAGCTTTGCCATGTATTTTTCATTCCACATAATGTAAAGAACTCCTTTACTGTAAGATTTTCGTAGCCAAAATTAGAAAAAGCCGTTGAGCTAGTCAACGGCTTTTGTATATTTTTGTTTAAATAAGTAAGATGGAAGAAGATTGTAGGAATCGACTAGATGAAAGCTTCGATTCCGCCACGGCACTTTTCCCAAGCGGGATTCTTCTTGCACAGAAGATCCATCATCTTGTCATAAGTAGCGGTGTTGCTAAAGCCCTTCCACAGGCGGCGTTCCACGGATTCACCGCTATCCTTGTCGATGGTGGTGATGGTATCGTAGTAAGCCGGATTGTCCTTGAATTCGCTAATCAGGATTCCCTTCAGGTCGTCGGTGTAGATGCGGGCCGCATACTTGAGGATAGAATCGTTGAAGTTGAGTTCGTTTTCCACGAGCCATTCGAAGTCCTGGATCGGATCACCGTAGATGAGCCAGTGCTTGAGCGCAAGGGCCACCACCAGGTCCTTCACGGCGCTACGGAAGATAAACTTGTCTTCGAGGCGACCATTCCATGTAATCTTGGTCAGCGGGTTGTCATCGTTCGCTTCGATGGACACGCCCTTGCCCGGGGTCACGCGGCGGATCTTGATCGGGAGACGGCTAAGGAGCTGCCATGCCTTGGTGAAGGCGATGGTTTTCCTCACAAAGTCCTTTTCCTTTTCGGGAGCCACACGCACAAATGCGCCGAAGCAGCGCTGGTAAAGCGTTTCCTTGTCAAAGATGCAGTCGCTACTGCGGCATTCGCTGAGCTTGCCGTCCATCATGAAGAGGGTCTTTGCAAGTTCGGGGCGCATACGCACTTCGAGCTTACGGGTACGTGCCTTGAGGCGCACACCGTCCTTATAGACATAGGTAAAGCCTTCTTCCTGATAACGCTGCCAAATGAAGAACTGCAGGTCGTCAGCGGCGCGCAGGTGGTAGCTGAACACCGGGTTCTGGCGGTTGTTAGCCATAGTCACCTGGTTCAGGAAGTTGTCGGCACCGGGGTACGGCACCACCACCTTCACGAGCACCTGCGGGTTCACCGGCTTCTTGCTCTTCTTGGCGTACTGTTCGTAGGTGAACAGGGACTGGGCGCCGTTAATAATCTTCGGGCGTTCAATGTAGAGCACCTTCTTGCCGTCGCGTTCCTTGAGACGCAGGTCGTCGCCGGTAAGCGTCATACCGTTGTGCAGGAACGGGAAATCGTCCACGTTCACGTTCTGGTCGTCGTTACGTTCCATCGTCTGGAAGGCATCGATCAAAGCAGCATTCGTGTGAGTGAGGTTACCGAGGTAAGTACGGATGTTACTGGAGACGATTGCCATGTTGTGCTTCGTCTTGAGGCGCTTACCCAGGTTCACGTGGTAATCAAAAATCGTACGAATCGGGCAGAAACCGAGGAACAGTTCACCGTGATCGGAGGTCAGGTGGAGCGGATCGGAATCCATCACGATTTCAAGCTTGTCGTCTGCGCTGCGGAAGTCGCGGGTCAGGTCGTCATGTTCGGCAATGATTTCGAGCTTTGCCTTGACTTCGTTCTTCCAGATACCGAGCTTGCGGCGCATATCCTTAAGGGTGCGCTCCAGTTCGCTATCGGTAATGTCGCGGGTCGCGCGGGTACGAAGCACGGTGATTTCGAGCGTTTCCATGTAAGGGCGGCTCGCCGGGAGTCCGGATTCGTCTTCCGCTTCTTCGTCGTCAGAAATCTTGTTGACAGCCCAGGGGTCAGCCTCTTCGCGCAGCGACATGAAGAACGGATTGGGAGGGTCGCTGGTGCGGAAAACGGCGATCTGGAGCTGCTTCAGGTCGGAATTCAGGTGGGAAACGACCTTTTCGAGCGGAGTGTCTTCATCGAGGAAGATGAAGAATTCCATAAAGCCTTGGGAGTATTGGAAACCATGGAAGCAGCCGTTTTCATCGAGATTTAGATGCCGGAGTGCCTTAATTCGGTCAGTAGGGTCGTTCGGATTGAGACTCAAGAGGCTAGCCACGAATGCTAGACGGCGTTCCTGCGATTTGGTTAGTTCCATTTTTTCCTCAGTTCTGTTATTTTACAATAGTAAGAGTCGGGTGCAAATGAGGCACCTTACCCTTAATATCGTATTTTGCACCTTAAAAATAGTTTCAAATTGAGCCTTTGGGAAAAAAAAAGACAACTTTTTTCAATTTTTTTCAAAATTAGGCCCAATTTATAGTGAACATCTGTGCAAATTTCATACTTTTTTACTTTTTTTCGGGATTTTCTCATCTTTTCTGAGCAAAAATGCTATGATTTACGACATAGGAGACGACCCCATGAATTTGCTAGATATCATTAAAAAAGCCAAGGCCGAAAAGGCCACCTCGTTAGACCTTTCCCAAAAAGAACTGAGGCTTCTGCCCCCGGAACTTTTCGAGCTGGAAGACCTCGAAGAGCTGATTCTTGATCGCAACATGCTCGTGGAACTCCCCGACGACATTTCCAGGCTCAAGAAGCTGAAAAAGCTCTCCGTGAGCGAAAACGACCTGATGGAACTCCCCGAAGAGATCGGCGAGCTTTCTAACCTGGAACACCTCTACCTTGGTTACAACAGCCTGTCCGAGCTCCCGGACTCCGTGGGCAAGCTTACCAAGCTCGAAACGGTGAACGTGGCAAAGAACCAGCTTTTGGATCTCACGCTCGAAGTGGGCAAGTGGACAAATGTCGTAAAGCTCAGCCTGCACGACAACATGCTCTCCGAAGTTCCTGCCACGCTCGGCAAGCTCAAGAAGCTTAAAAAGCTTTACCTCGACAACAACGACCTGACCAGCATTCCGGCAACTCTCTCGCACCTGGAATCTCTGGAAGTTTTGATGGTGTCGGGCAACAACCTGGGTGCAATCCCCTCTGAATTTGGCAACCTGAAAAAGCTCAAGGAACTGGTCCTTGACGCAAACCAGCTTGAAACGCTCCCCGAATCGCTCGCCGAATGCGACAGCCTCGAAACCATTTCCGTCGTCGAAAACCCGATGGAAGGAGGCATTCCCCGCGTGCTCCTCGACAAGAAGGGACTGAGCATCGACCAGTAGGCCGGCGCAGAGCGCCGTTGAGCTATGAGGTCGCTACGCTTTGAGGTGTGAGAGGAGTTTCGCTTTGTTATTTGAAATAAAAAAGCAAAAAGAGCGAACGCACAAATGCTCATGGCTCAAAGCGAGCACAGCGAGCGTGCTCATCGCCTTTTTCCTCACTGCCTGCAGCGACTTTCTGGAACCGGTAAAAAGCACGCCCGAACCGACGGAATACTCTTACAATTACTGGCTACTGCAACGAACATACCTGTTCGAAGACGAACTGCCACAGCTAGACGAGAACGGGGACTCCATCTCCGAGCTTTATAGCAAGCTGTCCGACCGCTTCACCCGTTACGTTCCCCCGTCCAAAAGCGAGGAGACGACCACACACATCAACACGAGCATTGTCCCCGGCGATGTCGGCATGGAATACAGCCTGATTCCAGAAGCGGAACATCCGCTGATCATTTCGCGCGTGTACGCCGAAAGCCCCGCCGGAAGGGCAAAAGTTCCCCGCTACGGAAACATCCTGAGCGTAAATGGCGTCGAGATTACCGGAGACGAGGCGTACGCCACCTATGATTCCGTGCTCACCTACAGCAAGGATATCTCGATGGCGGTCGCCTACTTAGGCGACACGACACTGTACGAGATGACCAAGGAAGACGTCTACGCCCCGACCGTCTTTGTGGACACCCTGAACGAAACCATCATCATCACCATCACCGGATTCAAGCTGAACACGGTCGATAAAGAAAACGGAACCCTCGGTGAACTGAAGGCCTACCTAGACTCTACGCAAAGCTACTTGCAGCCAAGACTCATTGACCTGCGCAACAATCCGGGCGGACATGTGAGCCTCTGCACCGCCATGGCGGACCTGTTCATCGAAAGCGGAAACATCTCGACGCGCTCCTGGAGGGCATTTGCCCCTGACGGAGAGCCCACCCACCGGACCGAAACCGAAGTGGCCCAATCGGGTGATGCGGGCGAAAAAGGAAAGTTTGTCGCCCTGGTGAACAAGAACAGCGCAAGCTGCGCCGAAATCTTTGCGGCCGCCATCCAGGAAGGCGCAGGCATCCCCATCGCAGGGACTGCCACTTACGGCAAGGGAATCGGCCAGAGCACCTGGAAAACTCCCGCAGGCGGCCTTGCCATCATCACGAATCTAGAATTCCTAACACCGAAGGGAAATTCCTACCATAAGATTGGAATCTCACCCGACTACACCTGCGAAAGCGCAACATTCCAGTGCGGTTTCGACGCCATCCAGAAATTTCACGGCAAGAAATCCAAGAAGTCTGTCGGCTCGCTCCTAGAAGCAAAGAAGTTCATTCGGCAAAAGACCGTCACCGAGGGCGCCCTGATGCCCGGCGACGACGAGTAGATTTTAGTATATTGCATTGGGTGGAGGTTCCCATGGGTACAAGAAAATTATTTGCAGTCAGCATTGCATCGGCATTGAGTTTTTGGGCCTGTTCGCAGACGGTCAGCAGCAGTAGCAGCGACGAATTCTCCTGGGATTACCCGTACAAGCAATTCTTTCCTGAAATGGGTGACATCGATGACGAACTCGAAAAGGAAATGTACTTCAACTACACCATGCTGGACCTGGTCTACATCTACAGCCACGCACGTGGCGAACTTGCCGACAGCTACAGGGTTTACCTAGGCAAGGGTTCCCAAAAAGATGACAACGAAAAAAATTTCTGCACAAAAGCTTTTTACGATGTGTGCTACATGTTCAACCAGATGAAGGACCCCTTCACCCAGTATTTCGATCCCTATGTCGCCCAGATGGTTTACAGCAGCGTCATGGAAACCGACAACAGCATCGGAATCGGTGCCGAAGCCGAGTTCGACTCAACAAGAATGGCATTAGTCGTTTCTCAGGTCTACCCCGGCGCACCCAGCGAGAAAGCGGGGCTCAAGGTCGGCGACATCGTTCTTGAAATCGACGGGCTGCACATCACCTCCAAGGACAACTTTGAAACCATGTGCTCAGGGAACATCGGCAGCACAATCAACATAGTCGTCCAGCGAGGCCTCGAAACGATTCCCATCGCCATCACCCTGGAAGAGTTCAAGGAACCCTCCGTCATCACCTACTACAAGGATTCCATACCGGTCATCCAGATCAAGCAATTTGCCATGACGACGCCTAGTGACCAGGGAACGTATGGCGAATTCGTAGCGGCGCTGCAGAAGACCGAAGGCGCAAAGTCCACCATCATCGACCTGCGCGGAAACCCCGGCGGAGAAACGCAACAATGCAACGCCATATCGGCAGAATTCCTCTCCTTGGGCGACACTATCATCTCCGATATAGAAACAAATGTCGATTCCATCAGGGATGGAGACGGCTGGAAATATTTCCAGGTTTTCGACACGACGACCTACACCGCTAGTAGAGACGGCCTTGGCAAGGACCGCTACTATGTCCTTCTGGCAGACACTTCTACCGCCAGCTGCGCCGAAGTGGTGCTTTCCTCTGTGACCGTCAACAAGAAGGCCCCCGTCGTCGGACAGCTTTCCTACGGCAAGGCGATTGGGCAGGGAGTCATTGACACCTATGCCAAGGGACTTGCGCTGATTACCGCCATACAGGGCTATGACAGGAACTGGGAAACCTACCATGACGTGGGAATCGTTCCCGACTACGTGATAGACGATCCCGATGCGCAGGTGAAAAAGGCGGTCGAACTCGCCAAGCAGGCGACAGAACTCCGCACCGCAGGATACGGCACGACGCGGCTCAACCATTTCTCTAAAGTTCCGGCAAAAAATTCCGAGCGAAAGATCCCGACAAGATGGGACCTGAAGCTTAGATTCAAGCGCCTATAGGTTACGCATGCGCACCATCACGTCGGTGGTGTCGTTTGCCTTTACGGCAGGGGCGGCAAGAGTCGCCTCGATTTGCGAGCGAATCTCTGCAACCTCTTTCTGAAGCCTCGCCAGGCGCTCGCCTTCGAGCTTCGGGGCAGCAATCATCGTCTTGGACGCCGGGTTGATCCAGGCGCCCTTTTCGTTCTTGAAGCCGAGATGCAGGTGCGGGCCGGTGCTACGGCCGGTGGAACCCACGCGGCCGATGCACTGGCGCGCGGAAACCTTGGCGCCCACGCCTACCCCGCGGGTAGACAGGTGCATGTACCAGCTTTCGGAATTGTCCCTGTGGCGAATGGCAATCTTGTTGCCGCTGTACTGGTCAAAGCCGGACACCGTGACGATACCCTCGGCGACGGCATAGACGGGAGTGCCGGTGGGGCTACCGTAATCGATACCGGCATGCATCTTGCGCTGCCCCGTAATCGGGTGGATGCGGGTTCCGAATGGACTCGTGACATGGAGGCGATCAAGCGGATAGCGGAGCCCGTCATAGACGAGCGCTTCGCCCTTTTCGGTGTAGTGGGCGTTGAAGGAACTCTTCGGGTCCGGATCTTCGTAGCGGAACGCTTCGTGATGGCCCACGATGCGGCCGTCGAATTCAGCGTAGACGACCTTACCCGAAATCCAGATGGAATCCTGGTAGAAGGTTTCTTCAAGAAGAATGCGGAAGCGGTCGCCGGCGCGTGCCAGGGGGAAAGCCACCTTGCACTGGAGCACTCCACTCACTATACCCACCATGCGACCGGGAATGCCGACCTTGAAAAGAGTACCGTTCAAGGTGCTGCCCTCGGTGAGTGCCCCTTCGAAAATGGACTGGCGGCGAGTCACCGGTTTTTCGATAAGGCTGTAGACATAGCCCGAGTCAGTTCGGCTAAGCATGTGGACCGTTGCCGGATTCGGGGCATAGCGGAAACGCTGCACGCTACCCAGCGAATCAATAGCGGCATAAAAGACCTGACCCACGCGGAGCTTCGAAAGTTCCACGCTGTCCTGGAGCGCAAGCACAATCTTTCCGCGTTCCTTTTCGTTGATCTGCATGCGGACAAGCACCTGGAAAAGTCCGTCGCCCGCACGCACAGTGTCGTTTTGAACCGACCAGTTGCCAGGAAGAGTCTGCGCCTGTTCGATTGCGCTGGTGAGCGAATCCACTTTGGCGCGGAGCCGATCGCCTTCCATCTTTAGATTCTGAATTTTTTCCTGCTCGTTACAGCCAAACAACGACAATGCTAGAAATGCGGATAGTGCTACAAATAAAAGACGCTTCACGACCACCTCAAAATAATAGGAAAAGATAGAAAAATGGAATGCAAAAAAAAGAAGCCCGCGCTTGTGACGCGGACCTCTCTTAATCTTTTTAAGTCAGCCGATTACTGCGCTGCTGCAGGTGCGGCAGGAGCAGCAGCCGGAGCGGCAGCGGGAGCAGCTGCAGGGGCTGCGGCCGGCTTAGCTTCGGCGGCGGGCTTGGCGGCAGGGGCTGCGGCAGGCTTAGCTTCAGCAGCGGGCTTGGCGGCAGGAGCGGCAGCAGGCTTAGCCTCGGCCTTCGGGGCTTCTGCGGCAGGCTTTGCTGCGGCAGCCTTCGGAGCAGCAGCAGGCTTTGCAGCGGGCTTAGCTTCGGCGGCGGGCTTGGCAGCAGGAGCTGCAGCAGGCTTAGCCTCGGCCTTCGGGGCTTCTGCGGCAGGCTTTGCTGCGGCAGCCTTCGGAGCAGCAGCCGGCTTTGCAGCGGGCTTAGCTTCGGCGGCGGGCTTGGCAGCAGGAGTGGCAGCAGGCTTAGCCTCGGCCTTCGGGGCTTCGGCAGCCGGAGCGTCGGCAGCGTGAGTATCGATTAGTTCCATTTCGAAAACGAGGAGGCTGTTACCCGGAATCTGCGGGCCACGGCCACGCGGACCGTAAGCGAGGTCGCTCGGAATCCAAGCGGTGACCTTGCCGCCCACCTTCATGAGCTTGAGCATTTCGGTCCAGCCCGGAATCACGGCGCCGATCGGGAATTCAAGCGGTTCGCCACGGTCGACAGAGCTGTCGAACTTGGTGCCGTCGAGGAGCGTACCGGTGTAGTGAACCTTCACGATGTCGCCATCGGCAGGCGTTGCGCCCGTACCTTCGGTAATCACCTTGTACTGGAGACCAGATTCGGTGGTCACGACGCCTTCGGCAGTCTTGTTCTTGGCAAGGAAAGCTTCGCCAGCAGCCTTGTTGGCTTCGGCAGCGAGGCTGTCCTTCTTCATCTTTTCAGCCTGACGGGCCTGGGAAAGGTCGGTGAGGGTCTGGAAGATGGTAGAGTCGTTCATCAGGAAGTGGGCGGAATCTTCGTTGTAGCGTTCCTTGAAAGCCTGGATGAAGAGGTCGAGATCCAGATCGATAGAGTCGCGGGTCACCAGCTGGAAACGGGCCTGGTTGCCGAAGTGGGCACCGAGAGCGTAGCTATACTTGTCCTTTTCGGTCACCAGGGCAGTCTTGGTCTTCGGACCCTGGCACATCTGGTCGCAACCAGTCAAAGCAAAGGCGAGAGCGCCTGCAGCAATAAGCAATTTTTTATTCATTTGTTCCTCTTTTTGGTTAGACATGCGAAAAAATAACAAATTCCGAACGAAAAAGACCAATTGTAATCCTTTTTTACCAAAAGAAATTCGTATATTAACATCCGTTAACAAATAAAGGATTTTCTATGTGCGGAATTGTCGGCTATATCGGTAAAAACGATGCTTTGCCCATTTTGATCGGCGGTCTCAAGAAACTGGAATACCGAGGCTACGACAGTTCCGGAGTCGCCCTGATCGAAGACGGTAAAATTGAAACGGTCCGCGCTTCAGGCAAAATTGCAGCCCTTGAAGACAAACTCAAAGCAAAGCCCCTTCATGGCCACATAGGCATTGCCCACACCCGCTGGGCCACCCACGGCGCCCCGACCGAGGAAAACGCCCACCCGCACCAGAGCTTTGACGGTAACATCTCCATTGTGCACAACGGCATCATCGAAAACTACGCCGTGCTGAAGAAGAAGCTGCAGTCCGAAGGAATCGAATTCAAGTCCGAAACGGACACCGAAGTCGTCGCACACCTGATAGCCCGCTACTACAAGGGCAACCTGAAGGAAGCCGTACTCAAGGCGATTTCACTCATCGAAGGAACCTTTGGCCTTGCCGTCATCTGCCGCGATGAACCCGGCACCCTCATCGGCGCCCGCCGCGGAAGCCCGCTGATTTTGGGCATCGGCCAAGACGAATTCTACCTGGCATCCGATGTTTCCGCCATCATCATGCACACGCAGAAGGTGGTGTACCTGGACGACAACGACATCGTCGAAATCAAGGAAGACGGCTACAACCTGCTAAATACGCATAGTCAGCCCGTGCAGCACGAAGTGCAGGATGTAGAATTTGACGCAGACGCTATTGCGAAGGGCGGCTTTGCGCACTTTATGCTCAAGGAAATTTTTGAGCAGCCCGAAGTGCTCCGCAACACCATGCGCGGACGCCTGCTCTACGCCGAAGGCAACGCCAAGCTCGCAGGACTCGACACCAACATCAAGGAACTGAGGAACATCAACCGCATCATCATTACCGCATGCGGCACAAGCTACTATGCCGGCATGGTCGGCGAATACATGATCGAAGACCTGGCCGGCGTCCCGGTCGAAGTGGAATACGCCTCGGAATTCCGCTACCGTAACCCGATTATCAAGCCGGGCACGCTGGTGCTTGCCATTAGCCAGTCCGGTGAAACCGCCGATACGCTCGCCGCCCTTAAGGAAGCCCAGCAGAAGGGTGCTACCGCTCTTGCCATCTGTAACGGCGTGGGTTCTACCATCGCCCGCACAAGCGACGGCGGCGTCTACCTGCACGCAGGCCCCGAAATCGGTGTCGCGAGCACCAAGGCGTTCACAAGCCAGGTGACCGTGCTTGCCATGATCGCGCTTTTGCTTGGCCGCCAGCGCAGACTTTCCTTTGAAAGCGGTGCCGACATCGTGAAGGCCATGCAGGAGCTCCCCGAACTCGTGGATCAGACCCTCAAGCTTTCCGACCAGATTGCAGGCATTGCGCACCAGTATGTGAAGGCGAACAACTTCTTGTACCTGGGACGCCACTACAACTACCCCGTGGCCATGGAAGGCGCACTCAAGCTCAAGGAAATCAGCTACATTCACGCCGAAGGCTACCCCGCCGCCGAAATGAAGCATGGGCCCATTGCTTTGATTGACGAAAACATGCCAGTCGTAGTGATTGCCCCGAAGGACGCCCTGTTCGACAAGGTGATCAGCAACGTGCGCGAAATCAAGGCCCGCGGAGGCAAGGTGATTGCCATCTCGACCGCAGATTGCCACCCGCTCGACGAAATCGCAGACCACCTGATTACAGTCCCGAAGACTATCCCGATGCTCATGCCGATTGTGACCTGCGTGCCTTTGCAGCTACTCGCTTACCACATCGCCGTGCTGCGCGGAAACGACGTGGACCAGCCGCGCAACTTAGCGAAGAGCGTGACCGTGGAATAATTTTTGCGGTGCCATGGCGGGCTAGCCCTGCCATTTCCTCCGGCAAAAACAATTCAACAACCTCCCGTTAGGGAGGTTGTTTTTTATTAAAGCTTAAAAAGGTCCAATTCGAGTTTGAATATTCTGCCACAACACATCAACACTAGCCTTCCCCGTTTTATAAGCAGACAACCGTCCTTTCAAATGACATTCTCTATAAAGCTCATTCCAATCCACATCAAAAACACAACGCCCTTCTGATTTATCACCATCCCCTACATGGATAAAAAACTTATGACCATAAACATCTACAGCAACTCCTTTATCAAAATTTTTCAATGATTTAAGAATCATTGATAACACCTTCATACAAAATCTATTGTTTGAAATAATTTTCATATTTAGAACCACCATTTTTTCATGGCTGCAAGTAATTCTGCATTCAACGGAATACCCGACGCATCAGGAATAACGGAGTCAATTCCGCATTTAGGACATTCTGCCGTAAAGTTCCCATCATTTTCTTCTATCCATTTAATGACATCTGTTGATGGATATACATTCAAACAATAAAAACAGCCACATAGTTTTGATTTGCGAACGGCTTCTTTATTTTGCGAACAAGCCTTGTGAGCCGACCTATATGGTTCTGGTATGTGCGAAAAATTATTTTTCAACTTAATGGCCATAGTACCTTTTGAATTCAACCTTCAAATTCGAATCTTTACTTTATTTCAAAAAGAAAAATTTTCTTCACCTGAAGCTGATTTCCTAACCCCCAAGGCAAGTACGAATAGCGGCCACAGAGAAACTCTCCATGATTTCCAACCTTTTTCAATACTTCTTTATCATCTTGAGTAATCGGCATAGCAGCAGTTCTCATCGAAAAAGAATAGAGTCCCTTTTCAAGAGGATTATCTGATGTGCCAAAAAACATCTCAAAAGCGCCATTTTTCACAACAACTGATGTGTCTTGATAATTCAAGCTATCAATTCTTTCATTTTGTAAGCTAGCATAAGCCCTAAAACCTTCTGGAAGATTTGTTTCTATACGGATATGTGCAATACGCTCCTTGGATGGATAAATACGCGGCTTAAAAGAAATGTAGGTTACCTTGCTTTCACGTGGATACTTTTTTACTGATGCCGAAATTGGTCTCGGCTTTCCCATATTTACTTTAATCCCATCATAGTACCAAAAACCTGATTTATTTTTAAAGCCAATATCTTTTACCATTACAATCGTTTGCGCATCAATTTCACCATCAGTCAAAACTTCTTCGGGGCATGTTTCCATATGAACAAGGCGCTGTATTTCCAAAATACTTTTCTTGTATTCTTCCGCGGTTTTTAGCAATGCATAAGCAACAGCCCTATCAGTACCATACTTATCTTCGTAATACGCTCTCAAATTATCGAACATTTCTGTTTCTTTTGAAATGTATGATTTATGCCAGCCGCTATCCTCATCGTCATCTTCTAATTGACGTTTCATCAAGTCTGTTTGCTTCTGCACATTTTTACGAATAGTTCGAACTTGATCATAAATTTTATATTCCGGCCAAGAAAAGCCCCAGAAGAATTTCTCTACTATTGAAAAATGATCGGCGGTAAAAGCGAGTGTGCAAAACATTAGCAGAAATAATAGAGACTTTTTCATAACGAAACCTCACGCATAAATATACATTCGACCAATTGCCAAAAGGTGACATTTGAAAGAAAAAGTCTAATTATTTCAAGAACCCGTATTGATAGACTTGTGGGCGGAGTTTTTCGGATAGGGCTTTGTAGGCGGATTCGAAGGCTGTAAAGCTGACGGGAACGGAGTTGCCGGATTCGTTTTGGGCTTTCAGGGCCTGGCGGATTTGATACCAGCCGACATCGGGTCGGTTAAGCTTTAATTCTTCACGGATTTTATGGTTGAAGGTTTGCTTGAAGTAGGTTGCCCAAATTTTGCGGCCTTCGTCAAGGACGGCATGGGCTTCGGCGCTGAAGGTTTTGCCGTCCATGTACTGCACCATAAAATCACTTTCGAAGCGGTCGCTTGCACCGACTTCTTCTTCGGTGAAGGGGATAAAGTGGTTGACGATGCTCCATTTCTTGCCGTTCCATTCAAGGTCGTTGGCGCTAGCGGTGAGATTTGATCCATTGAACAGCATCCATACTAGGCAATCATTTTTGAAATCATCGGGCAACTCACAATTTGGCTGAAGGAATTGGTCGCGATCATTGAGCCATGTATGAGAAACAATTTTTCTGACAGTAAAAACTATTGCCGTTTTCCAAAGGTTCTCTTGAGTTACATATATGCCATGCCCTCCATTAAAACCTGACGAGAACAGCGCTGTTCTTGTCGTTGCTTGTTGCATATCATTGCTGTTACACCAAAAATAAGCAACAGCATTATCGCACCAACGAGTTCCACGTAAATCCTTTGTTGCATTTCCTGCTTCTATCGCATTTTTTAAGGGGATGCAAACCTCTTTATTAGGTTTTAAACGTTCAATCCAACAAGTCAAATACTTTTCATTGGAGGCGTTGTAAAATTTCTTTTCTCCGATGGGATTGGCACTCTTGTCCAAAACTTCGCATGAAATTTCTGAAGGGAACCTGTATTTGGATTGCTTCGCTTCGCTCGCAATGACATTGTTGGTTTTCCAGATGAGAAAACCGATAGGAAAATCACCTTTGAGTCCGTCAAATGATTTTGAATGAACAGCAAAACCATCTAAATATTGGGCTTTCCATTTTTCTCGGAACATTTCCATGGTTTGCGCATTTACATATTTCAGTGTGCTGAACATTGCTAATGTTGCGTTTGGAATTTCTTTGGCAATTCTCGCAACGAACTGTGTAAAAAGTTCATTACTAGCCTTTCCAAATTCAGTCATTCCGATTTCAGCAAATTTTGTTTTTGCAACGCCGGTTTTGCTCGCGTCAGTTCCAACACCTTTTGTAGCATTATCAGAACTAGTCGCTTCTGCATACGGTGGATTTATCAGCACTAATAATTTCTTCTTTCCTTCGTTTGCATCACGAATTACATTCTGCAAAGTCTGTGGAATTTTATTTGTAAGGTTATAATCAATCGACCCGTCATCGGCAATGTCGTCGTTCAAATAATCGTACTGAAAACGCTCGGCTGATACACAAATCTTCGCGGCTTTCATGATGTTCACATCCTCTTGATCGAGGGTACTCATGAATAGATGACGGTGGTTGGAATGCTTGGCTTCGAGGTTCCCGACACCGCAGCACATATCCCACACGTAGTAGTCCTTCTGCCAGTTCGCACCAAGCGTCTTTTCCAATAAGTCGTAAGCCTTGTCAACCACATTGAGCGGCGTGTAATACGCTCCCTTGAATGTTCGTTCGTCAACGGGAATTAGGCTGTCGCGGCGTTCAAGCAAATAACTTCGATATTCTTCTTTAGGTGGCCTATGGTAAATCGCCCAAAATTGGCTATAGCCATCCATGCTCGCAATTTCGTAAGTTTTCCCATTCAACAAGAATATCGGCTTGTCTCCCTTGTGCAAAAGTTCCGCGGATAAGTGTTCATGCGTGCTGACCTTGCCATCGCTCATCACATCGGCATAAAAGAATTCTGCGTAATTTTCGGGTTCTGCATTCACAATTTCCTTGCCGATCATCTCGACCCACTTGTCGAACACCTGCTTAAGATTGTCGGGCGTAATTTGCGTACGGATGATTTCGCCTTTTTCTATGGCATTCCTCAAAGTGTCAATAAATTCTTTCTCGTGCGTCTCGATATTGAAACTTACAAAATGGGTTCCGATATACTGTGAAACGATATCTAGGGCGTCTTGCGTCACGTCGCTTGCGGACTTGCCCCACTTGATATGGATATTCTTATCCTGCAAGAGCGGGAGTGCGACATCCGTCTTCATAATGGCGGCTTTCACGCTATCGACAACACAGAGGAATGGCGGAATGTGTTCGCCATCCTTGAGAGCTCGGTGGATGTAGAAAAGCAACTGCGTAAACATCTCGTAGAGAGATTTCTTGGAACCGAATTTTGCCTCGAACCAGACTTCACGCGTCTGAATATCGATCAGGTTACGCTGAACCTGCTTGAGACGCAGTGCCTTGATGTATTCCGCCTTCACGTCTTCTTCGGACGAGGCTTTTTGCAGTCTTTCGAAAAGGCTCATAAGGGCTCCTTCTAGCCCTTATGCAGTGCAGCCAACTATCGCCCTGGATTCTATCGCCCTATCGCTACGCTCCAGGGCTCCAGAATGACATTCCACACAAATAAAAAAGCGTGGTGTCGAATGCACTTGCCGTAATGGAGGCTCTGGTAAACCTATGCACGAAACAAGAACAAACGACCCACGCCCATTGCTGGACGTGAGTGTTCACTCTCATACTCTCGTGCACATTGAAAATTTACCAGATTTCCATTACGAGAATAAGAGCTAACTCTACGTTAAACTCGCGCCTGCGGTTTTTACGCCACAGGCTATGTCAGTGGGAAATATAAATAATTTGGGATGAAAAGGAGATCCCCGCCTTCGCGGGGATGACAACATCGTGCGCGGGGATGACACCAGGCCGTGTAACGCCCTTTTTTACCCCCATTTCCCAGAGTTTAGCCTTTACTAATTAGCCAAGGCTTTCTAAATTTAGCGTTGACTAATATATAAGGTGTGTTTTTCGTCTAATCGGAGCCGTCCTATGGAACAAGTAAAGTTAAGCCAGAGCCTTGAAGACTACTTGGAAATGGTGCACATGCTGCGCCTTGCGAACGGGATTGCCCGTGTCCGCGACATTGCGGCGGCGCTCAAGGTCAAGATGCCGTCGGTGGCCAAGGCGGTGATTGAGCTAAAGAAGCTGGGCCTTGTGACGCAGGAGCCTTACAGCGGTGTCGAACTCACCTCGGAAGGTGCGCTGGTGGCGTCCCAGATTTTGAACCGTCACATTCTGCTGAAGGGTTTTCTTATCAAGCTCGGTGTGTCCGAGGCGATTGCCGACAAGGACGCCTGCTGCATGGAGCACATTCTTTCGGCGGAGACTCTCGAGAAAATCGAGGAGTTCGTGAATTCCCCCAATACGGGTATGACGGCGAAAAAGTCGAAGGCTGCAAAATCTACGAAAAAGTAAATCGTTGGTGTATGAATAACGAACCGAAGTTTTCGGAACTTAAAAAAGGCGACAAGGCCGAAATTATTGGATACAACACGGGTGATTCTCAGTACAAGTCCAAACTTTTGTCAATGGGGCTTGTGCGCGGCGTGGTGCTGCAGGTTTTGCAGGTGGCCCCGCTCGGCGACCCGGTCGAGGTGAGCGTGCTTTCGTACAGGCTTTCGCTCCGTAAACAAGAAGCCAACGTGCTCAAGCTGAGGAGAGTCTGATGCCTATCGAGAAAGAAGTTTTCACGATAGCGATTGCGGGCAACCCGAACTGCGGAAAGACCGCACTGTTCAATTCGCTGACCGGCTCGAACCAGATTGTGGGCAACTGGCCTGGCGTGACTGTCGAAAAGAAGGAAGGCCAGTTTAAGCTCGACAACCACACGATTCGCGTGGTGGACTTGCCGGGTATTTACGCGCTGTTTGCAAACTCCGAAGATGAGCGCGCCGCTCTCGATTACTTGCTCAAGGGCGAGGCGGACCTGGTCGTGAACATTCTGGATGCCACGAATCTGGAACGCAACCTGTTCCTCACGAGCCAGCTGATGGAAAAGGGCGTGCCGATGGTCTTGGCGGTGAACATGATGGACATCGCGGCGAGTCGCGGCATTCATGTGGACCTGCACAAGCTCGAAGAAATCCTCGGCGTGACGGCGATTGGCCTCACGGCGGTTTCGCCCAAGAGCTGCGAAGGCTTCGTGAACGACTTGCACAAACTGCTGCATAACAGCCGCGAACTTCCGCTCCCGAAGGCGGTCAAGCATTCCGAAGTCCTGGAAAAGCTGATTGAAGAAATTGCGGTGCCGCTCAAGCCCGTAGCTGAAAAACTAGGCGCAAGCCCGCGCTGGACGGCGGTGCAGTACCTGGAGCATAGCGGGCGAGTGCTGGAACTTGCCGACGAGTTCGGTGTCGAAATCCCGCACGACAAGATTGAAGAAGATTTGGGCGAAGAGGTGGAATTTGCGCTGGCCGATTCCCGCTACTCCTACGCCCGCGACATCGCGAAGGCGGTCATTCGCGACAATACCAACAGGAGCACGCGAACTGACAAGCTCGATAAACTTTTCCTGAATCGCATTTTGGGAATTCCGCTTTTCCTCATTGCCATGTATCTGGTGTTCTGGTTTGCGGTGAAGGTCGGTAGCGCGTTTATTGATTTCTTCGACATTTTGTTCGGTGGCATTTTCGTGGACGGCATGACGGAACTGTTGACGAAGGTTGGTGCTCCGGGCGTTGTCGTGGCGCTGTTGGCGAACGGCATCGGTACGGGCATCCAGACGGTATCGACGTTCATTCCGGTTATTTTCTTCATGTTCCTTTGCCTTTCGTTCCTTGAAGATTCCGGCTACATGTCCCGCGCGGCGTTTGTGGCGGATCGCTTTATGCGGTTCCTCGGGCTCCCGGGCAAGGCGTTCGTGCCGATGATTGTGGGCTTTGGCTGCTCGGTGCCGGCGCTCATGGGCACGCGCACGCTCGAAAACAAGCGCGAAAGGTTCCTTACTTTGTTCCTGGTGCCGTTTATGAGCTGCGGCGCGCGCCTCCCGGTGTATGCGCTATTTGGTGCGGCGTTCTTCGGCGAAAGCGCAGGGACGCTCGTGTTCGGAATTTACTTGACGGGCATCGTGATCGCGTTGATTTACGGCCTGCTCTTGCGCCATACGGTTTTCATGGGCAAGGAATCGACGTTCATCATGGAACTGCCGCCTTACCATTTGCCCAAGGTGCGTAACCTTTTCCGCCACGCGTGGCTCCGCCTCAAGGAATTCGTTTTCCGTGCGGGCAAGGTCGTGCTCATTATGGTGACGGTGCTTGGCTTTATGGGCTCTGTCGGCACAGATGGAAGTTTCGGCAACGATAACAACGAAAAGTCGGTGCTGAGTGCCGTGGGTACGGTGATTACGCCGGTGTTCGAACCCTTCGGCGTTGAACGCGACAACTGGCCCGCTTCGGTGGCGCTCTTTACAGGACTTTTTGCGAAGGAAGCGATTGTCGGGACGCTTAACTCGCTGTATGCCATCGAGGGCACGGGCGACGCGGCCCCGGAAGAAACTGCCGCGGACGAAGGCTTTAGCCTGAAATCGACGGTGAAAGAGGCTCTTGTGAGTGTTCCGGCGAATTTGGTAGAAGTATTTACCTCAATTGCGAACCCGCTGGGCGTCAAGGATGCGATCGATGAATCCGAAAGTGCCGGAAACGAAGGTGCGTACAAGACGATGCAGGCACATTTCAAGCTCGGTCGCTTCCAGGTGCTGGCTTATCTGCTGTTCATCTTGCTCTACGTGCCGTGCCTCGCCGCCATGGGAACCGCCTTCCGCGAACTCGGGCGCTTCTACGGAACGCTCATGATGGTATTCCAGACGGTTATTGGCTGGAGTCTCTCGGTGCTGTTCTTCCAGGTGACCTGCGGGCATTCCGTCGCATTAATCGTGACTTCACTCGTGCTTCTCGCCGGTGTGGTCGTGAGCCTCGTGCTGATTGGCCGCGACCAGCGCAAGAAGAAAATGTTCGACTGATTTTTTTAGCCAAATTAGAACAGCATCTTTACGCCAATTCCAATCAGGATTACACCTGCGACAATTTCGGGAATTTTTGTCTTGAACCGTTTGGCGGCGTGACGGCCGATTTCGTAGCCGATAATGCCCATGATAAAGCTTGCAAGTGCAATGGCGCTGGTGGCAAGCACCATGTTCGCTTTCAGGAATGCAAACGAAATTCCGACAGCGAATGCGTCGATACTTGTCGCAACTGAAAGCAGCAAAATGTTTGCGATCGTCAAGTTTTTCGCGGCAATCTGTTCGCCTTCCGCTTCGCCTGCGTCACCACGGACAGCGCCCCAAATCATGCGCCCGCCCAGAATGCAAAGGATGGTGCAGGCGATGGGAGTGCCCACGGAATTGAACCAGCGCTCGGCGAAACTCCCGAGGAAATACCCGAGCAGCGTCATGCCGCCCTGGAATACTCCGAAGCTAACCGCCTGGAGCATGGCGCGGCTGTACTTGATTCCTTTCTTTGAAAGTCCCGTGGCGATTGCGACGGCGAAGCAGTCCATTGCCTCTACAATCGCGATAATGATGATTTCGATAATGCCCATTTTACTTTGTGAACTTGTAGCGGCCCAGCAAATCGAAGTAGCGAACCTTGGGCGAAATCTTTACCGTTGGGTGAAGTTTATGGATGACTGTGGTGGTATTTCCGGGCATACTCATATAGAATTCCTTTAGGTAGGAATCGTCGCCATTTTGAGTGTGTTCTTTTAAAACGAAACCGCTTGCGCTTGGAATGACTTCTAGATTGCTTCTGATGTAATTGTCTTCGGCGTTATAGCTATTGCATTTGGATTTATCCTGAGCGTCGTTTATAAAGATTTCCTGTCGGAGTATGGGAGCCTTGTGCTTATAGGTCAGCGTATCGCCAGACAAGGTATATTCGTCAAAGTACTCGTCATCGTATTGAAACATGTAGAACTTGTAGTAGTGAGGCAGACTTTTTTCTATGGATGAATCGGATAAAATGCCGTCTTCAAAATATATCGTGGTGCCAATGATGGTGTCATTGGATGTCCTGCTAGAAAAGATAATTTCTTGTCCTTTTTGGGAAAGTTCCGATTCGGAGTTCACGTAAAAAAAAATTGTTGTGTCTAATTCGTTGTTGAGAGCGTCCCAGGAGATTCTTTGTGCAATGCGATCGTTTTTCCATACAAAGGTATGGTGATTGTCGTAATCATCTTGGTTGTCGCTTTCGTCGTGATGGCTGACATGAATCGAATCTGGATAAGGCGATTGTGTATTTTTTGTGATGCCGTTTCTATTGGATGCAAATACGGCTTCAACGCATGTTATGGCATTTGCGAAACCCGCCAAAAGCATTAAGCAAAATAAGAATTTTTTCATTTGTGTCTCCTAACATAAAGATAAAAAATTATATTATTTCGTGAAAAGAAAGGAGATGCCCTGTCTGGGCAGGGCATTACATTTTATAAAGGATGGTGTTTTGAAACTGCGGGTTGCGGTCATAGTCTTTGTTTCGGTGTGTGCACTTTTTGCGGTAGAGGCTTTTGTGCTTCCGCCGGTTACGCCTGAACTTAAAACGCAAGCCCAGGAATACTATAACTACGAATGTAAGGCCTGCCACCGCTGGGCACGCAAGTTTGCAGCATCCCCGATGCGTGACAACGTAGCGCAGTATGCCGAAAAGCCGGAAGAAATGGTCAAGTACCTGATGCATCCGACTCCGCAGCACCCTGATGAATGGCCGGCCATGGAAATCACTCCGCTGACCGAAGAACAGGCGAAAATGA
>NZ_JAZSAF010000043.1:0-30888 GCF_045601785.1 Fibrobacter sp.
TCGGTTGACAAGTCCATGAGGGAAGTGTATGGGTTGAACCCGTCGGAAGCCCAGTAGGGCAAAAAACAGGTGGCTCCGTCAGGCCGGACTAGTGGCTCTCACTTCTCCGGACTGGCGGCTCCGCCGCTCCGGAATAATCAGTTACATTGTCAGAATTCGGCAGAGAATTATTTCGGGAATGCTCTGGATCGGTTAGAAGGGGAGTCGCCTGTAGCGAAGGCGGAGTCGAGGACTTCTTTTATCGACTTGAAGATTATGGAATACTGGGTGCGCTTTATGCGGGCATATCCGGATGGCTGCTGTCGCAGTTTTTGCGAGAATTATTTGCCGGTCCGTTATTATGGCGAATTTGCGGAACGTGTTTACGAGATTCGCGACCAAGTTGATTTTTCGAGTACTATCAAGACTTCGATTGATGACAAGCATTATGGGGTGCGGGAGCTTTTGGAGGCATATCACGAAACCAGGAATGTTCGCTTTGCTCAGCAGTTTTTTGAGATCATGGCTTATTTGGAGCGCGCGAACGATTGCCTGCGACCGATTATCGTGCAGATGATTGAAAATTGCGTAAAAGAAAAGCTGGCAAAAGGCTGTTCGCTCGATGATGAAGCTTTACAACGTGTTTTTAAATTAAAGCGTCTTTTCCATTTGTCGGATGAGGCCGTGGAACTGGTGCTTTATTTGTGGCTTCGGAACCATCAGCGACTGTATTTGAGGCTAGAAAACATTCGGGTGAAAGAGGGGGAAACTTTTGATCCGAATGAACGTGGTGCCTTTAGTCGGATTGCCTTGCTGACGGGGCTTAATGCTGCTACGCTACAGGAGCTTTGTTCTAAGGAAAGTCCGCTTCTTAAGTTTCAGTTAATTCAAATGGAAGAATCGTTCCGCAATACGGATTTAAGAATCAAACGTAAGGAGTTGTACCTGGCGGACGATGTGAGTAATTATTTGTACGGGTTTTCGGATATGTCGCGGATTATGGATTTTAAACCGACGGCAAAACCGTGTGTTCCTTATGCTCAGATTGTCAAGACGAATCCGCAGGCGTCTTTTGTTTTGCAGATGCTGAAATCGCACCAGAAGGGTTCTCCGCTGAACATTCTTTTTTATGGCCGCGAGGGGACGGGTAAGACGGAACTTGCCAAGGCGATTGCGCAAGAATTGAATGTTACATTGCTTTCGGTGGGCATCGGTGAAGAATCGATGAGCGAGGAATCCCTTTTGCAGACGCGCTTGCGCTCGATGCTTTTGGCCGATTGGGAATGTGAGCGGAGTGACGGCATCATCTTGATGGATGAGGCGGACCTGGTTTTGAACAAGGCGGAAAAGGGATTGCTGAATATTATTTTCGAGAGCCTGAAAACGCCTGTCATCTGGATTACGAATAATATCGCGATGATTGAAAATAGCACCCGCCGCCGTTTCGATTACTCGCTAGAATTTTTCTCGTTCAGCAAGAGTGAACGCATTGCGATTTGGCAGTCCGTACTGAAAACGCAGCGGGCGGAATCGATGATGCGTAGCGAAGAAATCGAATGTGTCGCCAAGGAAATTCCGGTGATGGCGGGGAGCGCCACTTTGGCGGTTCGGCTTGCGCAACGGATGCAGTCTCAGGATATGCCGCCTTTAAATGTGGTTCGCGAAGTTGCGTCTTCGCATGCAAAACTTTTGGGTATATCGACTTTGCCACAGGAATCGAAGCCGGATTATAATCTGGATTGCGTCCGTATTTCGAGTGGAGATATTCGGAATATTGATTATGTCGTGCCGATGCTCAAGAATTTTGATGCCCGTTGGAAAGATTCGAAGGCGACGGGGCGCAGGGAAAACCTGAATATATTCCTGTATGGCCCTCCCGGCACAGGAAAGTCGGCTTTTGCGAAGCATGTCGCGCACGACATTCTAGATCGCGAGATTATCGTGAAACGGGCGAGCGATATTCTGGGGTGCCATGTGGGCGAAAGTGAACATAATGTTAGCGCGATGTTCCGTGAAGCGGAACGGAGTGACGCGATTCTGTTTATTGACGAGGCGGACAGTTTCTTCGAAAATCGTGGCAATGCGAAAAACCATTGGGAAGTGACGCTAGTGAACGAGTTTATTTGCCAGATGGATTCCTTTAACGGAATGCTGATTGCTGCGACAAACTACGAGAATGTCTTGGATTGGGCGATTCGTCGGCGTTTTCAGCTGAAGCTGGCGTTTAACTATATGGATCTGCCGCAAATTTCAAAAACATGGACGGCATTTTTCGGGGGCCATTGCCCCAAGGAAATTCTTCGCTGCGACAATGTGGCGATTAGCGACTTTCAGAATGTTCGCCGCAAGCTAGAATATGTGCCAACTGAGTTACGGACGAAGGAACTTATCTTGCAGAATATGCTCGAAGAACTCGCCAATAAAGACGACCATCAGGGCCGCAGATTGGGATTGTAGAAAAATATACAAACATATTGCTTTTGCAATGTGTTTATACTATATTTAGTAGTTGTATATCGTTTGAGGTCTGTATGGCGACATCAATATTACAAATACGCGTTGATGACAAGTTGAAAGACGAGGTCTCCAACTTGTTTGAAAGTCTAGGAATGGACATTCCTACGGCTGTTCGCATTTTTTTCAAACGTGCGGTAATTGAAAGAGGGTTGCCGTTTAAGGTGTCCGAACATCCTACGATGAGTGAATCTTCTGGACTTATGTCGGCATTACGTGCACTCAATGAAGAAGCCTTGAAAAATGGTTCTGCTGGCATGAGTGAAGAAGAAATCGAAGCCGAAATCAAAGCTACAAGAGCGGAGAGAAAAAAACGTGTATTACGCAGTCGTTGATACGAATATATTGGTCTCAGCAGCCCTTGCGAAAGATCGTCTGCAATCAGTTCCTTATGCGGTTTTTCAAGGTATCTCGAAACACCTTTTTACGCCGATTGTTGATGAAAATATTGTTGAAGAATATTGTGAAGTGATGAGCCGTTCTAAATTCAGGTGGAATGTTTCATACGGTCAACGCTTTGTGGATGAAATTTTAAAATACGCTATAAATGAGCCTGTCGCGCCGACGGACTTTGCTTTGCCAGATGTTGATGACAGAATCTTTTATGATGTATCTTTTGCTCATCGTGATAAAAATGCTTATATCGTTACGGGAAATATAAAGCATTTTCCTAATGTTCCTTTTGCGATAAGTGCTCGAAACTTTCTTGATTTGATAAATCCCGTTCAACCGCAAATGGTTGTAAATGACGTCTCGGTTTCTTATTCCGCATCCGCTCTTATGTCGGCGTTATGTGCACTCAATGAAGATGCCTTGAAAAACGGCTCTGCTGGCATGAGCGAAGAAGAAATTGAAGCGGAAATTAAAGCTGCAAGAGCGGAGAGGAAATAGGATTAAGTAGACTTTCTTTCGTACAGGTTCACCAGTTCCTTCGCGCTGTCGAGTACCATTTGGCGGAGCTTGGCTGGCTTTAGTACCTCGGCGATGGAGCCGTAATACATGACCCATTGCTTGAGCAGGCCGTTCACGGCGACTTTCATGGTTACGTGTATGTCGCCACAATCCAGTTCCTTGATTTTCATGCTGGGGTGGTAGGGACGTTCTTGCAGAAAGTTCTTGGCGTATCCCGGGAAATAGATGACGACTTTTTCTTCTTCTTGATCCTGGTCGCCGGACAGTAGCGTACCGGTGCGGATTCGTTTACGGAGAATGTCGACAACTTTCGGATCTTCGACGAATTGTTCGCGCAAGAGCTTTACGGATTGAATGCGGCGGAGCTTGAGGGCGTATGTTTTGTCGGGGTGGTGCTGCGATACGCAGCCGATGTAGATTTCGCCGTGGTTGATGGCAACCATCAGCGGAATGCGCGGCTTGTTGGTGAGGGCACCCCAGTTGTCGGTGTAGGAGATTTGCACTTTTTGTTTTTTGCGGATGGCATCAAGGATGACCGGCAGATTTTTGCCGACATTTTCGTCAACGCTCGGGGGCGTTCCCATGAACAGAATACGCCCGTTCAGTTCCTTCGCGTAATGGGCCAAAGTCGATTGTTCCTTGGCGGGCAAGTCCTGCGTGATTCTCTTGGTCAAGTCTTCGATAAGGTTCGAGGTTGCCGGATAGATGTTTGCAATGCGCTGCAGAAACATGAAGTGCAGTAGTGTATCGCCGAATTCAGGAAATATGAGCTTATTCGCGCGTTCAAGTGCCACCTGGTAATAGGTCTTGCCGCTTTCGACGGAACGCTTGATGTAGCCGCCTTCGATTTCGGAGAGTGCGTGCATGTCGCGCTGCACGCTCCGCAGGTCTTCTTCGCGAATGTCCAAATGCCGCATGATGTCGGCGACGCTGTAACGATTGTTGTAGTGCGCCATCATGTAGACGAAAATTCGTATCATTCGTTCGCCGCGAGCTTGATCTGCCATAAAGCCTCCTGCACAATGCAATCCCCATAAAGTGGGAAGTATTTCTTAATATATAAAATGTAGACGACAATAATTGTCGTCTTTTTATGCAAAAGCAGTTCGTTTGCCGAAGCATGGAGGCTGCCTGACCTTTGCCAAGGATTCTAAAAAAATCTAAATTTGACCCTGTCATGTTTTTTAGGAAACATTTGGGTTTTATTTTTGGATTTGGAGTGGCGGTTGTTGCGCTTGCCATGGTCTACCTTTCTACTCGTCCGCTTATCCCGTTGGAAGTTCAGGAACA
This sequence comes from Fibrobacter sp., assembly GCF_045601785.1. GTDB lineage: Bacteria > Fibrobacterota > Fibrobacteria > Fibrobacterales > Fibrobacteraceae > Fibrobacter. The sequence goes on from NZ_JAZSAF010000043.1 coordinate 4,696, forward strand.
GATTGAATCCGATATTGAAAAGTGTGGCGGACAGCTGAAAGAGGCTCGCTGTGCGGTAAGTGGTGAAGGCGACTGGATTTTTCTGCAGGAAAGTCTTGTCAATCTGGTGGCGGATTGGAAAGACAATTTGAAGCCCTTTGTCGCCTTCAACGATTCGCTGGAAGCGCGCGGTATCAAGTTGGTGGTGGTGCCTGTTCCAGATAAATTGCAAATCGAGGCGGAACATTATTCGGAAGAATTGTCGGGTGGTATCGTTGCCCCGCAATATGAGGAATGGGTAGATGCGTTGCAAGACGAAGGTATTGTCGTTGTCGATGCGGTAGAAGAGTTTCTTGAAAAGAACGAGGAAACGCCCATGTTCGAGGCGTACGAAAGCCATTATACAAGTGCCGGCCGGCAGTTGCTTGCCCAGATGATTGCCGATTCCATCAACGAGATGGACTTGGATGTTCCGAGGGAAGAATGGTTCCTGCGCGATACGGTTGTTCCCGGTACCGGAAATCTTTATCACCTGAAGTACAATTCTTATCCTGATTATGATGTGCGCGTGTTAAAGACCGTGGATGCAGAAGGTAAACGCTACCGCGGATCCAAAGATGCACCTATTGTGGTGATTGGCGATAGCAATGCCGATTTTGGTTGGAACAGTTCTTCCAATATTGGCGCGTACATTGCGCAGGCGACAGGGATTAAGACGTTTACCCGCAGTCGTATCGGCGGGGGAAACTTGGGCCCGACCTTGTTCAAGGACCGTTCGGAATTCTTGGATGGCAAAAAGATGGTGGTCTGGGTGTTCGATGGCCGTGAACTTTACGGCGATTTCAGCATGCCGGAATTTTAGCTTTTTACTCGGCGCTTGCTAAGGCCTTCTTGTAGATGTCCTGCATCACGAGGCCCGCAATCATGAATCCAAAAATAGCGGTGGAGTGCGCCATGGTGCCGTTGATTTGCGCCTTGCTGCTGCACCATTCGTGATCGACCAGGTTTGCATTCTGGAGTTCGGCTTCGCTCCTTTCGTGGCGCACTTTGGGGCACATGCAGGCGTCGGTGCCACAAGAGGAATTCTTGCCGCGGTTTTTCAGGAGTTCGTCGCTGTAGACGCACAGCACCTTTTTCTTGAGCGCCATTTTCTTTTTCTTGAATTTGTCGCGGAGCGCGCGGGCGAGCGGGCAACCGGCGACTTTCCAGAATTCGGCGACCTTGATTCGTGTGGGGTCCATCTTGAGGGCGGCGCCCATCGAAGAGAAGACTATGGCCTTGGTGCGCGTGGCGTGCCACAATAACTGCATCTTGTTTTCGAGGCTGTCGATGGCATCGATGATGTAGTCGAATGTATCCAGTTGGAATTTGTCCGTATTCGCTTCTTCGTAGATATCTTGCAGCGCTACGATGTTGGCATGCGGGTTGATTTCGAGTAGGCGATTTTTCAGCACGTCCACCTTGACTTGCCCCACGGTTTTCGTGGTGGCCATCAGTTGGCGGTTCACGTTGGTGACGCACACGCGGTCAGAATCGACGAGTACGAGTTCCTTGATGCCGGAACGCACCAGGCTTTCGGCGCACCAGCTGCCCACACCTCCGAGACCGAAGATGATGACGCGCTTCTGGTAGATGTCGCCCATCACGTCGTCTCCGAGCAGGAGCGATGTGCGGTTAAAGATGCCTTTCTCGATTCCCATACGAGTCCTGGTTAGCCGAAGAGTCGGAGAACGCGCTTGATGCCTGCGATAAAGCGGTCGATGTCGCGCTTCAGGGTGTACGCGCCGAAACTCAAACGAAGCGTGGCATCGACGCCGAAGCGGTCCATCACAGGTTGGGCGCAGTGGTGCCCGCTGCGAACTGCCACGTTCTCTTCGTCGAGAATCATGGCGGCGTCGCTTACGGCGATGCCGTCGAGGGTTACGCTGATAAGGGCCCCGCGTTCCTTCGGGTTCCCGAAGATTTTTACCTGCGGGATTTGCGCAAGCTGTTCCAGCGCGTAGTTCGTAATTTCTTCTTCGTGCTTGCGAATGTTCTCGATGCCTACTGCGTTAATCCATTCGATGGCCTTGCCGAGCCCGATGACTTCGGCGATCATGGGCGTGCCTGCCTCGAAACGGGCGGGAACATCGGCGTATGTCGTCTTTTCGAAGGTCACGTTCTTAATCATCTCGCCGCCGCCGTGCCAGGGGGGCATGCTGTCGAGAACTTCGTACTTGCCGTAGAGTACGCCAACGCCTGTGGGGCCGTACATCTTGTGTCCGCTGAAGGCGAGAAAGTCGCAGTCGAGTTTTTGCACGTCAATTTTGATGTGGCTGGAACTTTGGGCGGCGTCAATCAAAATCTTTGCTTGCGGGGCGAGCTTGCGGACGGTCGCGATAATTTCTGCAATCGGGTTCACTGTGCCCACGGAATTGCTCACGTGGGCGACGGCCACCATCTTGGTGCGCGCATTCAAAAGTTCGGGAAGCTTGCTCAGGTCCAAATCGCCGTTGTCCAAAACGGGAATCACCTTGATTTTCGCGCCCTTCATTTCGGCGACGAGCTGCCAGCTCACGATGTTGGCGTGGTGCTCCAGACCGCTAGTCAAAATTTCGTCGCCTGCTTCGAAGAACTTGCGACCGTAACTCCATGCCACCAGATTGATGCTTTCGGTGGTGCCGCGGGTGAACACGATTTCGTCTTCGGTTTTGGCGTTAATAAATTTTGCGACATTCTTGCGGGTAGCTTCAAACGCTTCGGTGGTGCGTGCGCTCAGGCGGTACACGCCCCGCTTCACGGAGCTGTAGTGCTCGCGGTAAAAGTCGTCCATCGCGTCGATGACGCATGCGGGCTTTTGCGTGGTGGCCGTGCTGTCGAGGAAGGCGAGGGGCTTTGCGTCCTTATCGCCTGCGACAAGCATCGGAAATTCGCTACGGATTTTTTCTGCATCAATATTTGCATCAATCATGGGCTCAAATATAGAAAAACATTTTTTTGTATATTTGGTGCGGAAAAAGAATGAGGGTTATATGAAAAATCTATGGAAATCTTTTGTGCTGGTTGGAACGGCTGCATTTGGCCTTGTTACTACGGCGTTTGCACAATCGGAACTTCGCGATGCTATTGATGCGGGAGACGTCGTTGCTGCCCAGAAAATGGTGAAAAACGGCGAAGCCGAAGAAATCTATTGCGGAAAGCTTTCTCCTGAAGATGCCGTCAAGGTTTATGAGAAAATATTCAAGGCGATGCCTTTTGAATCCTTTGAAAACTGCTCAGCCCAATTTGCATACGGCTATGGGGCAAAGGCCTGCTCAAATGCAAAGGCGATGGATGCTTGCACCGCAGTGATTTCTTACTTGCTTAAGGAAGGCGAAACTGGCAACACAAAGGCTTTGGATGCCTTGGATCCCGTCGTGAAGGCTGCGCTGAAGACGAAGGCGTATGCGAAACCCGTCAAGGTATCGGTGGATACGAGCATGTGGGTTCCCTGCCCAAAGAAGAAGGGGCCTGCTCGCGAAGCCTGTATCGAGGAATGTCTTGAACGCGCTCTCAATACGAAGGATTCCGTGCGTGCGGATATTTGCGAAACGAAACCGGAACACTACATCGACACGACGGTTAAGGTCTCAGTTCCGTCGCCCTTGTACGAAAAGCTCCGCACGGGTCTGCTCGAAGGCTACTGGAAAACCCAAAAGGCAACGGCAGAACGCTATGCAATCATGATTCAGAAGAATGCACGAGCCCTTTCGATTCCCGATACGAGTGTCATCAACCTGAACTATGTGGCTCGTTGGGCCGACAAGCACAAGGCCGATTCCACGGCGCTGCCCGGTGGCGAACTTTTCCGTTTTTGCACATCCTGGCAGCAGGCGGTCGATTCGATTCTCGAGAAGAAGGAATTTGAAACGCGCTGTCCCGTCTTTGAATATTTCGAAGATACCCGTGATGGACAGAAGTACAAGGTCAAGGAAATCAATGGAACTCGTTGGTTTGTGCAAAACCTGAACTACGCCATTGAAGAAAAGTCGATGTGCTATGACCGCGAAGAGGACTTTTGCAAGGTTTATGGCCGTCTTTACACGCAAGAGGCTGCCTTGACTGCTTGCCCCGAAGGCACGCACTTGGCAACGGACGATGATTGGAAAATGCTTGAAATTTATGCGGGTGGCGCCAATGTGGCTGCAGAACGTCTCCGTAGCAACGGAAGCGACGATTATGCGTTTACGGCGATGTTTGGCGGCTATGCAAATAAGAACAACATCTCGGTGATTCAGGGCGAGGGCGCTTACTTCTGGACGAGTAAGGATGTGGGCGATGGCCGCGGTGTAGCCCGTTCTATGTTTGCGACCGACAAGGAAGTGTCCGCAATTCCCGTCGACAAAAAATTCTGGCTCTCTGTTCGCTGTGTCGTGAATGCAGCCCCTGCAGAAGAACCCACCCCCGCTGAATGATGAGTGATGAGAAATAAATAATCTCGCACTTCACACCTCACACCTCACACCTCACACCTCACACTATGTTCTCTCCTACTTGTTCCCGTGATTCCTGGATAAAGCGTCAGGCCTTGATGAACAAGGTTCGTGCGTTTTTTGTTTCACGCGGAGTGCTTGAAGTGGAAACGCCCGTGCTTTCTAATGCGGGGGGCACCGACCCTCAGTTGGATTATTTTGAGGTAGAGGGCAAGCATTTTATGATGACGAGTCCCGAATTCCACATGAAGCGTTTGCTTGCGGCAGGATTCGGCGACATTTTTCAGATTACGAAGTCTTTTCGCAAAGATGAATTCGGTGCTCACCACAACAATGAATTCAGCATGGTGGAATGGTACCGTGTGGGTATGCCGCAAGAAAAGTTGATGGACGAAGTAGAATCGCTTGTTTCTGAAATTATCGGAAGTCCCATTAACGCTCGCCGCACGCGCTGGATTGATGCATTCAAGAATTATGTGGGCGTGAATCCGCTGACGGCTTCGGATGATGAGTTTGCGGCGGCCTGCACTGCTCGCGATATCCCGCTCCCGGCGGAAGGTTCGGCTATGTCTCGTGAGGACTGGTGGGATTACCTGATGGTCTTTGCGGTGGAACCGGAGCTTGCCAAGAACGGCCCCGAGTTTATATTGGATTATCCGCAGTCGCAGGCGGCTCTTGCGCAAACGTATGTGGACGAAGACGGCTACACCTGGGCGCGCCGCTTTGAACTGTTTGTAGACCAGGTGGAACTTTGCAACGGCTATACGGAACTCACCGATGCGGCAGAACAGCGCAGGCGTTTTGCAGCTGACCTTGAAATTCGTCGCGGCATGAACAAGCCCTTGCCGCCGATTGATGAAAATTTCCTAGCGGCACTTGAATCGGGAATGCCCGCATGCTCTGGCGTGGCACTTGGACTCGACCGCTTGTTTATGCTTGCAATGGGAAAGTCCGAAATCAAGGACGTGATTCTTTTCCCGAGCCCTATTGCTTAAGGGCCTTCCCAATCAGCTTTCGCATTACCTTTTCGTCAAATTCCCCTACATCGATTTTTACGATGCTGTCTTGTGCGTTTACAAGATAGCTGACAGGGATGACTCCAGGGTTTCCAAGTGCGTTCATCATGTCGTAGTTCCAATGGAACATGGTCCAGGGGATTCCAGCCGATTTCTTGTACTTCGATGCGATTCTTGGGGTGTCATCTTCGCTTATCATCACGATCTTGAAACCGCTGTCCCTGAATTCGGAGTCTAGCTGCTTAAGGTGCGGAAGTTCTGCTCGGCAGCCGGGACACCACGATGCGGTGAGCACGATGAGCGTGACGACTCCCTTTTCGTCGTTGTAGTGGGATATTCCGCCTTCGACAAGTTTTCCTTTGAAGTTGATGACCTTGGAGGGGGCCGTCTGGAAATACTCCTGTCGGCAGGCGGTGAAACAGACGGCAAAGACCGCTAGCAGCAGGAACAGAGCTGCCATCGCTTTTTTGGACCTTACGACTGTGTTTTGGAGTATTTTCTTCATTCTTAAACCTTAAAATAGAGTTTTTTACGCCAAAATGATGAATTTTTTTGGCAAATGGGGGGCATTTTAAGTTATATTCTTTGATATGGCATACAATATTCAAGATCTTCTTTCTGAAATGGTCCAGCGTGGCGCCTCTGACTTGCATATTACGGCAGGCGCACCTCCCCTTATTCGTCTTTCCGGTAAGCTCACTCCCATTGGCGAGGACAAACTGAAACCGGACGAAACCATGCGCATGACCTATAGCTTGATGAACGAAGGCCAGAAAAAGACTTTCGAACAGCAGAAGGAATGCGACTTTTCTTTCGGTATTGCAAATCTCGCGCGCTTCCGTGCGAACGCCTACTTGCAGCGTGGTTGTGTGGCCTTGGCCTTGCGTATTATTCCGCTTGAAATCAAGACCTTCAAGGAACTTGGTCTCCCGAAAATCATGGCCGAATTTACAACCCGTCCATCGGGCCTTGTGTTGGTGACAGGTGCTACGGGCTCGGGTAAGTCGACGACCTTGGCTGCTATGATCGACAAGATCAACAAGGAACGCCACGACCACATTCTGACGGTGGAAGACCCGATCGAATTTTTGCACAAGCACCAGGGCTGCATGATCAACCAGCGCGAAGTTGGTAGCGATACCAACAGCTTTGCCCAGGCGCTCAAGATGGCGCTGCGTCAGGACCCCGACGTGGTGCTCATCGGCGAAATGCGCGACCTCGAAACGATCCGAGCCGCCCTTACCATTGCAGAAACGGGTCACTTGGCTTTTGCGACGCTTCATACCAACTCTTGCGTGCAGACCATCAACCGCGTGGTGGATGCTTTCCCGAAGGGGGAACAGCAGACCGTGCGTACGCAGCTTTCGTTCGTGCTGCAGGGCGTGATATGCCAGACGCTTATTCCGAAAATCGGTGGTGGCCGCGTGATGGCCTACGAAGTGATGAACGTGACTCCGGGTATCCGTGCGCTGATCCGTGACGACAAGGTTCACCAGATTGAGTCGATGATTGAAATCGGCCAGAAGTTCGGCATGAACACGATGAACATGTGCCTGTGCGAATTGGTGAAGAACCACAAGGTGGACCGCTTCGATGCCCTTGCACGTTCTCCGAGCCCCGACCAGTTGGAACAGTTGTTCGTGAAGGAAGGAGTGTAAGCGATGGCTGAATTCCTATACAAGGCGCAGAATGCGCAAGGCAACAATTTTGAAGGAACGCTCGAAGCGAAGGACAAGGCTGAAGCCGAAGCCCTTTTGATGCGCCGCCGTTTGGTGATTCAGAGCCTGAAGAAGAAACCGACCGAAATCAAGATCAAGATTGGCTCTGGCATCAAGCCCGCCGAAATTGCCCGATTCACTCGTATGTTCTCTTCGATGAGCTCGGCTGGTCTTCCGATGTTGCAGTGCTTGAACATTCTCGAGAACCAGTGCGAAAACCCTGAATTGAAAAGTGTGGTCCATAAGATTACGCAGTCCATTAACGGAGGTTCGTCCTTGGCGGATGCCTTGGCGCAGCACCCCAAGGTGTTCAGCAACCTGTACACCAACATGGTGGCGGCAGGTGAAGCGGGTGGTATCTTGGATGGAATTCTTGCCCGTCTTGCAGAAACTTTGGAGAACAACGAACGCCTGAAGCGTAAAGTGAAAAAGGCGCTGACCTACCCGGTGATGCTTGTTATCGTGGGTATCCTGGTGGTGATAGCCCTTATGACATTCGTGGTGCCGACATTCGCTGAACAGTTCGCTGCATTGGATGCGGAACTTCCGGCGCCGACGCAGGCGGTGATGGGTATTTCTGACTTTATTCGCGATAACGGTGCGTTCCTGTTTATAGGTGTGGTTCTCTTGATAGTGGGTTTCAAGCTTGCCATGCGTGTGCCCGCCGCAAAATTTGCCTGGGACGGCTTTATGCTGAAGGTGCCTAAGCTAGGGGACCTTCAGATCAAGTCGACAACGGCGAGCTTTGCCCGTACATTGGGAACGCTATTGAATGCAGGTGTGTCCATCATGGATTCTTTGAAAGTGGTGGCGTCGACCGTTTCAAACAAAGTAGTTGAAAAGGGTATCAATAAAATTGCAATTGGTATTGCAGGTGGTAAGAGCATTGCAGACCCCATGCAAGAAACAGGACTTTTCCCGCCCATGGTGATCCAGATGACGGGCGTGGGTGAAAAGACCGGTAACCTGGGCGGCATGCTCTTGAAGTTGGCCGACTTCTATGATGAAGAAGTGGATGCTGCAGTGGATGCCGTGGTGGGCATGATGGAACCGCTCATTATCGTGTTCCTGGGTGGCGCTGTTGGTGGCCTCCTCATTGCAATGTATATGCCTATGTTCTCCATGGGCGACGCCGTTAAAGGCTAAAATTTCGCTGAAAACACATCGCGATACTGCATCACGCTTTGGCTCACGTATTATTTATACGCTACGCCAAAGCGTTCTTTGTCTCGCTCGGTTTTGAGCGAAATTAAGTTTCTTGATTTCTGCTCTTGCTAGACTTTCGTACGCTTTTAATGAATCATTGTCTTGCTCGCTTTTCATTTCGCTGAAAACACATCGCGACTCTCAAAAAATTACCCATAAGATGGAAAAATCCTCTTATGGGTTTATTTTTGCAGTGTTTTTAGTACAGTTGATACTGATGTGTTTGAATTGTGTTTCGGTGTGTACCACCTGCCAGTAAAAAGGGGTATATTTATTTTCAAAGAAACGAGGTATTCTATGAAAACGAAATTCCTTCTCTCCGTTGCTACGCTAGCTCTCTTTGCGGCCTGCTCCGATGACAGTTCCAGCCCGACCGCAACTGATGTTGTTGATCCGTCTACCCAGACGGTTGTCGATCCAACTGCCCAGACTCCGACCGATTCTACGGCCCAGACCGATCAGGGAGGGGCGACCGACCAGAATCAGCAAGGACAAACTGATCAGGGACTGGTGGACGATCAAAATCAGCAAGGCCAGGCCGATGTTACGGATCCTGCAAACCAGATTGGTCAGGATACGGAGACTGACCAGAACCAGCAGGGCCTAGCCGATGGTCAGGGGAATGTGGCGGATTCCGTGTTGACTGACCCGAATGTGACTTACAGCTACTACGGTGCGGAACTTTCCGGCAAGGAGGAGTTCTTGTATGGCCGCTTTGAAGCCCGCATGAAGATGGTCTCGATTCCAGGTTCTGTGAGTTCTATGTTCCTTTATGCCGAAGGTTCCGAGAAGAAAGGTGAAGTTCCCTGGAATGAAATCGACATTGAAGTGCTTGGTAAGGGTGGCACGATGTGGCAGTCGAACATCATTACCCGCGAAGGAGATCCGTCTATCAAGTCGAACACCACTTCCGAGAGCAAGCCGCTGCACGACTTTGGCTTCGATGCCACGGAAGAATTCCACCTGTTCACGATGGTTTGGACTCCGGAATACGTGTCTTGGGAAATTGACAGTGTCGAGATTCGTCGTGACGAACTTGGCTTGAGCCGCGGTTCTCACGCAGACGCCGACCAGGTTGCCTTCTTGACCCAGAAGCAGTCTCTGCGTTTCAATCTCTGGTCTTCGAAAAGTGCAGCTTGGGTGGGCAAGTTTACGGGCAATGAGCTCGCTGACGGTCCGCAAATCCAGTGGATTGACTATGTACGCGTCTATGCCTACGACCCGGAAACCAAGAGCTTCTCGCTCTCTTGGCAGGATGATTTCGATGGCGATGTCATATCTACCGAACATTGGAGCAAGGGTAACTGGGAAATGGAAAATGTCAGGCTTTCCCGCAGCAATGTGGTTGTTGAGGATGGCTACTGCAAGCTCATGATGACTCGCGAAGCAGACTAAGCTCTAGAAAGTTTCATATTGTTCTCCTCCATAAAACAAAACGTCCCGGATAAAATCCGGGGCGTTTTTCGTAGCTTAAGAATTTTAGCTGACTCGGTCTTTGTGAGCAACAAAGCCCTCGGGTGTTAACCGAGGGCGGTTGCGAGAGAATCGGCTCCAGAGTAAGGACTCAGGAGAGTTTAGCCGATTCGGTCTTTAAAGCACGCCGTGGCAGGTGCGGCTGATCACGTCGTCCTGCTGTTCCTTCGTGAGCGAGAGGAACTTGACAGCGTAGCCGGAGACGCGGATGGTGAAGTTCGCGTATTCGGCCTTTTCGGGGTGGGCCTGAGCGTCCAGCAACTTTTCCACACCGAACACGTTCACGTTCAGGTGGTGTGCACCCTGGGCGAAGTAGCCGTCCATGACGGTCACCAGCTTCTGGGCGCGTTCGTCGTCGCTGTGGCCGAGGGCGTTCGGGCTGATGGTCTGGGTGTTACTGATGCCGTCCAGAGCGTACTCGTAGGGGAGCTTCGCCACAGAGTTGAGCGAAGCGAGGAGGCCGTTCTTTTCGGCGCCGTAGCTCGGGTTTGCACCGGGTGCAAACGGGGCGTTTGCCGGGCGTCCGTCAGGGAGCGCGCCGGTGGCCTTTCCGTACACCACGTTACTCGTAATCGTAAGGATAGAAGTCGTGGGTTCGGCGTTACGGTAGGTGTGGTGCTTCTTGATTTTCGCGATGAATTCCTTCAGGAGCCACACGGCGATTTCGTCGGCGCGGTCGTCGTCGTTGCCGTACTTGGGGAAGTCTCCCTTCACCACGAAGTCCTTGGCAAGGCCGTCGTCGCCGCGGACCACCTTCACCTTCGCGTACTTGATAGCGGAGAGGCTGTCGACCACATGGCTGAAGCCTGCGATACCTGTTGCAAACGTGCGGCGCACATCGGTATCGATGAGGGCGAGTTCTGCGGCTTCGTAGTAGTACTTGTCATGCATGTAGTGGATCAGGTTCAGCGTGTTCACGTAGATGCCCGCGAGCCATTCCAGCATGATGTCGTACTTGTGCATCACTTCGTCGTAGTCGAGGTATTCGCTGGTAATCGGCGCGAGCTCCGGACCGATCTGCATACCGGGCACCAGGCCGCCCTTTTCGTCCTTGCCGCCGTTGATGGCGTAGAGGAGGGCCTTGGCGAGGTTTGCGCGGGCACCGAAGAACTGCATTTCCTTGCCGGTCTGCGTTGCAGAAACGCAGCAGCAGATGCTGTAGTCGTCACCCCAGATGGGACGCATCACGTCGTCGTTTTCGTATTGGATGGAACTGGTCGTCACAGAAATGTAGGCGGCGTATTCCTTGAAGTTTTCGGGCAGGCGCTTGGTGTAGAGTACCGTGAGGTTCGGCTCCGGAGAGGGACCCATGTTTTCCAGAGTGTGCAAGAAGCGGAAATCGTTCTTGGTAACCATGGAACGACCATCCTGGCCCATGCCGCCTACTTCGAGGGTGGCCCACACCGGGTCGCCGCTGAAGAGCTGGTTGTAGCTTTCGATACGGGCGAACTTGACCATGCGGAACTTCATGACCATGTGGTCCACCAGTTCCTGGGCTTCGCTTTCGGTGAGGGTGCCGTTCTTGAGGTCGCGTTCGATATAGATGTCCAAGAAGGTGGAGATACGGCCCACGCTCATGGCAGCACCGTTCTGGGTCTTGATGGCGGAAAGGTAGCCGAAGTAGAGCCACTGGAAGGCTTCGTGGGCGTTGGTTGCCGGTTCGGAAATGTCGAAGCCGTAGCTTGCGGCCATGACCTTCATCTGCTGCAGGGCGCGAATCTGTTCGGCCACTTCTTCGCGAAGGCGGATCACGTCGTCGGTCATGGTGCCGTCGCCCACGTGGGCGAGGTCGTTCTGCTTCTGCTTGATGATATAGTCAATACCGTAAAGGGCCACGCGGCGATAGTCGCCTACGATACGTCCGCGACCGTAGGTGTCCGGGAGGCCGGTGAGTAGGTGGGCCTTGCGGACGGCGCGGATTTCGGGAGTGTAGCAGTCGAATACGCCCTGGTTGTGGGTCTTGTGGTATTCAGTAAAGATCTTGTGGAGGTCGGCGTTGGGCTTGTAGCCGTACTGCTGGCAAGCTTCTTCGGCCATCTTGATGCCGCCGAAGGGCATGAAGGCGCGCTTGAGCGGCTTGTCGGTCTGCAGGCCCACGACCTTTTCCAGGTCCTTGAGACGCTCGTTGATGTAGCCCGGCTTGTGGCTCGTGATGGTGGAGACGATGTCGGTGTCCATGTCCAGCACGCCGCCGTGCCTGCGTTCTTCGGCCTGCAGGCTCTGCAGTTCGTCCCACAGCTTCTGGGTGGCGTCGGTCGGACCTGCGAGGAACGATTTGTCTCCGTCGTATGCCGTGTAGTTGCGCTGAATAAAGTCGCGGACGTTGATTTCGTTCTGCCAGAGTCCGCCTTCAAAGCCATTCCATGCGTTGATCATGTTTTTCCTTCTTTGCTCGGCTTTCCAACGCCATAAATTTGGGCGGCCGAGTCTTTCTTTTGACTGTTCTTTTGATAGGCTCAATATAGAAAATAAGGGGGTGGGAACAAAGGGACTTTTTGGACTATATTTTGCTTTCCTGAAGGACCATTTTACAGATCATGTTTTCTGTAAAGGATCTAATTCTGCGCCTATCAAGGAGTTAGGGAACGTCAGCGGGGCGTTACCCCGGAACAAGTCCGGGGCAGGCTCATGGCGGCGAGCGCCCGTTAGAAAGGGTAGCGTATGCCCGCAGGGCAGAAGCGAGGGGGAAGGCTTTCCCCTTTACAGACCGTTCGGCAAACTCCTCATACCCCATACCTCAAAGCGGCGTAGCCGCGACCCCATACCTCATTCTCCATAGTCTGTTTTTTACTAAATTTGTGCCGTAAAAATTAAAGGAATAGCTATGTCCGAAATAATGACTTCTGCGCAGGTGCGCGAATCTTTCATCAAGTTCTTTGAATCCAAGGGCCACCTCTTTGTGCGTTCTTCGCCGGTGGTCCCGCATGACGACCCGACGCTCATGTTCACGAACGCGGGCATGAACCAGTTCAAGGCCATCTTCCTGGGCGACAATCCGAAGGGCTGGAAGCGCGCATGCAACAGCCAGAAGTGCCTTCGCGTGTCCGGCAAGCACAACGACCTCGACGTGGTGGGCCGCGACAACTACCACCACACCTTCTTCGAGATGCTCGGCAACTGGAGCTTCGGTGACTACTACAAGAAAGAAGCTATCGCCTGGGCATGGGAACTTTTGACCGAAGTGTGGAAGCTCCCGAAGGAACGTCTCTTTGCGACCGTGTATCAGGACGATGACGAAGCCTGGCAGATTTGGAAGGACGTGTCCGGCCTCCCGGATGACCGCATCATGCGTTTTGACGCTCACTCCAACTTCTGGGAAATGGGCGACACCGGTCCGTGCGGCCCCTGCTCCGAAATCCACTATGACCGCGGCGACCTGGCTACCCAGGCCGAAACCTTCAAGGACCCCATCAAGGGCGTGAACGGCGAAAACGACCGCTATATTGAAATTTGGAATAACGTGTTCATGCAGTACGAACGCGTGAGCGACGGCTCCCTCATTCCGCTGAAGGCAAAGAACGTCGATACCGGTATGGGTTTCGAACGTATCTGTGCTATTCTTCAGGGCAAGACCAGCAACTACGACACCGACGTGTTCACCCCGATTATCGCAAAGATTGCTGAACTCTCTGGCGTTCCGTACAACGATGGCGAAGCCGGTACTCCGCACCGCGTGATTGCCGACCACATTCGCGCGATTTCTTTCGCTATTGCCGATGGCGCTCTCCCGAGCAACGAAGGCCGTGGCTACGTGCTTCGCCGCATTCTGCGCCGCGCCAGCCGCTTTGCCCGCCTGCTCGGCCAGAAGAAGCCGTTTATTTGCCAGCTCGTGCAGGTGCTTGCCGACACGATGGGCGACGCCTTCCCGGAAATCCGCGAACGCAAGGAATTTGTGGCAAGCGTCATCAAGAGCGAAGAAGAAAGCTTTATTCGCACGCTGGACGCCGGCCTCGAACGCTTCGCCGGCATCGTGGCTGAACTCGGTGACGCAAAGACCGTGCCGGGCGACAAGGTGTTCCTGCTTTACGATACCTACGGATTCCCGCCGGACCTCACCGGTATCCTCGCCGAAGAAAAGGGCCTTACGATTGACGAAGAAGGCTACAACAAGTGCATGGAAGAACAGAAGGCCCGCGCCCGTGCCAACATGAAGCAGGGCATCAACACGATGGGTACCGAAGGCTGGACGCAGTACAGCGAAGAAAGCACCAAGTTCGTGGGCTATGAGCTTTCCGCTTGCGAAACGAAGGTCGTGCGCTGGCGCGAAGACAAGGGCGTGCTCAGCATCGTTCTTGAAACTTCTCCGTTCTACGCCGAAATGGGTGGCCAGGTCGGTGACAAGGGTACGCTCGTTTCTGCCGACCTCGAGATTGACGTGTTCGACACCGTGAAGGTGAACGACACCGCCCTCTGCCGCGGCAAGGTGAAAAAGGGTACGGCAAACGAAACGACGATGGGCGCTGTGTTCATGGCGACTGTCGATAACGACCGTCGTAACGATATCCGCAAGAACCATTCCGCCACTCACTTGCTGCAGGCAGCGCTCCGCCAGGTGCTCGGCACTCACGTTCAGCAGCAGGGTAGCTTTGTTTCCAACGAACTCCTCCGCTTCGACTTCAGCCACTTCAACGCGATGACCGCTGAAGAAATCCAGAAGGTGGAAGACATCGTGAACGCGAAGGTGATGGAATGCCTGCCGGTCAACACCCAGGTGATGGGCGTGGACGAAGCCAAGGCCAGCGGTGCCATGGCGTTGTTCGGCGAAAAGTATGGCGACGAAGTCCGCGTGGTGAAGATGGGCTGCGCAAACGAAGAATTCTCCAAGGAATTCTGCGGTGGCTTGCATGTGCAGAACACTGGTAACATAGGTCTCGTGAAGATTATCAGCGAATCCAGCGTGTCCGCTGGTGTGCGCCGTATCGAAGCGGTCTCTGGCCGCGGTGCTCTCTCGCTGCTCCGTGCCGGTACGCAGATTCTCACGGCTCTCCGTGAACAGCTCCGCTGCAAGGATGCCGAAGTTCTCGACCGCATTCAGCAGAGCTTCGCTAAGACTCAGAACTTGGAAAAGAGCCTGCAGTCCGTGAAGCTGGAACTTGCGACCCTCGCCGCTGCCGAACTCTTGAACGGCGGCATTAACGTGATGGGCGTGAATCTGTTTGTACGCGAACTCAACATGCCCGAAGACAAGTACAAGGACTTGCTGGACGGCGTTCAGAACAAGCTCGACACCGACAGCGTCGCCGTGATTGCGAACAAGGGCGAAGGCAACGGAAGCATCGCCGTGATGGTGGGCAAGGATGTCCAGGCCAAGGGCATCAAGGCCGGCGACCTGGTCAAAGACCTCGCTGCAGCTTGCGGTGGCCGCGGCGGTGGACGCCCGGACCGCGCTCAGGCCGGCACCAAGGAAGTCGACAAGATTGCCGGTGCTATCGCGAACGCCAACAACTGGATCCGCGCGAAACTCGGTGCGTAATTAATGCACGCCGTGCGGATACAAAACGCACGACATTAGCGTTTCAAAAGGCGTTCCTCGCATTAGTGCGGGGACGCCCTTTTTTGATAAACTCCTTTCGCAGTTAATGCACTGGAGGGTTTAGTTTTTTTTCTAGATTGTCTCCTTAGCATTCATTTTGTTAGGAGATGCGATGATTGTCGATTTCTTGAACACGGTTGACAGCGTCCTTTATTACCCCATTCTGATTATCGTTCTCGCGTCTGCGGGTATTTACTTCAGCATTCGCACACGGTTTGTGCAGATTCGACTTTTTGTGGAAGCTGTTCGCACGCTGATTGAAAAGCCGCACGAGGCGGGCGGGATTTCTTCGTTGCAGGCACTGCTTGTGTCGACGGCATCGCGCGTGGGAACAGGAAACATCATCGGCGTTTCGACGGCAATTTGCCTCGGTGGCGCCGGTGCCACTTTCTGGATGTGGGTGCTTGTAATTGTCGGTGCGTCGTCGGCATTTGTCGAAAGCACGCTGGCTCAGGTGTACAAGCGTCGAGATCATCGCACGAACGCCTGCTATGGTGGTCCGGCTTATTACATCGAAAGTGCGTTGCACAGCCGCTGGCTGGGTGTCGTCTTTGCGGTGTTCCTGATTTCTACTTATGCGTTCGGTTTCAATCTGCTTTGCTCCTACAACTTACAGTCGACTTTTGAAACCTACAGCTTCTACAACCCGTCAGTTACTCCGTGGATTATCGGCGTTATCCTTGCGGTGTTGGTTGGTTTTTGCCTGTTCGGTGGCGGCAAGCGCATTGTCAAGACGACAGGCGTACTCGTGCCGGTCATGGGGCTTTTCTATGTGATTCTTGCGGTCATCATGCTGATCGCGCATTTTGACCTTATTCCGTCGGTGATTGTCGCGATTATGCAGGATGCTTTTGACTTCCAGGCGATTGGTGGCGGCATTGCAGGCTCTTGCCTGATGTACGGCATCAAGCGTGGACTTTATTCCAACGAGGCGGGCGTCGGTTCCGCCCCGAATGCTGCTGCGGCGGCTCATGTTTCGCACCCGGTAAAGCAAGGCCTCGCGCAGATGCTTTCGGTGTATATCGATACGCTTTTCCTTTGTACGGCCACAGCCCTGATGTGCCTTGTTTCCGGCGTGCCGGGAACTGCCGAGAACGCAGGCGCCATGTACGTGCAGCAGGCTGTCTCTACGACGTTCGGTGCGGTGGGCCCGGTGTTCATTACGGTGGCGATGACGCTGTTCGCATTCACGACCCTTTTAGGTAACCTCTACTACGTGCACAATGCGATTGCTTACATCAACAAGAAGAAAATGCCCGGCAAGAAGGCTATGACGGTGATTCATATATTGTGCAGCTTAGTGGTGCTCTTTGGCGCGGTGACTCCGATGGATGCCTGCTGGGCGCTTGCCGACATCACGATGGGCGGCATGGCGCTCATCAACCTGCCTGCGTGCGTCATTCTGGGAGGCGTCGCGTTCAAGGCACTCCGCGATTACGAATTCCAGCGCAAGCAGGGGCGCAACCCGGCCTTCATTGCAAGGCATATCGGCATGGATGGCGACAAGCTTGACTACTGGAAGCACAAGGAAAGGGACGAACAGGAATAACCGTATTCTAAATTTATTTTATTGTAATTATACCGAAACTAAAAGTTTCGATTTTGAGGCGGGGTTGAGGACGGTTAACGTAACGGGAGTCCCGGAATTTGCTTTTCAAGTTCTGCCGCCTGCGAAGCGATTTTCTTTTTGAGTTGCTGCGTAGCGGGGGAGCTTTCGTCTTGTATTCGGTGGTTTGCCATTTTCAGGAATTTTTCCACTTTCGCCATGTTTTCGCGGGTGGTGTCGTTGCAGTAGGTTTCGACCATTCGCTCGAAGATGTATTCCTCGGCGGCTTTAGACAAATGAATCATGTCGTCGCTGTAAAAGCGGTAGTCGCGCAGTTCGTCCATCACGATTTCGTAGCTGGGGAAGTAGGTGGTCGCGGCAATCTCAGTCCCGCATTTC
Organism: Fibrobacter sp.; assembly: GCF_045601785.1. Lineage (GTDB taxonomy): Bacteria > Fibrobacterota > Fibrobacteria > Fibrobacterales > Fibrobacteraceae > Fibrobacter. The sequence goes on from NZ_JAZSAF010000043.1 coordinate 22,017, forward strand.
ACGACCTTGTCTACGGCGAGTTGAAGCGTCGCCTTAGAAAGCGTGTTGTTGTGGGCGCCGTCGCTCATGTGTCGCAGCGGCGATACGGTAAAGACGATGCGGGGGGTGTTGTCGCTTGTAAATCTTGCAACGTCATTGCGAGCCGAAGGCGAAGCAATCCTGGTCTGATTTTTTATCTTGCGCAGATTTTCGACGATTTCGCAGATGGCGCTGGCCGCCTCTTCTACGCTAATCATCCTGCGTTCAAAAAGTGCGGGGTCTTGTCGGTGGCAATTCGATACGGGCTTACCGCTGTCCTTTAAATAGTAGACGAATGCGGAGCCGAGCGTGATAAAGATGACATCTGTCTTTCGCAGAAAATTGCGGGCTTGTGCTGTTGCAGCGTTCAGCTTCGCGATGCATTCTTCTTTCGTCGCGCCCGAAAGCGAGCTGTGCGCATCCCAGCAGTGCCAAAGCCCGTCGCATCGCGTGTCCTGAAAAACATCGTCTTCTCCGAAAACTTTCCCATTGGCAATCGTCTTGACTTGACTCTCCAAAGAAATCGGGTTGTATACGGTGCCGAACGGGTTCGCGAGCGTATGGAACTTGCGACTTTCGAACTGCGATGATATGTTGTCTGCAAAACACGAACCGAAAAATGCCAAGCGGCTGTTGTAATCGATTTTGAAATCAGTGGTGGGAAGGTCTACTTTCGTGAAGAAATTCATGCTACAAATTTAAATAGAAAAAAGGCAACAAGGGTTGAAAATGCCAAATGGCGTTTCTGATAGAAGATACACAATATTGTTTTTGTATGCATATTTATTGTAGAAAAACTTTAATTTCTACATCAAAATTTCAAAAATGCTTAAAATTTTGAAAAATAATGAAAAATTTATTGTAAAAACTATTGATTTTTTAAAATTTATTGGTTATATTTAGAATGTGCTTAACTTGGGCCGAGCTTTCGGGGGTTAAGAGGAGGACAAATGAAAGATATACTTGAATATACGAGTTACCGCCAGTATATCGCGGACTATTACGCCGACAAGAAGGCGAAATCCGCGTTTACCTGGCCGGAGTTCGCTTCTGCGGCGGGGTTTTCTTCGCCGGTTTACCTTAAATATGTGAGCGAGGGACGCTTCAACTTGAGTGAAGCGGCTGTCGAGCGCGTTGGTGCTGCGATGCACTTGTCCGGTGGCGACTTGGACTTTTTCCGCGAACTGGTTCGCTTCGATCATGCGAAGTCGGACAAGGCGAAAAAGGAATCGTTCCAGAAGCTGGTGGCGATGGCAGAAAGCCGCAAGGTGAAGGTTGTCGAGGCCGATGCGTACCGCTACTTTGACAGCTGGAAAAATCCGGTGCTCCGCGAACTGGCGCCTGCCATGCCGGGTGCAAAGCCGCTGGCGCTTGCAAAAGCGTGTCGCCCCAAAATTACCGCTGCCGAAGTCAGCGATTCGCTGAATTTTCTGATTAAGGCGAACATGCTCCAGAAGGACGAAAACGGCAATTACGTTCAGACGAACAGGTCGATTACGGCCGGACCCATGGAGGTCACTCCCGCTGTGATTCGCGGCCTGCACCGCCAAATGGGCGAGCTTGCGCTCGACACAATCGAGGGCGTGCCGCAAAACGAAAGGCATTTTTCGGGCGTGACGCTTGGCATTACGCAAGGCGCCTACGACGAAATCGTCGCTGAAATCAATGCGTTCCGCAAGCGCATTATTGAAATTGCTACGAGGGAAACCGAAACGGATGAGGTGTACCGCCTGAACATCCAGTTTTTCCCCATGACAAACAAGAGTTCTAAAAAGGGTTAGGAGGATATCATGAATTACTCAAAAATGGCTATGCAGTTTGTCTGCAAAATGGCGATGCCGCTCGCCTTGGTGTTCGCGGCCTGTTCCACTGACGAAGGGAATGCCATTTCAAAGGTGGAAACGACTCCGGGAACGCAGATGGGAGGCTCTTCGGAAGAGCCGAGTGTTATCGCATACGAAAATATCTCTTTGAGAGGGCTTGCTTATTATGCGCCGGCAGGTAATGAGGCCGGTTCGTCAGAAGATGTTTCTGTTTCTGTTCCGACGAATGTTTTTTATGATGGCGGACAGATCGTTCTGACGGAACTGGATACGGTGACGCTTGTGCCGCTGGATGATTCCACGATTACGGAGTCCTTTAAGGGCGACGTCATAGATCCGCTCACAGGAGAAAGGGTTCCTGGTGACGACGGAATGGCCAATTTTGATAGTGTTTCGCTGAGAAGTCCGATTGTCTTGTTGGAAGCTGTATCGGGTGAAGTATCGCTGAGTGCGATTGTGGATATCCGGGATGCAAATACCTTTGTGATTGATGGATTGAGTCATTTGGCGACCTATCGCATACGGAAGCTGGCTGAATCTGGAATGTCGTTTGTGGCGGCGAAGGCCCAGGCTGAAACCGAAATTGCAAATGCGCTAGGTTTTGGCTCGCAAAATCCGTTCGTGGAGGAAAGCTTGATGAATTCCTCGAATGTAGCTGTGTGGCGCAAGGCGTTTAATGGATTGGTCCCGTTTAATTTGCTACAGCATTTGAAAGAGGAACTTGGCGAGTCTGGATTGTTGGCTGATTTGTCGGAAGATACAAAAAAATCTTTGACGGAAGCTGTTGAAAAGTCGCATTATTGGAGATTGTTGAGCTCTTCGCGAAAGGCCTTTGAAATGTGGGATGAGGATTTTTATCAGGAGTGCATGCAATTTAAGGCTTATTATGTGAACCTGTTGGCAAGTGTTTTCGGTGTGGGACAATGCTCTTCTGAAAACGAGGGAACGTTTGCCGATATTCAGGGAGATCTCTTTGAACTGAAGTGCGTGTCCGGTTTTTGGGAATTTGCGTATCTCAAAACGAGCCGGTTGAATATTGCACATACGTTTGGGGCGATGGTTGATTCTCGTGATGGCGAGGAATATAAAACGGTGACTATTGATTTGGGTGGAACTTCGCAGACCTGGATGGCGGAAAACTTAAGGTATGCTGCGGAATATTCCAGCTGCTTTAGGGACAATTCGTCGTACTGCTCTGTATACGGTCGGTTGTATTCTCCGTTGTATGGCTTGGATTCGTCTTACCGAAAGTACACGACTAAAGAAGGGTGTGTATCTGTTAAAGCTGTCGAGTACTTGAATGAGAGCTTGTCGGATGATACGTTGTATTGGCGAGGTCGGGCTGAAGAAGATTGTGATGAACTATATGAATATGGCGATTATCGTGACGATGGTGATAATATGCTTTGGGACAAGGTGATCGATTCGCTCGAGACGATAAATTTTGAAGTGTGTCCAGAAGGTTGGCGCATGCCGAAGTATGAAGACTGGAATGCTTTGCTCAGTTATCTCGATGGCCTTGGACAGGGCCCTGCATTGACCTTGCTGTTGGCAAATTATGGAGATCCTACGGGATTTGGCTTGGATCTTCTGGCTGACATTCGTGGTGAAAAAGGCGACTATAGGGCTATAGTTAGGGGTGTGGGGGAGTATCAGTTTGAGCCTGTGGTGACGCCTGAAGAAATCCGTGGAAATGCTGCGGGCGATGTCGTGGGAGCTCTTGCAACTCAAACTACTAGCCGTAGGAAGGGGGCCAATGTGTATTATGAAGCGGTAGTGCTCGGTTACGACTTGCCTCGCTCTGGCTTTGTCCGCTGCATCAAGGACGAATAACGGATTTGGGGGTTAAGGAGGATCGGTTAGGAGGCCGATTGGGAGAAGGCGTGCTTCGGCACGCCTTCTTTATATATACGAACAACGAGGTATGAGAACTCCAAAAGGAAAAGCAAGTCGTTGTTCGTCCTTCGCTCCGACAATAGACTACCGGTCTATTGCCTCCGCTCGGCATTCTATATACGAACAACGAGGTATGAGAACTCCAAAAGGAAAGGCAGGTCGTTGTTCGTCCTTCGCTCCGACAATAGACTATCGGTCTGTTGCCTCCGCTTGACATTCTGTATAAGAAATGTTTTATGTCGTAAAAATTGCTAATTTTTTATAAAAATAGAAAAATGTTTAAAATTTTACTGAAAATATAAAATTTATGTCATAAAACTGTTGATTTTTTAAAAATCTTTGTTTATATTTAGAATGAACTTAGCTTGAACCGATATTTCGGGGGCTAAGAGGAGGACAAATGAAAGATATACTTGAATATACGAGCTACCGTCAGTATATCGCGGATTACTATGCCGAACGAAAGGCGAAATCCGCGTTTAGCTGGCAGGAGTTCGCCTCATTGGCGGGGTTTTCCTCGTCGATATTCCTTAAATATGTAAGTGAGGGGCGCTATAATCTGGGCGAAGCAACTGCCGTGCGTGTGGCTGCGGCTATGAAGCTTGCTGATTACGAGTGCGACTTCTTCGTGGAATTGGTCAAGTTCGACCATGCAAAAACGGATACCGAAAAGAAGGCCGCTTACGGCAAGATGATTTCGATTGCCGAGGCGCACAAGGCGAAGGTCCTGGAAGGGGATTCGTTCCGTTTTTTCAGTGACTGGAAAAATCCGGTCATCCGCGAACTCGCACCTGCCATGCCGGGGGCAAAACCCTTGGCCCTTGCCCATGCCTGCCGCGAAAAAATAACGGCGGCCGAGGTGAGCGAAACCTTGAATTTCTTGGTCAAGGCGGACCTGCTCCAAAAAGACGATGCCGGCAACTATACGCAAACCGAAAAGTCGGTGACGACGGGCCCTATGGAAGTAACGCCAGTCGCCGTCCGCGGGATGCACCGCCAAATGGGCGAGTTCGCCCTTGACGCGATCGAGGGCGTTCCGCAAAATGAACGACATTTCTCGGGTGTTACGCTGGGCGTTACGCACGAAGCTTACGACGAAATTGTGCAAGAAATTGCTGAATGCCGCAAGCGCATCATTGCTATTGCGACTAGGGATTCTGCGGTCGATGAAGTGTACCGCTTGAACATGCAGTTTTTCCCGATGACAAACATCAAAGGTTTAAAAAAATAAAACGAGGAGAACATTATGAACAACTTAAAAAGACAAATGGTCTGCAAAGCGGCGGTGCTATTCGCCTTGACTCTTGCGGCATGTTCCACGGATGACAGTAAACCCGACACCGTGATGGGCGGCTCTGCCGAAGAGACCGGCTTGACTCCGGTGCTTGCCGATATTTCGGTTGGTGGCCAGACGGCGAATTTGCCTTCGCTTGTCACTCCGGACGGTAATGAATACGATGAGAACACATCAATTCAGCTTAATGTATCGCTGATGAAGGTGTTCGAATTGGATTCGTTAACTTTAGATACGACGGGAGTTGTTTATGAAGGCGCCTTTATAAATGGATCCGGAAAATTCGAAATCGACAGCGTTACTTTTAACAGTCCGTATGCGCAATTCGAAATTCACCCCAATCGAAATAGTGATGATTGGTACGACGGTATCTGGTACATGGATTATGTCCCGTATCTGGCCATAGTGGATTTGCGCGAGACTAGGAATGTGAATGTCAATGTAATGACCTACTTGGAAGCTTACCGTTTGCGCTATCTGGTGAATTCGGGCAAAACCTTTGCCGAAGCAAAAGCGCAGGCTGACAGGGAAGTTCTCGCGGCGTTTGGAATCGAGGGCGTGCCGTTCAATTTTGAAAAAAATGAACATGCCGCTGATTCGGATGTCGTCGAAGTTCTGCAATTTATGAACTTTTACATTGGTTCCTTGAGTAAATCTAGCGTTGAATCGTTGGCGCAAAAGTTTGGCGAAGATGGGACGCTTGACAATATTGACGAAGAGACGAAAAAACTTTTTACCGCATGGTCGTTTAGCAAACTGAATACTATTGTGAAAGAAGACGCCCAAGGCGTTTTGAAAATGTCCGAGCTGTCCAAAGAAATCAATACGAACTTTGCAATTCTTATGCAGGGCCTGGAAAAATGTACTGCGGAAAAAGAGGGTGCCGTTATTGAAAATTCGGGTGTCTTGTTCAACTTTGTCTGTACGTCGAAAAAGTGGACAACTTCGGTAAAGCTGGCGCCCTATGTTGCGGGCTCTATGACTGACGAACGCGACGGAAAGACATACAAGACGGTGACGTACACCTTGGAAAACGGAACGCAGACATGGTTTGGTGAAAACCTGATGTTCAACAGCCCCAATGGTTATTACTCGTTGTCCGAAGTGCTTGCGCTGGATACCTCGATTGTGCTGGTGTCGCTTGATGAATGTCTGGCAGAAAGCGAAGTGCCGTCACTTTGCGATACGTTGCATGCCATGGGCAATAACATCAACTACGATAGAATGATGGCCGCAATCGATTCTGTTGAAAAGGCCACTGGAACTTATCAGGGTGTTTGCCCCGATGGCTGGCGTCTTCCGAATGGCAACGATTGGGAGAAAATGTTTGGCTTTGTCAAGGAATCGCTGGATCTTGAAGCTTATGCCCTCGCAGACTACTTGTTTGCTGCTGGATTTGGAAACGTGACCGAAAAAGAAGGCGGCAAGGGAGTTTGGACCTATTATGCGGTAAAGCCCGATAGTGCGTATTCGGACCCTCGGGCATCGATGATCATGTTCGAAAGCTATGGAAAATGGCTCGTACAGCAACGTCCGCTGTGGTCTAACCAATTTATCCAGTTGAATGTACGCTGCATCAAGGACGAATAGCGAATTTGGGGTAGAGAACAACGAGAGAACGAGAAGGTGGGCCTCCAACCCTCCTTCTTCTTTTTTTTGTGGCAAGGAGGAAACAAATAATGTATCTTTATGGTATCTTGTGGAGTAGACGCAAGAAAAGGAATTGTATGAAACCTGGGAAGACTGAACTTCGTTTGAATGCTGAAATCGAAAAACGCGGTGCGCTTTTTGCCGTGCTGCTGGACCCCGATACATCGGACGAAGCTGCCTTTGTGAAGGCGGGGGCTATGGCCGCCGAAAACGGTGCCGACCTCTTGCTGGTGGGCGGTTCTTACCTGGGTAATTTTACGCTCCCGAAGCAGGTGGCGGCCCTCAAGGCGGCGGTGAACCTGCCCGTGGTTCTTTTCCCGGGTGGAGCATCCCAGGTGGTGCCCGGTTTCGATGCGATGCTCTTTATGACGCTCGTGAGCGGACGCAATCCGAACTACCTGATTGACGAACAGGTGCGTGGTGGCGCCCTGGTGCGTGCGTTGAACATGGAAGCAATTCCGACGGCATACCAGCTCATCAACAGCGGCAAGCGTACCACGGTGGAATACATTAGCGGTACCATGCCCGTACCTGCCAACAAACCCAAGCTCAGCATGGTGAACTCCATCGCGGCAGAACTCATGGGCATGCGCTACGTGTACCTCGAAGCCGGTAGCGGCGCCGAAGAGCCGGTGCCGGTAGAACACATCGCCTATACCCGCAAGGCGACCGAGATGACCATCATTACCGGTGGCGGAATCAAGGATCCACAGACGGCCGCTGTCCGCGTGGCAGCAGGCGCGAACATCATCGTGACCGGAACCCTCTGGGAAAAGGTCGAAGATCCGGCACTGCTCAAGGAATTCGCTTCCGCTATCCACATTAAGGGCTAAGAAGTTTCGTGATAAAAATGAAAAAAACTCGGAATTCGCTTCCGAGTTTTTTTCGTTATAGAATGTTGCCTGTTACAGCGCGTCGATGACGGCGTTGAATTCGGCCACCGGGCGCATCCACTTCTTCAGGAGTTCGGCCTTCGGCAGGTAATAGCCACCGATGTCGGCGGGTCTGCCCTGCTGGTTGGCAAACGCGGCGACGATTTCGGCTTCGCGGGCCTTCAATGCGTCGGCGACTGGGGCGAACTTCTTGGCCAGTTCCGCGTCGTCCTTCTGGGCGGCGAGAGCTTCGGACCAGTAGAGGGCCAGGTAGAAGTGTGAGCCGCGGTTGTCGAGTTCGCCGATTTTGCGGGCGGGCGTGCGGTTGAATTCGAGAATCTTGCCGTTCGCTTCGTCCAGCGTGTCGGCGAGGACCTTCGCCTTCTTGTTGCCGTCCTTCAGCGCGACCTGCTCAAAGGCGGGCACCAGCGCAAAGTATTCGCCGAGGGAATCCCAGCGGAGGTAGTTTTCGGCGAGGAACTGTTGCACCTGCTTTGGGGCGGAGCCACCTGCACCTGTTTCGTAGAGGCCACCGCCCGCCATGAGCGGCACGATGCTGAGCATCTTTGCAGACGTTCCGACTTCGAGAATCGGGAAAAGGTCCGTGAGATAGTCGCGCATCACGTTGCCCGTGACGCCGATGGTATCGAGACCGGCCTTGGCGCGCTTCATGGTTTCGACAATCGCCTTGCGCGGGCTCATAATCTTGATGTCGAGACCATTGAGGTCATGTTCCGGCAAGCAGGCTTCCACCTTCTTCTGGATTTCGCGGTCGTGGGCGCGTTCCGGGTCCAGCCAGAAAATCGCGGGCGTGTTGCTGAGGCGGGCGCGCGTCACAGCGAGCTTCACCCAGTCGCGCACCGGAGCGTCCTTGGCCTGGCACATGCGGAAAATGTCACCCACTTCTACATTCTGCTGCAAAAGCACTTCGCCCTTGCTGTTCACGGCGCGGATAACGCCCTTGCCCTTTGCGACAAAGGTCTTGTCGTGGCTGCCGTATTCTTCGGCGCCCTGGGCCATGAGGCCTACATTCGGCACAGTGCCCATCGTCTTCGGGTCGAATGCGCCGTTCTGTTTGCAGAATTCAATCGTCTCGTCGTAAATACCGGCGTAGCAGCGGTCCGGAATGCAGGCGACAACTTCTTGCAACTTGCCTTCCTTGTTCCACATGCAGCCGGAATTGCGGATCACCGCAGGCATCGAGGCGTCGATAATCACGTCGCTCGGCACGTGCAAATTCGTAACGCCCTTGGCAGAATCGACCATGGCGAGGTCCGGGCCTGCGGCAAGAGCGGCGTCAATGGCGGCCTTAACTTCAG
>NZ_JAZSAF010000044.1:0-80671 GCF_045601785.1 Fibrobacter sp.
AAACGTGCACGAGGCCATCCTGGTGAACACCGATATCCACGAAGGCGCCGAAGTTTGCCACGTTGGTCACGACACCTTCCATCCAGCTGCCCGTAATCAGGTCCTGAATGGTGCGGATCTTGTCGTCGAATTTGGCGTAACGGAATTCCTTACGCGGGTCGCGGCTCGGCTTCTGGAGTTCCTTGATAATGTCATCCAAAGTAGCCTTACCCACTTCATCGGAGAGGAATTCTTCGAGGTTGATTGCCTTCACGGCTTCGGCGTTGCCCACCATGTCCTTCACCGACACGCCGGCCTTCTCGGCCATCTTTTCGACGAGGGCGTAGTTTTCAGGGTGAACGGCGGAATCGTCCAGCGGGTTTTCGGCACCCGGAATGCGCATGAAGCCTGCAGCCTGTTCGAAAGCCTTCGGGCCAAAGCCCTTCACGTTCTTCAAGGCTTCGCGGCTAGCGTAGGCACCGTTTTCTTCGCGGTATTTCACAATCGCTTCGGACAAAGTATTGCTGAGGCCCGCCACATGGGACAGCAGCGGAGCAGAAGCGCTGTTCACGTCGACACCCACCATGTTCACGCAGCTTTCCACCACTTCGTCCAAGCGCTTCTTGAGTTCGCGCTGGTTCACGTCGTGCTGATACTGGCCCACGCCAATGGACTGCGGATCCACCTTCACGAGCTCAGCCAGCGGATCCTGCAAGCGGCGGCCAATGGAGATGGCGCCGCGGGTCGTCACATCTTCCTTCGGGAATTCCTGGATAGCGATCATGCTTGCGCTGTACACAGAAGCCCCCGCTTCGCTCACAATTACGCGCGGCGGAACCTTGCCCTTGAACTTGGCGGACATTTCGGCGCAGAAGGCGTCCGTTTCGCGGCTAGCGGTACCGTTACCGATTGCAATCAGGTCAATCTTGTACTTGTCGATGAGGCCCATCAGGTAAACGGCGGCACCGGCCTTGTCGTTCCACGGTTCGTGCGGTTTGATAATGCCGTGGTCCATGAACTTGCCGTTCTCGTCGAGCACAGCCACCTTGCAACCCGTACGGAAACCCGGGTCGAGGGCGAGCACGGCCTTGTGGCCGGCAGGTGCTGCGAGCAACACATCTTGCAGGTTCTTGCTGAACACCTTGAAGGCTTCTTCTTCGGCGGCGTCCTTGAGCATCAGGCGCACTTCACTTTCCATGCTCGGCTGGAGCAGGCGTTCCCAGGCATCCTGGCACATGGCTTCTAGGTACGGAGTCCAGGTGGTGTTGCCCTTGATAATCTGAGTCTTGAGATAACCGACCATTTCTTCGTTCGGCACTTCTATAGAAAGACGGAGCACCTTTTCCTTTTCGCCGCGGCGCAGCGCGAGCATACGGTGGCTCGGAATCTTGGACACCTGTTCGCTGTAGTCGTAGTAATCCTTGAACTTGGTCTCTTCTTTTTCGAAATCCTTCTTGACCTTTGAAATCATGACACCCGTCTTTTCCATCTTGTTACGCAGGTACTGACGGAATTCGGTATTGTCGGCCACTTCTTCGGCCAAAATGTCGGCGGCACCCTTCAGGGCAGCCTTCGGGTCGGCAAGGCCCTTTTCTTCGGAAAGGTAAATCAGGGCAATCTGTTCTGCCGTGTTGCCGGTTTCTTCTTGCGCCCACATCAGGCGAGCGAGCGGTTCAAGACCGAGCTCCTTGGCGGCAGTTGCGCGGGTGCGCTTCTTGGGCTTGTACGGGGCGTAAATATCTTCGAGGAGGGTCTTGTCCTTACAGGCTTCAATCTGCGCCTTGAGTTCGGGGGTAAGCTTGCCCTGTTCTTCGATGCTCTTGAGAACCGTTTCCTTGCGGTCCACCAGTTCCTGCAGGTAGTCGCGACGGTGACTGATATCGCGCAGTTCAATTTCGTTCAGCGTGCCCGTCTGGTCTTTACGGTAACGGGCGATAAAGGGGATGGTACCACCCTGGTCCATCAATTCGAGCGCCTTCGCGACGCGCCATACTTCAAGGTTAAGCTCTTCGGCAATAATTGCAGAAAAATCCATAATATGTAGTTTCCGTTATATATTTCGGTTCGAGGGTCTTAAAGCCCTAAGTTCAACCCGACACCGCGGTGCAGGGTACCCCATGAGTCATTTCGCGGGGTAAAGGGAATATAGAATAAAAAAATGACAATTTGGTGACAAAATGCGGGTAAAAGGCAACACGTTTACATTCATGAAGCCCTAACCCGTAAAATTATGTTAAAAAAAGGCGTCGTGTTCAGGAGGTTAGCATTCCTGAACACGATTTAGGGAATTTATAATCCTAGGGATTTTTTCAGCTTAATCACCTCATCAACAGATAAGGAGAAATCCTCTGCAATCTCTTCGACCGAAGAGGTTCCCTTTTGCAGCTTGCGTTTTGCCAATTCACGCCGTTCTTCAACGCGACCTTCAGCAAGACCCACAGCGCGACCTTCTGCACGACCCTCAGCACGACCTTCGGCACGACCCTCAGCGCGCGCTTCTTTTCGTTCAATCTCCAGTGTATATGCTTGGTCAGACATGAATTTAGCCTCCGAGACAAGGAATCCCATATCAAAGTTACACAACTTTGCCGCATTTTGCAAGTGGAGCACATTAGCCATGAAGGCGTTTTCGTCAAGATCCTGCTCATTGTTAATGCACTCGATTGCCCGCAGCCAGCAGGCGAGCCGACTTTCATCCATTCTGTAATCGCCCTTGATAAACTTGGCAACCTCGACGATTGTGAGCATGTGCTTGCCAAAGAAGACCTCGTTGTTCTGATTCTTGAGCTGCACACAGTGCCTGTAATCATTGGATTCAGGATAGGAATCGAACATCTGAAGCGCGATAAAATCCATATTCCGGAGCGCGTAGATTTGTCCTGGAACTTTGTTTTGCAAGGTGTGGCAAGCCGTATAGAACACAAGCCTATCCTTGAAGGAGTCGTCGCCTTTGTGTTGAACTTCAATGACGATTCGATTCTTGTCCTGGTTCAAGGCCACCAAATCCGATGTAACGCTTTTGACGAACGGTCCGCCGGGAACCGAAGGATCAATGAAGTCCAAGCTACGGATACAGTTGGAGCCTTCCAATTTAAGGACGGCATTTAAAAAGCTTGCTGCCATGTCTCGATTTGCATACGCTCCGAAGATTTTCTTGAAGCAAGAATCGTTGTAGACATAGACGTACTTGTACTTCTTGCGGAATTCCTCGATGCAAGCGGCAACATCTCCGTTGGCAACGCGGGTTTCGTTGATTTTTTGCAGCATGGCTGCGTACTGTTCTCTATTCATGATGAACCTCCGTTCGTTGTAGGGCAGAGAACACCCTTGATGAAAAAAAACACCTGTTTATTTCACAGGTGTTTCGGAGGTTTTCGGACGCTCAGATGGAAATTAGAAAAGGATTGGAATTTGGCAAGGGTTCGTTTGTAAAAGTATTGTAAAAACACCCCACCGAGACAGGGTGTGAGATTTTGCAATTATGGGGAGCAAAGGGAAGGCTCCCCTTGTGAGGGGAGCCCTGTGTAATTTGATATTAAAACATTACCAGTCGTTAGCACACTTCAATGAACCAGATATATCATTATCAACAACAAATGTGACTTTAGTGCCCGAACCTGGATTGTCTGCTGTTGCCTGGGATTGATTCGCCTCTGCACCAAACGAACTTCCACCAAATGTTCCTATTGTGACAGCAGAAGACTGCTGATTATAGGTGCAACGGAATTTGCCTCCACCAGCCATTGTTAATTCATATGTTTCACCAGCCTCATATTTTATATACACTCCATATTCAACAGTGACAGAATTCGACTCATCGCCGCCAGAGCCTCCGCCGCCGGAGCCACCCCCTTCTGCTTGGACTGTCTGCTTACAAGTTTGATATATGTTATCATTGCATTGGCAATAAGCTTTTAACTCCTTGGGAGTTGAATTTGTTAGCGTAAATGTATAATCAGACACCCCAACGCCACCACAACTACTTCCACAATCAACATTGGTATAAGTGCAATTCGAGCAACTAAAGCCAGACATCACAGAAACCTTGAATGTATTTTGAACATTCAATTCAACTTCATTCGCTACTTCGCATAGTAACGGTTGTACAACTTCAAAAGATCCATGACATTGAGTAGCCGATTCTCCCATTTTAGTAACCTTATAACTATGATTACCAAGCGATGTCGGAGTTGTGAAGTTAAAACCAAGACCCCACGTACCAGAGACCTTCTTTTCTCCATCAATATACAGGTCATACTGCTGATGGGGGGCTGTGGATGAAGTTATGTTTTGATTGCCAACACCACCCTGTACTTTACCACCCGAAGTACCACTATATTCACAAACAAACACATCACTACTACTTTCAACATACTCCACGCTGAATGCCGTACAGCTCTGTTCAGCATTGTCCGAAGTACGTTTTACATTGAATACATAGCTATGTGTTCCTGCACTCGTTGCTCCAGTAAAGCTATACGGAGTTTCTCCATAAGTGCCATTACCTACTTCGGTACCATTATCGGTAATCGTCCACGTACATCCGGATTCGCAACCTGTAGCAGTAACGGTCCCCGACGTCGTCATCGGAGTGTTCACGGGCACACCCGTTTGATCGCTCAAGGAACAATCCAAGCTCAGCTCAACAGGAGCATCTTTCTTTCGCACCGTAAATGATTGCGAACAAGAGAACGGCTTGTCTGATTCCGTGCTTTCCAATAGATAGGTGTAAACACAGCCGCCGTCATCGTTACATTCAATGGGCTCCCCTTCGTATCTATACTGGTGGTTGCCACTTGGCTGCTCCACACCCGTCGCAACCGTATATTCCGTAAGCGAACCCTTACCCATTGTCACATTGTATTTACAATCTGACGAAGGACAATGATTCAAGGTCACTTCAAATAATGGCCACGAGTCTCCGCTGTTGATATCTGCAATCGTCTTGGGAGTACAGGTAATCCCGCTCGGAGTGATCGAACCGCATGCTTCCGGTTCACTCAACGAAGCGGCATATTCAGGATCCGTAGCATTGAGTTTCGCGTAGAACAGGTAGGGTTTCCCCTTGTTCTTAAAGATATCTGCGTCCGGAATATTGATAGTGTAGCAACCAGGGCAAGGAGCCGTCGTAGAAAGGCTTGGTGCAGTAGACCCATCGACATCCACGGTTACGTCGATACTTCCGACCCTACTCATATTTTGTCCATCACTACGCACCTTCACCTGCCAAGTCGATTCACCCACCAGTTCCACGGAGCAGCAATGATCGCCGCAATGAATGGCATTCTTACACATGGCGCTAATATTTGCAACAACCACGGCGGCTTCAGAATGGTTCGTGAACAAGATTCCAACGACATGCTCCGGGTCAAACCCAGTCGTCGTATTGTTCGCAAACGACTCAACAGCATTTATGTTTGGCGAGAAGATTTTCTTGGTATGGCCAGAAACATTTATGGAGCGACTCACCACTTCAACACCGTTCCAATCGGTATTTTTGCTTATCAAGGCAACTTCCAGGTTGACTTCTACTTCGCTTTCGTTCTGTAGCTCGATGACCAATGTCTCGCCACGTAAATTCTTCGATTCGCCGAACATAAATGGACGGTTTTCATCAGAACTAAGGGAGACTTCGCCACCCAACAGATTTGCGATATCGGTCTTACATTCGGTGTATTCGCCAGTCCAGAACGGGCCGCAATGGGTATGGTCCGCAGATTCGCTCCAGGCGTACACGGAGTTGTCGTCGTGACCACAAGACATATTCACCTTGGCAGTCTTAATGTCTTCATGGGTAATGGGGTCTATGTAGCCATGTTGCCCGGCTTCATCACCAGCCATAAAGTTATAGCCATCTGTTCCGCAGATGTTGCTGACATTACCTGCCGGGCAACCTTCTACGTCGGTACCATGGTAATACCAGTATTCGACAGAACAGTTCTTGTTGTCGAACCAACCGGAATATCCAACCCATGGCTTTGTCAGCTTGCCCGTTTCAATAATTCCATCTACCGCAACAGCGGCATAGGAACAACTGACCATCGGAGGGCCATCAAAGCATTCCGAATTGTAATCGTCGCTGCGCCATCCAATACCATAAAGCTTGAAGTCCTTATCGGCAAGCTTGAAGCCTACATAGCTGAATGTTTCGGACGAATGGTTTGGACTAAGCTTAAACAGGGTCTTGTACTTTGTCGGGCCCGTGTAGCTGCTACCATAGTAGTAGTCGCCCAAGAACGCACTTACCACAAGGGAATCTTCACCGGCTAGCGTTGCAGAAAGCATCACCAGGCTCGATGTCGAAAGACTCAAGGGGTTATTGTATACAGAGTCCTTGAGTTCCTGCGGATCCAGGCATGTATTATGCTTACAGACCTGAGCTTCGAGGTGGCCGGACATGTTCTCGTAGACATTCAGCATCAGGTATTCGTCACCCACGACATTCGAACGCAGCACAAAGCCCGAATGCCGAATTCGGTTGGAGCTGCGTCCCAAGTTCGATTTCAGGTGCGGGACCTGCACAAGCGCACGGAGCGTGCCGTGCGTGCCCGCCTGTACGGTGCTTATGACCTTGACGCCAGTATCGGGGGCTGTACTTGCAGCCGTAATATAGCTGGGATACTGACTTGTGGCAATGTCTGCAAGGGTGCCCGAAAGCAGGTGCCATTTCGCTTTCTTGAACACGCCATGGTCATCGTTTGCGCCCGTGCAAATTTTATCGTTTGCAGAATGGGTCATGCAGTCGTCAATGCAGTATTGAGCCGTATCAAGTCCCACAACATTGCAGTTGATATCACCTCTGCGGAACTCGTCAAAGAAACAATGCTTATCCTGTTCACCAAAGTGAATTTCGATAATGGTGTTATCGTCATTTACCGTGAATCCAGTTGTTCCAAAATCGGCACTGCCGACTGCATCCGTTGTCGGGCAAGAAGCTCCAGTACACTTCCAGTAGCTAAAGCCCTTATTTTGAGCATCTTCCTTATCAATAGAAAGATTCACCTTCGAACCATCAAATACGGGATATGTACAGGAATGGTCCGTTGCGTCGTAGTGGCAAAGTTCAGCAAATTCATCGGTATTGTAGTGGACAAAGGGATTTTTTCCACTTTCTACATCACCCACGAACTGGAGCTTGACATTATGCCACCCCGTCTTGCCCGAAGCCCTTAAGCAAGATGTGTTCTCAGGATCTTCCGGAATTGGGGGGCCCTTCGAGTTATTTTCAGCCGGAATGATAACAATGCAGCCCGTTCCCGGATTTTCTTTGAGTTTCAGGATTCCGTCCCCGCCCATGATTTTCCAGTAGTCGTTAGGAGGCGCCCCAGTCGTATAGCCATGCGACCATTCCGGCACCACCCAAATGATATCGTTGTCGTCGTTCGGACAATCCTTCCAATAAGAACGATACTTTACAGGAGGGCACTTGTCAGGATTCGTGCTGCAGAAACTAGAGATTTCTTCGGGCGTTGCAGGATCTCGGCATTCCGACGTGACTTCGGACATGCCAAGGGTCGTCGTCCAAGGCTCTTCGAGCCTGTAGCCATCGCGTATTTGAAGCGTAAACGCCATCCCCTCGGTAACCTTCTCCGACACCCTGACAGTAAACAGAGTCTTATATTCAGAAGATCCCGTTCCTGGGAAATTGAAGGTGCAAATGCCGTTAGATTCGCTCACGAATTGTGCCGACCGGACAATGGACCAAGCTTCACTCGGCTTCGGGGGACATGTGGTTGCAAGCGTTACTCCAGTCGGCGGAATAAGAGCCCTTATCTCGGCATCTTCATTTTCAATCAGATCAATGTGGGGGAACTCAAACCGAATTGCCGGATCTTCGGCGCAGGATCCGTAAACCCACACATAGAAGGGTACCGCAGAATAGTTTGTCGGTGTCGCTGTACACCTGTAAACATCCTGGGCCAAGGTGTCGCCACCGCTGACCAGATTTGAGCTCACATTGAGCGACGGAGAACATTGAACATTGGCGTCGGACTTAGTCAAGTTTGCGCCGTTCAGCGGAACCACATTGAAATAATCCGCCAACTTGCCACTGGCATCTGTACACAAGTGGACGATTCGCGGAAGCACGATAAACGACGGAGTCAAGTCTTCGTCCGTATTTGCCGTGGGCGACCGTTCCGACGACTGGTACTGCGTTTCTATCGTCACATTGAGCTGCGGCGCATTCGATATAAAGTAAGGATCCAAGATAGAATCGGCCGCAGTCGTGATGTCATCTTCGGGATTATCCGGATTGATAGGATCCCCGCCACCGCTGTTGCCTTCACACTTGGAACCGCAAACAGAACCGTCATTAGAGCAAATGACGCACGCATTCGAAAGCACCTGTGTCACAACAGGATCGTATGTGAGAGTGGATCCCTGCAATTTATCCATGCCTTCGCAAGAGGAGGCTGTCACATAAATAGTTCCTGTAAGCTTGAACTGGTTACCCGAGCCAATATGTCCATCCGAATAGATGAAGGTGTTCTTTCGAGTCGCATCGTTCAGCGTATTGATGCCCTTTTCCATGTAGTAGAACACATAGCTGTCGTCCTCGGTGTCCATGAAAGAGGTATACAGCGGCTCTTCGGCAATGACGATAAACTTGCCCTTCAGTTTTCCACCGGGGTTTGTCGAACTGGTACCACCCTTTACCTTGACCACCAAGAACCCGTTATACAGGGAGTCGTTCAAGTTGTTGTCAACATTGCGCTTATAGCAGGCATTCAACTGGCTTACAAGATCTGTATTGTAGGTCTTGATCCCCTTTGCACAGCCGTAATCAGCATAAGGCTCAAACTTAGCCTTCGCCGTCACAATCGGGTCTTTCACCAGGTACTTGGCTCCGTCGCAGCCTTTGTCGGACTTTTCCCAGAATGAATGACAGGCAGACTTGACATCTTCTGCGCAGGCGGGCTTGTTCGAAATGTTCATATTGGTCGAAACAGTACCCTTGCTAACAAACCAGGAATTCACGCCGCATTGCGGTCGCCAGTTCTTTCCCGGAGCAAGTTTGCAATAGGGTGTACCCGTTATCTTGTTCGATCTTTCCGTCGATGTTTCCTTGCCAGTATAGTTCAACAGACGGTAGTATTTATTTGTCGAATTATAAGAGTCAATCGGAGAGGCTGTCTCAACAAAAGCAGGGTGATTGCCATCGCTATTTGTATGGTACGAATTGGTAAATGCCGTCGCCTTGCTTTTTTCAGTGAAATCAACAAAGTAACTCCACAAATGGGTATTATTTCCAAACCAGTAATCATCCAGATAGCTATCAAAGCCAACATCTGTTGTGCCTTCGGGCATCGAATACATGTAGTAGAGCGTATCGGCCGGATCTTTTCCTTTCTTGTTTTCCGGGCCATCGGGCGCTTCTCCGTATGGACGGTATCTATACTGGTCTTCCTTTTTCTCGCCTGTATGCCAGTACTGCTTGGTGCAAGACACTCCCTGAGTATTATGCCACCAATCCGTAATGGTTACACCCGCTTTACAGCTGCGAGGTTTATTACCATAATTGTCAGTGTCGTAAGGTTCATCAAACACCTTCGCCATCAGCACACTGTTGTAATTCGCCGAAGGCTGACTCGACTTGATGTAGGCCTTGGACTTGTTGGAATTACCGAGAATAAACTTGGCGCATTGACTGTGATTGCCTTTGCAATTTGGGTGCGTATTCGAAGCTATTTCATAGTTTGTTTTATCGGAGTAGAGAGTGTAATTCTTGCAACCGACTATTTCATGGTCGGGGCCAGTACACGCGACAGCTCGTTTTGCCTTTCTCAGCTTATACCATCTTCTGTCTTCGGAGGGATTGAGCGTCAAGGAGAAATGGCTCAGCCAGTCACCGTCATTACAGTTTCCATTGTATACGGCTTCTTCACAGACGGCGCCTTCGGTTCCTTCTTTGCAATCGGCTCCATTGCACCTACATTTTTTATAAACGCACACATCACTAAAGCAAGAACATTCCGAGCCAAGCACTTCTCCAAACCAAAGGTTCAAGTCGCCGGGCATCCATACATCGTTACCCACCAAGAAGTCACCAGTTTCTCCTTTCGAAACAATCATGCCGCTGTCACCCGTGCAAAGGTTGCCCGAAATCTGAGTGTAATAATCGTTTGTCGCCTGGTTCGACAAGAAAGTACCCATAACCGTAGCGCTTCCGTCAATGACAATCGCCCCTGTATTCGACTGTTTCACCGTGCCGCCAAAATATGCGTCTCCAGTAATATGACCTTTTAACGGACTTATATGTTCATCGATATACATATCCTGCGCCGTAATACCTTGGTTTCCAAGGCTAGCACTTCCGCCAACGCACATCAGAGGGCCCACCGTAGCATTGTTACCATCTAGAATTGCGTTTCCCGTCACAATAAAATTACCCGAAATGCTCTGCGGGTTTCCCTGCCAGTTGCCGTTCACAACAGCAGATGTAATGGACAAATCACCCGCACCATTGTAGCTGCCGCCAAAGTAGGCGTACTCAAAATTAATCGGAATGTGGGTTTCAACATGGGTCGTATCGGTCAGTACCTGGTAAAGTCCCGATATCTTGAAAATGGCAACTTCCGTATGGCGTGCCTGACCATTCCTAGACACACCTTCGGACAAAATCTTCACCCTGTATGGAATCGTATCGGTGTTTGCCTCCATCAGCCACACATGGTGATCCTGCTTGGCCCCATTGGAAAAGCTCCTGACCTGAGCATCGATATTGATAGGCGTCCTTTCTGTCGGTTTCTTGCGCACGCCACTAGGTTTGTACAGGTACTGCCTAAGCAATGCGCCCGTTTCATTCGCATTAAAAGTCATCCACGCACGGGCATGCTCAATACCCGCAATAGAACTTTGCTGAGCCTCGTTCTGCAACATGCGGCTGCTACTGGATTTGCCTTCGCTACTGATCCATTTCCAGGTGGCGGTGGCCGCAATGGTTGCAATCAGCATAAACATGAGTACCATGATCAGTGATACACCACGCTTTAAACGCAACATGTCAAATTCCACTTTCATAAGTCCTCCTAGTGGCTAGGCCCATTGCTGGGTATAGGGACCACAATGTCTACATTGCCGGTTTCACCGGACTGGTTATTCTTTGCTCCGCGAGAAACCTGCAGTTTCATTTGAAGGGCACGAACGAATTTTTTGTCTCGCTTGATCGGGCCCAAAAGGGAATTCGTATTCTCGGGATTGTATCCTTCGTCAAAATCGTAGTTCGCTCCTGCAACCTGCTTGAGTTCCAGGTTCTTGATTTTTACGGCCTGTTCGTTCGCACGTCTTGGCGAATAACGGGCAAAGGTGAGCGCTAGGCACACCGAGTTCACATCTACAGGAACCGCAAAGCGCATGCGTCGCTTGCCAGAACCGTTTGCGTTATAGGGCGGATAGAACATGAAGTCATCCACCACATATCTACCGTTCACCTTCGGGATGGTTCCCGATTCCACATCGCGGAATCCAATGGACATGTGATCGAGTCCAGGTACCCAGGCATTTACATCGAAGTTGATTCCCAAGGTACCGAACGGCTTAATGTAGGGGATTTCAAACGAAATCTCGTAGGTGGCGTCCTTTTTCAACGAAAGCATCTTGTTCTTGGGTCCGCCCCAAATTCGACAAAAATCCTGCCAGGTGGTGGGGTCTGCCCCCACCGCATTTACAGGAGCATTTACTGCAATAAACTGATCTACCGAATCGTTATCCGTGATAGGTTCACTCGTGTCGTAATTGTAATTGACCTTGAAATTCGAAAGTGAAATTTCGGTATCCACACCATTGGCTTCTCCCGTCTGGTTTACCGAATACCCCCCATGGTACCTTAAATCATCTACACCAGAAACATTCGCCTTGCGTGGAATCAGGCGGAAGTACTTTGCCACCGCCGTAGAATCGTCGTGTGGTTTCCAGACATGGCTCGGGAAAATCAAGGAATCGCTCCCCCACAGATCGGGCTTTGCCGCCCTTACCAAAAATTCTCGCACATGGGTCGCCATGGTAACCGCATGGGCATCAGCTTCGTCTCGGCCCTCTAGTACACAGCCGGAGCCCGCCGTGCCAAGAATAGTCCTGCACGAACGCTTGAGCGATGCAGCATTGTCTACAAACCAGTGGACTTCTTCAACGGCTTCGTAGCCACCGTTATCGTTGTAACGCACGCGTCTAAGCCTCAAGTCGCTAAAGCCGTTCGTTGTCGAAATCAGGAACGACGAAGAGTCCCGGTTGTGCGGAAGCACCGTATCGGGGTCCATGTACACGCTGTCATAAATAGTGCGGTAAAGTTGTCGGTCAATATCACTGATATAGGGGCTTGTCGGATCGACAAACTTGTCGGAGCCCTTGTCCGTCGTGGCACTCACATCGACCGACGCCTTTGCTCCCATCTGTGCGGCATCTTCCCTAAACAGGGTACCGACATTTTCGGCCTCCTGAGTTGCCCTGATCATGTTGTCGGTACGAATGCGGAACTTGGTCGAATTGCTGAAAGCCTCACCCGCAATAACTACAATAATGCCTACAATTCCCATGTAGACTAAAAGTTCAATCAAGGTAAAGCCCGATTTAGAATTTTTCCGGATTCCGAAAATCATTTGATCACCCCCGAAACCGCTATGGACTGTTCAGCTCCTTTGAACTTCCAGAAAACCGTAACATCGAGCCGTTTGGCGTACACATGCTTTACGCTGTCGCCACCTAAAAGGTATGATGTA
Organism: Fibrobacter sp.; assembly: GCF_045601785.1. Lineage (GTDB taxonomy): Bacteria > Fibrobacterota > Fibrobacteria > Fibrobacterales > Fibrobacteraceae > Fibrobacter. The sequence continues at coordinate 12,696 of NZ_JAZSAF010000044.1, forward strand.
TTCGCAGACCTAAATTCATCGTCAGACGACACCTTGACCACGGCCTTGTAGTCCACCTTCATGTCGTGCTCGATCACACCAGGCTGCCCCTTCCAGGTTCGTGAATACCTGAGCGTATCCGGAGACAAAAGACCCGCGTCACTTTTTCTGGCAAGCATCAGGCAATGCACCCCGCCCCCACAATCACTAAGCGCCAGCTGGTCATCGGCAAGGTTCGCTATTCCGCCCGAATTAAGCGAGTCTATAATTTCCTTGGCGACCTCAGTTGCCCCATCGCGGCCGCGGATTCGCAACAGGGCATCGTGGTTACCTTCCTGCAAGTTGAGTACCGCCATGTACAAAAAGCCAAGAACAGCGGCCGCTATCAACACCTCGGTAATGCCAAAGCCGCTCTTTTTACGGGACTGGCGCCCCCACAATTGTCCACACATCTTCACCATAACACCACCTACAGTTCGCTCCAGCCACCGGCTCCGTCATCATTACCAATCTTCCAAAAAGCCTTTACGCTATTCGACGTTGTAATCTTACGGGCGAGTCCGAAACGCAAGTCGCTGCCGTATTGCACACACACGACACCCGCTGGCACCGATGAAAGTCCAATACGGGGCTTAAACACGGCATTTGTCCCCGTCATATCGACATCTCCCACAAAGTTGCAGGTTCCAGACTTGTTCTCGACAAATTGCGACGGGGCCTCTATTACAATGGAATCCAACGATCCACCGCCTATTTTATTTTCATTTGAACAATCCGTTCCCTTCGATTTAACGGCAAGCAATTTCTGCGGATTACCAGGGGCAATCGCCAAACATACCGCACCAGATTGTTGCTTAGACTGGTTACCAACACGCTCCAAAAAGGCGGCCGTATTCATGGCAGCATCCTTTACTCGGGAATTTGCCACGGCCCCCTGCAAACCGACCACTCCCATCGACGAAAGAATGCCCATGATAATGACAACCACCAGGACTTCAATCAGGGTATAGCCATATTTGTCAGTATGCATTCTTGGCATAGGGGAACATCCATTTTTTACATTGTGAAGCGGTCTAAAAAGCCGAAATTAAAATAGATTGTATGTCCGATGCCCTATAAATCAGGCTATCGGGTACAAGGGGGGCTCTTTTTGAGCACAAAAAAAAGGGGCGCAGGCCCCTTTGTTAAGCATCCACTAAAAATCAACAATCGATCCATTCCACAAGATCCCTCTGCAACACATGGGTGTACACATCGAGAGTCATTGCGCTTGAACTATGCCGCATCAGCCGCATGGCTATTGGCACGGGGCAACCGTGTGCGGCAAGGTTTGTCGCAAAACTATGTCTGAACTTGTGGTTCGACGCCCAGCCATCAATATGCAGTTTTTTGCAGACCCTACAAAGACTTCGTATGGAACGTTGCTTGCTGATGTGCAACCCGTCTCCGAGAGGCCCGTGCAAGTTCATTTCGTCCGCAAGACGCTTTCCTATTGGCAAAACGGCAGACTTGTCCCCCTTGCCTATAATAAAAATGGCGTTGTCGCGAATGTTTCCGTCTGTGAGATTGGTCGCTTCGTTGATGCGTAAACCGGCGTAGGCCATAAGTGCCCAAAGCATGCGCATGTCTTTGTCGGGAGCCGTTTCGACAATTCGTCGAATCTCGTCGCTGCTCCACGAGTCCCTTATAGGGTGGGCGACCTTTCTGTATTCTATCAGCTTGAACGGCTGGACTTTTTCGACTTTACAGTGTTTATAAACCCAGTTGAGGAAAACTCCGCACATGCGGCAACGATGTCTGGCCGATTTTCCCGACAGCTCCGAATAGTACGCCTGGGCATCTTCTATACTAAACTTCAATGCGTCGGAAATTCCCCTGTTCGTGCACCAGCCAGAAAAATGCGAGAGCACTATGCGATATTGCTCTGCACTATCCTCTTTTAAAGAAGGCCTCTCGCAAAACCTTTTTTGCATGGTGGCAATGTCCATCGACGCCGTTTTTTCCCATGGAAAGGCAAAACGGAGAACCAAAAGTCTTTGAAGGCATTGCTGAGCGACCGACTTTTGGGTCGTTCCTAGTGAACGGTAAACAATGTGCCCGTGGTTATTTTCGCGCAGGTACCAAGTCATTACGCCACGGTATTTGTGGCGCTGGACTATGGACAGGCGAACCCAGGGATCCTTTGGACCATCCCACTGTATGGGTGAACTACTCATAAATACTCTCCAATTGTTTTTTTAGGGGAAAATCAGTGCCGCTCACAACTTTTTTAGCAGTTAGGAAGCCAAAAACACCAAACACTTTTACAAAAAATGTAAAACCCCGCGCTAAAATAGCCAAAAAAGAGGGTGAAACGGGACATTTTATAAATTTTTTGAAACATTTTGCCAAAAAAAATCTATTTTAGTTTCACAGGTGACGGCAAGTGCCGTCCGGTTTATACGGGTAGTACAACAAAACAGAAAGAGTATGCGAGACACAAGACGCAATAAATCGGGCTACACTTTGGTAGAAGTGCTTGTGGTGGTCATCATCATAGGTATTCTTTCGTCGATGGGCGTAGCAGGTCTGCAGGACGCCGTAGCAAACTCCCGCATAAAAGGAGCGGCAGTCAACACGGCGGCGTTCTTGGAACGTGTAGGGAATTTGTCGAAACAACGATCTGATATAATTTGTCTGTCGATTGACCAATCCGATCCACAAACCCTACTCGCACTCAAATCCAAAGGTTCTGACTGTTCGAACGACAATAAGTATGATACAGAAATTTTAGACCACGTCACTATTGATGCGCCCGCCCAGTTTGTCACTATCCATGCTCCATGCAATTATGTCGGTGACGTTGACATGACCGGAAGTGCAAATGCAACATTCAAGCCTCGTTTAGGACTTTCCGCAGTCCCCAATGGAGCCGTATGCATTCAATATGGTTCGGATTTGCGCTTTGGTCTTGCCCGCAAATCATCCACAATAAATACGGTAAAGGCATACTGGAAAATAGGAAACGATAACGGTGCAAGCGGTTGGGACGAACTATAGGTGGTGTTATGGCAATGGTGTGTGGAAACAACTTTGGTAGGCAGGAGGCTCGCGACCGTGCAGGTAGCAAGCGTGGTTTTGGCATTGTTGAAGTGCTTATCGCTGCAGCGGTTCTAGGATTCTTGTATATGGCGGTGCTAAACCTACAAGGCAGTAACCGAGACGCGTTACTGCGAATCCGCGGGCGCGATGGAGCAACCGAAGTGGCACAGAACCTTATTGATTCGCTGAGCGCGCTAGGTGTTGCCAGTCTCACCGACAAGAACCTTCCCAAAACTGCGGAAGGGAACACCAACTATGTCATTCCCATCGACACGATTACCCGTAGCTGGCTGGGTCAGCCTGGTGCCGTGACAAATACAATGACGGTCAAGTATTGGGCAGAAGTTACCGTATCTCCCGATGCAAACTACATTGCAAAAACATCCTCAAAGCTTTTAGGCACAGACAGCGTAGAGCATGTTTACGCAAAACGCCTCGATGTAAAAGTATTCTGGAAATTCAAAAATTCAACGCAGTCCATTACAGTCTCGGGGGTAATCAGATGATGTCTCTCGTAGCACATAAAAAAAACACCTACAACGCAAGAGCGGGCTTCACTTTAATGGAGCTTCTCGTCTATATGGGAATTGTGGGCATAGTAGTGGTAATCGCAGGAGAAGCTTTCAGCAACTCCACAAAATTCCGCATCCGTACGGACAATATGGTTAAGGCAACGCAAGACGCCGAGAATGCGGGAATGTTATTTCAAGGAGACATCGCTCAAATGGGCACCAAAAGTGCCACGGAAAGCGGATTTGCTGCAGCAGGAGCTGCCTACGGCACAAGATTTGGCACTGCACACAACATGGTTTACATGGACCCCGATAACGGAGATTATTCGTCGTACGATGTCGTTACAGGGGAATCCAACACATCAAACGTGACCTTCCGTAGAATCAGCTACGACAACTTAGGACAATACGAAAGAACCGAAGAAATCAACTGGTATGTGTCAGAAAAAAAACTGATGCGCACCTGCAAAGTGATAGAAAAAAAGGCGGGATATGTTGTGCCTATCGGCGACCCTTGTTCTGATGGACTCAATTCTGAACCGATACCGACGGAAATGGTTTCTGGTGTTGAAGAGTTTACGGTCATTCCGGGTATGCCTAACACCACCGTCGACGAGATCAAGGTGTTCCCTTCTAGCGGCGAAACATTTAGGCTTGTTTCTCGCCCTACCGATGATAACTTTGTTAGTCTCAAAACGGCCAATAATCTTGGCGAAACAAATCAGGGCGGAACATCGGCAAAATTATTCCAATTCTACACCAATTACGACAACACAACACAAGACATAAGAGAAGCAGGTGCCATTAGGAGAAACCAGGTTTTTGCCATCAAGGACGAAACTACTGCAGAAACCAATTGGAAATCCCTATGTTCAAATTACGGGAGAATGACCCTGTCCGATTCTTTCGAATATGAAATTTCATTTAACGTGGCCTATCCAGGAACCACGGACCTCAACAGCCAACTGTTTGTTCCGGGTGTTGACCACATGACCGTCGGTTTTCGCGACATCGCTACAGGAAACATTCCCAATAAGCCCGTGAACAACGTGAATGTGACTGCAGTTCAGGATTTTTTCTTTTTCCCTCCCGTAGATGCTAAAGGCGCTGGGAAGCGTGTAATGCGATTCAGACCCACCTATACTGTAAACAACGCATGCCTCGCTTTCACATTTGCATGTTACTCTCCCCTAGTGTCAAAGGGAGCTATAACCATTCAAAATTTAAAAGTCAATAAAATTGCAAGTTCAAGCTATTCCTTTAAAGAAGGAAACATCGCCTTGGCCGACAAAGAAAATGTCAAGGCGGTAAACTTGAAACTGACAGTCAAGAAAGGTGGCGAAACCGGACATGTCGACTTGATTATTTCAACCCCCAGCAATGGGCGTGGCGACTAGGAGAAACTTATGACGAATGATATGCACAAAAAACAGGGCGTCTCGCTTATCGCCGTACTTTTGTTCATGATGGTAGCAACCATTGCGGCTACCGCCACTTGGAAATGGATTACCAGCGAAGGTAAATCTAGTGCAAGCCGCATGTTGCAGAGAGAAGCCTACCAAAGTTCCGTTGCGGGTATTGAAAACGCCCGTGCCTGGATGACCTACCATGCAAATGATGTGGGCGCTTTGATAAAACAATTTATCGACGGAGGAAACGCCCCCATTATTTTGGACAGGAATTTGAGATCGTTTCAGCGGGCCGGACAGAACTACCATGTATGGTTAACCGGTGTAAACACTGAAAACTCCACATACAAGCTCAAAATTTTGTCGCAAGGCGAAGCCCGAAACAGCACCAAGCACACCGAAGTTGCAATATTGAATGTAGACGGTCTGTACCAGGTCAAGGTTCCTTACGAGCAACAACATAGCGTCGTTCCTTTTGATTACAACTATTTCGGCGGTTCCACTTCGAACCACGGCGATGTGTTCGCCAGGTCGATGCTTATTAACGGAAACCTAGAAGGCGGAAACCCTGCAAGCATTGACAGTAACCTTGTCGTCACGGGAAACTTCAAGGTTAGTGGCAACTCCATTGCCGTCCATGGGACAGCCTGTATAGGTGGAAACCTTGATGCAGACAACGGCATTGTCGGCAACGACTTCTATGTAGAAGGAAACATATCCAACCTGAAGATTAGACCCCTTACCGCCAATAAAGGTACAGAGCACATAAACCTGGGCAACAAAATTTACGGAAGTGTGTATGCAAACGGCGACATTGAACAAGCCAACGGAAACCAGGTCATCGACGGAAACCTGACCCTGAACGGCAAGTGGACCACCAACATGAGCGGCTACGACGCTGGTGTTCGCGGAAACCTCTGCGTCGGAGAAAATGGACAGATTTATTTTCCAAATCTTTCGAGGCCGTTCCACGGCGGCGGACAGGTTTGGATGGAGTCCGACTACCCCATTTGGACAGGCGGAAACAACTACAACCACTATGAACGCATCACTTTGGGAAGCAAGGGTAAGGATGTCTATATCAAGACGGGACACCCTTGGAGTGATTACAACACTATGCGAAACAACAACCAGTTCTATGAGCATAAGAGGAATGACGCTGGAGCGCATCCGCTATTTTGTAAAGCAGCTGTTGTGCAAACGCAATGGTGCAATTCAACATCAGCTGTTTGGTGGCAAGGAGGTACATATAAGCCGTATGTAAAATATCTCGAAAGACCAGGACTTTATTATCTCTACAATTGGTCTTCGGAAACCCCCGTTGTTGATTTCGACCAATATACGGATGACTTTTGGAAATGGTGCCGAAACAACAACTGCTCTACGCTAGACGACCATACCGTTATATCGGTCTACAAAGTCAATGGAGAACGTTTTTGGAACAATTACAACGAAAACACATACAATTTTCTCAATTACGAAAACGGAAAGATTACCGGGTCCCCCTATTGCAAAAAAAATTCAACAGGCTTTATGGCATCTGATCAAGATAGATCAAGGCCTTCTTGTGAAGTTGCCCCTTGGTTCAAGGTGGACGGCACCTTCAAAACTCCGATGCCCGAAAATCAACCTACATCACTCACTTGCGCTGAAGCTGTAAAATCCCACTGCGACAGCATCTGGACAAAGCAAACGGGATGCGGAGGAACAGAGTATCTCGTCCCAGATGCGCTCAAGACGGGTATTTCATTCTTTGATGGATTTGCCAACAGGTCCGAATGTGTTGTAGCAGAGCTCAACAAGGATAAGAACCAGTTCGACTTTTCGAAATTCTCCGATTGCTATAGAGAAGCATTGCAGGCCGAAACCAATGGAGCCACATCTACAGAAGTACTTTATAACGATTACCTCGTTATCAGGATTTCATCTAAAAATATATTTACTTCTCCAAAAGGCGAGCTAGAAGGAAAGTTCATTTTCATCTTTGACAATGACTTGGGTGAAATGGTAAAATTACCCCCTACAGAAGAAAATTCCTTTGCATTTCTCTATTTTAAAGACGGCTTGAGCGGAACGATACAGCCCGCCACAGACAACGGCGAATTCAATTACTTCGTTTACACTAAAAACGACATATCGAACGTACTCTTCAACCAAACCGTGCTAAAGGGATCCATCTATGCATCTGTCACAGACGAAGCGACCGGTGTACAGAGTTGCGCCAAGGTTAACGAAATGACTTTCAACAAAGGGATGGAATACAACGAAGCCCTAATTGCCTCACTAACCGAGGCGAGAGTTATCTGCAACAACGACGGTTCTGCTTGCGGTGGTACAGGAGAAGTCGAAGAAACATCCTCTACCAGCACCGAAACCGAAGCCATATCAGTCAACGGTCGAGACCGCTATTACATTTCCATGGCCCCGCAGCTCGGAATAACCGTAGAATCACAATACACGAGTAATGAAACAACCCCTACCGCAGCGGAAGTTTCCTCTGTTGAAAAATCCTTTATTGTTCTACCCCGCGTCATTTACCTACCTTCAGACCCCTATGGAAGGCTAGACGACTATTACAATGTTATTCCCTTGAACGGCTCCGCTCTTTCAAAGGACAGCTTGACAAGCGTCACCTGTACAGGCGGAATCAACACGACCGGCTACCTTTACACCAATACGGCTCTTTCAGCAGGGGTTCATGCATGCGAAGCGAGAGCTAACCAATACACGACAGTGCCTTTCTGGGTTGTCGTTGGTAGTTCCCAACGTGGCGATGCAGAAGTGTACTTTACCGTTCCATCCCAAGAGATGAGTTCAACCGGAACAGCTACAGTCAGTGTAACAGTAAGACCACATGCAACCGACTTCACCTTGAACGTCCTTTGTCCGGATGTGCCAAATAACAACTGGAATTACAGCCAGATAGAAACTCATAAAATTAATAAAGAAGGCAACAGGTGTACATTTTTAATTCCGCAGAACGCCAGCGAGACCACCTATCCACTCTTCAATGTTACTACCACAGGTGCAACCACGGGAACCCTCTACTTTGACTTGCTTGTAGGCGAGCACTACATTCTTTCGAGCCCATACCAGACGGACCTGCACGTTTCTTCAACGGCAACCATAAACAGGATCGAAGCAACTCCGGAAGAGATTTCCAACTTCTGTAGTCAAACCGCAAACGCCGACAAATGCCCAACGGGAACCGACTTTGACAATTGGCCTGAATGTAGCTATACAGGAAAATGGGTGGAGCCGTCCGGCAATTTCATTCCCGAATACATCAACGAGTCCTGGAGTGTACTCGTCGGAGGAACGGGCGACATAACACTTATGGACCGTAGCGCAGGACATTGCGTGGTGATTATTCCAGATGCCGACGACAACAAGCTCGACAAATCTACCATCGAAGCAAATACAGACTACGAGCTTAGGGCAACAGCAAAGGCCAAGTACCACACATTACACGTTGACTTTGCTGGTGAAATCGCGACCGATAAAAATCCAAAAATCAACATACTGGTCAACGGAAGGAGCTCTGTCTGCGAATATTCACACTCCGCAACAAGCCACACCTGCGCAGTTTCCGTATTCGAAAACGAGTCGGTCGAACTGAGCGTAGATAGTACCGACGACAACAATGATGACTTTACAGCATGGTCATGCTCGGGCAATAGTTGCCCCACAACGGACAATGTCTCCAGTAAAATTTATACATCGTTTACAGTATCCGATAACGCGACCGTAGTCAAGGCGCATTTTGGCGAGCACGACAAGCATTGTTTCTTTGAAGAATTCAAGCACGGAACAGTCCGATGCGGAAGCTCCGAAACCGAGTATTGTATTGACAACTGCCACAACAACGAGAACGATGCCGAAGTCTGCCTAGGTGTAGAAGACGCCAAGGGTACATACGCAACTGCAAAATGGCATCTGCTTACGGGCAGCCTGTCCAACATTCTTGTCGAAGCAGGACATATTTCCATAGATAGATCAACAACCAAGGGATTAAACAACGAAACTCCCGGCGTTCGTGTCATAAGCACCGTTTATGCGGGTATCTACGGAACAATGAAAGCTTTGTTCCAGTTGCCGCAGGCTACTGACAGTTACGGCAATCTCTCCGACAACATCGTCAATTCGGGATTTATGTTACATTCCAATTCTACAGGTGACAGCTACTTGATGTTGAACCTGTATGAAAACACCGACGGACATTTAGAAGCGCAGCTTTGCGACGAGAGCAAGCACTGTATTCGTGGAGAGCTCACCAGAGATCGAAACCCTGTGAGCGTTTCTCCATCTTCGATGGTCATGATGAAGGCGACCCTTTTGACAGACAACAGACTTCGCGTTACCGCTTCGACCGAGAACTATTACGGCACTCCCAACGAATACGAACACATTTTTGCACTTTCCACTTTGCCCTCTAGCTACGCAGATCGTGCCCATGAGTTTGTGGGATTTAGCATGGCTGATCCCAACTTCAAACTGTATGGAATCGGTTGGAAAAGCGAAGACTACGATTCAGAATGTTTCGATTCTTATCCTACTGTAAAATGTTCCTTCGCTGCAGTTGCACAAAACGGAATTATTCCGCTCAACACATTGGTGACTCCTTGGATTGGACATTCCGGATGGTACGATTCCAAGACTTGTGAACCACTCTACTACTATTATAATGGTAACGACGCCGGCTGTTCGGGAAATACATGTTCCAACGGCTACACATTTGATGCGGACGGCGCGGGCATACATGGCTATACCGACGCAAATGTAGAACAGAAAACAGCGAAGGCTTGGTTGCATTGTTATGGTTTAAATAATGCGGAAACCCGATGGGCTGAAGAGGGTGCCACGATAGACCAGGCTCATTGTGGCAAGTTCTGGACTGGTGCATTGACTAATTGTGCCGAACATGTAGACCTACTTCCCAGCGGTCAAACAAGCATTTCCAGCGAAGAAGAAATAACGCTAACCTACACTCCAGACAACACCTACAATCTTCGTGAAGCCACATTGAATATCGAGTTGGAAAACCCAGATGGCAACGAAATTGAAATCTGGATGTTCAGTCAGAATGACAGTTGGAGTAATTCGACTTTCAGCAGTCCCTCTGTGCGCGTAACGGGTAATACAGCATCGTTCGATGTAGTCAACTCATTCGCCACCGGCTCCGAAGGTTTCGACCCAGAAAATGTTTCCCAGATTGTCATCAAGAACCATGGTAACACTCCAGTCGTATTGAATGCTCTGACGGCGTCATGTAAGCATGCTGTGGGTGTCGCAAGTTGTGCTGCGGTTTACGAAGAAACCAAATGGGTTATTACAGCACAAATGACCAACCTGACAGATGTAACAAACGCTATGACAATTGCAGCTCATGAAACCAATGTGATAAATGGCACTTATAGCGAATACACTACAAATTCAGAAAAGTCTAATATCACATTTGATGTGGCAGATAATCCATATATTCACCAGGGTGCGTCGTATAAATTCAATGTAAGCGTGACTAACGGGCAAAAAACATACAGCACCGACTGTAGCGTCTCTCCTGACCCGATTGGTTCCATTTCGAGAACTTGCTTGGTTAACCCAACCTCTGTTCAGACGGGCAAGGGAATGCCGCAATTCCAGTTTACCTTAACGGGGTGCCCGACAGCGGGTTGCGCCTACGATATTTATGTAGACGACAACAAGGTTGACGCCCTTTCTGGAACCACGAACGGAACGGTAAAGGTTACGCCCGCTGATTTCAACACCACAGCGGACCCTTTGAGTGTTGCAAGTCATTCTATAAAGGTAAGCGCGCCAAGCAATTCTCAGACGCCCTTTACCGATTGCATCGCTGATTTTACAGTGACGGCAGCAAATGCTATCAGCGACGATGTTGCTACAACCTGTAGTTTCGAAAATGCTTCAATTGATCAGCCTGGTAGAGACGCCTGCGTTAAGGCGAATATATATACAACTAACCTTGATTTACGAAATAGGTCCTATAAACTTATTTCCTCGACAGGCGAAGAAGTAAAGACAGGGAGCCTTGGCGGCGGAAGCGAAGCCACCATTTGTATCAAAGGTGTCGCAACAGCCAAGAGTGATCAATTCACGTTGTATGTAAATGATTTCGGTATATATAAGGCCTCTTGTAATGCAAGTTTGACTGTTGGCTCGCCTGGTTTAACTTGTTCCACCATTAACGAAGGCGGAACGGACAAATTCAAAATAGCCGTGGCTCACCCCTGTGCAAATGATGGTTGTCCGTGGCAACTCAAAAAGACTCATAACTCTACAGTAACGGTCGTTGATGAAGGAACCAATCTTTCTAATAGCGAATATAAAATTCCATATACAGGATATGGCGATTATGTATTGTGGATAAATGATGAAGCGACTGATTGTGCGATAAGTCTTGAAGAACCTGATCCGGCATTTACGTGTCCTACAAATTTGCAGGCAATTGCTGGTAAAGAAAATAATGTTACGATAACGCCGAGTGGTGTGTCTGGCTGTGATAACGGGTGTAGTTATACCATTGCAGGAACAAGTGTGACTAGTAGTACATTTGAATACCACTATGGTGCATTGCCTACATTTACAAATTCTACAACGGCTGTAGGAAATACTGCGACATATGAAGTCAGTTTGACAAATAATAAGACTACCGTAAAGCACGATTGCGAAGTTACATTTGTTGCAGAGTCTGTTACTCCTGTGGATAATCCTGGGATTGTTGCTTGTTACTCTGATGGAAACTATAATTGGGGCTCAAGTAGTGTTAAAATAAAGATTGATAATCACGATGGAACCTATAGCAATAAGTCATATGATATAAAGGATGCTTCGGGCAGCAATAGTCTCGCAACTGGAACGACCGGTACCAACCAACCAATAGAAATTCAAATGAGTTCCTATTATGCGACAGACTCCAAGTTGAGAGTGTTTATCGCTGGTTCGGAAGTGTGTTCTGTAACACCGAGAGTGAAAAAACCTTATTTGAAAGATTGCAAAGCTAATGGTAGCAATAAGGTTCATTTCCAGATAGAACAATGCGACAATAGTAAGTGCAAATACCAAGTGAAAAAAGGTGGAACACCTGTTAACGAGGAAACATATGGTTCTGGTGGAATAGATGTGTCGGTATCTGGCAATGGTTTGTACGTTGTTTGGCTGAATGGAGAGGAAACGTCATGTCGCGTTCCGATCGGCACTACGATGTCGGTTCCCGCTCATTGCTATTTCCCGCAAGCTCGCAAATGGGGTGAACAGGAAAGTCAGTTGAAGATGGATAACCCAGGTCACTTTATGAATGGAAAAACATATGTTGTGAAGGATGCCGCGAATAATATATATGCAGAGAGCAGCAATAACACAAGCAACGATGTTGTTGATATAAACTTGGATAAGAAAACTTATTATGCGACGGATGTCACTTTATATGTGTATGTAGGAACTACTCAATATTGTGCGGTAGAGCCGTTGACGTATGGACCGTATGCATACAATTGCTATATGGAAAGTAATCAAAAATTCAAATTCGGAATAGGCGACTGTGGAAACAACAAGTGCTCATATGTCATTAAACGTGATGGAACTACCGTAAAAACACAAAATAATGTTGGTGAAAGTGGTGGCCATGAGTATAGCGTAAGCGATGCGGGAACCTATGTTCTTTGGTTAAATGGACATGAAACGGGCTGTAGAGCAACAAAAACTCCGTAAAGCAGAATGCCTTAATTTATCACTTTAGGTTCCCCACACAAGGGGAGCCTTTCCTTGTTCCCCACAATCTCGAATTCTCGCACCCCGCCTCGGCGGGGTGTTTTCGTTACACAAAAATCCGGTCCCTTCAGGGGCCGGACTTTCGAATTATACAAGATAAACTTGAAGCCTATTTAGCAGGCAGTTCCATTCGATTTTTTATTCAAGCTCTATGTGCTGTACTTTCGGTACCAAACAATCTCGTCGCTAGTTTTACTTTCCGAACACAACGGCGCTGTAGGAGCCGCCCGCCGCAAAGGAGATCACCAGGACCTTCTTGAGGCCGGCACCGTCAGCCACCTTGCTCGAAATAGTACCATCGGCAGCGATAAAGTAGGCGTTGTCCTTTGCAAGTTCACCGCTCAGGAGCAGGGCCGCTTCGGAGGCGGCGAGAGCGGCAGCCCCCGCACGGCCTTCACCGATGCGCTCCTTGACTTCGAAGAGCGGCATCGTGGCAAGCTTTTCGCCAAAGACGCGCATGAGCGCGCCCTTTTCGATGTCGTCTACCTTCTTGAAGCCGTTCGCAAAGCCGCAAACCGCGTCGATATCGGCAGCAGAGAGTCCTGCATCGGCGAGAGCGTCGTTAATAGCCTTGTCGAGCGCCTCGTCGGAGCCCGAAAGCTTACCGAACTTCACGTTTTTGCGGCCATGGCCGTAGCCGAGCGCATAGCAGTAGACCTTTGCGCCGCGTGCCTTGGCATATTCCTCTTCTTCGAGCAAAATCGACACGGAGCCGTCGCCCACCACGCAGCCTTCTGCACCCGCAAAGGGTGCGACCACGTCACTTGCGGCAAAGTTCAGCTTCTGGGCAAACTCGGTAATCACCGGAATGTTCTCGTCGGTGCCGGTCGCCATCATGGCCTTCTCCTGATCATCGTGGATCACATTCATGGAGTAGCCAATACTATCGAGACCGGAGAGCGGGCCCGTGGTAATGGTGACGCCGTAGCCCTTGATGCCCGAGCAAATGGAAAGGTAGCCGCCCGCCGCGTTGTAAACGGTGTGCGGGAACTTGAACGCGGAACCATTCGCGTTGCCTTCGCGGGCAATGAGTTCTTCAAAGTCGTAGGTGGAACCGAGGCCGCCTTCGCTGGTACCCACGATAATGCCGATGTCCTTCGCATTCTCGTCGGTCACCTTAAAGCCTGCATCTTGCAGTGCGCGCATGCCAGAAACCGTCTGGAGCTGTCCCAGATTGTCGAGCTTGCGGTAAAATGCCATCTTGATGCCCAGTTCCTTGTAGTCATCGAGCGAGATCTTCGAGCAAACCGAGGCCGATTCGGGTTTCTTGCCTGCATTGACGGCATCGAGGTAGGCGGCCTTGCTGTTGCCGAGCGGAGACACGATGCCAAGACCCGTCACGGCGATTTTCTTGTCGCGGGCGGTCTGTGCAGAAACGCTCCCCTGCTCCTTGGAGAAGATAATGCTTGCGTTGGTGCCGCCAAAGGCAACATTGTTGCTCATGACGCACTTGAGAGACTTGCTGCGGGCCTTGTTCTGCACAAAGTCCATCTCGCCCACCTTTTCCTTGAGCGCCTTGGAATCTTCTTCGCTGTAGGGGAAGGTCGGGAGCACCGTATCGGTCGTCAACGCCTTGATGCTGAACACCGCCTCGATTGCACCTGCGGCTCCCAGGCAGTGGCCGGTAAGCACCTTGGTAGAGCTCACGCTCACGGTCGGGTTTTCTTCACCAAAGAAGCTCTTGAAGGCGGTCATTTCGGCATAGTCGTTCTTGCCAGTACCGGTACCGTGGGCATTCACGTAGCCAATGTCGGACTTCTGGATGCCGGAATTCTTGACGGCACGGTTCATGGCCTCGATCAGGCAAAGGGCATCTTCGCGGGGGGCCGTAATGTGGTTAGCATCACTTGTAACACCGGAGCCGAGCACTTCGCAGTACTGCTTAGCGCCACGCTTCTGGGCGTGCTCGTAAGATTCCACGATGACCACGCCAGCGCCTTCGCCGAGCGTAATGCCGTTGCAGTGGTTGAACGGGGAGCAGCCATTTTCGTCGAGGGCATGCAGCGAAAGGAATCCGGAATAAGGCACCGCCGCAAAGGAATCGGCGCCGCCCGCCACGACCACGTCGGCCTTGCCGGCACGTATCAAGTCGCAGGCAAGCGCAATCGAGATGGTGCCTGCCGCACAGGCGTTCGCCACGTTGGTGACAATGCCACCGGCACCGCAGGTTTCAGCGACCTGAGATGCAATGGATGCGATGGGCATCTTGGGGATGTCAGCGGCTTCCTTTGCGCCCTGATGATAATGTTCAATCGAAATGACACCGCCCACGCAGCTACCGATAATGACACTCACGCGCTGGTCGTCGTTGAATTTACCGAGCCCCGCATCGGCCAACGCTTCGTTTGCAGCCTTGATGCAGAGTTTGGAGACGCGGTCCTTTTCTTCGGGGGCGTCTATTTCGTCCAAGGAATCGCAGTTGACTTCGGCAGCCAAGTCTGCGTAGCAGTTCTTGGTATCGACAGAAGTCGTCTTATGGATACCAGAAACTGATTCCAGTGCATTTTTCCAGGTTTCTTCAACATTGTTACCGACGGCACAAATAACGCCCAGACCGGTAACTACACAGCGGTTGTCATTAGGGGTCATATTTCTTTCCAATAAAAAAATCCCCCGCACGGGAGCCTTAAAAACTAAGCCTTGTGGGATTCGATGTAAGCAGCGATGGTATCGATGCTCTGGAAGTTTTCCTTGGCAACACCCGTCATCGATACGCCAAAGTTGCTATCGACGAAGGAGATGATTTCAAGGGAATCCACGGAATCAAGACCGATTTCTTCGCCAAAAAGCGGAGTGTCGAACTGGAGCACGTCGCCATCGACGCCGAGGTCGGACATAAAGAAGGCCTTGAGTTTTTCTTTCATTTCGTTCATTTTTTTACCTCATAACTTTTTTTGAGCCAAAGATAAAAAAAAACAAGAAAAATGTTTCCGAAAATCTTACAAATGCGACATATTGGCGAAAAAAAGGGACAAAATGCACTAAAAAGCCTGTCTCACGTAGAAAGAGAGCCCCAAATGGTCAAAATCCACCCACGAAAAATCGGCGCGGGCAAAGAGATTCTGCTTCAAGTTCAACCCGAGAAGGGCGCCCGCCCCCACAGACCTGTGCCAGTCATTGCGAACAAGTTCACTAAAATAGCGCCCTGACTTGCCGCCTTCAAAAAACACATGGCTCCCCAGACGCCACCAAATAAACTGGCGAACTTCGGCCTGAACAATGACTGCCTGTTTGTCACCGAAATAAAGGCTTTCTACGCCGCGGAAACGGCAAATTCCATCGGGCCCGGCCAGCATGTCAAAGGGAACATCGCCATCGGCGCGCTGCCACAGAAACCCGAGCGCCACCGTCGTCGTTGGGGTCAGGGTTGAATAGCCGCGCAGGTCCAGCATCTCGACATCGAAGGTGTAGTCACCAAAATGGTCGTTATAGAACATCTGCTGCCACTGCGCCAAGTAGCCGTGGCGAGTCCAGTTGATGTTGTCGCGGGTGTCTAATCCAAGCAGGTAGCCCGCCCCGTTGCGCCAGCCCGAATGCGAGTCCGGAAGGTCCGTTATGTCGCCTTCCTCGAACTCGATGTCCGAATTTTCCACATGGACCTCGATACCGTACTTGAACTGCGGCGGCAGGCCTATGCGCGACTCGATTCGCGTACCGAGCTGGAACTTTTTGCGAGTAAAATTGGTGTAGCGATCAAAGTCGGGGTCGTTTCCACGGCCATAATAGCCCGCAATCCAATCCTGATACTTGAGAAGCCCCCAGATGCTCACCTGGTCATGGAACAAATAATAGTAGGGTTCCAACGCCAACTGCAGCTGGCCGCGGGTCGAGCCGTATGCGGTAAGGCCAATTTCGGGGACAAGGCCGTCCGCCTGGTCGGGGCGCAGAAAGAACAGCGACATTACGCCAACCTGGAACTCGGTTTCTTCGGTGTAGCCAAGAATCGGAACCACCGAGTAGCGCTGAAAATCGTCCTTGGATTCACCTTGGGATACCCCCTCTGCAAAAGCGAGAGTGCATAACACACAAAGTAATGTAACGAGACGACATAAAAACATTGCATATAAAGATAGAAAACAAGCGGTGATGCCGGAACGAGTCCGGCAAGACATGATTCACTCAAAAAGGCCCTAAATAATAGACTCTATCGAGATTCTTTCTTTTGCGAGACAAGAGTTCCATTATTGTATTCGCAGGTAAAGCAGTCCGAAGCGACAACCTCGTAATCGGAGCCGCCGTTGAACACGTTCAGCAGTCCGTATTCTTCGTGGAGCTTCGACAGGCGCACCCGACATCCAAATTCCAGCGAGAGTCCGCGGCAAATGTTTGCCACTTCTTCGTCGGAAAGGGCGGCCACCTTGGCCTTATCTAAAGGAACGATGGAATATTCAGACGATCCACCTACGGGTTCAAGGGAAAAGCAGAAGCCATTGACTTCTTGACTTTGGGGAACGTTTCCCTGACAGCGGGTCCAAACCTTTCCCGTAAGACTGTACTCGTGATCCATGGTGCAAATTTACTATTTTTTGCGAGAACAGGAGATGCCCGCCTACGCGGGCATGACATCAGCGAATGGCACGCGCACGCAAGACAATTACACCCGACCCGTATGCGAAACCGATAGCGAAACCGCTACCGCCCGAGCAGAGTTTGCCGGGGAAGTTAAAGCAGTTCCAGTCGCCGACCCGCGCGAACTTCGAACTCGTGAGCCCTTACGGGGCGGCGGGCGACCAGCCGAAGGCCATCGAAGAACTCACCCGAGGTTTCAAAGAAGGTGAACAGTTCCAGACGCTGCTTGGCGTCACAGGTTCCGGCAAGACATTCACCATGGCGAACGTCATCAAGAACGTGGGCAAGCCGACGCTGATTCTCACTCACAACAAGACGCTGGCGGCGCAGCTCTACCAGGAATTCAAGGCGTTTTTCCCCCACAATGCGGTGGAATACTTCGTGAGCTATTACGATTACTTCCAGCCCGAAGCCTACATTCCGCACACGGACACCTTCATCGAGAAGGATGCCAGCATCAACGACGAGATTGACAAGCTCCGCCTGCGCGCCACCGCGAACTTGCTCACCCGCCGCGACGTGATTATCGTTGCATCCGTAAGCTGCATCTACGGTTTGGGCAGCCCGAGCGAATATTTTGATTTGATGGTGCGCATCAAGAAGGGTGACGTTTACGACCGCGACAAGATTCTGCACGATTTGGTGCGCATCCAATACACGAGAAACGATTTCAGTCTGGAACGTGGCAGCTTCCGCGTGCACGGCGACGTGATCGAGATTCACCCGAGCTACGACGAAGAAGGCCTGCGAATCGAACTTTTCGGCGACGAGGTGGACAGGCTCGTTCGCTTCAACATCATTACCGGCGAAGTCACTCAGGAAATGGATGAGATGACCATCGCTCCGGCAAAGCACTTTGTGACCAAGGAAGAAGGCCGCGCAGGAATTTTGCAGCGCATGCAAGTGGAACTGACCGAGCGCCTTGCGGAACTGGACAAGGAAGGCAAGGTGCTGGAATCGGCCCGCCTTTCGAGCCGCACCCGCTACGACATGGAAATGATTCGCGAGACAGGCATGTGCAGCGGCATCGAGAACTACTCCCGCATTATCGAGAACCGCGCCCCGGGTACGCGCCCGTTTACGCTCATCGATTACTTCGGCGACGACTGGCTTTTGATGGTGGATGAATCCCACGTGAGTATTCCGCAGGTGGGCGGCATGGCCGAAGGCGATAAGAGCCGCAAGACGACGCTTGTGCAGTACGGGTTCCGCCTCCCCTGCGCCTTGGACAACCGCCCGATGAACTTCGCCGAATTCGAGTTCATGTACCCGAAGCAGGTGCTCTTCGTGAGTGCCACCCCCGGCGATTACGAACTTACCAAGACGGGCGGCGTGGTTACCGAACAAATTAACAGGCCCACTGGACTTCTGGACCCGAAAATCGAGATGTTCCCTATCAAGGGGCAGATGGACGTGCTCCTATACCGCATCGAGGAAGTCGTCAAGAACGGCGACCGCGTGCTGGTGACGACCCTCACCAAGAAGATGGCGCAGGACCTTACCGACTTCTTCGTGGAAGCGGGCATCCGCGCGCGTTACCTGCACAGCGACATCAAGACGCTGGAACGCCACGAACTCATCCGGGGCTTGCGTACCGGAGAGTTCGACGTGCTCGTGGGCATCAACCTGCTGCGCGAAGGCCTGGACCTGCCCGAAGTGAGCATGGTCGCGATTCTCGATGCCGACAAGGAAGGATTCCTGCGCAACTACCGCAGCTTAATCCAGACGATGGGCCGCGCAAGCCGTAACGTGAACGGCACCGTACTGCTTTTTGCCGACAACATGACCGACAGCCTGGAAAAGGCCGTCACCGAAACTGCCCGCCGCAGGGCCGTGCAGGAAGAATTCAACAAGGAACACGGCATTACGCCGAAGTCCGTGACCCGCAAGCTAGAAGACGACCTGAGGATTGCGGATCCCCTTGGAATCGACGGTGACGATTCCGTCGACGAGGACTGGGAAGACGACGGCAACGGCATCCGGCCGATGGAACCGCTACAGCCGAGCAGCAAGACGAAGAAGAAAAACTCCAGAAAGGGAATGGTGATGCCGCAACAAGTGCGGCATGACAAGTCCGCATCCAGCCAGCAGAACATCGAAGACCTGGAGCGCCAGATGAAGGAAGCCGCCGCACGACTCGACTTCGAAGAAGCGGCACGCCTCCGCGACATCATCCGCGGTATGAAATAGATTTGAACTGCCCAAAAACGCTTTTTGGGGACAAAAAACGCGTTTTTAGCCGCTTTTTGCCAAATTTTACACTTTTTCGTTTGCTTTTTAGCCCATTTTTGTTTATTTTCAAGGGCAGAAAACTTTATAAGAGGAAATCATCATGAATTTTGCAAAGAAACTGTTCCTAGGTTCCGTCGTTGCAATGAGCTCCTTCGGTCTCATTGCCTGCGGCGACAGCAGCTCCAGCAGCGGTACTGAAGATCAGGACCAGCCGGAAAACATCGTGGTCCCGACCCAGAAGGATGCAAGCATCACCGCTGTCGATCTCGGCTCCAGACTTTCTGCATACACGATGCGCTTTACGGGTCGTTTCGACATTAACCTCACAGACGCATCCCTGGACACCCTCGAAACACGTGACCAGATTCAGTTCACAAAGATTACCTTTTCTGTGGGCAAGGGCAACGACATCAACAACATGCCGCCCGTCAATGTGAATGTCCAGTCCAACCCGATTCAGTTCCCCTCCGGAAATGTCATCGACCTGAACTCCCAGAGTTCTGCATTCGTCCAAATTGATATGAACGACCCGGGCTTCACCGAATGCGGCATCTATAGCCTTATCGTGACGGTGAACGCCAGCGACGATCCGGTCAACGCACCCGAAAAGTTCTCTAGAACCGAAGTCATTTCGTTCGACCGTGTGGCAGCTCAGTTCTGCCGCGAACCGGAATCCTCTTCTGGCACCGAACCGGTCAAGCAGGAAGTCACTATGACATCCTGTGTCATCGAAGGTCTTTCCACCAATCTAGCTCCGGGCATCAACATCGCTACCTGCCAGCCCGCAGACGCAGCCACGGCCGACATCGTCTTTGCCAAGGCAGGCACAAGGGATGAACCCGACATGAGCGTCTCTGGAAACAACGGCATGGTTTTTGTTGATCTTTCCAACAACCGCGACGCCAACTATGAGGACGACTATGAAGTCGATTCCTGGCCGGAAGTGGTCAACAACCGCGATGCCTATGCATCTGACTTTAAGCTTGCTGCTATCGAAAAGCAGTCCATTGGCGCCCTGATCGAAAACTTCAGCACCATCTATGTCGCAAAGAATCCGGCCATCTACAATGCTACAACCGGCGCTGGCATGTATCCGTTCGCCATCATCGACTACAAGGAAGCCAACAACGGTGACTTCAACTTCACCGTGAAACTCTACAAGGCCGCCCAGTAATAGGCTTCTGACCTAGTCTAAGCTTGTTTTAAGGACTCCCCGTACACACGGGGAGTTTTTTTGTGTTCTAAAAAAAGCTATCTTTACGCCCGTAATTTAACAGGAGTAAACTATGCTCAAGAAGCTTTCCAATTTCCCCGGCATCAAGGGACCGGTCGTAACCATCGTGATGGATGGTTTTGGTATCACCGATAAGGTCGAAGGTAACGCCATCAAGGCTGCCCGCACCCCGACTCTCGACAACCTCTTCAAGATGTACCCGAACGTTCTCTTGAAGGCCCACGGTCGCGCCGTCGGTATGCCGACCAACGAAGACATGGGTAACTCCGAAGTGGGCCACAACGCCATCGGTGCGGGCCAGGTGTACAACCAGGGTGCCGCCCTCGTGCAAGACGCCATCGTCTCTGGCGACATCTTCGGCCGCGACGCCTGGAAGGAAATCGCCGAGAACGTTCGCGCCAAGAACACCGTGCTCCACTTCATCGGCCTCTTCAGCGACGGCAACGTCCACTCCAACATTAGCCACCTCAAGGCCATGGTCGCCCAGGCCAAGAAGGAAGGCCTGAAGAAGGTCCGCGTGCACATCTTGCTCGACGGTCGTGACGTTCCGGAAACCTCCGCCCTCGATTACGTCGGCCCGTTCGAAAAGTTCCTCGACGAACTCCGCTCTCCGGAATTCGACGTCTGCATTGCTAGCGGCGGTGGCCGTATGCAGATTACCATGGACCGTTACAACGCTAACTGGAAGATGGTGGAGCTCGGCTGGAAGACCCACGTGCTGGGCGAAGGCCGCTACTTCGACAACGCTACGCAGGCTATCGAAACCCTCCGTGGCGAAACCAAGGCTATTGACCAGGACCTGCCCCCGTTCGTGATTGCAAAGGACGGCGCTCCGGTCGGCACCATCAACGACGGCGACTCTGTGGTGTTCTTCAACTTCCGTGGCGACCGCGCCATCGAAATCACCCGCGCCTTCGAAGAAGAATCCTTCAACGAATTTGACCGCAAGCGCTTCCCGCATGTGTGCTACGCCGGCATGCTCCAGTACGACGGCGACCTCAAGCTCCCGAACCGCTTCTTGGTGCCGCCTCCGGCCATCAAGGAAACCAGCGGCGAATGGCTTTCCGAAACGGGCGTCAAGCAGTTCGCCTGCTCCGAAACGCAGAAGTACGGCCACGTGACCTACTTCTGGAACGGTAACCGTTCCAGCAAGTTCGACGGCGAAACCTACCTGGAAATCGAATCTGACGTTGTTCCGTTCGAACGGCGCCCGTGGATGAAGGCTGCCGAAATCACCGACGCCATGATCGAAGCCTTGAAGAGCGGCAAGTACCAGACGCTCCGCTGCAACTTCCCGAACGGCGACATGGTGGGCCACACGGGTAGCTTCCGCGCTGCTACGATGGCTATCGAAGCCGTGGATATCGGCCTTGCACGTCTCCTCCCGGTGATTGACGCCCTCGGTGGTGTCGCCATCATCACGGCTGACCACGGTAACGCCGACGAAATGTACGAAATCGACAAGAAGACCGGCATGCCGAAGGTCAACAAGGACGGCACCTTCAAGGCAAAGACCAGCCACACGCTCAACAAGGTGCCCTGCATCCTTTACGATAACGTAACCGGCGGCAAGCTCGGCCTCAAGGAAGGCGACTGGGGTCTTTCCAACATCGCTGCTACGACGGCCAACCTCCTGGGCCTCGAAAAGCACGAGGCTTGGGACGACTCGATGCTCATCATCAAGTAAGAGCCGCGCGACAATCCATTAAAAAGGAGCCCGCACGGGTTCCTTTTTTGCTATATTTAGACCACGCCCGAGCCCGGGTGGTGGAATGGTAGACACTGGGGACTTAAAATCCCTTGGGGGCAACCTCGTGCGGGTTCAAGTCCCGCCCCGGGCACTAGGCTTTAACTCGGAGTCCCTATGATCGAATTCTATCCGAACAGCATCTATTACCCACGCGAAGCCGTCGAAGAAAAGCTCGCCAAGGGCGAACTCGCACGCACAGAAAAGCATCTGATGGGCTGGACCGAGCGCCACCGTGGAGAAATCTGGGACTGTGCCAGGGAAGACTCCGACAACCCGACCGACGAGATTCTTCTGGACAACCTGCGCGCCCTCTTGCTCTGCAAAGGTTCGCTGCAGCCTGCCGCCGAAATGGGCGACATGATCCGGGAAATCAAGAAGGAAGAATGGTACCGTAACGAGTCCCACCACGAAGACCCCGAAGAGGTGGCCGAGGAATGGCGTGCGAAGTACTTGGTAAAGTGGCGCGAAGCCCGCATGTTCGAAGCTTTCATCTTGATCGAGAAGCGCTCCGAGCAACTCCTTGCGATTCTAAAGAACAAGTAAATAAATGGTGATGCCGGAACAAGTCCGGCATGACAGACTAGGACGGCTTTAAGTCCGGCATGACAGACTAGGACGGCTTTTTAGCGGTCTTTCCAGACGACGGGCACCCAGACAACGAGGCGCCCTTTTTCGCTACGAGGGTAGCGCCAATAGGTCTGAATCTGCGAAAGCACCAGGCTCTGAAAATCCTTGTCGTCGATGTTGCTGAAAAGGATTTCTGGCGTGAACACGCCGAGTGAATCGAGCGTGAGTCGTATGCCCATCATCACGTTCCCGCTTTCCTGCTTGCCCTTGCGCGACCGGTGCGACTTGAAGTAGGAACTTGACGCAAAATGAAGCCCCGCCGCACGGCCCTGCAGAAACCGTTCGAACTTCAACAGGTCCCGACCCGCTGAATTATCGAGCACATAGATGTCGTCCAGCGAAGGCATCACGACACGGCCCGTAAAGGACTGCTGCGATTCTGGTTCCGGGACTGGCTCCACGGAAACGACCGGAGTATACTGGTGAATCTGCGAAAGGATAAAGAGTAGCCCCGCAAAAGCAAGGACCAAAAAGATGATTGGCAAGTCTCGCAGGTGCATGGTAAACTAGTTCCCTTCGGAAGAAGTTTCGGTGTAAGGTTCAATGGCCTTGATGCAGAGCTGCAGGGATTTCTTGTCGTTGAAGTAATTCCAGGTGGGTTCAAAAATGACCGAGACCGGTTTGGAAAGCAGGTTCTTGTATTTGCGAAGCCCAAAGCCAATGGCAGGGAACACGCGGCTGCCTGCCTGAGAAATGTCCATCTGCAGGTGGCCACCCTTGAGTTCACGAAGGCGATGCACCTTGATGTTGTCGGCGCGGAAAACCGGATACGGGAAATTGCCGCTGAAAGGTTCAAGCAGGTCGATAAAGTCGAGCACCGAGATTAGCTGGTTCTTTTTGGCGTTCTCATGGACCGGCATGTACTGCGACGAATCGACAATGAGTTCGTTCAGCGAAACGCAGATGTCGTAGGAATAAGGTTCCGTGGCGACTTCCTCTTCGCCGGTGTAGTTCTGACTTTGCGCAGAAGCCGCGAGCCTAGTTCTCAGTTCGTCGATCTTGTCTGCTGCAAGAGAGAAGCCCGCCGCGTTGGCGTGGCCGCCCCAGCGGTCAAAGAGATCCCTCGATTCAAAAAGAGCCTTGTGCCAGTTGAAGCCCGGAACGGCGCGGGCACTCGCATGAGCCATGCCGTCCTTAATCGAAAGCACCGCAGTCGGGCGGTGGTATTCCTGCGCAAGCTTTGCCGCGACAATGCCGATGACTCCCACATGCCAGTCGTTGCCCGCGACCACAATGACCGTCGGGAGCGTGTCACCGTACATGGCCTTCATCTGGGCTTGCGCCATATCGGTGATTTCAGCTTCTTTCTGCTTGCGCTTGCTGTTCCATTCGCGCAGTTCCGCCATCAAGGCATTCGCCGTCGCCATGTTCGGGCTTAGCAGCAGCTTGAGTGCCGGGTCGGGGCGTTCCATGCGGCCAGGCGCATTCAAGAGCGGAGCAAACTTGTACATCACATCGATGCCGCCCACGCTACCGTGGCGTTTCATAAGGTCGCCATACATTTCCTGGAGGCCAGGCCAGCAACTACATTCGATGGACTTGAGACCGCACTTGGTAAACACCCTGTTTTCTGGCGTCATCCGCACCAGATCGGCTAAGGTTCCAAGAGCAACAAGGTCCAAGAACTTTGTCGGTTCCGGCATCGAAAGGCGCGAATACACGGCGCAGATAAACTTATAGGAGACGCCGACGCCGCAGAGTTCCGGATTCGGATAGGTATCACCCTCTTGGTGCGGATCCAGCAGAACATCGCAATCGGGAAGTCCATCGCCCGAAGGCTGGTGGTGGTCGATGACCAGGATAGACATTCCCAGCTGCTTTGCTAGCGCGATTTCGGCATTCGCAGTAATACCCGTATCCACCGTAATAACATAACGGGCTCCCGCCTGGTGCATCTCTTCGACAGCCGATGCGGAAAGCCCGTAGCCATCGCCAAAGCGGTTCGGAAGCCGCCAATCGGATTCAATCCCCAGTTCCGCTAAAGCGCGCGTCATGAGCGTCACGGCAGACATTCCGTCCAGGTCGTAATCGCCAAACACAAAGACCTTTTCATGGCGGTCGCGGACATCCAGAAGCCATTCAACAGCCGATTCCATGCCCTTGATCAGAAAAGGATCGAGTACGTCGCCCGCATTGCCGCAAAGCATGCGGTGAGCCTCGGAAATGGAGCTCACACCACGGGAAACCAAGAACCGCGCCACCACATGGGGAATGCGCAGGCTCGCAGACATTGCCGATGCGAGTCGTTCGTTCAAGGTTTTTTCTGCCGCAGGGAGTTCCATTTTACTTGTAACCCTCGAACAGTTTTAGCGACAAAGCCTGCATACTCATCGAAGGCGAGATGCGGCGAGAATCGATGCGGGACATCGTTTCTTGAACAGTCACCACCGCAAGTTCAATGGCCGTCGCATTAATCCGCGGATAATTCGAAATGTCCACCAGCCGAGTGGTTTCGGGTAAGCGCAAGGGAGCGCCCGCCAAAGAGCGCAGCATGTCCGTCAGCAAAAAAGACAGAACCTCCAAGAAGCGATTCGCTTCGTACGCGTCATCAAGCGACATTTCCTTGAGCTGCAGGAACAGGTCCGTATAGTCGCCACGAATGGACTTCTGCACAAAGTCGGCGGCAAACTTGCACCAGGCGCTGCCATGTTCGGCGTAGTAGAGCGCCTTGCCCGGAGAACCCACAGCAAGTCCCACAATATCATCGGTCAGGCTCGATTCGTCAAATTCTTCACCTGCAACCTTCATCACCTCGCTGCGAACTTCAGCATCGGACAACGGCAACAGGTGCAGCGCGAGGCAGCGCGACCGAATCGTCTGGAGCATCTTTTCACGAGATGATGTCGTGAGAATAAAGTAAGTGTTCGGCGGAACATCTTCGAGCGTCTTGAGAAACGCATTCGAAGCGGATTCGTTCATGCGGTCCGCCTCGGCGATGATTACCGTGCGGATGCGGTCGCCCTTCATGGCGAAACTCGATGTCATGAGTCGAATCAAGTCGACCGAGATGAATGCTCCCGTCGAAAAGATGTCCACCCGGTACGGGTTCTTCTGGATCTCTTCGATGTAGGCCTTCTTGAAATCTTCGATGGTTTTAGCCTTGCTCCCTGCCGAGACGTCGTCGGAACTGCGGGCATGAGCCTCTGCAGATTCCATGGGCACCACCCAACCTTCGGTGGCGCCGCTATCGTCGGCCATGCGGCAGCCAAAACAGTGACCGCAGGGTCGCATGTTCGGATCGGTACACTGGAGCGCCCGCGCAATTTCCATGGCAAGCGCCTTTTTCCCGATGCCCGCCGGACCATCTATCAAAATAGACTGCGGGAAACGGTTCTCACGGAGCGACGACATCAGCCGGATGCGCGCGCGTTCCTGCGAAACGGGACCATGTAGCGTATATTCGATCATTTTTCTTTCAACCACAGCAAGGGGTCCACGGTCTGTGTACCCTCGCTCACTTGGAAATACAATTTAATTCCATTTAACGAAGCAACATCGCCCACTTCGCCAATTTCTTCGCAATTTCGCACTTCTTTTCCTTCTTGCACGCGAATCGACTTGAGATGCCCATAAACCGAGTACGTTCCACCCGCATGTTCGATAATCACCGACGGACCGCGGCCATCAATTTCAGCTACCATCACCACCGTTCCTGCCGCAGCGGCGCGTACGGCATCGCCACGCTTGCCGCGAATTTCGACGCCAAGGTTACGCGTCATGATGTGCAGCACCGGATGTTCCTGCAGGCCGTAGTTGCTGATGATTTCGCCCTTCATCGGAGTGCACTTCGGTCCCTTAACCGTTTCTGCGACCGTGATCTTTGGCTTCTCGACCGTCTTGGCCGGCGTCTTTTTGTCTTTCTTCTTGTCCTTCTTCGCCTTCTCGCGGGCCTTGCGTGCGGCTTCTTCCTTTTTGGCCTGCTCAATTTCCTTCTTGCGTTTCTGTTCCAACTTCTTGATGAGCGCAAGCATCGTCTTCTGGTTTTGTTCAAATTCCTTCAGGGCACGGCGCTGCATGTTCTGGTCGTGCTTTAGGCTCATCAGCATCTTTTCTTGACCGCTCATCTGCGACACCAGGCCCTTTTCTTCGGCAGACTTCTTGGAACGCAGGCTCTTCAAGTCTTCCAGGTGCGCCGTTTCGAGCATCTTCTTTTCGTCGCGTTCCTGCAATAGCTGCTGGAGCATTTCCACTTCTTGCCTGTCCTGGTTCAGAATATGATGCACCCAGTAGACCTCCCTATCCGGGTTCGCATTCTGCGTCAAAAGTCCGTAGAGCACCCGCGCTTCGCTGTGGCGACCATTCACGTACAGGTTACGGATTCGCTTCTTCATCGCCTCTTTCCGCGTTTCAATTTTTCGATCCAAGGAATCGATGTCGGCAGAAAGCTGTACAATGGCGCGTTCCAGCATCACTTCGCTCTTCGAAAGTTCCGAAATGTATACGCGGGTCTGGTTCAGGTTTTGGTCCAGAACTGATATCGTGTTCAACACGCCCTTCTCTTCGGTTTCAAGAAGGGCGAGCTCCTGGCGCTTTTTCGCCAAGTCCGATTCGAGTTTCTTGAGAGCGTTCTTCTGTTCGCTGATCTGCGCATCCGTCTTCTTGGTCGCCGACTTTTGCGACGCCTTTGCAGCAAAGGCATCCGTGAACAAGCCGGTCAAAGTAAGCAAAAGGCAAAGCAACAAAACAGGATGTTTCATACATCAATCCTGCTCATTGCGCTTGATCGAAAGGAACGCGCGCACCGTGCGGAAACTGAAATACCCCGAAAGAGTAGTCACCAACAATATGACCAGCGCCAAGGAAAGGCCCAGACCAGAAAGGTTTGCGCTCACGATCGGGAACACATCGGCAATGGACTTGAGTATGGCCGCCAACAGGGCAACCGCAAGGCCGCTACCGAATAGGCCAAGGAGCGCCCCCTGCAGCACAAACGGGAATTCGATAAAGAAATGACTCCCACCCGCATACTTCATATTCTCGACCAAGAGCCTACGGGACAGAAGCGAAAGCCGAACGGAGTTGCAGATAATCAGGGACAGCGTAAAAAGCAGGAGCACACTGACGCATATCGGCCAGAACAACATGCGGAACTTCCAGGCGGCAATTTTTTCGACCCATTCCACCGGAGCCTGCACCTCTTCAAAGAAATCCTCGCGGGCAAGCATGTTCCTTACCTCGACCAGGTCGGACGGGTTCTTGCTTTCTTCGTCCAGGGTCACCCTGAAAAACGGCGGGATGGGGTTTCCTTCGACAAGGTCGAGCATGTCGCCCGAAAAATGCCTGCGGAAATCGGCCAGGGCGGAATCGGCGCTCACAAACGAGACCGAATCAATATGCTTGGTATGCCTAAGGCGATTCCCAATCACCTTGAGCGAATCTTCGCCGACCATTTCGGGCAAAAAGGCCTCGACTGCATACAGGTTCTTTTCCATCGAAAGGATTCGCATGACCGCTCCGAAAGCCGTAAACGAGGCAGATAGCAGAAGCGAGCAAAGGAAAATTGTTGCAAAAGAAGGAAGTATCACCGTGCGGTGCTGCTTCATTCCGCGAAAAGATTCCGATATTAAATAGCCAAGTTGTCCGAACACGAGGTGAATTATAACTAAATTTTAGACAGTTCTTCGAGACTTCTATGGGAAACATCATATTAAAAATAACCGCACTGATATTTGGCATCGCCCTGTGGTTCCTTGTCATATCGCAAAAGGATTTCCAACTTTCGGTGGAGGTTCCCCTTAACTTCGTGAAGCTCCCGGAAACGATGGCGATCGCGTCGAAACCGCCGCACTTTCTGCATATCACCGTCGAAGGCAAGTCGTGGGATCTGATCCGCTTAAACGATATCGTCAAGGACTACAAGCAGAACTCCATCGCCATGATTGTCGACCTGCAGCAGGCGGAACTAGGCGCAACAAGAATCCACCTGGGCAGCAAGAACTTTGTCGCAGCCGGATTTCCCGATGTTCACTTTGTAGAGCCTGAAAACCAGCTACTGTTTGTCGACCTGGACATCGACACACGCATCACGAGAAACATTCCCATCAAGTCTGCGGCGACCTTCAACGCGGCTCAGGGCTACCTCATTGCCGACGAGCCCAAGATTACCCCCGAAGAATTGCTTGTTTCTGGTGCAAGAAACGCACTCACCCGCATCATTGACATTCCCACCGACTCCATCTTCTTCGATTCCCTGGTGACCAGCGAAAAATACAACATTCCGCTGGACTTCTCGACGCTGCCCGCATTTGTCACCCCGAGCGACTCCACCGTCCAGATTTCAGTGAACATCCAGAAAATGGGCAGCAAGACCTACCGCAACATTCCTGTGAACCTGATCGGTTTTTTCAGCAGGGACACTTTCGCCCTGGAACCCAAGACGCTTTCGGTTGAAATCACGGGCGGAGAACAGGCGCTCGACTCCATTACGCCGGAGCACATCGAAATTGCAATCGAATACAACCGGTTTGCCATCGAAGATGCCGATAGCCTGCCACCTACCGTTAAGCTTTCGCTACCGGCACAGATCAACCGCGAAATGGCAATCAAGGCTATCCAGCTCAAGCCTGAAAAAGTGACGCTTGTCAAAATGGACAAGAAGGACGCCACACCAAAAGATTCTCTAGAAGAGGTTTCCCCATGATCTGGCTTGGAATAGAATCCAGCTGCGACGAAACCGCCTGCGCCGTTCTGCAAGACGATCCCGTAAAAGTTCTTTCTAACCCGCTCTACAGCCAAATTGACGAACACGCCCTATACGGAGGCGTCGTTCCCGAAATCGCCGCCCGCGCCCACCTGCAAAAGATAGCCCCCATTGCCGAAGCCGCCGTCAAAGAAGCAGGGATTGCCCTGACAGACATCGACGCCATCGCCTACACGACAGGCCCTGGCCTCATGGGACCGCTGCTTGTCGGCGCAAGTTTTGCCAAGGGACTCGCCCGCGACCTGCAGATTCCTGCCTACGGCATGAACCACCTAGAAGGACACCTTGCCGCCGCATGGCTCACCCACCCCGAAATCGAGCCGCCGTTCCTGACGCTTACCGTTTCGGGCGGACACACGGAACTCGTTCTCGAAGAACCGGGTTTCAAATACACAAGCATCGGCCGCACCCGCGATGACGCTGCCGGAGAAGCATTCGATAAATGCGGCAAGCTGCTCGGGCTCAAGTACCCGGCAGGGGCCACCATCAGCAGACTCGGCAAAGACGGCAACCGCAAATTCGTCGACTTCCCGCGCGCACTGCATGTCCACGACAACTGCGAATTTTCGTTCAGCGGCCTAAAGACCGCCGTACTCCGCTACACCGAGACACACGACCCCGAATTCATCCAGAAGAATATCGGCGACATCTGCGCTTCGCTCGAAGACGCCATTGTCGATAGCCTTGTCACCAAGACCATCACGGCACTCAAGAAGACGAAGATGAAGACTCTCGTGGTCGGCGGCGGCGTGAGCGCGAACGCCTGGCTGCGCACACGCCTGCAGGATTACTGCGGAAAGCACGGTATTACCTTCTGCATTCCCGAACGCAGCCTAAGTACCGACAACGGCGCCATGATTGCAGCGGCAGCCATCCGCCGCAAGCTGCAAGGCAAGCTCACCTCGGTGAACGAAGTCAAGCCCTGGATGCCGCTGGCCGTCTAGTTTTTAGAATTCGTAATTTCCGATTCGGATAAAGTAATCGTAATGCTTGAGATGGTGCAAGCTACTGAAGCCGTTTTTATCCAGAACGCGGTTCACGCCCGCATAGACCACCAGCGAACGGTACGCAAAGCGTAGCGCCGGTTCAAGAACGAACTTGTCCACGTCGAGTTCCGCGTAGGGGCTGTCTTCGAAATCATGGTAGTAGGCACCAAAGACCCACGCTCCGAAATAGGCACCGTGCAGCCCCGCATTGAACCTGAGCATAGCATATTCGTGCGACGAAAGTTCCGGATTGTACCATTCGGTAGACCAGGGTGTCGCAGCGGCATGCTGACGGTACGCCACATCGAGCGGGGCAATTTCAAAGGACTTGGGCGATACATAGCCATGGCCCTCGTCGTGGTAGCGTTCAATCGCACCAGCCGCCGCCACCGTCAAGGTTACAAAAGATACCGGAGAAACCGTGTAGCGAGCATCCGCAAGCATTTTCCAATAGATGGGAACCACGTCGATGATGCCGTCGTCGTAGCCGATTGATTCGAAGCCTCCAAAGACATTCAGCACGTATCCGTTGTCAGCGAACCAGTTGTCGTCGGAGCCGTTCAGGTAGCGGTAATGAAGCATCGGTGAAACTGGGTAGGTCTTGATGTCGCGGCCACCGTAGTACGCGGAATCCAGGTCAAATGTCCTGGAGCCAAAAATGAACTCGGCAGAAACCTGCTGACGGCTATCTACCGTGTACACCAGATTCATCTTCAGGTCGCTGCGTTCTTCGCCTTCGACACGAATATTTCGATGGTATTCGTTATTGAACGACTTGAGCGGAGAAAGGCTCAAATAGTCGTAGCCCAGCTGCAGGCTCCAATGCCTGTTCCAGAGTTTCGAGATGTTCAGGCGCGGCTGAACCCCGTAGGAACTCATGCCCCAGAACCCGGCAAGAACCAGTTCAATTTCGATATGGTCCACATAACGCATACCCGCCTCGAAATAGGCGTTCGCGCCAATCACATTGGAACCAAATCCGCCTGCAGCCACATCGACCACCGGATGCACCGAAGACTCCACCGCCACGTTGCCGCTAGGCAGCATATTCAAGTCCAGCGAGTCGTACGCCGGATTCTGCAACAAGGAATAGCTAAACTTTTCCACCGCGACCATGCCCGTATCGGAATCGTCCCAATTCGACCGAACCGCATTCTGCACCTGCGAGGCAAGGCTGTCGTACGAGGGTTCAAAGCGGAACCAGGGCTTTGCCGCAACGCGGTCCTTCGAGTAGTCGGTTCGGCGACCATTCAGCACCGCAAAGCTAGAAAGGCGCTTTTCGAACGAAGTGAAACCCGCCTGAATCCATGCCGCACGGGCGGTATCCAAAATGGTATGGGCACGAACGATGACACCCGGCTGACTTGCCAGTACATCGGCGGCGTGGCGCTTTAATAGCTGCTCTGCGGCGGAGCCCGGCAAGGGAGCTCGCAGCGGGTCGGAAGCCACAATGACCGAAAGTTCGGCGACATTGTCCTCGGCTGGCATCGCGTAGTAGGGGCAGAGCTCTCCACCCGCATTTTCCCATAGCGGAAGCGATGCCATGACCTGCGGAGTGGAATTGCCAATCAGCACCGGCTTGCCCGATTCGCAAGCCTGCACCGCCAGGGGAATCTTGTAGCTGGAACGCTGGCGGTAAAGGCTTTCTTGCAAGCGGAGCTTTGCAAGGGCACGGACCACCTGCATCGAATCGGGCGTCAGCAGTTTTTTCTGGCGTTCCAAGAAATGCGCCGAATCGAGAGACAAGGTAAAGCGTTGGCGAATCGAAGGCAGGCCCGAAACAGAAATGGGCCACTCCAGAAGATCTGCTTCACGGTAGCCTGCACGGTTCTCGGCAGAAGAGAGATCGTGGCCTACATAAGGAGCGACCGCCGAATCCAGCATCAGTTTCTGGATTTCGTCGAGCGGCACTCCGCGGGACCACAAGGCACCAATCCAGGCGCCCCAAGAAGTCGCTACAATCGAGTCAACAGGAATGCCGTATTCTTCGATTGCATAGAGCACGCCCAGCTGGAACCACGGGGAGCGTTCGCCGCCGCCCAGGTAAAGGACCGTCTTGAGCGGGGCGGCGGAATCTGCAACGGTCACCGCTGCAGGCTCTGCCGGGGCGGCGGACGCTGCAGAATCTGCCGAGGTCGGTGCTGCGGAATCGACCGCGACGGTATCTGCAACAGGAGTCGCCGCAGTGGAATCTCTGGCAACCAACTTCACCAGCGAATCGAGCGCCGGAATTTCAGAAGCAGCAGAAACCGCCGAAAGGGAATCCCCTTCGGCAAAGGCAAAAGAGCACAGGGCAAGCCCCAGCCCCAGAACCTTCAGCTTATCCCATGCGAGCCGGATTCGACGCATACCGCGCCACATCCTCTTGAGACACAAAGCCAGAGTTCACCAGTTCAGCAAGGCAGTCGTCCATGAGCAGCATGCCCTCGGATGCCGACGCCGCCATAATCGACGGAAGCGTATAGTATTCACCGCCACGAATCCTAGACGCCACGTTCTGCGTGCCGTAGAGGATTTCCCAGGCAGGAACGACACCCTGCGCACCCGGCAACAGGCGCTGTACCACCACCGCCTTCAACACGGAGGCAAGCATGTTGCGTACCATGTCGCGCTTTTCGAGCGACTCCGACGAAAGCAGGGCATCGAGCGTACCCACCGCATTGCCCGCCGTCACCGTAAGCACCACAAGTGCACCCGATTCGGCTGCACGCAGCACCGGAATAATCGACTGGTCTTCAAAGTTTCCAAGCCAAATCAGGTCGATACCGCTGCGGAGCGCCTGCTCCATTTTTTCGGGAACCGTTCCGCTCGAATTTTCAAGCACCAGGCTCTCCCCTGTCTTCACCGGGAGTTCCTTGTCGGCATCGAGCAGGCTCACGCGCATAATACCCGACTGGCAAAGCGCCGACACATAAGCCGTCGCCGTCGTCGTCTTGCCGCTACAGGCGGGGCCCGCGAACACGACAAGCCCCGAACGAATTCCAAGAAGACTCGCCAAGGACTCCGGCGTTCCCAGCGCATTGAAATCGGGACATTCATCGAGAACTGGCCTAAACGTCGCCGTATTTCCAAGAGCCGTACGGCTATAGCGTACGCGGAAACGCGAACCGCACCAAGGCCCACCCATCAGCGTACCCGACTCGCCTTCCATCGAACCGAGGAAGTTGCGAAGCGCACCCATTTCAACAGCGGGTGCATCGGGAATCATGCACACCTTACCTGCAAGGCGCACCGCCGAAGATGCCCCTTCGGTCACCACAAGCTCAGAGGCTCCCACGTTCAGCGTGTATTCCAACAAAGATTCAATTTCTGTCGCCATAACAAATCCCCTTATTTCGCCGGACGGTAGGCAGCAAAGCGGCGGCTATCGTTGGCGCGCATCCACGCCTCGGCACCGTCGATGTAACCGGATTCAACGCACTTCTGCAGGGAATCGTCAAGCGAAATGCCCTGGTTTCCCTGGCTGCTGATTGCCGCGGACAACTGCGAAATTTCGCCACGGCGCAGCATGTTCGCCATCGTCGACGTCATCTTCGCCGCCTCTACCGCAAGCACCTGCCCCTGGTTCTGCACAATCGGAATCAGGTGCTGTACAATGACACCCTTGAGCTGTTCTGCAAGCGAATTGGCAAATGCGGTGCGGTTCTCTGCAGACACCGACGAAAGCAGGCGCGACAGGAGCGCATGCACATTGTTGCCGATGGCCGTCGCAAACACGAGCGCACCCGCATTGGATGCACGCAACAACATCGAAAGTTCATCCATCGTCTCGATATGGTCGAACAAGATGACATCGGCGCCACTCTGCATGGCAAGCTCGATGCCTTCGACACCTGTGCGCACATGGAGCCCAACCTCTCGCTGAGCAATGGCGCCGCGCGGATTCTGGAGCACGCGTTCAATGGGCTTTTCGATTGTCTGAATATACACATCGCGGTTCGCCGCAATCGTCTCGGCAAAAGTCGAAATCGTCGTCGAACGGCCGCTCGCCGCGGGGCCCGCCACAAGAACCAGGCCGCTGTTGAGTTCGGCGAACTGGTTGCAGAACGGCGGCAGGTAAAGGTTTTCTAGCGTCGTCGATTCCTGCGGAATCACGCGAATCGAAATGCTCGGATTAGTTCCATTCCAGGTAACCGTCATACGAGCGCGGCCAACTCCAGCAAGACCAATCGTCTTGCTAAAGTTCTTGCCCACGACAATTTTGTAGTCGTCCGAAAATCCCTTGGACGCTTCGTTCAAACGCTCGTTGATGCGAGACAAATCCAAAGCATCGTCAGACGCCACGAAGAGCGCACCCGACTGTCGCATGACCACCGGGCGGTCCGCATAAAGGTAAATGTCCGTCGCACCGAACTTGCGTGCAAAAGCAATCAGCTGCGACATGTTCGTCATCGGGCGAATCTTTTCAGGGGCTTCGACCGGAGTCCCTTCACCCGTCATAATGGCAAAGCGGCTCGGCAGCTTTTCCGAATCTTCTTCGGAGCTTTCTTCTTCGGCTTCGCTCTGCACCTGCACCGTGCTGATGCTCGTGGACTCAAGACCCGCCACAGCCTCGACTTCTACATTGCTCGTAGAGACTTCACCATAAAGGCTGCTGTTACCTTCGATCTGCAAGCCTTCGGGTTGTACCGGCTGCGTTGCGGCCGGGGCAACAGAAGGGGCAGAAACAGGCGGGGCTTCAAAGCGGGCCGTAGACTGCTTTTGCGGAGCGGCAGGAGCGGCGGCACTTGCAGCATTCGTTGCGCTTGCAGCATTTCTCGCGGAAGCTGAACTCGTCGCAGAACCAGCCGGAGCAGCACCTTCGGCAGCGGCCTTCGCTTCCAAATTCTTCACAAAAGCGAGCACCTTGATGTACATCGGGGGCTGGAGAATGCCAGCATCCACCAGCACCTGGCCAATATCCTTCTTGTCGGTAATTTCGCCCCAATGCGCCTTGACCTGCGCTTCGGTAACCACCTTGTTGTGCACAAGGACTTTTGCCATGTACTGGTTTCTCATAGGAAGTCCCTCCGACTAAACCACCAGCTTGCAATCGCGAGGAACACGCCGATGTAACCCACTGCATAGACTGTATTCCACACGACATACATATCCGGAAGCGCCACGCCATGCACCACATAGCTCGTCACATTGTAGCGGTACAGCCCCGGGAAAATCGCGTGAATCACCTCGGCGGCCTTCTGAAACACCATGCTCGAGGTTCCGTTCAGTTCGCCCATGCGAGTCGCAAAGCGAACCTGTTCCAGAAGCTGGTCGCTCAGGTGGCCCGCAAAGTACACGCCCAGCGTAAACAGCGCGCTGAGCACCGTGCTGCTAAAGCTGCTGAACAAAAGCGCCACCGCAATGACAATCGCCATCTCGCAGAAAACAAGGTAGATAGCCGTAAGCAGGCTAAGCGTCGGAGCAGAACCCGTCAAAAACAGCATCACGTAGTAGATGACCGTCAAAAGCGTGAGGTGCACCGCCACCACGGCAAGCAAGCCAAAGTACTTGCCCACAATGAACGCTACGCGGCTAATCGGCTTCGAAAGTAGCGTAAGCACCGTACGGCGCTGGATTTCCTTTTGCACCAGGCTGATGCCCACAAAAATCGAAATCAACAGGCCCGAAAGTCCCATTACCGAAAGCGTGGTGGACTTGATTACATAGGCGCGGTCAAACACCGACCATTCGCCGAGCACAATGCTGAACAGCGTCATCGCAATCGCCAAAAAGCCGATGTTGTAAAGAATCTTGTCGCGAATGGATTCGCGGAACGTATTGAGGGCTATGATGCCGATATGCTTAAGCGTCTGCACGGGCAATTTCCTCCGTCAAAATATCTTCGAGACTCGGGCGCTTGTGGTCCATGCGCTCGACAGCAATACCTTTATCTAGGCAGTAACGCAACAGGCGGTCGCGGGCCGCGTCGTCTGCACAAACACATTCCTGCGGGTGCCCTGCGGGGCTTACGCCTTCGGGCAGTTCTGCCGAGGGAATCGCCTCGCGGGTACGCACATGGTACTCCACGCCGCAAGATTCCGTAATTTCGTCTACGGTACCCTCGCGTACGATCTTACCGTCCACGATCATCGCCACCTTGTGGCTGATCGATTCCACATCGGAGAGCAAGTGGCTCGAATAGAAGATGGTGACACCCGTGCGGTTGAGTTCCATAATGGCTTCGCGCACGTCGCGGCGGCCCATCGGGTCAAGGCCGCTCATGGGCTCGTCCAAAATCAACAGCTTCGGCTTGCCGAGAATCGCCTGGGCAATTCCCACACGCTGCATCATGCCCTTGGAATACGAACGCAGGCGGCGGTCGATCCAGTCCTTGTCGGCATGCAAAAGCTCCAGCGACCAGTGGATGCGGTCGTCGAGTTCCTTGCCCGAAAGCCCCACCAGCTTGCCGTAGAACTTCAACAGCTCGCGGCCTGTGAGGTAGTCGTAGAAGTACGGCTGCTCCGGGGAATAGCCAATGAACTGGCGGCTCTTTACGCTGCGCGGTGAAATTCCATTCACCAGGACCTTGCCCGAATCAAAGTTCAAAAGCCCCGTAAGCACCTTGATCGTCGTGGACTTACCGGCACCGTTCGGGCCGATAAAACCGTAGACCTGTCCCGGTTCGACACTAAAGCTCACATCCTTGAGCGCAAGCTTCGGCTTCATCAAGAAACCGCTGTGGTAAGTCTTGTGCAAATGTTCAATCTTAATCATCTACCAAATTACTCCTGTTCCGATTTACCGGAACCTCCAAACACGCGCGCCTCGGCCTCTTCGATTTCCTTGCGGCGGCGTTCGGCCTTCTCTTTCTTGTTGATGAAGAAATAAATCACAGCTCCCAGGGCATAGCAGGCAATGCCCGTATAGAACAACGGGTTAATCGAACGGCCTTCGAGCCCCGGGAACAAGTTCAAGACAATGCTATGACCAAAAAGCATCAAAAGCACAAGAACAAAGCCAAGCGCCCTGAGCACATAGGTCACAATCACCAGTTTTTTCATATATACCTCAAAACAGCACCACGCGACACACGCACAAAAAGCGCAAGCACCCCATGGAGCATTCTTTTGAATGAAAAATACACAATTATCATTAAGAACGACGCAGGCTCCTCCGAAAAAAGCGCCAAAATATGGTTATTCCAAATTGGAATATATTTTTTGTTTATACCGCTATTATAGTGCATTTTAATATAGATTTACCTTGTAACAAGGTAATACTATGAATTGTTCAAAATTTGGCATTTTTGCATTCACCACATTCGCAGCCGCTGCCGCTGTTCAGGCAGCCATTACGGGCAACGTCGTCGATGAATCAGGTGCACCCGTCCAAAACGCCGCCGTCACCGTGAGGACTCTCCCGAACCTGCTCGCAAACGCCCGAACGCTCACGAACGACAAGGGAGCCTTCAAGCTCGGTAGCGCCAAGAAGGACCAAAGCATCATCGTGCGCAAGGCGGGGTTCCTCCCCGAAACGCTCAGCGTCGCCCCAGGCCAGAAGAAATACGACAACATCACCCTAAAGCGCGACCCCATCGAAAATAAAATCGACGAGATAATGGCGGGCATGACGATTGACGACATGATTGCCCAGATGACGCAAGCGAAAGTTCCCAAGCTCGACTGCGGCGAAAGTGTATGCGGTTCCGCCCTCGAAGGCGGCGGCGCCTACACCGCCGATTTCTACAAGAGCGCCTGGAGCCAAAAAATTCCCGCCACCTACGGCAAGGACAACGTACACGGTGTCGCCGATGTAAAGGGGGCAACCATATTCCCGCACAACATCGGCCTCGGCGCCACCCGCGACTCGGCGCTTGTACGCAGAATCGGGCAAGCCGTCGCCGAAGAAATGTGGGCCGCCCACATCGACTTGAATTTCGCACCCGCCATCACCGTACCGCAAGATGAACGCTGGGGCCGCGTCTACGAAGGCTTTGGCGAAGACCCCGAACTTGCCGTGAGCCTGGGTGCCGCTTTCGTGCGCGGGCAGCAAGGCGACCACAACGACGCCGAATGGCGCGTGATCACCACCATCAAGCACTTTATCGGCGACGGCGCCACCAAAAAAGGATACGACCGCGGAAACGCCATCATCTCTAAAAAGGACCTCTACAAAAAATACCTGCCGCCCTACGAAGCCGCCATCGAACAAGGCGCCTTGAGCGTCATGGCAAGCTTTAACCAGGTGAACGGAATCCACCAGCATGTCGATTCCGCATTGCTCACGGGCGTTCTCAAGACGGAACTCGCCTTCGACGGCTACGTGATTGCCGACTGGGAAGGCATCGAACATTCTACGACGCCGGGCGCTGCAGGCAACTACTCCGCAGGCGAAGTCACGGGGCTTTCCTCGCAAGACGCCATCCGCAACGCAATCAACGCGGGGCTCGACATGGCCATGGTACCGCAATCGGTACACAACTTCGTCAAGATCATGAAGGAGCTCGTCGCCTCAGGAGAAATCAGCGAAGACCGCATCAAGGACGCCTGCCGCAGAATATTACGCGCCAAGATCCGCGCCGGCCGAATCGACAACCCCAACGGCCCAGCCGCCTACGTAGGCGCCACCAAGAACATCGGTAGCCAAGAGCACCGTCAAATCGCCCGCGAAGCCGTGCAGAAAAGTCTCGTCATTCTCAAGAACAACAAGATTCTTCCGCTAGATACCAACGGCAAAGTTTTTGTGACCGGCAGCCACGCGAACAGCACCGGCCTGCAATGCGGCGCCTGGACGCTGGGCTGGCAAGGCACCCTCGACGAAGTCCCCGGAGCAACATCCATTCAGGCAGGATTCGACGAAGTCGCAAAAGGCTCACGCGTCGAAACCGCCGAAGAAGCTGGCACCATCGTGTACGTTGTCGGCGAAGTCCCCTACGCCGAATGGTTCGGCGACTACCGCGGCGATGATTTCAACAACAAAATCATCTTCAAAGAAGACCGCACCGACATGTCTTTCAACAGCACCGACGAATATATTACGCAGATCAAGGCCTGGCAAAAAGCCGGCCACAAAGTCGCCGTCGTGCTCATCACCGGCCGCCCGCTCCCCATCACCTCGTTCATCAAGGCTGCCGACGCCTTTGTCGTGGCATGGCTCCCCGGCAGCGAAGGCGCAGGTGTCGCAGACGTTCTCTACGGCAAGGTAAAGCCCACGGGTAAACTCCCCCACACCTGGCCCAAAGACGCCAAGCAAATTCCGATCAACGTCGGTGACGGAAAAAAGGGATTATACCCGTACGGCTACGGACTGACGTACTAACTACACCTCGAAACCAGCATCCACCATGCATTTTTGGGCGAAGCAATTTGCTTCGTCTTCTTTTTCGGGAAAATTGTGCGTGATTTCGATGTTCTGCAGGCAGATTCCCTTACGAAACATGCTTTCACGGAAACGACAAAGATTTCTTGAAAAAGATTGACAGCAAGTGGTGATTAGCCTACACCGCGACCTTGAATACGATACCACCCATCACATAGCGGTGGATGATGGAATTGATGAGCGTCTGGTAAGGCATGCCCGCAGCTTTCGCCATCTTCTTGATGCCGTTCAAGTCATCAAGCTGCATACGGATGGTAATGTTCTTCGCCGATGCAGACATGATATCAGCACGCATAGCCTCCAACTCATCACGCGGAATAGGCACTGTTTCGCCATTCTCAATAGCTTCCATCAAAGCACGTTCTTCGTCGTCAATCGGTTCATCTATGAATTTTGAGTTCGCCATTTTCAAACCTCCTTTGGTAGACTCTGCTTCTGAATGCAGTCTTGAGAAAATACGTTCCATCCGGCTCAACAACATAAGGTACACAATGAACATACCCGTTTAACAAAACAAGAAACATTCTCTGCCCAGGATGGCCATCCTGATTTTTCACCTCATCGCCATCGAACCTGCCCGCAAGAATTTCTTGCCTTACTGATTCCATATCGATGTTATGCTTCTGCTTGACCACGAGAGCCTTTCCCGGATCAAACCGCACCTTCATCTCTATATTTATAATATACATAATTTACAAATCTCCGTCAAGTACAATTCACACTTTTTCACCCCGCGAATGGCGAAAATTCGTGGTTTGAGAAAGTCTTCGTTTATAGGGGAGATTTCGGGCTTGACCGTCGCAATGGTCATACCATTCTTCATCGTCACCTCCCTGCGGACAAGCGTAAAACCGCAGTGTTTGAAATTTTGAGCACTAGAACATTTGTTCACTCCATAATATAACTCTAGGGGAAGGATTTGTCAATACCAACAACGCGATTTTTTGAAAATTCCACATTCCAGCCCATTTTCCTATTTACGCCTGTTCCGGCAGGGCGTATTATCTATATTCCCCATCAGATGCTCACGATCCTTAAATACATTGCCCTGGTCGGCACGTTCTTCATTTACACCACCTCGAGGGTGTTCTCGAAGCTCGCGTCGCAGCGGAAGTTCTTCTCGCTAGAGTATATTGCGTTCCTCGCCTGTTTTTCTATCCATTTCGACGCGTTTTTGTGCGTTTTTCAATCATTCGGTGAAAAGGGGTTGAATTCGACCCCTTTAAAGGAACATCGCAAAGTATATAGGCAAATACAAGACCGCACCCTTTTGCACCACCTTAGGGCTATTGGACACCCCGGTAAGGAT
Source organism: Fibrobacter sp. (assembly GCF_045601785.1). Taxonomy (GTDB): domain Bacteria; phylum Fibrobacterota; class Fibrobacteria; order Fibrobacterales; family Fibrobacteraceae; genus Fibrobacter. The sequence goes on from NZ_JAZSAF010000044.1 coordinate 54,172, forward strand.
GCCGACGTCATTGAGATACAATTTCAGGAAATTCTTGGTTGAAGACTCAATCAAAGGGAAACACTTTTCAATAAAAACGCCTGCGTTTCTACACATTTGTTCACTATCAAATATAATTCCGGAACAAGTCATTGTCAATACTTAAAGACAAAAATTGGCCAAATTCGGCTTTATCGCCCGCTTTGGTTCGCCACTCGGCCCCTTTTAATCTATATTATCAAAAGAGGTCTATATGTCAAACAAAGAAGCGCTACATCAACTCTACACGCAATGTCAAAGAATCAATTTTGACGAATCCTTTGACATCATCTCATCGGCCAAAGACCCTGAAGAAGCCGATTTTTTCCGCATGGTAACCGACCTAATCTTGAAGCAAAAACAAAAAAAAGTTATCGAAGAGAACCGGTTCTAAATGAAACGATATATCTTATTCGCCGGATGCAATGGGACAGGGAAATCAACCCTTTATCAAACGAACGACATGTTCCTAGGTATGCCGCGTGTCAACATGGACGAAATCGTCCGCGAATTCGGTTCATGGAAAAATCAAGCAGACGTATTCAAAGCAGGCAAAATCGCAGTCTCTAAAATTTCCAAATATTTCAAAACAGGAGAGTCTTTTAATCAAGAAGTCACCCTTTGCGGACAATCTGTTTGGCAAAACATTCAAAAAGCTAAAGAGCTGGGCTATTTCATTGAAATGTATTATGTCGGCATAGAGTCCGCGGACCTAGCCAAGGAACGTGTAAAAAACAGAGTTCAGAAAGGCGGACACGGCATTCCTGATGAAGACATTGAACGCCGTTTTATGGAATCCATCGACAATTTAAAAACGGCAGTAAACATCTGTGACATTGTCGAAATTTTCGACAATACAAAAGTCTTTCAACGAGTCGCTCGTTTTGAATCCGGGAAATGCATTTTTAAGGCAGATAATTGCCCTGATTGGGTTCCTTAGCGTACAGCACATCCAATATGCTCACCATCCTTAAATACATTGCCCTAATTGGCACGTTCTTCATTTACACCACGTCGGGGGTGTTCTCGAAGCTTGCGTCGCAGCGGGAGTTCCTCTCGCCGGGGTACATCGCGTTCCTTGCATGCACGGTGGGCGTGCTCGGCATCTACGCGGTGCTGTGGCAGCAGATCATCAAACGGATGGACGTGAGCCTGGCATACATGTTCAAGGGCACGGGCGTGGTGTTCGGGCTAATGCTCGCGCACCTCGTGTTTGGCGAGGCCATCACCACGACGAACATGGTCGGGGCGGCAATCATCATCTGCGGCATCACGCTGTATGCGAGGCCATGATGTTCTACGCGCTCGCACTATTCAACGTCTTTATCGCGGCGGTGGCCCAGATGCTCCTGAAAAAAGCCGCCATCACGCCGCACAAATCATTCATCAAGGAATACCTGAACCCGTGGGTTATTGGCGGGTACTCGCTGATGGTATTCTCGCTGGTATCGAATGTGTATGTGCTGAGCCAGGGCGTGTTGCTCAAGGAACTCGGCACCATCGAGGCGGCCAGCTACCTGTTCGTGCCGGCTCTGGCATTCGTCTGTTTCAAGGAAAAAATAAACCTGCGGAAAGTCTCGGCAATCGCGCTTATCTTAGCGGGCGTTGTCGTGTTCTTTTGGGAGTGAACCTACACCCGATATTTTGCTATCGCTTCCATCAGCAGATCAAAATCGCTTTTATAATTTGCAATTTCTTTCCGCTTGAATAATTCATACTCATGTTCGGCTTTTTGCATTGCCTCTTCATGCGAAATCTTACCATTTCCCTCAAGCAGCTGTCGCTGGTTCATGACAATTTGGTTGTCTAATGCAGCGACCCAGTCTTGCATGCGCATCTCTTTTTCGTCGAGAGCCTGCAATTCTGCAAAATCCAAAAATTGCGACACCATCAGGTTCAACCGCTGAAGCTCCTTTTCCGATAGGTAGTTTTTCGCAATTTTTACATCATCTTCCGTTACGTAATTGCCCTTGAAATTCGTCATGCCTACAAAAGGTTTTTCGCTATCAACTCGCTCGTAAATCAGTTCCGCGGCGGTATGTTCGTGGACTGCGTAATGCAGTTTGTTCTGAACCGAGGCAAAGAAGTCCTTCGTGATTTTTTTACGGGGATCGTAATCGATAGATGTTGCGTAAATGTCTGTAACCTGCTGATAAAAATTCCGTTCTGACGATCGAATGTCGCGAATCCGCTGCAAAAGTTCCTTGAAATAGCGGCTACGCCCATTTTTCAGCCGTTCGTCGTCTAACGCAAATCCCTTCTGAATATATTCGTGCAAGCGAGCCGTCGCCCACCTACGGAATCGCGTTGCTACGGGTGACTGCACGCGATAGCCAATGGCGATAATGACATCTAGGTTATAGTGGTCCAGTTCCCGATGAACCTGCCGCGATCCTTCTTGCTGAACTATAAAGAATTTCTTTATAGTTGCCTCTCTAGGCAATTCCCCATCCTTGTAGATGTTTTCAATGTGCTGACCGATATTTTGGCGAGTTGTGTCGTAAATTTCCGCCAGCTGGACCTGCGTCACCCAAACATCCTCTTCGGCAAAACGTACCGAGACATTTGTTTCGCCATCTTTATCCTGATACAGTAGAAAACTATTTACTGGTTCTTTCTCGTTACTCATCTATACAAATGTACACTATCTCGCAATTTCTGTCAACCCCTTTATGCGATTATTTTGTGATTTAATTTCCTTAATCACGTATTGCGGCGAATCGTTGATGCATATATAGATGCGGCCGATGTATTCGCCGATAAGGCCGAGCATCATCAGGATAAGTCCGCCGATAATCAGAATCAGCGCGATGATGGTACTCCAGCCGTCTACCGTTGTGAGGCCGAGCAACCTGCGGACAACCACAAGTATCGAAAAAGCGAATCCCAGGAACGCGAAGAAAAATCCAAGGAACGTACTCAAGCGCAAAGGTTTCACCGAAAACGCCGTAAAGCCGTTCAGCCAGAGCCCAAGCAGACGAACAAACGAATAACCCGATGCCCCTTGCAAGCGCGAGCGGTGATTCGTTTCGACCCAGGCAATCTTGCGGGTGGTGCGGAGCACGAGCCCCACCAGGTACGGGAAGGCGTTCTTGTAATTGCACATTTCGCGAATCACGAACCCGCGTGCCACATAAAAACTGCTGCCCTTCATATCCTTAGGCGGATCCAGCATGAACTTGCCCATGAGCCCAGCCATCCACGAACCAAAACGGCGGAACAGGTTCTGCTTAATTTCGTGATAGTAGGCATACACCACGTCGTAGCCTTCTTCAAGTTTTGCAATCAAATCGTTCAGCGAATCCAGCGGGGCCTGGCCATCGTCATCCAGCGAAACAACATACTCGCCGGAACACTTGCCGTAGCCCGCCAGCAAGGCAGAATGCTGCCCGAAATTCTTTGCGAGGTTGATGCCGATAACGTTGTTTTCCGTTTCGGCGAGTTTCTCGATGACGCTCCACACGTTGTCGGGGCTGCAGTCGTTCACTAACACAATCTCGTAATTGTCACCCGGGCGCTTGGCCGCCATTTCGCTCTTGATTTCTTCTACGACGGTCGTAATAGTATTCTCCGACCTGTAGCAAGGGATTACAAATGAAAACTTAGGCATAATGAAACCTCGGACATTCTAAAATATACATCAATCATCGTCTGGCATTGAAAGAATCCAATAACCAGACTTATCACTTCCGACACGAACAATCAGATTCAAGTCCTTTAGAATTTTAATTTGATTCCGAACAGCACGATCAGAAAGTCCCAAAATGACACACAGATCCTTATTCGAGGATTTAGGATGCTCCTGAATAGCCTTGAAAACTTTCTCGGCATTTACAGGGCATTTACACGGCACTTTCTCGGCATTTTCTCGGCACCTTCCCGGCAGTTTTTCAGCATCGTTAGATATTCCCCGCCGATACAGCACAACCTTAAAGTCGCCGTCATCTTCCCAAACGGGTGCAGAAAGCCCCCAGTCCTTGCATTTGTCAATAATGTCCTCGGTACCCGTGCCGGCACGTTCAACATACCCCATCAGGAACATCGCGTTTGCCAAGAGCGGATTCACCGGAATAGACCTATGAGGTTTAGCCAGCATAGCGACCGTCATTCCACGAGGGAGCGGCCCCGGACTCCAAACTTCCAGCCTATCGCTAAAAAGCATCACCTGAACGCTAGCATTGCTTGTGTAATCACGATGACAAATCGCATTGACAATCGCCTCTTTTACGGCGTCCTGAGGCAATTCAAACTTTGTCGGGATCTGAGCCGTATTCCCCGTATCGCGCGTACCGACCCAATTTCGAATATGAGTCATCACAAAATGCGTTGCCTGATCCACAAGTTCAAAGACATCGCCCCTGTAAACCTGATAATCGGCCATCGGCTTCGAAACCTTGTCTGCAAAGAACTGCATACATTTTACTTCGGACGAGATAAAGAATCGTTGTGGCTTTTTACCAAAAAGCAATTCCGCCGAATTTACAATGCGTCCGGCATCGTCCATCAGGTCCAACGCCATCAGCACATGGTCTGGCGAAGCTCCCGCAGGGATTTTGAAGTTCCTGATTTCACGTGCAGTTTTTACAAAGCGTCGAATCTTGGCAACACTCAAATCACTTAAAACGATTCCTGAATTTTTAGAAGCATCAAAAGGCAAAACATTGATATATTCACGAGAAACAAGAAAATTCGCCAACGCCGCATAAACGGCAGTCCGCAATTCATCGTAAGTAGAAAAACTTTTGCGAACAATTTCGGAATTTACTTTTGCAACAAAACGCTCTTGCTTTGACTCACGGGGCTTATCCGTTTTCAAAACAAAGCAAATTCGTTCCCTATGCCGTTTGCCAGCCTCATTGTACTCCTGCTCAGTTGCCGAGACTCCCTTAGCATTCGTGTTTCCGTATGTATTGCCAATAATCCCTAAATAAATATCGCTTGCGGCAACTTCATTCAGATAAAGTCCGGCAGCATCACGCTCTTGGGCAGGAACTTCTTCAAACAAAAAAACTTCAAAAAAACGACCGAGGATTGCATCTTTGCGGATGTAATCGGCAAGCCACCTGCGTTCCTTCGCAAATTCCTTCTGCACACTCGATATGAAGATTCTGAATGACATTTAATCTTTCTCTTTGAAGTTTTTTCTTAAATATAAATCATTCTTTCTGATTAAACAAGCGATTGAATTTTTCAGACTTTTTCACAAAAAGTCATCCTTCAGATTCAATCAAATTATAAACCGTATCTACAACTATTTTCTTCACACATTTTGTTCCGCGAGATTCTAATTTTCTAGGATGCTCCGTACGAATGCACCTTATGTCATTCCACATAAAAGTTACTGTATCGGTTAAATCAATCGAGCCTTCTTCTTTCGCAGCACATTCGGGCAATTTTCTCAAACTTACAGTATGTTTAGAATCAATGTGTAAAAACGAATACAAATCTTTATCATACGTTGAGCCTGTACAAAAAACAATAATTCTTGGTTTAAGTATATTAATTGTTCCTTTTAGCATTTTTTCGGCATACAAACGCAAACTAGAAATAAACTCACTAGGCATTTTATCATACTGTAGCGCACGACCAGTTCCTAAATACGAGTGTCCATGGTAATCTACAGGAATAAGATTGGTCCATAATTGCGAGGCTCCTAATAAATCGTTGTAGCCTCGCTTTGCCATCATTTTATACATTTGCCAATACTTATACTTACTTTTCTTATCATGCAGCATAAACCAAGCCTGTGATTCCATCATTCTTTTACAGGATTCTTCTGGGTTGTGTTTCATATCGCAGCAAAAGTTTTGATATGAACCTATCCAACCCATGGTTTCCTTTCCCACAAGAATCACTCTCTTGTCCGCATTTTCAATATAACTTGGAGACGCATGCACAAGTAAAGGAGCAGACAAAGATTTCTTTATTTCTTCAGGAACATCCAAAGCACTAGCAAATTCTATATAAAAATCAAGCAGGCGATTATTCATCTCTTGATTCCACATTTCAGAAAAATAATCGTCCATGTTACATATCTCACAAAAAAAATCTACGCTCCGCGCCTATTCTTTTTAAACCTATTCCCACAGAACATTTCTTCTGTCAAACGATACGAAGCAGGCCTCTTGAATGCTTCCAAATGTTCCATACTACATTTTCTCAACATCTTGATGAAATCACGATTGTTGTTCTCATGATCTACGCAAATTTCAGCAACAACCATTTTTCCTGTAATCGGATTGTCTTCGCCATAGACAAAAGCGTCTTTTACTCCATCAATCGAAAGCAAGAAACTTTCGATTTCGTTCGGATAAACTTTTTCGCCTCCAACATTAATCAAATCAGTTGTGCGGCCAAGAATCTTTAAATATTCTCCCTTGACTTCAACCTTATCCTTTGTGTTAAACCATCCTTCTTCATCAAAGGGACTAGGAGCATTCAAATAGCCAAGCATCGCTGACTTTGCACGGATATATAAAATATCGTCAACAATTTTTGTTTCAAAACCGTCGCCACCGATTTTCATATAAAGAGAATCCGAACTTTCGGATTTTGTTGACATAATACCTAACTCGGAAAGACCATAAGTTTGTTTGAGTTTTACATTAGGCATTATTTTATGCATCGTCTTCAATGTTGATTCAGGCATTGGTTCCGTGCCATAAGAGATCATTTTCAAACTAGACAAGTCAAAACGTTCATATGCACGGCTCAAAAGAATCATATTGATAAAGGTCGGAGATGCAGGAAGCAATTCAACATGGTACTGCGCAATCAACCGACAAACTTCCTCAGGACTACGCTCTTTAAGAGTAACAATGAGACTTCCCGAAGAAAGAGAATGCATCATTGTATTAAAGCCACCAATATGGTCAAAAAGAAGAAATGTTACGGTACTAATTTTCTTTCCTGGCTTCTTAAACTTTTCAATGAGCTGAACCATATCGTGAAGAGCCGCCTTCGGCTCTCCAGTTGTACCCGAAGAAAAAAGAATGAGTCCAGGGTGCTGTTTTTCAATTAGACTACAAAGCATCGGGTGCTTGACAATCGCGCCGGTTTCTGCAACTTTAACATTCACATCATCTGACAAATCAATTACAAAGCCCACTTCCGCCACACGGTTGTAGTCGTTTACACTTTTTACAGATTTTGATATCGGAACAATAATCGAATCATTTTCAATTAAAGCAAGGAATAATGCTATCGACAGGGGCGAAAATTCAGCAATAACAGAGACTATAGAACCTTTTTCTATAGAATTTTGGCTTAAAATGTTTTTTGAGCCTTCATACTTTTGAAGAATATCTCCAAAAGTGTATTCACAACCATTCGTAACAATGGCCGTATCATTTTTGTTAACCAACATTTTCTCAAGTATGAAGTCAATATTCATTTCGTAACTCCGCCAAGATAAATAACTTGTCCTGTAATAAAATCACTATTCGAATTCAAATAAAAATCAATGACATTAATAACATCCTCAACCTTGCCAAACCGATGTATTGCTTGGCTACTCAGAATCCTATCTAACTTTTCCTGAGGGACTTTCGCAATCAAATCGGTCTGTATAGGAGTCGGACCAACAGCATTTACTGTTATCTTGAAATTCGACAACTCTTTTGCCATAATTTTCGTCATACTTTCAATGGCAGCCTTAGCAGATGCGTAAGCAAGCTCTCCATCTAAGGCAAGAGGAACAGCGACCGACGAAAAATTGACAATGCGAGGATGCTCTGATTTTTTTAAAAGATTCACAAAAGCTCTTATAGAAGTAATGCATCCAAAATAGTTGACATTCATCAATCTTTGAGCCGTTTCGTAAGGAGTCATCAGGAAATGGTTCATCGAAGCAATGCCCGCATTGTTAATTAATGCGTCAACAGCTCCAAATTCCTGACGAACAGACTTCGCAAACTGCATCATTTGAGATTCATCGCTAACATCAGCTATATAATGTCTGTATTTTTCGTGCTGGATTTCCGATTCATGACGGCTACAACCAACAACTGTCGCACCCTTACCAAGATAATACTCAGCAATCTTTTTGCCCATTCCTTTATGGGTTCCAGTCACAGCAACAATCATTAGTTAGCCTCTTTCACCAATTCAATCACAAAATCAGTCAACGTACCAATAGAATGGAACGGACTCCGTTCACGCGAGAAAGCCTTATCAGACACAATTCTGACATCCTTGTTCAGCCTGTCGGATATCAGTTCTTCAATAATCGTTACTAACGTAACAAAATCCATCGATTCAATAGAAGACTGTTTGCCAATCAAACGAACTTCCGGATTGAATTCTATTTTCTTTTCGGCTTCAAGTTGTTCATTCAACTCTTCCACAGCATCTTTTATGATGTTCTGAATTTCATTTTCCATATTTTTACCCTCTCTTGAAAATATAATTTTTTAATCCATCTTCACGATATCCGAATGCATCGTGCAATTTTTTCACAGATTCATTATTCGAATCAACCCATAAATAATAAAATTTCACACCCGATTCCAATCGATCATTAAAATATCGAGCTAATAAAGAATATCCGACAAATCCATTCTGAAATTTTGAGGAAACGCACAAGCAACGAGCATACGATTGCGCACCGATATCATCAAAGATTAACACTCCTGCGATTTCTTTCTGGATGACAATTTTAAGAATTTTACGTTCATTCAAGAAGCCTTTTAATTCATCAGACAGAGGAATATGGTCGCACATCACATCAAAGGAATCTAAAAGCATCCGCTGAATTTCGTCAAAATCGTCAACATCGGCAAAGACAGGGGTCAACATTTCCCTAAACTTTTTTTCTGTTTTCTTCGCAATTTTCCTTACATATAGCCGATAAGGCTTAAAAAGCATCTTTTCAAATATAGACCCATCATATTGAAAAGAGGATTTTGTTGTTACATCAGCATAAAGATTGGCAAAGCGATCTAAACTTCGCACAACATCCACATAATCTTCGTTAGTATCTACATTCGTGCGAAAATAATACAGTCTATTATACAATGTATTTTTTTCAATCAGCAACAACGGTTTTGTCAAAACCAATTCGCATTGACCGCATTGCATCTTTTTTTCAATATTTGCAAAGGAATCTATGCAATTTGTCAGGTTCAAACGGCCGACAGCATTCTTTATGATATCCATACACATCGCACAAGCACCATCTATAGAGTAGTTTCTACCATTTCGCAATGATCAAGATTTCCTATATCCATAAACATCACGCCCCAAGCAAGCCCAGAGCCAAAAGCAGAAAGACAGCAGCGACTATTTTTTGAGAGCAATGTTTCACAGCAATTATAAACAGCTGTCAACGGAATGGAGGCTCCGCTAGGGTTGCCAAAGTTTTCAACAAGATTCATAAACAATTTGTCTTTGGGAATACCAACCTTTTCGGCAAGTTTTTGGAGCATAAAACGATTCGGCTGGTGAAAAAAGAAGTAATCAATATCTTCTATCTTGGCGACATTCCTATTAAACACATCCAACAGCATTGAAGCGACGTCTGTTTGAACAAAATTGAATATTTCGCTCCCTTCCATATGCATATGGTCTAATGCCCTAAAATTGCCATCACCCAAATCACGCATCACAGCCGTTTCAGGAGAATTCGGCATACGGAAGCCGCCCGCCGGAATTTTCAACGCATTTCCGCGACTTCCATCCATGTGCATTTCATAATAAATCGATTTAGCGGAGGTGTCATTTTCAACAATCGTAATTGTTGCGGCATCACCAACCAAAGGATAATCGTTCCTATCACGCTTGGAAATCTTATGGCTCAGCACATCGCCATTGACAAGAACAACTTTTTTATTTGGCAAATGGTCTAGAAGCATAAAGGACTGCATCAAGCCGATCAAGAAACCACAGCATCCCTGCGCAATGTCCAAACAAATAACGCCATCGCCAAGCCCGCAATTTCCTGCAATAATATTACTATTGTGCGGGACAAAATAATCCGGGCACAGAGAGACAACGACAACAGCACCGATTTCTTCTTTTTTTATCCAGCCGTTTTGCAGTATGTAATTTAAGCCAAATACACCAAAATCAGAAACAGTCGAAGTTTCCTTGGATAGGCGGTGCTGATTGTAGCCCATTACTTTTTTCAAGCGCATAGTCTGCTGTGCTGGGAAAGAGTAGTTCCCGATTTCATCGTCAAAATGACCGATGGTCTCAGGAACAACCCCCAGCATCGCAGAAATCTTTTTGCCTGAAAAATTCGTAATCATTAATTTGCACCTTTTGAGCTTTTTACCAAAGCAAGAATTGCATCTACAGAAGCATAATTTTCCGGCACGATACTCATGCCATCAATCGTGACCTTGAAATATTCTTCGAGCATTGTCGTGAGTGACACAATGTCAAAAGAGTCCAGCAATCCATCCTCTACAAAATTTGAACTATTTTCATAGTCAAATTCCGGACGGAGTTCCGCAAGCATCTCTAGAATTTTTTTCTTTTCATCCATAAAAGCCTCTTATTCGTTCACCTTGTTTTTTAAAAGTAACCGATCAATTTTCCCGTTCGTATTTCTAGGCAACTCGTCCATCTTGATATAAACAGAAGGAATCATATACGACGGGAAAACCTTACTAATTTCCTTCCTGAAATCTTTATCGGCTATTTCGGCATCATTTTCATAGAACAGGACGATTTCTTTCTTTTCGTAATGATATACCGCACAGCAATACTTGACCAATTTCAAATCGTTTTCAACAACATGTTCAATTTCGCCCAATTCAATTCGATAGCCCATGTGTTTAATCAGGCTATCTTTTCGGCCTTTGAAAATAATGTTTCCGTCTTTTCGCACATAAGCCATATCACCAGTTCGGTAAATCAACTCGGGATAAGACTTGTTCAGTGGATTCTGGACGAATGCAGCAGCCGTCTTTTCGGGATTATTATAATACCCCATTGCTAAAGAGGTTCCTCGAACACAAAGCTCACCCTCTTCATCTACACCGCATTTTTCATCATTGTCATTAAGGATCATAACATCTGTATTGCGATAAGGGATGCCAATCGGCAGAGCCTCGCTCTCGACAGGCCGTTCTTTTACTTCGTAATATGTGCAATCCAAAGTAATTTCAATAGGACCGTACAGATTGGCAAATTTCGTCTGAGGAAGTTTGTCGTACCACACCAGGAACTGTTTTGTCGGGAACACTTCACCCGCAAACCAAACCAATTTCAAGTCAGGCAAAGCAATCTTGTCCAATAGTTGCATGTTCGCAATATTGACCATGATTGAAGGAACCCAGAAAATAAAGCTCACATGATTTGCCGCCAACGATTCCAGAAGTCTTGCAGGGAAAGCAGCCAGCATCGCATCTAGTAAAACTATCTGCGAGCCAAACATCATCAACATGCAAAGTTCAAAATCAAATATATCAAATACAACCGGAGACAATGAACCTAATATTTCGGACCCATCAAAACCAAATTTTTCTTGGGAAACTGCCATAAAATCAAAGAAACTTCTATGATTTAAAACAACTCCCTTTGGGGTTCCCGTCGAACCGGAAGTGTTTATAAGGCAGAATGGGTCTGTATCAATCAGTTGAGTCTTTCTCTGGTTTAATTTGGAAATGCTTATTGGCAAGGAATTGAAATCTAATTGGTCAATGAGAATTTTTGGTAATTCTATTCCGTCAAAGAACTTTTCAAATTTAGAACTTGTAATGATTGCAGCAGGTCTAATCAAGTTGAGAATATTCACAATCCGTTCTTTTGGGGTTTTTACATCCAAGTTCATGAACGGATTAGACGAATACATAATTCCAATGTCAGCAACAACAGTCTGTATCTCTTTGGGCAAAAAGACCGCAATAGGTGTGTTTACGCATCCTTTTGTCAATTCAACGATATGAGAACCTAAGCAAACGGATTTTTTTTGCAATTCATCAAATGTAATTGACTGTGCGTTGTGTACTACGGCTATTTTAGAAGCACATTTCGAAACAGTTTTTTCAAAGGTATAAAGCAAATGGATATTCATTTTCTACCCTCTAGCAATGAGTGATCCTTGACTTTGTCCAATCGTAGGTATATTGATGAATTAAATCTTCATCTCGATAAGGTTTGGCTAAATAATAAAATTTATTTTTTTCAATATTGTGGACTATTTCTTCATACGCGTCTTTTTCGCTAATGCAAGAAATAAACTTGTCACCATATTGACATTGTTGCAATTTGCCTTTGGTTAACAAATCTTTTTCAAAGTAATCATAACGTTCTGGCAGCTGAACTCCTGCACATTGTGTGTGAATATACTGAGTTTTTTGCGAAACATTTCCATTTTCGTCAATTATTTTCCCTTCAAAAGGCATGTCAAATCGATATGGAACATCAAGTATTTTTTCAACATAGTGAACATAAGTGAAACAATTTCCCACATCTGCACCAAGAAAGAGAAACTTAACATCATCCATATGATGCAAAACATCTAAACCACTCCCGACACCCAAAGAATGTTCACTTACATTTTCAAATAACGATCTTAATTTTTCTGGAACGGACAATGACAAAAGCGGGTCATGCGTTCTGTAACGATTCTCTTTCTTTCGATAATATTCGTTAAAAGATCCCATCGATGTTTTACTGTTTAGAACATCATAATCTTCATGGTTGCAAAAACTATATGTAAAGGCGGGAATAATTACATTCGGGACGTTCAAAGAAACAATTGCTTGGTACAAAGCCTCAAGTAATTCAGTTCTCCGGAATCCCTTCGCGGGCGTCCCAAACATTATATCCGAATGAATGAAAAGCGTTTCACAATCGGCAGCACCAACCTGCAGCAAGGATTCGTGCAAATCTTCAACCGAGAAAGCAGTGCCTTTTGTATCAAAAAAAAGTTCCGTCATTGTAGCATACCGTCAGCAACTAGAAGTTAACAAAACCTGCATCTGCATATATAGAGCGTCCAGTAATCATTTTAGCCGCATCCGACAACAAAAACATAATCACGTGAGCAACATCTTCTGGTTCCAACAAGCCTAATACTTGTTTTCTCTTAATTTGTTGGACTTCCTCATCTGACTTCCCTTCAACGGCTTCATCATACATTTTGGTTTTTGTCGAAGATGGCAAAACTGTATTAATTCTAATCCCCTTTTCGGCAAGTTCCATAGCCATCGATGTCACAATTCCGTTCATCGCACATTTAGTTGCAACATATATTCCTTGGCACTTTTGTGGGTACTGTGTTGAAATGGACGAAATGCCCACAACACTGGCATGCTCACTATGATATTTTTTCTTTGACAACAGGCTTACCATTTCAACAAACGAATACAAATTAACGGTCATGCTTTCATCCATATACTTTTTCGAAAGCATTGAGACTGGTAAAATTTTTGCTATTCCCGCACAATAAACCAGACCATCAATTTTTTTTCCTTCAGCAACGACATCATCAAAGATCTCTTGAAAACCACCAGGTTCGCTAAAATCTTTGACGTAACACCGGCAACTATCTGAAGAAAGTTCCATTTTGACTTCATTCAATTTATCTTGACTACGACCAATCAAGCATACATCAGCACCTTGCTGAGACAATTTTACAGCAGTAGCCTTACCCATACCGGAGGTCGCCCCAGCAATAACAATCTTTTTTCCTGTAAAGTCAAATGGGTTCCACATAAATAGCAAGTCTTATGCCAATAATTTCCGTTGTAAAAAAACTATGGCTTGTTATCACTCCATAAAGTTTATCGCGTCCCGAACCGTTTTGAAATTTCGAATATCAGCACCTTTAACAGTCTTCCCAAATCGTTCATCCATCATCGCCATGAAAGCAAGCATTGCGACAGAATCCCAATTATCTAGCTCAGCCAAAAGCGTATCCAACGAGAATTCGGACTGGTCCATATCAAGAACGTCTGCAAAGACAGACTTTTTTTCTTCTTCCGACATATATTACTCCTTGTGCAACATAAGCAACAATTTCTTTATCTTTTTTAATGTATTCGTATCTTCATCTAAATTATACTCAAAATACAAGGCCTCACGCTGACCACGAATTACATTTTTTTTATGAATTCCACCCATTTTATGCGCATCACTAATATGTTTAAAATTATTCGCATATATAACGCCACAAGCTTTATGGACATTCAAAACATTTTTACAAAAATCACGTATTAAAACACCTTCTTCCATCGTCTCTGTCGGTTCACCGACATTTACCTCGCGTCCAATTTCAATCATACCATCATGTAAATCATAAGCCCCAATCAACCCTATCCGTTCGCCCTTTTTGTTCAGAACGACAAAATAGTAGTCGTTAGGTTCCTGCATCTGCCAGCGGATAAAATCCTTCTGGGCTTCGAGCGACGGTGCCAGTTGCCCTACGGTGTCGCGGTTGCGCTTGTCGGCACGGATATTGTACGAAAACTCGGCATCATCAAGCGTGATGCTTCGCAAATCTACAAACATTCCATGTATCACTTCCGGGTAAACCATAAAACGCCTACTATTTTGTAATATAAGTTATTTTAGAGACGCAAGGAGCATTTAGACCATTACACGCCAAAAAACTCATACACCTTATCGCAGATATACTCGATTTCTTCTTCTTTTAGTCCATAGAACATCGGCAAGCGAAGCAGGCGATTGCTTTCATTAGTAGTGTACTTATCTTCGCCATGGAACCGGCCGAAGCGCATGCCCGCGGGCGATGAATGCAGAGGCACATAGTGAAACACCGCGAGGATTCCGTTGTAAGTCAGGTGTTTCAAGAGCGCCGTTCGCGTCGCAAGGTCTTCCACCTTTAGGTAGAACATGTGCGCATTATGTTTGCAATGTTCCGGAATGTACGGCAACTCGACCAGGCCCTTTTCGGCAAGGGTCGCAAGCCTTTCACGATAGGAGTTCCAGCACGCCATGCGAGCATCGTTTATGATATCGGCGCATTCCAGCTCGGCATAAAGATAGGCTGCATTCAGTTCGCTCGGCAAATAGCTAGAACCGAGTTCAACCCAGGTGTACTTGTCAACCTCGCCACGATGGAACTGGCAGCGGTTGGTGCCCTTTTCGCGGATGATTTCGGCACGGTCGTTATACTTGGGGTCGTTGATGAGTAGTGCACCGCCCTCGCCCATGCTGTAGTTCTTGGTCTCGTGATAGCTGTAACAGCCAAAGTCACTCAACGAGCCTAGCGCACGCCCTTTGTATGTCGCCATCATCCCCTGGGCTGCATCCTCGACAACGAATAAATTGTGGCGTTTCGCGATTTCGTTTATCTTATCCATCTCGCAGGCGACCCCCGCATAGTGGACCGGCACAATCGCCTTCGTCTTTTCGGTAATCGCATCTTCGATAAGCTTTTCGTCCAAGTTCATCGTATCGGGGCGAATGTCAACAAAAACGCATTTTGCCCCTTGCGACACAAACGCATCGGCCGTGCTCACAAAAGTGAACGAGGGCATAATCACCTCATCGCCGGGAGCGATATTACAGAGACGGGCTGACATTTCCAGTGCATGCGTACAACTGGTGGTCAGGAGCGCCTTCGCGGCCCCCGTATGCTTTTCGAGCCATTCATGGCAACGCAGGTTGAATGTACCATCACCACAAATGCGACCGCTTTCCACAGCCTGCTTCACGTAATCAAATTCCATCCCCACAAAGGGGGGCTTGTTAAAAGGAATCTTTTGCATATCCGAAATATAAACTTTATTTTACCAAACGAGACAATTTTTTGTAAAAAATTCGCAAAAATCAGTTCAGCACCACAAACGGTACCCATCGGCGGTAGAATTTCGCCTGAAATTCAAGTGGTGAAAGAATTGGTTCGTGATCACCCTGCACAATAAAGCGCACATTAGGGTGTTTTTTTGCCAGATCAGCAATAATCCGTAATGCTCCGAACAGGCGTTCATAGTAGAGCCTTTCACATTCGGCAGGATCATCGCTAATAGGGAAACGGGTATCTCGAGTGGTCCAAGCGATAAACTGTTTGGCACTATCCGGCTGATTCAGTAAAGAATCGATTTTTTCAGCCATCACGATGTCTGCTGTCGCCGAGTCCGTCCAGAATGTTTCTTGGAAACCTATGTTATGGATGTACTTATAACGCCATTGCATTATAGAATCGCCGCCAAATAAGAAGGCCGTTTTATAACCAAGAGAGGCAAACCTATTTGGCATAAATAAGGAATCACGGCGTCTTATCGAGTCCTTCCAAGCAGAATCCAGCAGGTCTTCACGTTCTGCAGTTCGAGTACGGCTATACATTCTAAAATGAATCCCGCGTTCCTTCAAGATTCCATCAAATACAGCCAGTTCTTTTTTAAACAAGGTAGAATCCATCGGAATTCCCCATGATTCCACAAGCACTACTACATTACTGCGAGTCGTATCTACATAATAGCGGGTTACAGAAACAGAATCTGTTGCATTATTCATTTCTTTAAATTCAGGAGTCAAATTATTTCGAGCCCAATCAGGATTTGGAGCAGTTCTTGCCAACCATTTTGTTATAGGAAATTCAAGTAAAGGCTGGCTAGGGAAAACACTCATTAAATAGAAATGAATAATCAAAAGAGCAAACAAGAATGCACTTATTCCATTTATTGTCATCGCCTTCGCAGAATTTAACAAGAGAACCGCCAAAGAACACGTCGCAACAGGAATTAGCACACGCCATCCCATGCCCAAATCCTTATACGAAAGAATGTTCTGCAAATCTCCTACAGACACAAAAATAAGTCCAACAAAAATCAATACCAGCAATGGGAACTTTAAGCGCCAATGCGTTGTTTTAACATACACAAATAACAACGTTAAAATCAGTGTACTATAGCAAAACAATCCACGAACTATATCCTGGCCTTTTTCAAAGGTCACCAAAAAAGGAGTTATCGTTATCAACGCTGTCGCGATTAATGGGTATGCAATTTTCTTCATCATCGCCCCTCACTCTCGACAACCCGATATTTCAATAGGTAAACATCCGAAAAACGCCTTACTGTATCAACCGCAACACTATCAAAATGATGTCTTTGCAGAAAATCCACCAACGATGTTCCAAACTTAATATCACTTACAAAATAAACATTATCATTGACTATATCCTTCATCGGATTTGTCATCCCACGCTGGCGAAAAGACGTTTCCACATCAGGATAATAGGGAGTCCAAAAACCAGTCGGTATAATTCTCTGCCAACTTCCCATAGGTTCATTCAAATAGGGGGGAGACCGATATTCTGTCAAATCCATATAAGTATCCATTGGAACAACAAAAAGAACGCTATCTGGGACCGATTCCATATATGAAAATAGCTGGTCATACCCCTTTCTGTCAAGCATCTTTTGCATCGCCACAAGCCTGCCATCATTTGGATTGCGAAAAAACGCTTTTGTCTCATAATACATATAGCTACTAACCAGAAGAATACCTGCCACAAGAAAAAAAACAATTTTTCTTGAAATCGTGCGAAGCCGGCCCCAGAAAACAATCGAAAGAACAGTCACATAAAAGAACAATCCAAATTCAACCCGATAAACAATTCGATTTACATCAAGCAGATAGGTATACATTCCAAGAACAATCGCTAAAGAGATCCAAAGGAACAAATTTCCTTGTTTATTTGAACACACCAAAACAACGCAAAAAACAACCCAAATAAAGAATATTGGCGTATAGGCAACATGCTCCAAGCAACGCAACAACATTATAGGCAACACCCCACTTGAACTTGTAGCAGTATATTTCCGTATCAATTTTTCGTAGATTTTCACACTATCAGGGGCGAAAACCTCATTATCATAAAAGAACCATTTCTTTAGCAAATCAAAATCTTTCGGTGACGCTCCCATTTCCTGCAAATCTTCATATATGGCGTTTTCGTTATAGAAAGAGCCATCCCCTAAAAGTACTCTAAACGGCTGAAAATCAACATACTGCTTATAAGAAAGGTCTGTATATAAAGACTGATTAAATAAATGCAAGCCAACTATACCAATCCCAAATATAACCAAAGCCAATATCACATAATTTCGAAAAAACCAAAATCTTTTTAAGCAAAATAGAAGAGCTAGGGCAAAAAAAGGCAACCCCATTAAAAACGCCTCCCAGCGCATAAATGAACCCCACCACAGCATCAAAATTCCACAAACAACAAATGGAACCGCATTTTTTTTGCTTTGTCGTTCTTTAGAAACTAAATTGAATCCGAACAAAAACATCAGCATACCAGTAGCAGACAAAATCTCAGCACACAGCGTAAACTGAACCGTCACATATAAGTCTTTGGCACATACCGCCACAAACAGTGTTCCAAAAACCACACCCCACCGAATTCCAACTATTTTAATAAGCAGGAATGCTATACAAGTTAGCGATATAAAAACAGAGACCAGTTCTCCAATGTAGTACCAACATATTTTAGGAAACAAATGGTATAGGGGAAGTAGACAATAAGCATATATCGCATTTACAAACGGAAGATGAACATTGTATTCATTGCCGTATACTCCCGATAATATTCCCGCCATAAAATAATCGTCAATTGCGGCAAATCGCAAATGATGTATGGATAAGCACAAAGCCAAAAAAATTGCATTTATAGCAAGAGCAACACTTATATTTCTATACCGAATCATCACCTACTCCCATTCAAAACAACTACAGGAACCCAATGGGATTTATACTGATTTCTAATTTTTGATTCACACAAAACCGGACGATGCGTCCCCTGCACAACAATATGTACATCAGAGTGCCGTGCGGCAAAATCCACAATCAATTTCAATGAGGCAAACAAGCTATCTTTATCGCCAGATCTAGAACTTTGTGTTGTCCAAGCAATCAATTGAAGAGAATCATTCTGTAGAAGAGAATCAATCTTCCCCAACATCACTCCGTCGTTGCATTTCTGGCAAAACAATGTTTTTTTAAAGCCGATTTCTCTAATATAAACTTGACGGTTATATTCCAAAGAATCACCCCCAAAAAGATAGATGTTTTGATAAATATCGTTACGAAGTTCCACCCGTTCTGCATGTATGTTCCGATTTGCCAATCGTTGATGTAAAGTAAACCAATGAGGAACTTTTTCAAACAACGCCAATTCTTTTTCTAAAACATTCTCCTGAATAGGGACGCCCCACGCATCAACCATAATAAAGAGATTTGCTCGTGAACTATCATACAAATCTTGAATCAACGAACGTCCATCTCTTATCTGGAATTGATTCAAATATTCCTGAGATAGAGAATCCTCATGAACAGAGGATTGGAGATGCCACGGTTTTCCAAAAGGGGTAGAAAAATTCATTTTTCCAAGGACATAGACTAGGCTTGCCGTCACAAAGACAAAAACAAGAAAACTCAATAAATTCAATTTGACTAATTTACGCATACAATCTCTTTTCCTAATCTATCAACCGATACTTCTGCAAAACCAAAGCACCAAAAACAATCACTGTATCAGAAACGATTCTCTTATGGTAGTGCTTTTCATAAAAAACTTCTAAAGGCTGTTGAGCCCCATCTTGCAATACATACACATTATCACGAACAATATCGCGCAAAGGGTTATCAATACCCCGTGCAGAAAGTTCTTTTTTCATAGCAGGCAAATGAATATTCCAGTACCCCCAAGAATAGATATTATTCCAACTGCCCGGTTCAATCGCTAAATACGCCGGATTTTTCAAAGAACCAAGAGACTTATACTGTTCAAAAGATAAAAGAAATACATCATCTGAGTGTTTTTGGGTATATTCCAAAAATGACTTCCAATCATTTGTTAAGACAGGCGTTTCAATCAAGGATGCTGTTCTTTTAAGCGATGATTGCCCCCAAATGCCACCAACAACAAATATTATTGAGACTAATAACAAACACAATTTAAGCCCATTATTTCCCTTTTTCACGAAAGCGTTCGTTTTAAAAAAGGATTCTTCCAAACAAGGGACCGCAAAAACAATGGCATAAAGCCACACACCAGACTCCACATGATAAACCAAGCGATTGACCCACAACAAATATCCTATAGAAATCGCTACTATTCCTAACGAGGCCCATGGATAAAGTCCAGCTTTTTTTGTTCCTGCCATTATAAGCAGCAAACATAATATAACCCAGCACCAACCACTGCTTCGGGTTAAAGTATTCGACACCGCTAAAAAGAAGGCTACAGGAAGACGTTTCCAGTTTAAAGAATATCGGTTATTCCGCGCAACCTCTTTTATGGGTAACAGGCTATCAATGCTAAAAACGTCCGTATCATAAAAAACCCAAGACTTTAACATATTATAATCTAAGCCAGACATCCCCCGTTCTTCAAGTTCATCATATGTTGACTCTTGATCATAAAAAGCTCCGTCTCCAAAATAAGCTCGGATAGGCTGATAATCTGCATAATACTTGTATTCGCCTTCCGCATAAAGGCTTTTATCATATTCTCGCACTCCGAATACAGCCACAAAGGTTAAGACTAAGGCTACCACGACTACGCGATCTAGTTTTTTGAAACCATTCCACTGGGCTGTAAATAAAACAACTAAATAGGGCAATCCTAAAAGGAATCCTTCCCACCGCATGACACTACCGGCAACAACAAAGAATCCTCCTACAGCAAAAAAACATCTTACATTTTCAGCAATTCCATAAATAATCAAAAGGATTCCCGCCGCAGTATACAAAGTCGCACACTGCGTAAAGCTTAATTGAAAATAAAAGTCTGGTGTCAAAGACGCCAAAATCAATGACGCAATAACGAACCCCCACTGTAGCCCTATTTTTCGGATAACTACATAAGTAACAGCTGTAAATGCAGAAAATGTTCCCAACAATTCAAAAATATAATACCACCCCACCTTCGGAAAAAGCCAGTAGAATGGTTTTAGAAAATAACCATAAGCCGAATTCACAAAAAACGTGTGGACATCATAAGCAGAACCATACGCGCCCGTTAGAACGCCTGACATAAAATAATCATCAAGCGACCCCTGACGAACTTGACCAAACGCAAAGTATAACAACAAAAAGAACAGGTTTATAATAAAAGACAATAGTAATGTTTTTATAAAAATCATACTAAAAATATAGTGTTTTGAAACAGAAATATATCTTTTTTCAGCAAAATAAATGGCTGGAACCTACGTGAAGTTGGCTGATGTCTACTTCGTGGAAAACAATGCGTTGGGCACCTGGGCTCAGATCGGCTATAATGGTCCGAACGGTTCTAGCGGTTCTGCATCGTCTTCGACGAATTTCTCTTATGGCGCAACAACCGCTGTTCTTAACGGAAGTGGTTCTGCAACATGGGGTGCGTTCAATGTTGTCGCCATGAATGATTGTCCCAAGGTGACATCTGGTGATGTTTGGACCGTTACACCGACAGTTTCTGACGGCTCCGTTACTTGGGCAGCATCTGTGTCAACCCAGACCTGCAAGGATCTCACTCCGAACTTTGAAAAAATCGGCAAGTAAGTTCGCTAAAAAGATTATAACAGGGAGCCTTCCTTGATGAGGAAGGCTCTTTTCATATATAAAAGAGTCTAGAACACACTGTGCGTACTTCTCGTCATCCGAGTTTTCTAAACTTTTTCATTTCTTTATCCAAAAACGCATCAATATATTTTGCATAAATCAACGTTGTTTCTAAGTTTCTATGTCCCAACAATTTGCTTGTCGCAGAAAGTGATATTCCTAGTGTAATGCAAGTTGTCGCAAAGGTGTGACGGGCGAGGTGGCAGTGGATATGCTTGCTGTAGCCCAGTTTTTTTGCGGCATTGCGCAATGTTCTATTAAAATGGGAATTTTCCACAACCCGAAAAATTCTGCCAGCCTTCATATGTTCTGGTAGTAACAGGCGTGCCTGCAATGGAATCGGAATATAAACCGCATCTCCTGTTTTATGCATCTGTTTGCGAATTTTCCAATCAAAAATTTCTGAAGCATCAAGAGATTGCAAATCACTGTAGCGTAACCCAGTGAAACAACTGAACAGAAAAGCTCGCATGACTTCTTGCTCTGTTTCCGAAAGAATATTATAATGGTCGTTATAATTGAGATACAAACTTTTTAGTTCACGAATCGTCAAGAACCCTCGTCGCGTATAGGCTCTCCCGATTTTCACCTTCTCAAACGGATCCACTTTTAGCAATCCATCCTGATAAATTTTTTTTGAAAAAATGCGGAATACAGAAAGGGCTTTGCATACGGTAGCAGGCTTGTTCCCTAACTGTTGTAGGTGAATTTTATAATTCTGGACGACTGACTGGTCAAAATTTTCTAACTCAAGATTTGGATTATAATCAAAAATTTTTTTCAAATTCCAATAATAGGTATGTACCGTAAATGGGGAAAGGTTGTATTTTTCTTTTTCCAGATATTGCAACGCGGTTTCATAAAATTGCATGTTTGTTTCCTTTTTTACAATGGTGGGCTTCTGAGAATTCAGAAGTTCAGACAAGGTAACATTATAAAGGAAAACAAACAGATATTAATAGATTTTAGAAACTTTTCTTTGCAATAAATCGCCTTGAACTAGAAATAAATTCGCTAGATACTACGTGAAGTTGGCGGATGTCTACTTCGTGGAAAACAATGCGCTTGGCACATGGCAACAGATTGGTTACAATGCCCCGAACGGCTCCAGCGGCTCCCCTGCAGCATCTACAAATTTCGACTACGGCAGTAAAAATACCGCAACAGCACACACTTCTGGTTCTGCAACTTGGGGTGCTTACAACAAGGTTGGCCTCAACGATTGCGCTGCGCAGACCTCAAAGGATATTTGGACTGTAACACCGACAGTCACGGAAGGCTCTGTTGCGTGGGCCGCTGCAGTAGATGGCGGCGACACTGGTAACTGTGGTGTTCTTACTCCGAACTTCTCCAAGATCGGCAAGTAATAGAATTCGTATAATCAAAAATAAAAAGACCTTCCTGCAAAAATGCAGGAAGGCTTTTTTATATATTCACCCAGATCTTATTTACCGATCTTATCGAAAGACGGGGTAAGCTGAGGACATGCTGTTGTGGCAGTATAGGTCAAGCTGTTTCCGTTTGTAGCAGCGGCCACAGCGACATTCCAGTTGCCTGTACCAATTCCACAGTCGTTCAGAGCGACTCTATTCGAAGCTGTCCAGCCATTTGCGCCAGAGAAGTTGCTGATGTCAGCTTCTGCAGACACAGCTCCACTATATGCAAAATTCGTGGTGTTTGCACTAGAGCCAGCTGCAGATGCTCCTGGAGCGACATAGCCGATTAACTGCCAAGTACCGACCTTGTTCGCTTCAGATGCATAAGCATCCTGCAACTTCACGTAGGTTCCAGCGGCGGGGCCGACTTCGGAAGCCTTGGACTTAGCGATCATGCCGAACAGTTTCGGAACTGCGACGGCGGCCAGGATGCCCATGATCACGATCACGACCATCAATTCGATAAGGGTAAAACCTTGCTTTTTCATAGTGTACTCCTTGTTGATGTTTTGTTACACACTTTTTGTGGTTTCTGGCCCGTTAGTGGGCGTTCAACCCGTTCACATCCTTAATATAAACAATTTTTTTCAGAAAAGCAATAGTTTTGTCAAACTTTTTTGCATTTTTGTGTAATTTTTGTCTCGTTTGTGTCACGAAAAATTACTTTGTTTGCAAAATCCTTTTGTTTTCTGTTCAAAATCGCCATATTTCGGCATGAACTTTGATGGAGTATATATACAAATTTTTTTCAAAAAAAACATTTTTTTAAGAAAAAAAGTCAAAATTTCATATTCCAACTTGGAATAAAATGACCATCACTGAAAAAGGTTGACACTTTTTAGGTGATTTTACTGACCGGATTGACAGTTTCTCTGACTTGGTTTACGCCTTTTTCCCGGTATAACGATCCCGGTTGACAGTTCAACCGACTTGGTTGTCACTGCCGACTGGGCCTTCTCCATCCAAAGATATCTTTTTGCCTGCCTCGCGACGTTCGCGGGGCGTCTTCCAGCACCTTTTTTGCGGTCCCTCCTGACCGTGCGCTTCGTTAGGAGTCTGCATCCCGATGCTCATGTGGGGCCGTTCACCGTTGTAGAACGGGATTATTCTCTCGAGTTCGGCCTGGCACTCCTTGCGTGTTGCGAACTTCATCTTGTACAGCCATTCAGTTTTCAGGATGCCGTTTGCGCGTTCCGCGACGGCGTTCTCCAGCGGATCGCCGCTTTGTGTCATGCTGATGCCTATGTTGAGCTTCTTGAGCACTCCCACATATTCGTGGCTGCAGTATTGGCAGCCCCTGTCGGAGTGGTGTATCAGGGCGTGGGCGTGTTCGAGCGGGATCGTGCCCAGCGCCATGAGCAGCGCCTTTAGCGGATAGCGTGTTTCCAGCGTCGGGCCAAGCGCCCAGCCAACGATCTTGTGCGAGTAGGCGTCCGTCACCAGTGACAGGTAGCACACGCCCTCGTCGGTTTCCACGTAGGTGATGTCCGCGACCCATATCTGGTTCGGACGGTTCGGGATTACGCCTGCGATCAGGTTCGGGTACTTCCTGTAGTTGTGTTCCGAGTTCGTCGTCCTGTAGCGCCTGCGCCGCTTCAGTCGCACCATGAGGTCGTTTTCCCGGAGCAGCTCCACGAACGAGTCCCGGCCCATCATGTCCGGAGCCCCCATGCTGGCCGAGATGATCCTGTGCAGTTTCGCGCAGCCAAGTCCGGGGTTGTCCTTGCGGTAACGGCGTGCCGCGTCCAGGACCACGCACTCCATCGCGTCGCCCGCGAAGTCATTGTCGCTTCGCTTGTAGAACGCCTGCCTGCTATAACCAAACAGCCCGCAGAGGGCATCCAGGGATGTGCCCGGGAGCCTCCTGCGTAGCAGGGCTACCGTTTGGTGCCAGATTTTTTTCTGATGGGTATGTTGAACTTGCTCTCGGCAAGCTCTATCATGGTGTCGAAGGCCTTCGCGCGCAGTGTCTCGGTATCCAGCGCCTTCTGCAGGCGACGGTTCTCGAGTTCAAGCTCGCGTATCCTTTCTTCGGGGTCCTTGGCCATGTCTTCAGTCTCGCTTGCCCCCAAAGATAGCGATTCTTCGCGCAGGAAGCGGTCCATCCAGTTGAATAGGACCTGCCTGCTGCTTAGGTGGTACTTCTCGACGATTTGTGCCGCAGTCATCTTTCCCGCCTGGTATTCGGCGACAACCGCCATTTTGTCTTCGTCGTCGAAGATGCGCTTTTCGGTGGTAACGCTAGTCCATCGGGGATATCCGAACTGGTCGTATTCCGCGACTCTCTTTATTACCTGTTTTGTCTTCATTGGCACTACTCCTGCTTTTTTGAGTAGTGTCAACTTTTTTCAGTATAAGACAAAAATGACAAAAAGCCCGGCTTTCGCCGGGTTACAGGTCCTTATTTGCATTGTTTTGACAATGCGTCAGCTACCGTGCAAGGTTTGCATTGATTGCGAGCACCTCGGCTTCAGACAGTTTAGAAATGCGAACAACTTTCTCGACAGAATCTCCTTCTGCGAGCATGCCGGCAGCTATCTCGCGTGCCTTGGCGTCAGCCCCTTCCGCACGGCCCTCTTCCTTGCTTTCATGAAGGTCATATTCGTAAGTCATATACTTGTTCCTTATGAGAGTGTCGGCTTTGTAATGAGACACCTGGTCGTTGATGGTTTTAGTTTCACGGGAGTCCGCGTTCCGGGTCGCAAAGTACTTCATGTAAGCCTTGACGACTGGGTCCGTAAAATCCTCGTACTTCTTAAAGATATAAAAATTTTTGTAGGTGCGATCATTCAAGATAATATTCGTGTTTTCCTTCGCCCTGTTTTCAAAGTGGTAAGCCGGAAAGCCGCACCCGAAAATGTCCATAGGACAAAGAAAGATGACATATTGTTCCTTGAGACTGGTGTAATAGCCGCCCTTCGACAGAGCCACGCCGTCGCCCACGCTCTGGTAGTACCTGGCGCGCTGCGGCAGTTCCTTGGTGTCAACCATCTGCATCTCAAGATCAAAAGACCGGATTGTTTCGCCGTTTTCGTTCGTTTCACGAGCAAAGACATCGTAGCGGACGCCCTTGTGTTCCGCATCGTAGCTCAAGACCGCCTCCGGGATAGGGGTTTCCAGGTGGTCGATTTCGATGCCCAGCAAATGCTCGATAAAGGGCTTCGCGATATGCTTGTTGCTGAATACGAGCCCGAACATAATCGGGTCGGTAATGTCAAGGTCGTCAAAAGACTTGATATTCATTGGTATTTTCCTTTCGTGTTAAGTTACGGGTACCCCCTATTACTTAACACGCTGTTTTCTGCCAACCTGTGAACATTTATCAGTAAAGAGTTTGTAAAAAAAAGAAAAACCCGACAAAAGCCGGGCTTCATCACGCAACTTCTATGTCAAGTTTGCTTTCGGTATAGCGTTTGACTACGGAATTGAGCAGCGTCTGGTACGGAATGCCGACGCGTTCAGCCTTCGCTTTGAACGCCTCCAAAACGCCTGGATCAAAACTTGTCCCGACTTTAGTC
>NZ_JAZSAF010000045.1:0-10325 GCF_045601785.1 Fibrobacter sp.
ACGCCCGGCTTTCCCCGCCCACCCGCCCCATAGTGCAAAAAGTCACTACCATAAGGTAGTGGCTTTTTCGTCTGAAACTTGTCTGTGGTAAAACGATTAGACTGTCATAACACAGGGTTCGTTATATCCTGCCAATAACGAATCGTGTGTCAGCAAAGTTATTCCTTCGGCTTTTGCTTGGGCGATGAGCATTCTGTCGAATGGATCTTTGTGCGACGGAGCGTTTTCATCTCGTTTTAGTCTTTCGACTTCAAGGACATGTTCTTCGTAAACCATCAACTGCTGAAAACCTGCTTGAGTGCAATAGTCCGAGAATTGAGCGCCAGTGATTGGCATTTGGTCTGGATGGATTGCGTGCTTGATAGCAATCTCCCACATGGAGATTAGGCTAAAAACAGGTTCTACGTTTTCCTGGTTAATGAGGTTTCTGGCTTCAATCGGCAACTTTTCGCTGTCGAGAAGAGTCCAAAGAGCGATATGCGTGTCTAGTAAAACTTTCATCCGTTCACCCCGAACATTTCTGCGATTTCATCGTTGCAGGAATCAATATTGTCGGGGATGGAAAACTTTCCTTTTGCGATACCGAACTTTTTTACGTTCCGCTTGACAGAACTACTAAGCGATTTCTGGAGAATAAAATCGATAAAATCAGAAACTTCCCCTACATACTCTGCGGGGATGGCTTTGACTTTTTCTTGTAGTAGTTCGATAGGCATAGGAAACCTCCATCCTAAATATACCTTTTTACTTGTTCAAAAGGCAACCCCATTCCATGTTGGAATAACGTATAACCCCAAAAAAGGCGTTTTTTGTTCCATTATGAAGGGGGGGAGGAGTCATATTTCTTTTTCGAAAGGATATTTGCAAAAAAAGCGAGGAACTTCCTCGCCAGAGATGGACCTGGGTCTTTCGACCAGCCCGATGTAAACCAATATATAATTTTTACTTGCATGAGTCAATGGCTTGAGATGGGGACTGTTCTACCTATTGCACGCATCGACAAACGAATGTATATTTGCATCAACAGGACCCCTCGCACCTCTCGCAGAAGTGGCCCAGAGGGGACATTGTAATTTTAGAGTCCTTGGTAGGTGAAGGTCGGCTCCGTGCCGTGCGTTTCTTTGGAAACCTAGCCGCTGTTGGGACTCTTTTTTAGTGACATATGCCCCCTATATGCAATATCTCGTAGAATTTTCTTTTTTTATGGGGCATCCTCGAAAAAATCCTTCTAAAAAAATTCGGCTGCGACACTTCGTGCAAGTTCGTCACTCGACTTTGTAAAGACCTCCAGTATTCACCAAGTCTCGTTTCTGCTTGCACTCGGTCTCGCTCGAATTTTTCTGACGAAGTATTTTCCTCGGCTGCCGGAATCTCTGGATGGCCTGTGTAAAAATTCGCCATTGTATAAAGGGGGAGGTGTCCCCCTCGCTCCAGCCCCGGCCCCGCCCTTATAGTCGTTCCCTTCGGGAACACGGACAAAACCCGCCCCGGCCGGGTCTTCCGCTACCCCTTCTAGCGGGTGCCCATGTGCCGCACCCGCAACGCCCGGGCTTGACTCTAATCAGTTTTCAAATGTCATAATTGTTGGAAAACACGGATTTTATTCAAGTTTATGCACTAAAGA
This sequence comes from Fibrobacter sp., assembly GCF_045601785.1. Lineage (GTDB taxonomy): Bacteria > Fibrobacterota > Fibrobacteria > Fibrobacterales > Fibrobacteraceae > Fibrobacter. The sequence continues at coordinate 1,625 of NZ_JAZSAF010000045.1, forward strand.
AGTTCGTTTATAGGCCATCCTTGGCACAATCTTGCGTTTAAACGCAAAAAATGTATATTAAAGGTGTATAAACAACCAAGGGAGGCGATTATGGCCGAAGCACTGATGGAACTCTACGAAACGATAAGTCCAGAAGCTCAGCGGGAACTGTTCGATTTCGCCCTCTTTTTGGCGTCGAGACAGGTTTCCCGCACGAAGGATTCTGCTGCCTTGAAAAGCAGAATTGAAGATTTGAAGGCTGGGCGGAAATGCGCTGAACACGAATTGATCGAGGCCTAAACATGAAAAAAGTTTGGCACGACAAGTGCGTGGGAAGAATATCTCTATTGGCAGGTTCAGGACAAGAAAACTCTCAAAAGAATAAATGCCCTAGTTCAAGATATTGAACGAAACGGGGCGTCTGAGGGCATTGGTAAACCCGAACCGCTAAAGGGCGACTTGTCCGGTTATTTTAGTCGCCGCATTGATGATGCAAACCGACTGGTTTACGCTGTAAAAGACGGTGTACTTGAGATTGTCGCTTGCAAAAGCCACTACGGCGATCACTAAAATCGTGGCTGTTTCCCGCTTTGGAACACCCCATTCCCTTTACAATTTGCCCCAAATTCGTCGGTTTCGTCACAAAACTGGGCATTTCTGTAAATATTCATTGCGTTTGGGCTGTATTTAAGTTATTTTTAAATTGGACATATTAGAGAGTTTAGCTCTTGTTCTCTGGATGAAATATCGACAATTTCCTTGAACGAGGACGAGGCGAACGCTCACGCAGGTATGCCGCTTTGCGGTATATCTCGGTTTGCTGTACCGATTTTTTAATCGGGTTTTGGTCGTATAACCAAAAAGCAACAGCCCTTTTGGGGCGTGGGTCGTTTGCGTTTATCGTTCAGAGGCAGTCGATAGCCCCATCCAGATAGATGCAGCGATCTACGCCTTTCTTGTATCCATACAAAATCGGCTTTGGTCATTGCGATTCAACAGGGGCGGACTCCATAGGTGTATACGATGGAGGCTTTTATGGCTTGGAACAAAATTGGCAATCTCGCTGCGTTATCCTTTATGCTCATCTTCGCCGCCTGCGGTGGTGATTCAGGAAATAATGCGTCTGCTTCTGAAATGGGGGAATCTCAGTCATCTAGTAGTAAGTCAAATCAATCGGCTGTTGGTGATAAATCTTGCGAAGACAATCCGTTCTTTAGTACATGGGAGGGGTGTTATTGTGAAGATGGTGTTTGGGCTTGCAATTTGTCTACAAGTTCGTCATCTACGCCCATTTTCTTGTCATCTAGTAGTGATTATGGTGTAAAGGATAAAAGTTCTAGCAGCTCCTCTGATAAACATTATGGTGGACAGATTGCTTCGCAAATTGTCGATAAAACTATTTCTGGCCTAGCGCAAAAAGGACCTTTTGATGTTGGTTCTACAGTAAGTCTTAGTCAGTTCGATAGTAAGACTTTCCTTCAGACTGGTAGCAACTATACAGGCAAAGTTGCAAATACTAGTGGTGCTTTTGAAATTTCGAATATCACACTATCAAGTCCGTATGTGACAATTCTAGCAAATGGGAGCTACAGGAGTGAAATTACGGGCAAGTTTACTAGTGGCAAGATTACTTTAAAATCTTTTGCCGATTTAAGTAATCAATCCAACGTCAATATAAATGTGCTTACGCATTTGGCGAATAAACGAATAGCTTATTTGGTGTCTAAGGGGACAAACTTCTCCGATGCAAAAAAACAAGCTGAAAGTGAAGTCTTGAAAATTTTTGGAATTAAGGATGATGTCAAAAATTTCGAGGGTCTAAATCTTTTTGGCAAGAATAATGGTAGTGCCGTATTGATGGCTATTAGCATTATGATGCAACGAGATTTGAACGTAGCGGATATAAATAGCCTGTTAAGTGAATTTGAAACGAACTTTGAAAAAACTGGCAAATGGAATGAATCTGCTCAGGCGAAAATTGCGGATTGGGCATCCACAAAAGACTTGACTGGTGGACTTGATTCTATTCGAAATAATATTGAAAAGTGGAAATTAGGAACTGTCCCTGATTTTGAAAAATATATTCGCAACTATTGGTATGCTAGTTATGGATTGGGAACGTGTTCGAAATCCCGTGAGGGAGAGGTTCTTGCGGACACTAATAAGTTTAGTTCCAATTATGAGAAGAAGATAAGATATATCTGTAAGGATACTGCGTGGTGTAAAGCCTCTTATATCGAAATGGATACATATCAATGGGATAAAGGTGAAGATGGAGAAATGAGGACAGGGAATGTATGGCAAACGGCAATTTACATTTATGATGCTGAGTTAGGAGAATGGCGTAGCAGAACCTTTGAAGAGGAACTGTTCGGAGCCTGTATTTCGAGTAATGTTGGCAAAGTGTCTCGGTATAAAGACCGATGGTATATCTGTAAATCCCGCGTGTGGGGACTTGCCGATACGATCGAAGTGGATACTCAAGGCTGGGCTGAAGGTGCTGATGGTGAAATCAAGAAAGGAGACAGCACAAATGTATTCTACAAATACGATGAGGAACTGAATAAGTGGATGAATGCTAACAAAAATGATACCACGCTCAAATTAAACGGCTGCACGACAAAACGTGAGGGCGAGGTTAAAACTAGCCAAACAGATGCGTCGTATTATAAATGCAAAGATTTGAGATGGAACGGTTTGAATGAGGTGTGGATTTGGGGAATCTCAATAGAAAACTATTTGAATCCTAGTATATCCTATGGAACAATGACGGACTATCGGGATGGAAAAACATACAGAACAGTGAAAATTGGAAATCTAGAATGGATGGCGGAGAATCTCAATTATGCTGATAGCACTGAAATGAAAAGCCTTTTAAGAAGCAGTTGGTGCTATAATAATGTAAATGCAAATTGCGAACTAGGCGGACGGCTTTATACTTGGGCCGCCGCTAAGGATTCCGTACAAATAGCAAAAGATCTTATAGAGTATTATTCAGGCGTTGTTGTTCAAGAACCTATTAAAGGCTGTGGTTATGGCGTCTCCTGTGGGCATTTGTCAGGAACGCCGAGCGTTTGTCCCCCTGGATGGAGATTGCCAATAAAGGCCGAAATAGCAAAATTACCAAGTTCTTTTGAAAGTAAAGGAAAATCTTTAAAAGGATGGATTGATGGAAAAAATGGAACGGACAACTATGGTTTTTCTGCTATTCCGGTGGGAATGAGGGATGATGAAGGTGTTTTTGTTCAAGATGGGTATGGAACATGTTTTTGGAGTGCGGAAGAAGTCGGCGCTGGTTCTTGTCGAACCGACGGATTGGGGACAGATTGCAATGAAGCTGTTGCTTATGCAAATTATATGTGCTTTGGTAAACAGCCAGAACGCAGAATAAACAAAAAATATGGTTTATCTATTAGATGTGTCAAGTGATAAAAATGGGAGTTTTTTATGACTAAGAATAAATATGGCTGGCTTATCGCAGCATCTTTTGTGTTGATCTTCGTTGCTTGTGGCGGAGATTCTGGAAGTAACGCATCAAATGATGAACCTAAATCTAGTACATCGGCAACATTTACCTATAAAACCTATGAAGGGCTCGTTGCTGAACGCCCCTGCGTTCAAACGCTTGATGGGGTGGTTGCTCATGTGAGTTCGACAAATGAGGATTACATCTGTAGAGATGATGCTTCTATAGGAGACTGGTCTTGGCGACCATACCAGGATGGCAATGGATCTATCATTGGTGAAAATGGACAAACCTATGAAACATTCGTCGATTCGCGTGATGGCCATGTCTATAAGATGGTGACTATCGGATCGCAGACTTGGATGGCCGAAAATTTAGATTTCGTAACGGAAAAGAATTACTGTTTTAAGGATTATAGTACTGGACTTGAAGATTGTAAAAAAGGACGTTACTACACTTGGTCTGATGTAATCGATAGTGTTGGTAGGTTCTCAAATGACGGACTTGGTTGGGGATATTCAGGAAACAAACTTGTCGAGAAATTGGTTCTAGATTATCCCGTTCGTGGAATATGCCCTCAAGGATGGCACTTGCCTGATACAAGTGAATGGAATACCCTTGTTTTGTTTGTTGGTAATCCGCCCTATGGATTGGTTGATGCAAACGCCTCATATTTTAAAGGTCTTGGAGCAACAAATTCGTCAGGTTTTTCTGCAAAAGGTGTAGGATCATGGAATGGAAGTGGTTGCTATCAATGTTACAGCACGGAAAATAGTTCGAGTATTTATTATTGGAGTTCTACTCCCGATATTTATGATCAGAGATGCAAAAATGCGTATATCTTTAGTTTGGCATATGGAATGAACGGGTCGTTCCCCAAAGCTGAAATTACTAACGGGGAAATAATTCATGATAAATACGCCCTTCCTGTCCGTTGTATAAAAAATTCCGATGAGTCGAAAACAACAATAGCGAGTTCCTCATCTGGAAAAGTTCAAAGCAGTTCTTCTGCTAGAATCCCTTTAGATGGCGACTACTTTATTGATAATCGTGATGATCAAGCCTATAGAATTGTAACGATTGGTTCACAGACTTGGATGGCGCAAAATTTGAATTATGATGATGAAAATGGCTATTGCTATGGAAATAAGGACGAAAATTGTTCCCAATATGGTCGCCTCTATTATGGCACAAACCATTGCCCCGCAGGGTGGCATCTTCCGACAATAGATGAATGGAATGTTTTAATTGATTTTGTCGGAGGTGCTTCTGTTGCAGGGAAAATGCTCAAGTCTGCTACGGGCTGGAATGAATTTGGAAATGGTGTAGATGCTTACGAATTTTCGGCTCTTCCAGCAGGGTCGTATTATGTAAGACAAAGTTTTAACGCTATAGGTGATGGCACTGTTTTTATGGCTGATACTGTAAAAAACGACTCCATGAGTGTGCATTATGTTTCAATAAATGGCGAAAAAGATGGCGTGTCGTTTGGAGGTATGAATAAAAAGTATATGGATCTTCCTACTGGAACTTCAATTCGTTGTCTTAAAGGAAGTTCTGCTGTGGATGTCGAAAAAAACACTTCGAGTAGCTCTTCTGTAGCTCCTCGTAGTTCGTCATCTAGTTATAGCTCAACACTGATAGATTTTCGTGATGGTCAATCATACAAGGTTGTGAAAATAGGCAAGCAGATTTGGATGGCTCAAAATTTGAATTTCGAAACCGATGATAGTTATTGCTATGATGATCAAGAAGAAAATTGTGCTAAATATGGACGGCTCTACACTTGGACTGCCGCAATGGATGGTGAAGGATGGTTTAGTGGAGACGCTGTTGGGTGCGGTGATGGGAAAAAATGCTCGCCGACTTATCCTGTTCATGGAATTTGCCCTACTGGATGGCATTTGCCAAGTAGTGATGAATGGGAGACTTTGTTGACAACTGTTGGAAAAGATAACGCTTCTACAGTATTGTTTAGCAAAACGGGATGGGATGGTGGCAGAAACGGAACGGATAAATATGGATTTTCCGCACTTCCTGCTGGTGGTAAAGTCGATTTTGGCGTCTATCTTGGAGTAGGAACAAAAACATTTTTTTGGACAAGTTCTGAAAAATATGCTAGTTCGGCTGATGTTATGCGCTTGGAATACTCTATAGCGATGTTGGATGATGACGGAAAATTTGCGGGATATAGCGTCCGCTGTGTTATGGATTGATTTTGAGATGTTATATATGACTCGAAGAAAATGTAAAGGAAATGAGACTGAAATAAATGTAGAGGCGGCATATATTTCATTGATGTCTGCAATTCAAAGCTATTTTGATTCATATCGGACTCTTTCTTATGCTGAATGTTCTGTAGATTTTTGTGATGTCAAGGAAAAACAGGAAAGGCAAATAAATGACATTCCTGAATATCGGTGTGATTATTTTACTAGTATTACCCATTTTCAGCATTTTTTTGAAATAGTAATAAAAAGCATATTGAAAAGTAATTGTGAAGAATACGAAAATTTTCCTAATGCACTTCAAAAACTCAAAGGGCTTTATGAAAATAATCCACATAATGATACAATAAAAGAAATAGCGATCCTTTTAGAGTATCGAGGCGCCTTATGTGTTTTAAATAAGCTAAGAAACTTTGCTTGGCATCAAGGGTTAATTAAGAAAGCCTATCGCTCCTATGATTTTTTTGTAGGTTATAAAATTTTACCATTGGTGTCAAAAATCGTTGATACTTTGAAGTATTCAAGTAAAAGGCGAATATGGGCATATAAAAAACTAGACTCCAATTTGGATCCGATGGATGAAATTTATAAAGAGTTTAAAAAACAAGGAAGATATGCTGATTATGAAAGAGTCGCCTTGTTGAAAGAATTTGGGCGGGCAGCGTATCATAATCCGTTAGTTTTAAATGAATATGAGGATTGTGATGGGAAAAAATATCATTTGCATAGACGAGTTGTGCAAATGACAAATAGGGATATAATGGATGAATATGATGCTAAGACAAAAAACTATAAAATAATGTTTCCGTATTCGAAACTTTTAAGATGTCCTGTTTGTGGTCAAAAGATGCTTGTCAAGTTTATGGATGCTGGAGATGAAGATGTTGTAGATGGAGATGGAAATGTTTTCTGCGAAATGGTGGAAGTTTTGGATAAGTATGAATGTCAAGTATGTTCATTTAGAATTAATCCAAACATAAAAAGTCTTTCTATTAATACAATAAATGGAAAGGAAATTTGGAAGTGGAAGGGAAAAGAATTTTTGGTTATGGAAGAATGATGTTTTTGAAGGTGGAATAAAAAGGAAAGATTATGGTTGAAAAAAGTAATTGTTTTTTTAGGCTTGTTGGAATTTTGTCAACACTCATTCTTTTTGTTTCCTGTTCAGACGAATCAGGGAATAAGTCTGCCACTTCTGCAAATGAGAACGACAAAGCTGACAATACATTATTATTCAATACTTATAATGGGCTTGTCGCAGAAGAACCTTGCAATGAAGGATTGCGTGGCGTTAGTGCTCATGTCAATGAGAATAACGCCAATTATGTATGCGTCTTTAATGATGCTGTGGGTGGTTGGATTTGGACGGCCTTCTCAAATTCGATTAACGAACCCGAACCGAATGAAATTCAAAGTTGTAGCTCAATCATTTTCTCAAGTTCGCAACAAAGTTCACCGTCTTCGTCTTCTTCGTTTTATAATCCATATTATTACTCTAGCGTAACGACCATTATTAAATCGTCTTCAAGTTCAAAGATCGAAGCGGTCTCATCGTCAAGTGCAAAAGCGAATTGGGCGTATTTGAACCCTGCAATTTCTTATGGCGAAATGCAAATTTATTTAGAAACGTATAAAACGGTCACAATCGGGTCACGGACATGGATGGCAGAGGATATGTATGATTTAGGTACAAAATGTCGTGGGTACAGCTCAAAAAAATATAGCATAAAAGGATGTTTGTTTAGTTGGGAGGATGCTATGAGTATTTGCCCTAAAGGATGGCATTTGCCTGACTCGACTGACTTTGCTGAATTAAAATCTTTGCATTTCGACTCGCAAAGGTTGGCTTCGCGTATTTGGAAAGAAGAATATGTAACATATGATGGTGAAGGGAAGACTTTTTATGGCTCCGATGATTATGGTTTTTCTGCAGTACCTGTGGGATATACAACGGGAACGGGATTGATTTTAAACACTCTTGAAGGAGAAGGAACGCAAGCTCTTTTTTGGACATCAAAGAAAGTTTATCCGTCAAGTTCTGGAAATATGAGATACGCTTTCAGCATCCACGCAAATCTTCGCATGACAGGAATGGGCTTTACGCCCCTTTCTGAAACATGCGGTCTTGCTGTTCGGTGTATAAAAGATGATGAGTGGTAATTTTTACATAACAAGAGAGGTGAAGATGATATCTAATGTTGTTCAAAGAGGTGGTTGGTATTGGATTTACGATGAAAATGGCAAAAAGACTGGTCAGGTTACCGCTGGTGATGGGCTTGTCGCGTTTACTTCTACTACGGTTTCTGTTAAACATGGAAACCAAATTTGGATTTTTGATGAAAAGGGGCATCAGACAGGATCTTGTCCTGCACGTTGATTTATTAGAACAAAAGTTGCGTTAGGGATAGTGACCCGTAAGGGCGGAGACTTGCGGCAGTCTTGTAGTGCGGTTCATAGGAGTGAGGCTCCGTGAGCGAAGCGAGTATAGCCCGACCCCGTAGGGGGAACGCCCATAAGCAAAGACCTCGGCATTGAACTGCCGAGGTCTTTAAGTTTTATGGATTGATTCTATCGGCTCTACGAGCCTCCAGAATGACATCCAGCGGGCTTACGCCTTCCTGTAACTCTCCATCGCTTCCACATCCACGCTCTTCACGAAGTTGTAGTGCTTCGCGACTTCGGCTTCAGCGAGGTTCAGGTACACCTTCATGCTCTTTTCGAACAGTTCCGGTGCCTTGGTGGCGTCGCGGAGCATGAGCTGGCTCATCACGCAGTTGGCGGCGAGCTCGTAGAGGTGGCGGCTGCAGAGGTCGGTGAACTCGTTGTTGTTCGCGGCCTTCACGACTTCGATTGCTTCGTTGAACTTCGCGTCCATGGCCTTAGCGCGGGCCTTGAGGCTCTCGTATTCGGCGGCCACTTCGCCCGCTTCCAGTTCCTCGAGCATCTGGCTGTAGGTTCCGGTGTTGATGTGCGGGAGCGCGGCAACCGTCTGCAACTGCGTCGTGCCTTCGTAAATGGAGGTGATGCG
>NZ_JAZSAF010000046.1:0-48688 GCF_045601785.1 Fibrobacter sp.
AAGTGGCTTGCGGTAAGAACTGTGTGATTACCTTCACTTTTGTGAAGGGTAAGCTCAAGTCTAGTGACTACAAGGCTCTTGCTGGTTACAACATGGCTGAAAACTTTAAGCTGGAAGCTCCGGCTCCCTTCCACTTTGAATAAGGAGTGATGATTTATGAATACCAAAACGATTTCCATTGCTCTTGCTGCGGTTGTGGTGCTGCTGTTGGTGACCCTTTTGATGCAGAAGGGTAGCTATGTTTCCCAGGCTACGGAACACTACGACAAGACGACTGCAAAGTCCTTTAAGGGAGCTTCGCAGATTATGGAATATGTGAACAATTCCATCGAAACGAACAAGGGCGTTTGGGCGCTCGCTTGCGAAGCCGTACAGACTGTCAAGACGTCGCAGGACCAGGCTCGCCTCGAAGCCAAGTATTTCCCGTCTACCAAGGGCTCCATGAGCATTGCGAACATGACTCGCCGCTTTGAAGCTACCGGTGCCTACTACATCGTTTCTAAATTCTCGAAGGTCGAAGTCGACAAGAAAACCGAAGTCAAGTCTCTTGCCGGCCTCGTTTCTGTGAATGTGAACGCTCTCGTCGGTAATCCGGGCGAAGAAATCGAGGAAGCCGAAGGCGAAGAAGGTGAAGAGGCTGTTGAAGAAGCTCCGGCACCGAAGAAGGCTGCAAAGCCCGCCAAGGCCGCCAAGGGCAAGAAAGGCAAGAAGGGCAAAAAGCGCTAATCTTTTGACTCTCAACGAGTTATAAAATTGTAAGAAACGACCCGCTCTGCGGGCCGTTTCTTAGTTATGAGCGCGCCTTGCTTAGGCAAGGCTTTGAGGTCTGAGTATTGAGTTAAAGCAAGGCGCCGAAGGCGCGATTATAAAAGCTCATAGCTCAAAGCGAAGCGACCTCATACCTCATACCTAATTTCTAAATTTACGGCGTAAAAATTTAAACCGAGGTTTATAATGCTCATTCTTCGTGGTACGCCGGCTCTGTCGGATTTCCGTCTCCAGAAACTTTCTTCCGATTTCAAGGCTGCGGGGCTCTCTGTCGCTTCCGTTTACGCTGAATTCCTGCACGTGGTGGACTTGTCCGCCGAACTCTCCGATGCGGAAACCGAAACTCTGAAGAAGGTGCTGCACTACGGCCCCGCCCGCGAACCCAAGGCTCTCGAAGGCGAACTCTTCGTGGTGTGCCCGCGTCCGGGTACCATCAGCCCGTGGAGTTCCAAGGCTACCGATATCGCTCACATTTGCGGCCTTTCGGCCATCAAGCGCATCGAACGCGCCATCGCTTACTATGTGAAGTTTGAAGGTGCTGTGCCCGCCGGTGCCCGCGAAAAAATCTCGGCCAAGATTCACGACCGCATGACGCAGGCCGTTTTCGCCGACACCGCCTCCTTGGAAGTCCTCTTTAGCAAGGAAGAACCGCGTCCGCTCAACGTGATTCCGGTGCTTACCGAAGGCCGCGACGCCCTCGTGAAGGCTGACAAGGAAATGGGCCTCGCTCTCTCTCCGGACGAAATCGATTACTTGGTCAAGAACTTCACCGAACTCAAGCGCAACCCGACCGACGTGGAACTCTACATGTTCGCGCAGGCCAACTCGGAACACTGCCGCCATAAGGTGTTCGGTGCCGAATGGACGATTGATGGCGTGAAGCAGGACAAGTCCCTGTTCCAGATGATCAAGAACACCTACCAGCTCCACAATTCCAACATCTTCAGCGCCTATAAGGACAACGCCGCCGTGATGAAGGGCGCTGTCGCTGGCCGCTACTACGCCGACCCGCGCAACAACAAGTACGATTTCCATAACGAAGAAGTCGACATCTTGATGAAGGTCGAAACCCACAACCACCCGACGGCCATTTCTCCGTTCCCGGGTGCCGCTACCGGTAGTGGTGGTGAAATCCGTGACGAAGGTGCCACGGGTAAGGGGTCCAAGCCGAAGGCCGGCCTTACTGGCTTTAGCGTTTCGAACTTGAAACTGCCGGGTGCAGTCCAGCCGTGGGAAAAGGACTTTGGTAGCCCGTCCCGCATTGCTTCCGCCCTCGACATTATGATTGAAGGCCCGCTCGGCGGTGCCGCGTTCAACAACGAATACGGCCGTCCGAACATCCTCGGTTACTTCCGCACTTTCGAACAGGAAGTCGATGCCCAGAACGGCAAGGAAGTCCGCGGTTACCACAAGCCGATTATGTTGGCCGGTGGTCTCGGCAACATCAAGCACCAGCATATCGAGAAGGGCCACATCGACCCGGGTGACCACCTGATTGTGCTCGGCGGTCCGGCGATGCTTATCGGCCTCGGTGGTGGTGCTGCCAGCTCCGTGCAGAACGGTGCCGGTAACGAATCTCTCGACTTTGCCTCCGTGCAGCGCGAAAACCCCGAAATGGAACGCCGCTGCCAGGAAGTCATCGACCGCTGCTGGGCGATGGACGAAGAAAACCCGATTACCTTTATTCACGACGTGGGTGCAGGTGGACTTTCGAACGCCTTCCCGGAACTCGTGAACGATGGCGGTCTCGGCGGTAAGTTTGAACTCCGCAACGTTCCCAACGACGAACCGGGTATGAGCCCGTTTGAAATTTGGAGTAACGAATCCCAGGAACGTTACGTTATCGCTATTGCTGGCGATAAACTCGATGTGTTCGACGCGATTTGTAAGCGTGAACGCTGCCCGTACGCTGTGGTTGGCGAAGCCATTCCTGAAAAGCACCTGACTTTGACTGACAAGCACTTCGGTACGACTCCGATCGACATGCCGCTCGGCGTGCTCCTCGGCAAGCCGCCCCGCATGATCCGTAACGAAAAGAGCCAGAAGCGCCCGCTGAACTCTACCGTGGTTCCGGCCGATGCCTCCATCAAGGATGTGGCTCACCGCGTGCTTGCAAACCCGACTGTCGCTGACAAGACGTTCCTCATTTCTATCGGTGACCGTAGCGTGACGGGTATGATTTGCCGCGACCAGATGGTTGGCCCGTGGCAGGTTCCGGTTGCCGACTGCGCCGTGACCAGCGCGACGCTTGATACTTACGAAGGTGAAGTGATGAGCATGGGCGAACGCGCTCCGGTTGCCTTGATTTCTCCGGCCGCTGCCGCTCGTATGACGGTGGCAGAATCTCTCACGAACATGGCTGCTGCTTGCGTGCCTGATATGGGCCGCGTAAACTTGTCCGCAAACTGGATGGCCACGCCGAACTACGAAGGCGACGGCGCCGACCTTTACGAAGCCGTGAAGTCTATCGGTATGGAACTCTGCCCGGAACTTGGCATTACAATTCCGGTGGGTAAGGACTCCATGAGTATGAGCACCGTGTGGTCTGACGCTCAGGGTAGCCACCGCGTGACCGCTCCGATTTCGCTCGTTATCAGTGCCTTTGCCCCGTGTGCCGATGTGCGCAAGACGCTTACCCCGCAGCTCCTGCAGGACAAGGATTCGACCCTCGTTCTCGTGGACCTCGCTCGTGGTAAGAACCGCATGGGTGCTTCTATTGCAGCTCAGGTTTACAACAACCTCGGCGATAAGGCTCCGGATGTGGACAGCGCCAAGGAACTCCGCGCCTTCTTCGAAACCATCCAGAAGCTCAATGCGGCTGGCAAGATTATGGCCTACCACGACAAGAGCGATGGCGGCCTCTACACGACGCTCGTCGAAATGGCGTTCGCCGGCCACGTAGGTGTGACGGTGAAGGCCGACGCCCTCAAGGGCAACCTCATCGACGCTCTCTTCAACGAAGAACTTGGTGCCGTGCTGCAGGTGAAGAATGCCGACCTCGCTGCTGTTAAGGCCGCGTTCGATGCCGCTGGTCTCGGCGATACGGTTTCTGAAATTGCAACTCTTAACGATACATACAACCTGGTCATCGGCGACTACGTCGAAGGCCTCTCGGATCTCCGCGCCATCTGGAGCGACACGACCCGCCGCATCGCGGCCCTCCGCGATAACCCGGATTGCGCCGAAAGCGAATACACGCTCAAACTGGAACAGGACAATCCGGGTATCACGCCGAAGGTCACCTTCGACGTGGCGGCGTCTGCAAAGGTCGTGAAGGACTACGCAAGCCGCCCGAAGATGGCAATCCTCCGTGAACAGGGCGTCAACGGCGAACTCGAAATGGCAGCCGCCTTCCAGAAGGCAGGCTTCGAATCCATCGACGTTCACATGACCGACATTCTCGAAGGTCGCGTAAGCCTCAAGGACTTCAACGGTCTCGTGGCCTGCGGTGGCTTCAGCTACGGTGACGTTCTCGGTGCCGGCGAAGGCTGGGCGAAGAGCATCCTCTTCAACCCGAAGGCCCGTGCCGAATTCGAAGCTTACTTCAACCGCAAGGACACCTTTACGCTGGGCGTCTGCAACGGCTGCCAGATGGTCTCTAACCTCAAGGACTTGATTCCTGGCGCTAAGCATTGGCCGCGCTTTGTGCAGAACCTCTCCGAACGCTTCGAGGCCCGCTTCTGCACGCTCAAGGTCGAAGACACTCCTGCCGTGCTCCTCAAGGGCATGGCAGGCTCCGTGCTCCCGATTGCGGTGGCACACGGCGAAGGCCGCGCGGAATTCGCTAGCCGGGATGCCGCCGAGGCCTGCCTGAAGACCGGTCTCGTGGCGCTCCGCTACGTGGACGGCAAGCACGAATACACCGAACGCTACCCGCTGAACCCCAACGGTTCCCCGTTCGGCATCAACGGCCTCTGCTCCGAAGACGGCCGCGCCCTCGTGATGATGCCGCACCCCGAACGCGTGTTCCGTACCTGCCAGTACTCCTGGCACCCGGCAGAATGGGGTGAAGACGGCCCGTGGATGCAGCTGTTCCGCAATGGTCGTATCTTTGTGGGCTAATTTTTTGTAGGTTATTCGTCGAAAACCATTATTAGAGGAATTATGAAGGCAAAACTTCTAACTCTTGCTTCATTGGCTTCGCTGTTTTTCTTGAACGGCTGTAACGGCATCGGCGACAAGGACACCCTCCTTGCTCGCATCGATAATGAAAAAGTCTATCAAGAAGATTACACTTTGCTCTTGAAGAATGAAGGACCTGTCAAAACATACAAGAACCGTTATCTGTATGATAAGCTCTATTCCAAGGCTGCTTTAGTTTCTAGGGCGCTTTCAGAATACCCCGAATTGGAAGAAGAATGGCAGGCGTATTTTGACGATTTGGACCCGCGTGTTATGACGATGGTGTTCCAGCGCTATTATGTGTCTGAATGCATCGGTTATTCTGATGCGGAATTGCGCAAGTTCTACGATATGAACCGTAGCCTGTTCCCGAAGGATTCTTCGGGAGAATTCCTGATGGCGCGCCCCGATGTGGCGAACCGCTACTATGCATCACAGAACCAGGATAAGTTCGCAGACTTCCTTAAAGAGAATTTGAAGGGAGAAAATCCTTCTACTGAAGATACCCTGAAGGCCTTGAGGTCTTTTGCGGATAACCGACGCATGGAACTGCAGAAGGAGCTTACTGCGAACTTCATGGAAAACGCTCAGATTAGTATGCCGGAACTTCCGACGGTTGACCCCAAGGTGTATTATGAAAAGCACAAAGATCAGTTTATGACCGTTCCCGGTTATGAGCTTTATCATGTGCAGGGCGATTCCTTGGAATTGTCGTCCCTGTTTGCGGATACCGTTTCTCTTGAACAGTTCAAGCTGGTTGCCGCCACAAAGAGCAAGAATGCCGAAACGGCTAAGGACAGCGGTTATGTTGGCCATGTCAAGCAGAATTATGTGCTGCCGCATGGCATCGGGCAGATTGCAAATCTCGCAGCAACGCTGGAAGGAAAAAAGCCCGGCTTTGTGACTCCGGTTCTTGGTTCCGCCGACAAAAAGTTCCATGTATTCTACCTGGCATCTCTTGATGCATCCCGTCTCAAGCCGTATGACCGCGTTGACGCGGGTATTGCAAATGGAGTCAAGTCGGGAACCTATTTTGATGTTGACTCATCGGTGGTCCTGATTACCAAGGCTGGCGAGCCTGTGTTCACGGAAGCAGATTTGAATCGCTACAACAAAAAGTTCTTCCGCCGAGCTATGAATTTCCAATTGCATCAGCGCCTTGTGTCGATGATTGCTGAAAACATGGCTTTCGCTGAGATGGCGAAGAAGTCCAAGTTGAACCACAGCTGGGAATACCGAGCCCTTAGGCGTTCTAGCCGCATGGATTACATTTGCGAACGCTATATGGAAAAGAAGCTGAGTGGCGAAGATATCCCGGAAGATACATTGAAGGCTCTGTACGATCGCGTGGGCAGTCCGATTCATGTGGGGTATTCCTATGAACAGGCGAAGGATGATTTGCGCAAGGTTGCCGCTTTCCCAAAGAACATGTATGCCCATGAATACTATATGTGCTACCGTGTTTTTTATGCTGGAAAAACATACGAAGAAAGTGTGCCTGCCATTTACGCGAGACGTTCTGAGGAAGTCGCCAGGTTGATGCAGGACCGCTTTGCTGCTGAAGCCTATTACAAGGCTGATGTACACTTGTACAACACAACCGAAACGGAATACAAACCAGAAATGCTTGCCAGTATCTTGGTTCCGAAAGCGGACTCGCTGTACAAAGCTGGGAATAGGTCTGCTGCCTACTATGAGTACCGCAAGGTCATGTATGCCTACGCCGATGTGGATAGTTTGTTCGAAAAGGTTGCCTATGAAATGGCCTTGGCCCAAGGCGAAAACGAAGAGTTTATGGATGCAGAAGGGGAGTATTACGCCTTCTACACCATGTGGCCGAATAGCGTAAATGCCGAAAAGGCCATGTTCAGTCGCGGCTTTATGCTCAACGAAAACCTGGGCTGGAATGACAAGGCGCTCGAAGTGCTTGAAGAGTTCCTCCAGAAGTATCCGAATAGCGAACTCAAGGAATCTGCCCAGTGGCTAGTCGATAATATCAAGAGCAACGGCAAACTTGCCGATGATTTGATGAAGAAAATCGAGGCGGAAGAGTAGCTCGCTTCGCGAGTAGTGGCTAGTAAACAGTGGTTAGTGAACAGGGGTAAGATATCAATATGTTTTATTGCTTTCCCTAACCTCTAATTATCGACCATTTTTTCTTAAATCCTAATCATTAACCACTTTTATTTTAACTCCTAACCACTAACCACTAACCACTAACCACTTTTTAAAATCTATATTTCTCACATCTTTAACTAAAAGGTACCTACTATGGAAATGACATTTGCAATGATCAAGCCCAATGCCGTGAAATCCGGTCTCATGGGCCGCATTATCGACCGTTACATCGCTGCAGGCCTCTCCGTCTGCGCCGTGAAGATGCACCAGATGACTTCTGCTGATGCTCGCGGTTTCTACGCTGAACACGTGGAAAAGCCTTTCTTCCCGGAACTGGAAGCCTACATGACCAAGGGCCCGTCCGTGATGCTCGCCCTCGGCGGCGAAAATGCCATTGCCAAGGTCCGCGCCATCAACGGTGCAACCAATCCGGCTAAGGCGGAACCCGGTACCCTTCGCTACGATTTTGCCCCTTCCATGACCGAAAACGTCGTGCACAGCTCCGACAGTCCCGAATCCGCCAAGCGCGAACTGGACTTCTGGTTCAAGGAAGACGAACGCTACGCTTACGAAATGCCGAGCCTCAAGGCCTGCTGCGTCCTCTAAGTTTCAAAAATAACCCCCCTCAAGGAGACACAACTCAATGCAATGGATCGTCAAGTATCTTACCTCTTCCATCGGTAAGAAGCAGATCATGGGATGCACAGGCGCGTTCCTCGCCCTGTTCATCTTCGGCCACATGTGTGGTAACTTCCAGCTTCTGAATTTCGATCAGGCTGCGGCCCAGGCGTCTTACAATGCCTACACCGAATTCCTGACCGGATTCAACCCGCTCCACTTCCCGATCAAGATGATTTATCTCGTCGAACTGGTGCTGGTGGCTGCTTTCGCTCTCCACATCTTCCTTGCTATCAAGCTGAAGATCGAGAACAAGAAGGCTCGCGGTGGCATCGACTACGAAGTCAACGCTCGCAAGGGCAAGAAGACTTTTGCGACCTTCACCATGATCTGGTCCGGTCTCTTCATTCTCGGCTTCCTCGTGCAGCACCTCATGATGCTCAAGTTCGGTGAACAC
Source organism: Fibrobacter sp. (assembly GCF_045601785.1). Classification (GTDB taxonomy): domain Bacteria; phylum Fibrobacterota; class Fibrobacteria; order Fibrobacterales; family Fibrobacteraceae; genus Fibrobacter. The sequence goes on from NZ_JAZSAF010000046.1 coordinate 8,084, forward strand.
TACCTGTACCTGAACGACAAGGGCGAAATCGTCCGCGACATGTGGCTCACCACCATCGAAATGTTTGCTAACCCGGCTTGGGCTGCATTCTACGTGGTCAGCATGTTCGTGATCGGTATGCATCTCTTCCACGCTATTTCTTCGGCCTTCCAGACCATGGGCATTGCTCACCAGAAGTGGACCCCGATTATCGACATCGCCGGTATCGCTTACAGCATTATCGTTGCCCTCGGTTTCGGTATCACCGCTGTTGCTGCCTTCTACCTCGCTAACCAGCCGGGTACCCAGGCCCTCATCGAAAAGTCCCGCAGCCTCCAGCCGCAGTACGAACAGATGAAGAAGGAAAAGGAAGCCGCCAAGACTTCTTATGTGGTTCCTTCTGTTGGCACCGTCGAAGTTTCTTTTAACGCTTAATTTTAAGGAGCCCACTAATGATTCTTGATTCTAAAATCCCCGGTGGTTCCATCGAAGAAAAGTGGACCAAGCACAAGTTCGAACTCAAGCTCGTGAACCCCGCCAACAAGCGTAAGTTCACCGTGATCGTGGTTGGTACTGGCCTTGCCGGTGCTTCTGCCGCTGCATCCCTCGCCGAACTTGGTTACAATGTCAAGTCTTTCTGCATCCAGGATAGCCCCCGCCGTGCGCACTCCATTGCTGCCCAGGGTGGTATCAATGCTGCCAAGAACTACAAGAACGACGGCGACTCCGTTTACCGCCTGTTCTACGATACCGTGAAGGGCGGTGACTTCCGCGCTCGCGAAGCCAACGTGCACCGTTTGGCCGAAAACTCCAACCTCATCATCGACCAGTGCGTCGCCCAGGGTGTTCCGTTCGGTCGTGAATACGGTGGCCTCCTCGACAACCGCTCCTTCGGTGGTACGCAGGTTTCCCGTACGTTCTACGCCCGCGGTCAGACGGGTCAGCAGCTCTTGCTCGGTGCCTACCAGGCTCTCATGCGCCAGGTTGCCGCCGGTAAGGTGAAGATGTTCCCCCGCCGCGAAATGATGGACCTCGTCGTGATCGACGGCAAGGCTCGCGGTATCATCGTCCGTAACCTCATCACTGGCGAACTCGAAAGCCACGTGGGTGATGCTGTCTGCCTTTGCACCGGCGGTTACGGTAACGTCTACTACCTTTCTACCAACGCCCAGGGTTCCAACGTGACGGCTGCTTTCCGTGCCTACAAGCGCGGCGCCCTGTTCGCTAACCCCTGCTACACGCAGATTCACCCGACTTGCATTCCTCGCCACGGCGACCTGCAGTCCAAGCTCACCTTGATGAGCGAATCTCTCCGTAACGACGGTCGTATCTGGGTTCCGCGCAAGGCTGGCGACACCCGTTCTCCGGACCAGATCCCGGAAGAAGACCGTTACTACTACCTCGAAGAAAAGTACCCGAGCTTTGGTAACCTGGTGCCCCGTGACGTGGCTTCCCGTAACGCCAAGCAGGTCTGCGACGCAGGTCTCGGCGTGGGTAACACCAAGCAGGCCGTGTACCTCGACTTCGCCGACGCTATCCAGCGCATGGGCGTTGCCGGTGTCTCTGCCAAGTACGGCAACCTCTTCCAGATGTACGAAAAGATTACCGACGAAGACCCGTACAAGGTCCCGATGCGTATCTTCCCGGCCATCCACTACACCATGGGCGGCCTCTGGGTGGACTACGATCTGATGTCCACGATTCCGGGCTGCTTCGTTCTCGGTGAAGCTAACTTCTCCGACCACGGTGCAAACCGCCTCGGCGCTTCTGCTTTGATGCAGGGCCTCTCCGACGGTTACTTCGTCATTCCGTTCACCATCGGCGGCTACTTCGCGGGCACCAAGCTCGAGAAGGTTTCCGAATCCGATGCCGCGTTCGAAGACTGCAAGAAGCAGACCGAAGAACGCATCCACAAGCTCCTCTCCATCAAGGGTCACCGCACTGTTAACGATATCCATCGTGAACTCGGTAACATCATGTGGGAATACGTGGGCATGGCCCGTAACGAAGCCGGCCTGAAGACCGCCCTCGAGAAGATTCCGGCCCTCCGTGCCGAATTCTGGGAAAACGTCAACGTGCTCGGTTCCGAAGGTTCCTTCAACCAGAACCTGGAACGTGCCGGCCGCGTTGCAGACTTCCTCGAGTTCGCCGAAGTCCTCACTCTCGACGCCCTGCACCGCAAGGAATCTTGCGGCGGCCACTTCCGCGAAGAAAGCCAGACTCCGGAAGGCGAAGCCAAGCGCGACGACGAGAACTTCTGCTACGTCGGTGCCTGGGAGTACAAGGGCGACGGTGTCGCACCGGAACTTTCCAAGGAACCTCTTACCTTTGATAACGTCCACCTCGCTACTAGGAGCTACAAATAATGAGCGGACTGAATTTGACTTTGAAGATTTGGCGTCAGAAGGATGCCAAGACCAAGGGACAGTTCGAAACTGTCAAGATCAACGATGTTTCTCCGGACATGTCCTTCCTGGAAATGCTGGACATCGTGAACGAAGAACAGATGAAGCAGGGCAAGGAAGGCTTCGCCTTCGACCACGACTGCCGCGAAGGAATATGCGGCATGTGCTCTCTCGTCATCAACGGTATGCCGCACGGTCCCGACCATGCGACCACCACTTGCCAGCTTCACATGCGCAAGTTCAAGGATGGCGACACCATCGTGATCGAACCGTGGCGCGCCGCCGCATTCCCGGTTATCCGTGACTGCGCCGTGGACCGTACCGCATTCGACCGCATCATCCAGGCTGGCGGTTTCGTTTCCGTCAACACCGGTGCCGCTCCTGAAGCTTCCACGATTCCGGTTCCCAAGGCTGATGCCGACCGCGCCTTCGACGCTGCCGCCTGTATCGGTTGCGGTGCCTGCGTGGCCGCCTGTAAGAACGCATCCGCTATGTTGTTCGTATCTGCCAAGGTTTCTCACCTCAGCTTCTTGCCGCAGGGCAAGGTTGAGGCGAAGAAGCGTGTGCTCGCCATGGTCGCCCAGATGGACAAGGAAGGCTTCGGCAACTGCACGAACCTTTACGAATGCCAGGCCGCCTGCCCGAAGGGTATTACTGTGGATTACATCGCCAAGATGAACCGCGAATACCTCGGCGCCACCGTGACCTACGCTGAAAAGGTGTACGGGAAGGATTAATCCTTAAATGTCATCCCGGACTTGTTCCGGGATCGCCTTTAGCAAAAAGGGACCGCAGCGATGCGGCCCTTTTTGGCATATAAATGAAAGAATTATATGTTGTCCAAAATACGCAGCATTTCTGCCGGAGTGACGACTTTGGAGTGCTTTGGAAAATGTTTTAGATTTCCCGTGACAAGAAACGCGTCATCGGTTTTATTCTTTTCCATTGTGACTTCAAAAAATACGATGTCTTTGAGGTCTGGAAAATTGCCAACAAGCGATTCTACGGTTGTCATGTTTTCACCGATTATCTTTAAGCGTGAAAGCAAAAATTCGACAGTCTCTTTTGGAAAATGAAATTTTTCACGGGAGAGCACTTCTTCGTATTCTTGTAAGATAGAATCATTGAAAACGGGAATAATCTCGTGGGCGTAGGTTTGTTGCACGACCTGCCCTGGAATGGAATCCCATTTTAGCAATGCGGAGACCAACACGTTCGTGTCAATGACTGCGTAGCATTTCATTTGCCTGCTCGGACCTGTGCGATTTCGTCGTTGATTTCGTCAAGAGACATGTCTGCGACTCCTGCATCGGCGGCAGACTGCGAAGCCTGTTTCATGGCTTCGAGAACGTCGGCGGGAGCGGCTGGACGGAGCTTCATGCTGAAGGGTATGCCGTTTTCCAAAATGGTCCTGGCAAGGAACATGCGGACAGCTGTCGGCAAGTCAATGCCGAGCTTTTCGTATATGCTCCCTGCTGCAGAACGAGTCTTTTCGTCCACCCTGACTTGCAATAGTGTACTTGGCATAATGGCTCCTTTGCTTTGCTGAAATCTACAAATGCGTTTGAAGTTGATTCTAATACACCTGTATTAATATACAATATTCTGGATGGAAAAACAAGTCAATCTTGCACTTGTGTACAAGATTTTCAAGGTTGTCTAACTAAAGTTTGCGTTATTTGTGCGGTTGTGTGAAACAAAATGTGATGTTTTTAGATAAAATGTTTCACATAAAAGGAGCAAGATGGCGTCTCGTTCCCTATGTTATCCTGGAGGGGCGTAGCCCCGATAGGATCTAAAGCATTAAAAGGAACCGCAGCGATGCGGCCCTTTTTTGCGTATGGTGGGGGGAGGGACAAAACCTGATTCGTGGTTCGGTTCTATTTTAGTTAATGTTGCAATTAGGGACATTTTTGCGTTTTCCCAATCCGCCTGTGGTGGAAAAAGACTATATTATTCATCGAAAATAGAGAGTTTCTCTTATTCTCGACATGAAATCTCGACAATTTCGAACGAGAGGATAAGATGGACGCTCACGTCTGTCGGCATGCAAGTACCGGCAACGGTTCGCTATGCAGGCCGCATTCATGCGGTCCGTTTGTGCGTATCGGCCTTTATGGGGCGTGGGTTGTTTATCCTTATTCGTTCAGGCAGTCGAGAGCCTCATGTCGTAAGGGTATTCAACCTCACGCCTTTTTTTGTGCGGTAAAATGCCAGAACAAGAGAAATTCCCACGAGTTGCTCTTGTTCTTGGCATGGAATCTCGACAATTTCAGAACGAAAGAATAAGAGGGTACTCAGAAATCCGGACGCATGCGCGCCCTGTTTTGGCGTGGGCGTATTGTATGCCTAGGGCGTCGTGTATTCTCTTTTTGTGAAATCGCCGTAATCCAGTCCCCGAACGGGAGCGAAACAGAACGTTGCGCTTGAAGTTCGGGAGAATGGAATGAAAAACATTGTGGCTGACACGCCTGTCCGGCAAATCTTTGACGTGTATCGAGGAGCCGTTCTCCCCATATTGCTAAAGGACAAGACCACGGGCAAGAATATCCTGTGGGCCACGGACGAATACGACGCCATTTCCCCGAAAAGCGAAATAGAATTCAAGGACATTACTGGCGGGAGCCTGATGCTTGTGCGTCCGCGAATTGCCAAGACCCTTGATGCCCAAAGGGAACGCACCAAGAAGCGTGCCGAAGTTTTTACACCGTCGTGGATTTGTAACCAAATGAACAACGCCCTGGACGATGATTACTTGGGCTATACGGGAGCATTCAATACCGAAGGTGATAGGGCTTGGACTAGGAACCGTAAAAAAATCCAATTTAGCGACGGAAAAACCTGGCAAGAATACGTTGACCAGACAAGGCTTGAAATTACCTGCGGCGAAGCGCCCTTCGTGACGAGCCGCTACAACCCCACAGATGGAAATTTTATCGAGGTCAAGGATCGTATTGGTTTCTTGGACCGTAAACTTCGCGTGGTCGAAGAGAATGCGGATGGTGACGAATACAAGAAATGGTCCATGCGTTCCCTGGAAAGTTGCTACGGGTACGAGTACCAGGGGGACAACCTCTTGATTGCCCGCATCAACGTGTTCTTGTCTTGGACAGAACATTGGGAAAAGAAATTAGGCGAAAAACCGGACAGAACGACAGCGCGGAGTGCCGCTAACGTTATTGCGTGGAACTTTTGGCAGATGGATGGCCTTACGGGCAGGACTCCGCAAATCAAGGAAAAGGAATGCGGACAAATGACGCTTCCCGGATTCGAAGTGGGAAACGAATCCTGCAAATCCGAAGCCACCGAGGAATGCTTGATTTTTGACTGGCGAAGACGCTTCAGCCGGACCTACAACTCTTTAAAATCAAAGGAGAATGGAAAATGAAAAAATTCTTTGCCGTAATCGGAAACCCGCCGTATCAAGATGAAACGATTGGGGATAATAAAACTTTTGCACCCCCAATTTATGATAAGTTTATTGATGAATCGTATGAAATTGCAGAAAATGTTGAACTGATTCATCCTGCTAGATTTTTGGTGAATGCAGGATCTACTCCCAAAATGTGGAATAAAAAGATGTTGTCTGATGAACATTTTAAGATTCTTCATTTTGAGGAAGATAGCAGCAAAATTTTCCCGAATACGGATATCAAAGGTGGTGTGGCCGTTTCCTTTCATTCTCACTCAAAAGTATTTGGACCTATTGGTGTTTTTACTCCTAACAGCAAAATACAAAGCATATTGAACAAGGTTATTAGAAATGCGAATTATGAATCATTAAGTACTATAATCATTACAAGCTATGCATATCATTTTACCGAGGCCTTGCATAAGGATTATCCAAAGGCTGAAAAATTGATGAGTAAAGGGCATGCGTATGATTTAAAATCTAATGTTTTTCAAAATATTCCCTTTGTTTTTGTTGATGAAAAACCGAATCAAGGCGATTATATTCGAATATTAGGAAGATTAAATAATGAACGAGTTTACAAGTTTATACGAACGAAGTATGTGAATAAAGTATCGAATGTGGATAAGTATAAAATTTTCTTATCGGGAGCAATGGGAAGAGGTGAATTTGGTGAAACAATTGTAGATCCTATAATAGGCTATCCTGGAGATGGATCAACAGAAACTTTTTTAAGTATGGGCTCGTTTTCGTCAAAACAGGAAGCGCTCAGAATTTCCAAATATGTGAAAACAAAATTTGCGAGATGCTTGTTGGGGATATTGAAAAAAACACAAGCAAATACTCCTGAAAAATGGAAATACGTTCCTCTCCAAGATTTTACCTCTAAATCCGATATCGACTGGACCAAATCTGTTCACGAAATAGATTTGCAGCTCTACAAGAAATATGGCCTCTCCAAAGAAGAAAAGGACTTCATTGAAACCCACGTCAAGGAGATGGTCTAATGTCAAACGTTACCCAAATCAAGACAATGCGGCCTGTGAACCGCGCTATCTACGCATACACCACTCCAAATGACCGCACCCATGACGGGTGGATAAAAATCGGTGATACCGAAGTCAATTTTGGTGAGAACTTGAAAGACGCTGTTAAGGATCGCGTTCATCAGCAAACCCACACCTCCGATACCGATGCCCCTATTGCGTGGAGTGGAAGGGCTGTTTTCGAAGATGACTTGACGCCTTTCCGTGATTACGATTTCCATAAATACCTGACAAACAAGGTGGATATCGAAAGGAAACCGAAAACGGAGTGGTTCAAGACTGACGCAAAGACTTCTAAGAATCATTTCAATGATTTTAAGGAAAATCACGGAATCCTTACCGAAATGGAAGGCGTCGAAATCTACGAACTTCGCGATGAACAGGAAGAAGCTGCCAGAAAGACCGCCGATTATTTCGATAACCACAAACTGGTGAAAATTCTGAAAAAGGACAAGGCTCCCGAATTCTTGTGGAATGCAAAACCCCGCTTTGGCAAGACCCTTACGGCATACGATTTTTGCAAGCGCGTTGGTGCAAAGAATGTTCTTATCTTGACCAACCGCCCGGCCATTGCCGATAGCTGGTACAATGATTACGCCCGTTTCGTCGGGACAGAAGGCGGCTATTACTTTGTAAGCCAGGTGGATGTTTTCAAAAAGAATCCGCAAAAATACAAGCATGTTTTAACAAGGGATGAGTTTACTCGCGCTGTAAGCAAGAACAGGCTCGGTTGCATTGAATTTATCTCCTTGCAAGACCTTAAAGGCGCAAAGGCTTTTGGTGGCGATTACGAGAAACTCCGTGAAGTTTCTGAACTTGATTGGGATGTGCTGATTCTTGACGAGGCGCACGAGGGCGTAGAAACCGATAAAACGGATGTTGCCTTGGAACGCATCAAACGCCGTTTTACGCTTAACCTTTCGGGCACTCCGTTCAAGATGCTTGCTTCCGACAAGTTCCCCGAAGAGGCTATATTCAACTGGACATACGCAGACGAACAGGAGCGTAAAAAGGAATTTGCCGAAAAGGGTGTAGAAAATCCTTACGAAGACTTGCCGAAGCTCAATCTTTTCACCTACCAGATGTCCGATATGATGGGAGCGAAGGCCGATGCCGGAACTCTCATTGATGACGAAGAAACGCAATATTACTTTGACTTGAATGAGTTCTTCAAGACGAATGCTTCGGGGTATTTTGAACATCTCGAAGATGTAAAGAAGTTCTTGGACGCTCTCACGGAGCAGAAAAAGTATCCGTTCTCTACGGAAGAACTCAGGAATCAACTCAAACATACGTTTTGGTTGTTGAACCGCGTAGATTCTGCCATCGCCTTGAAAAAGCTTTTGACACAGCACCCTGTATTCAAGGAATATACGGTTGTCCTTGCTGTAGGCAATGGCGACGAGGAACTGGAAAATCAGAAGGCGATTACCGCTGTTCGCGAAGCAATCAAGAAAAACGAAAAGACTATCACCCTTTCGGTGGGGCAACTCACGACGGGTGTGACCATTCCCGAATGGACTGCAGTTTTGATGCTTTGCTCCATGCGCTCTCCGGCGCTGTATATGCAGGCTGCATTCCGTGCCCAAAATCCGTGCCTTTTCTTGGATAAGGATGGCAAAACATATCGCAAGGACAATGCGTATGTGTTTGATTTTGATCCGGCACGCACGCTGACTATCGTGGAAACCATTGCCAACGACCAGTACAAGGATACTGCCGGTGGTGCAGGCAATAGCGAAAAACGCAAAAAGCATGTTCTGGAACTCTTGAACTTCTTCCCTGTGGTGGGCGAAGACGACAATGGCGAAATGATAGAGCTGGATGCCGAAAAGGTGTTGTCCATCCCGAGGCATATCCACGCCAAGGAAGTCGTGAATCATGGTTTTATGAGCAATTTCCTTTTCCAGAACATTAGTGGCATATTCGCAGCACCTTCGATTGTAAACGACATTCTCAAGAAGGTGAATCCTGTCACCAAGGCAGAAGCGGACAAGAATATTGTTACCCCGGAACAGGCGAATGAACTTCCTCTTGATGAAAATGGAAATGTCGATGTTCCCTCGGAACAGGTGGTCGGGACCGCCGCCGATAAGTTCGGTGATCCGGTTTTTGCCCAGCAATCTAATGATTACGAAAAAGACGTGAATAGGTTACTGCGAGATCACGAGCCGTCGAAAATTGAAAATATCGTTAAGGAATTGACCGCTGTTTACGATGCTTCTGTAAAGGATGTTGCCGAAGAAGCCAAGGTCAAGTTTGGCCAAGACATGACCAAATCTCAGTCCAAGGAATTCGAGCGCAAATTGCAAAATTACGGGCAAAAGAAAATCAGTTCTGCCGCCGCCGATTTCAAGATAGAAGCCGGTACAGCGGAACACAAGCGTGACGAGGCGTTGAAAAACTGTAATTCTAAGGCCGAAGAAAAGCAAATTCAGCAAGTATTCAAGAAGGAAATGGATGCGGCTGAAAAAAAATTCAAAGAAACCGTTTCGGATACATCGGACATTTGGAAAAAGGCGACAGAGGAAACCGTCAAGGCTGTCGAAGAAAGCAAGATTGAAAAGAAGAAAAATGATATTGAAGAAAAGGTTCGCGACCACCTGCGTGGATTTGCACGAACGATTCCCTCTTTCTTGATGGCCTACGGAAATGACAATACGACTCTCGAAACATTTGAACGCGACATTCCGGGTAATGTTTTCCTTGAGGTAACGAGTATTACTGTTGACGAATTCAAATTCCTGCGCGATGGTGGTGATTACACCGACGAAAATGACGGAAAGAAAAAGCACTATGACGGTCATCTCTTTGATTCGGTCGTATTCAACGACTCCGTGAAGGAATTTATGCGCAAACGCTCGGAACTGGCGGACTACTTCATGGAAGATGTAAAGGGCGATATTTTCGACTATATTCCGCCGCAGAAGACGAACCAAATCTTTACACCGAAAAAAGTCGTAAAGGACATGGTGGATATGCTCGAAAAGGAAACGCCGGGCTGCTTTGACGACCCAGAGCATACCTTCGCTGACCTGTACATGAAATCAGGACTCTATATCACCGAAATCATCAAGCGCCTTTATCGTTCAAAGAAGATGAAGAAACTCTTCCCTGCCGACAAGAAAAGGCTAGAGCATATCGTCAAGAATCAAGTCTGTGGGGCAGCTCCTACCGAAATCATCTACATGATTGCCATGCACTACATTCTCGGTTTCAACAACGAAATCGAAGGCAAAACCGCATCGCAAATTCAAGCGCTTTATCCGAATTTCAAGATGAAGGATACCGCCGAACTCGCTAAAAACGGAAAACTAGCAGAATGGGTGGGAACGGCGTATAAATAAAACGCGTGAGAACGCCCACAAAAGTCCCTTTCAAAGCCGAAAGGGACCAAAACTTGCGATAATCGAACTTTACGGAAGCGAAGGTATTCCCTATATCGACCAGAGCTGGGATGAGGCTGAACAGGATGCAGCCAACGTCATGGAACTCCTTGAATCATACAGGCCTTAAATATGAGGTCTGCTCAATTATCTGTATTCATTGAAATGCGGCCCTTTTTCTATATTTCTCTTGTAAATCAAAAAGAGGACTTCAAGATGAAAAAACTTTTAGCGATGTTTGCGGCGGTTGCGTGTGCCGCGGTTCTTTCTGCCTGTAACGACCAGAAGGCGGAATCCAAGACTCAGGCCGATGAATCCCTGAACAAGGTGAAGGCGGCGGGCGAGTTCGTGCTCGGTCTCGACGATTCTTTTCCGCCGATGGGTTTCCGCGACAAGGACAACAACATCGTGGGTTTCGATATCGACCTCGCCACCGAAGTTTGTGCGCGCCTGGGCGTGAAGCTCAAGACGCAGCCGATTTCCTGGGACGCGAAGGAACAGGAACTGAACACCGGCAAGATCGACTGCATCTGGAACGGCATGAGCGTGGACAGCGCCCGCGCAAAGGCGATGAACCTGAGCGACCCGTACCTCAAGAACCGCATGATTTTCACGGTGAAGGACAAGGCTCTTGCAAGTCTCGCTGCCCTCGCCGGCAAGAAGATTGCCGTGCAGAACGGCTCTACCGCCCAGAAGTTGCTGGATGCCTCCGAAGCGGGCAAGGCCGCCAAGGAAATTGTTCCGTTTGACGACAACCAGACGGCGCTCATGGATTTGGACAAGGGCGGCGTGGATGCCGTGTTCCTGGACGAAATCGTGGCCAAGTACTGGATTGTGACGAACGCGAAGGACTACACGGTGCTCGAGGAAGGCCTTTCCGACGAAGTCTACGCCGTGGGTTTCCGCAAGAAGGACCAGGCCCTGCGTGATGCCGTGAATTCCACCCTGGCTGCCATGAAGGCCGACGGCAAGTTCGACGAAATCTCTGCCAAGTGGTTCGGCAAATAGGTGTGAGGTCGCTCCCTACGGGAGCTTTGAGGTATGAGCTCAGCGCAGTGCGCTTCTGAGGTTATTCATGTCGGAATTGTCAACGCTTTTGCCTATCCTTTGGGGCGGCTTCTGCACGACGCTCGCCATTTTCGGGCTTACACTCCTGTTCTCGATTCCGCTGGGCCTGCTCATCGCAGTCCTCAAGATGAGCAAGTGGCGCGTGGTGCGTTACCCGGTGTCGTTCTACATCTCGGTGATGCGCGGCACCCCTTTGCTGCTCCAGATTGTGGCGATTTATTTCGGCTCCTACTACCTGAGCGAATATGCGGGCGTGGATTTTTCCTTTGACCGCTTCCCGGCGGTGATTGTGGCGTTCTCGATAAATTATGCGGCCTACTTTGCCGAAATTTTCCGCGGGGGAATCCAGTCCATACCCAAGGGGCAGTACGAGGCGGCCTACATGCTGGGCATGACCCGTACGCAGACGTTCTTCCGCATTATCTTGCCGCAGGTGGTAAAGCGCGTGGTTCCCGCAAGCGCCAACGAAGTCATCACCCTGGTGAAGGACACCTCCCTTGCGCAGGTGATTGCGGTGACGGAACTCTTTGCGCTGGCCAAGAAACAGCAGGCGGCCTATGCGAGTATTTATCCGCTGTTCGTGGCGGGCGTGTTCTACTATGTGGCGAACCTTTTGCTGAGCGTGCTTTTCGCCTACGTGGAACGCAAGCTCAATTACTATAAGTGAGGCGTGGAATGGAAAACGTGAATGAATCTGCGCCGATCCTCAAGGTAGAACATGTCAAGAAGTCCTTTGGCGACTTGCATGTGCTCAAGGATATCTCGTTTGACTTGAAGGCGGGGGAGGTGCTCTCGATTATCGGGCCTAGCGGTTCCGGCAAGAGTACGCTTTTGCGTTGCCTTACCCAGCTCGAAACGGTTGACGGCGGTTTTGTGCAGGTCGACGGCAAGGACATGGTGGTGCCGAATGATTCGGCAAAGGGCCCGGCGGTCAAGTACGCGCCGGCGAAAACGCTCCGCGATATTCGACTTTCTACGGGGCTCGTGTTCCAGAACTTCAACTTGTTCCCGCATTTGACGGTGCTGCAGAACCTTTGTCTCGCTCCGGTGCGCGTATTGGGAGATGGCCGCAAAGAAGCCCGCGCCATGGGACGATTCTTGCTCAAACGCATGGGCCTTGAGGGCAAGGAAAAGGCTTACCCCTGCGAGCTCAGCGGTGGCCAGCAGCAGCGAGTGTCCATTGCCCGCGCCCTCGCGATGAACCCGAAGATTCTTTTCTTCGACGAGCCGACCTCTGCGCTGGACCCGGAACTGACCGGCGAAGTGCTCAAGATTATCAAGAAACTGGCCGAAGACAAGATGACCATGGTCATCGTGACTCACGAGATGGCTTTTGCCCGCGACGTGGCAGACAAGGTTGTCTTTATGGACGGCGGCGTCATCGTGGAACAGGGAACTCCCGACCACGTGTTCCGCAAATCGGGTAACGAACGCCTCGCGCAGTTCCTGAGCAGGTTTTCAAAGGCTTGATGCGGATGGAATCCAGGAATTCCTGTATTCCTTTGCTGCAGCCTTTTTTCGTTAAAATCGTTGAAATTCTCCCGTTCCATTTTCAAGGGTGTCATCGATTCTGTTCCGGGAGAATATTACTACTATGCCACGGATGGCAGGATAGACACTTTGTTCAAAAGGGAAGACGGACAGAACAAGCCTGTCGTTTCTATCGCCTACGATTCGCCTGATGGGCAAAGCAACTTTGAATTAGAAGGTGTCTTAGAAGCGGAGTATGAGTTCCCTAGATATGTCAAAACATATTGGAACACTGGAAATCCCAAAGATATATTGACAGGTATGATGACGGAAAAATCAAGGCCGAAGTCACCGGAACTATTGTCGAAGAAAATAACGCCTTTAGGATACGTAGCCTGATTTTTTACACAATTTTGCACAAATTTCTAGTAAAATCCCATAAATTTATTTTTATGGGAACTTTTTTTCTTTTTTGTATATATTTTATGAATAGAAAGGAGAATGTATGAAAAATTTGTTTGCAGTTTTATCCGTTTTTTTGATGTCGGCTTTTCTTGTTGGTTGTGATTCCGACAAGTCTCTCGAAAAGGTGCTTTCCAAGGGAGAACTGGTAATTGGCCTCGACGATTCCTATCCGCCGATGGGGTTCCGTGACGAAAATGGCAACATTGTTGGTTTTGACATCGATCTTGCGAACGAAGTTTGTGCTCGTCTAGGGGTAAAGCTTAAAACCAAGCCGATTTCCTGGGATGCCAAGGAACAGGAACTTAATTCGGGAAACATCGACTGTATCTGGAACGGCATGAGTGTCGACAGCTCCCGTGCCGTGGCCATGAACCTGAGCGACCCTTACTTGAAGAACAGCATGTTCTTCGTGGTTCGAGATTCTTCGCTTGCCAATTACGATTCCCTTAAGGACAAGGTGATCGCCACGCAGAAGGGCTCTACTTCGCAGACATTCCTTGCGGCCTCTGAAGTGGGTAAATCGGCGAGAGAAGTAGTTTACTTTGATGACAACCAGATGGCCCTCGCGGGGCTTGAAAACGGCAGTGTCGACGTGGTGTACTTAGATGGGGTGTTTGCGAAATACTGGATATTGAAAAATCACAAGGAATTTGTGATTTTGGAAGATGTCGGCTCAGATGAGAAACTTGCCATTGGTTTCCGTAAGGGCGATCAGGCCCTGCGCGATGCGGTGAACGAAATCGTGAATACCATGAAGAAGGACGGTCGCTTTGTGAATATTTCAATGAAGTGGTTTGGTAAATAAGGGGAGTGTGTATGAAAAAGGTCTTGGTTGCGGTTTCGATGATAGCCCTTGCGGCAACCCTTTCTGGCTGCAAGGAAAAGGTGGAATCTTCTAGTGTTGATCCGTCTTTTGAAAAGGTGAAATCTTCGGGAGTCCTTGTCATAGGGTCTGTGGCTGTTTTTCCGCCGATGGTTTTTGTTGACAAGGACAGCAATGTAGTCGGCTTCGATATCGACCTTGCAAAAGAAGTGTGTTCCCGCTTGGGACTTCGGCTTAAAATTCAGGAGATTGTTTGGGCTAACAAGGAAGAAGATCTGTATTCGGGCAGAATCGACTGCATCTGGAATGGCATGAGCGTTGATAGTGCCCGTGCGAAAACGATGAATCTGAGTGACCCTTACCTTACGAACCGGATGGTTTTCGTCGTTAAGGACAAGTCCCTGGAACACATAGACATGCTCAAGGAAAAACGGCTCGGTGTGCAGAGAGCTTCGACGGCGCAGACCTTGTTGGACGAAATCGAAGTGGATGATGACGCGAATGAGATTGTCCTGTTTAAGGACCTGATTCCCGAATTTGATGCGTTGGATAGCGGAAAAGTCGATGCAGTATATGCCGATGAAGTTTTTGTGAAGTACTGGAACAATTTGCATGACAAGGCGTATACCGTTCTTGATGAAGGTTCCTACAATGAGTTCTATGCGGTGGGATTCCGCAAGCAGGACCAGTCGCTACGTGATACCATCAACAGCGTTCTGAATCAATTGAAGAGAGATGGTAAGTTTGTGGAACTTTCCGTTAAGTGGTTCGGTAAATAAGAAGAATTGCAAAGTACAAAAGAAAGCCTTCGGTTTGTTCCGAAGGCTTTTGAATTTTATAGGTGATGAGCGTTAGCGGTACTGGGCGCTCCAGCGCTTCTTGAAGCGCGGCTCGTCCAAGACTTTTGCCCAGATGAACCCTTTGCGCACATCGGCGATATCCTTTACGGATACGGCGGGCTTTCGTGTTGCAAGGATTTCGGCTGCAGACCCTTCGGTCGAATCCATGCTGGAGATTGCGGCGGCGGATTCACGAGCTGCCCTTGCGCGGTCTTCAAGCTCGTTTAATTCCTGCTGACGCTCCAGTTCGCGCCTGCGAGCTTCGTTCCGTTCGCGTTCTGCATGGAGCTTGGCCTCTTTCTCTTGTTGTTTGCGCTTTTCTTCGGCATGCTTTTCGCGGTTCAGCAGGTTGTCCAGTTCTTCCATGTCGTGCACAAGTACATCGCAGTCGCCTTCGCCCATATCGTGGCCTACGATGCGGTGGTCCTGCAGGGCCATCAGCATCTCGGCGGCGGTATTTTCATCGACGTTGAACTCATCCATCAGGAATTCCAAGTTGATAAAGTCCACCTGGATGACGACTTCGGCAATGTCGCGGAGCGAAAGCTGCTCTACTTGCCTGTGTTGCACAGGGGGAGTCGGCGGTTCGATGTTGCCCTGCGTCGCTTGCCGTTGGGCTTCTTCGAATTGACGAATCAAGTCCTGCAAAGAGCGCGGGGGGCGGTGCTCCTGCGACTCCTGCGTATCCTCTTCATTCGGTTCATCCGTGTATTGCCTTGGCGGGAGTCTGCGTTGCTCCTTCGCTTTTTCGGCTTTTTTCTGGATGATCGTGAAGATGACCGCAATCGCTATGAAAATGAGAGTTTCCATAGTGCTCTACTCGAACCTACTTCGCTTCGGGAGCGGCTCCGATTTCCTTTCTCATCTGCGTGTCGGCTTCGATGTTCTTCAAGTTGTAGTAGTCCATTACGCCGAGCTTGCCGTCGCGAAGGGCCGAAGCCATGGCCATCGGAATCTGGGCTTCAGCTTCCACCAGCTTTGCCTTCATTTCCATGACCTTCGCCTTCATTTCCTGTTCGGCGGCGTATGCCATGGCGCGGCGTTCTTCGGCCTTTGCTTGTGCAATTTTCTTGTCGGCTTCGGCACGGTCGGTTTCAAGAATGGCGCCAATGTTCTGACCCACGTCCACGTCAGCGATGTCGATAGAGAGAATTTCGAATGCGGTGCCGGCGTCGAGGCCGGAGGCGAGCACCTTCTTGGAAATCATGTTCGGGTTCTCGAGAACTTCCTTGTGGCTCTGGGCAGAACCGATGGAAGACACGATGCCTTCGCCCACACGGGCAACGACCGTTTCTTCGCCGGCACCACCGACCAGCTTCTGGATGCTTGCACGCACGGTAATGCGGGTAATGGCATGCAGCTGGATACCGTCGAGTGCCACGGCGGAAACCTTCGGGGTCTCGATGACCTTCGGGTTCACGGACATCTGCACGGCTTCGAGCACGTTACGGCCGGCAAGGTCAATGGCGGCCGCTTCCTTGAAGTCGAGCTTTATATTTGCCTTGTTCGCGGCGATGAGCGCCTGGATCACGCGGAGCACGTTACCGCGGCTAAGGTAGTGGGCTTCCAGCAGGTTCGTGTCTACCGGGAGGCCTGCCTTGCAGCTAAGAATGCGAGCTTCCACAATCACCTGCGGCGGTACCTTACGGAGCCTCATGCCGATGAGCTGGAAAATGCTCACGTTTGCCTTTGAAAACAGAGCCTGCAGCCACAGGCTAAAGAACTTGCCGATAAAGGCGAGTAAAACGATGACGGCGATAGCCGCGATGATAATTCCCACAATAAGAAGGGTGTCCATGGTTTATCTCCATTTTTGTTCTTGCTCCTAATATACATTCTTTATGCTCAAAAGCCTAATTTTCTTTATTTTTTTATTTATCTTTAGGGTATGTTTAAGCGAATCATCTTTTCGTTGTTTTTCTTGTTGACGGCTGCTACAGCGTTTGCTGATGAAGCCGAATCCCATGTGGATGCCCAGCAGGCTGTGGAGCAGTCTTCGTCTTCTGTAGCAAGTGTTACAGAGTCGTCCTCCTCTGTGCAGAGTTCTTCGTCGGAGGGGCTGAAGGGCCGCGAAGTTCCGGTACGTTACTGGGTGAAGGGCGATTCTGTGGAACAGGAAGCCATTTTCGTGAAAATTGAGAACGACACGGTCTACCTGAAAAAGCCGACCGAGGAAGAACAAGTACACATCGATCGTCTTGAAGACAAGCAGGCGTTGGCACTTCAGGAAAGCAACGGTCAGGGTGTAGAGTCCGCTGAAGAAGATGAAGAATCCGATACTCTGCAGAAGCCCGCAGAAATCATCATGACAGATGCGGTCAAGGATTCTATGGCTGCTAATGCCGAAGAGGCTGTCCCGGCGGCAGACTCGGTGGACGATGGTGCCGGTGACGACTTGGAAACGGCTCTTCAGAAAGAAGAAAAGCGACTGAAAATGGAAGAAATCGCGAAGGTGGAAGAGGAAATCCGTAACCAGGAAATTGCAGATAGTATTGCCGCTGCGGAGAAAAACCCCTACATCAAATATTTCAGGTTCGAACTCAAGCGTCTCTACAACATGGAAGACGCTGCCATGATTCCCCTGTCTCTTTCAAATTACGTGGTTCCCGAAATCAAGGTGGTCGAAGAGACCATTGAGCTGTATCCGCCGGGAAACGCAAATTTGCTGGTCGTGTCGGAACCAGAAGCCTGTTCCTTGTTCGTGAATGGAATTCCGCTCAAGCAGGTTGCGCCCGATACCATTCGAAACATTAAACCGGGCAAGTACACGATTTCGGTGATGAAGGTCCTGAAAGATGTGGAATGGTGGGGCTCTGCCGTGGTGCGCATCAATGCGGATAGCTTGAACAAGGTGACGATTCCGGTGCTTAGGCCCACGACTAGGCTCACTTTGAACACGAATCCCGAAGCGGTCGAAGTCTACTTGGACAAGGCGCCTTCGTTGAACAAGATGCCGGACTACATGACCGATGTCATTGTCGACGGTGTTAAACCACAGGTCTCGGCGCAGTTGTTCTTCCGCAAGGTCGGCTACCGCGACACTTCGGTGACGGTTGAAGTTAAGCCCTACATGCCGAACTTGGTATATGTCGACATGACGCCTGTCTTGGATGATCTAGAATTTATCGAGGACCAGAACGCCTTTAACAAGGAACGCAGCAAAAGGCGCATTGGCCGCGGTCTTCTGTGGGGTTCCATCGTTCCGCTCATTGCGGGTGGTGTCATGTGGTACTTGGCGGAACGCGACTGGAGCTCTGCCGCCGACAAGAAGCATGCCTATGAAAAACTATCGGCCTTCGATAGTGACGACACTCGCCAAATGGTGAAGGACAATCATCGTCTAAATGATAGCGGCGACACCAAGTGTGGTGTTGCCATTGGTCTTGGTGCCCTTGGTCTTGGACTCCTTACGGCGGGAATCATCCTTGCGTTCTAGTTTAAGCGGGTTTATGCCATGGTGAAGTCGCTGTTGGTGTTCTGCCTGTGCGGTGTGTCGCTTGCAATTGCCCACCCGCATGTCTTTGTCGACGCAACGGTGAAAGTCCTCTTTGACCAAAACGGTTTTTCCGCTGTGAAAAACCACTGGGTCTACGATGAACTTTATAGCACGGCGATGATGTCGTCGGGAGACAAGAATGGTGACGGAATCATTTCGGACGAAGAAAACCAGTGGTTCTGTGACGCCATCATGGAACCCCTTCGAAAGTCAAACTACTACAACTTCGTGCTGATGGAAACCAGTTTTCTGAAGGTGCAGGAACTGAAGAACTTCAGGGCGACCTTCAAGGGTAACCGGTTGATTCTTGACTTTGATGCGAAATTTTCGGCACCGGTCAAGGAGGATTACACGATGCTTGTTGTGGCGGTGGCCGACCCTTCTAACTATATTCAGATTACGGCGGATATGGAGAAGGCGGATGTCGATGGCCCCGATTCGATAGACATCGAATTTTTTAACGACGCTTTGTCCGGTTTGACCCTATTTCGGGCGTTCCGTTCGGATGTCGAGGGACTGTATTTACGGTTCAAGAAGAAATAAGCTGACCTTGAATTTACTATTTTTGATAGCAAGGAGATAATATGATAAAAAGGACAATCCTTTCTTGCTTGGTGTGCCTGGGTATTGCTTTTGCCGATTTGGCCGATCCGAACCAGTACACTTCTGGTGCGGAGGAGCCTGCAACTCCGGTGGTCAACATCAACCATGTCGAAAATGACGAACCGATGTTTGCGGTCTCGATTCATCCGATATCGATGTTTATTTTGTCGCTGATCGATGTCCCGTCGGTGTTCTTGACCATAGAAGGTAATCTCGGAAGCCGCATGTCTTTAATTACCCGCCCGAACATGGTCTGGGCCGATTTCACGGATGACGATGAAGGCCTTGACATTTTTGTGTTTGGCGTTTCCGAAGGCTTACGCGCCTACATGGGTGAAGGCCATCGTGGACTTTATGCCGATGCCCATTTTGTCTACAACTACGTGAGCATGGAATATTCCTACGACAGGAATCCCGATGATGATTTTGATGCTCATCTCAATGGGTTTGGCTTTGCCCTGTATCTGGGACACAAGTTCCGGTCAGGCTTTTTCACGTCATCGTTTGATGTAGGCTACAAGTTTGTCAAGTATTCAGCATCGAAAAAGGAAAGGGAGGACCTGGAAGATGCGACCGCGGTCGGTTCAAGCTTTGACATCAACTATACCTTCGGTGTGACTTTCTAAAGGAATTTTAATAAAACGGAGCTCCTATGCCAGCAATTCATTTGACTGCTGAAAATTTTGATCAAGTTATTTCGTCAGGCCAGTTGGTCTTTGTAGACTTCTGGGCAACCTGGTGCCGCCCCTGCATGATGATGGGTCCTATCATCGACGAACTCGCCGATGAATACGACGGTCGCGCCATTATCGCTAAGATCAATGTCGACGACGCTGGTGTTGGCGACATTTGCGCTCGTTTTGGCATTACGAACATCCCGAACATGAAACTCTTCAAGAACGGAGTCGAAGTGGGTAATGTGGTGGGTGCAGTGCCGAAGGCGACCGTCAAGGGCGTTATTGACCGCAACCTGTAATACCCATGCTGACAAAACGTTTAATCGTGTGCTTGGACGTTCGCGACCGCAAGGTCACGAAGGGTGTCAAGTTTAAGGGTAATATTGACATTGGCGACCCCGTAGACATGGGGGCGCAGTATAGTGCCGACGGAGTCGACGAACTTGTCTTTTACGATATTACGGCGAGTGCGGAAAACCGTCCCTGCGACATGGAAATGATCCGCCAGATCGCAAAGCGGGTGTTCATTCCTTTTGCGGTGGGTGGCGGAATCCGCAACCTGGACGATATGCATGAGGCTCTTTTGGCTGGAGCAGAAAAGGTGAGCGTGAACAGTCTTGCCGTACTCCACCCCGAGATCATTGCCGAAGGTGCGAAGGCCTTTGGTCGCCAGTGCGTGGTGCTTGGCATGGATGCAAAGTATGTCGGAGTTTCTGACAAAATTCCAAGTGGCTACGAGGTCTACATTCGTGGAGGTCGCACGCCGATGGGCATTGATGCGCTTGAGTGGGCGAAAAAGGCTGAAGACTTGGGCGTCGGTGAAATCTGCTTGAATTCGATTGATACCGACGGCGTGAAAAATGGTTACGAACTTACCATTACGGACATGATAGCGAAGGCGGTGCAGGTGCCGGTCATCGCAAGCGGTGGTGCAGGAACTCCTGCACATATTGTGGATCTTTTTGCAAAGACGTCTGCCGATGCCGCGCTGATTGCGTCGATGGTGCATTTTGGTGACTATACCGTTCCTGGAATCAAAAGGGAAATGCTTGCCGCCGGTATTCCGGTGCGCAAGAAAATGAACGGAGAAGTGTAGAGTGAATCCTTCTGTTGCAGCAAAGATATTCGAAGCGGGTCTGTCGGCCGGAGCGGATTTCGTCGAAATCTACGAGGAAGAAACCCGTAGCTCAATGCTTGGACTGAAGTCCGGTCACATCGAGTCTGCAACAGCGGGGACTGAATACGGCATCGGCATTCGCCTGATGTACGGGACCGAAGTCCTGTATGGCTTTACGAGCGACGATTCTGAGGAAGCACTTGTAAAACTAGTCCGGACACTTGCTTTTGGACGCGTTGCGGGGGAGCCACACCCCTCCGTGGAGTTTGCTCCCGAAAAGCGTATTGCCGATTACAATGTGGATGCGTTCAAGGATCCGCGTGTTTTAGGACAGGCGGTCAAGCAGGATTTCTTGTTCCGTGCGGACAAGGCGGCGCGCGCCCTTTCAGAGCGTGTGGTACAGGTGGGCGCTTCGGTGACGGATGCTTGCTCGTCGATTCGGCTTTTGAATAGCGAAGGCTTGGACCTTTCGATGAACCGCGCACGCTTGCGCGTGAATGTGACGGTGACGGCGTCGGACGGCACGGAAAGGCTCACGACTCACGAAGCTCCTGGAGCTTTGGGCGGCTATGAACTCTTAGCTAATTATTCACCCGAAGAAATAGCGACGATGTCTGCAGACCGCGTTTTGCGTATGCTGTCGGCAGGCTACATCAAGGGCGGGCAGATGCCTGTCGTGATGGGGAATGGTTTTGGCGGCGTGATTTTCCACGAGGCCTGCGGTCATCCGCTGGAAACGGAAGCGGTGCGCCGTGGTGCAAGCCCCTTCTGCGGTAAAATCGGCGAAGCCATTGGCCAGCCGTGTCTTACGGCCATTGACGATGGAACTTTGGATGGTGTGTGGGGGAGCCTTAAGTACGATGACGAAGGTACGCCCACGCAACGAACGACCTTGATTGAAAACGGCATCTTGAAGACCTACATGAGTGACCGTGTGGGGGCAAAGGAAGTGGGAATCGGCATGACGGGGTCTGCCCGTCGCGAAAGCTACAAGTATGCTCCCGTGAGCCGCATGCGCAATACTTTTATTGCTCCGGGTAAAGATTCCCTTGAATCGATGATTGCAAGCGTCGACGAGGGTCTCTACGCCGCCCGCATGGCGGGCGGGTCGGTGAACCCTGCGACAGGCGAATTCAACTTTGCCGTAGATGAAGGCTATGTGATTCGAAAGGGTAAAATCTGCGAACCGGTGCGTGGCGCAGTCCTCATTGGCAAGGGTCATGAAATTATGCCGCGCATCAGCATGGTCGGTTCCGACTGGGAAATCGCTGCGGGTGTGTGCGGAGCTTCGTCGGGCCATGTTCCTGTGACCGTGGGGCAGCCCACGATCAAGGTTGACCAAATTCTGGTTGGCGGTCGTTAATTTATTTAAAATTCCATCGGCGTCTTGGATTGGGACAATGGTCTTCGTGACCATCTGGCCATATCCAGACTTCGTCTTTGAAGGGACAGTGGTTGCAGTCGCTTGCCATAGGACAGTCGCCCGTTGCGTTTTCTAGGAAAAGACTACCTTCATTTTTAATTTGCTTGGAACGGAGCGCTCCAAGCAGGATTTCTTCCCGAAGCTTGGCCAAGGTTTCACTATCCAATTCGAAAAAAGACCTTATTTTTTGTGGCATTGAATCGAGAATGACGACGGGGTTCCACTTGATGCGGTGAATGCCTATACTCTCAGCCCAATGGAGCATCGGTTCAAGCTGGTCTAGATTTTCGCGGTGCAGCGTTACTTGCAGGGAAACGGTTGAAAGATTATTGATGCTCGATACTTCTAGGCGGTGCCGTAGCTTTAAAAGTTGCTCGACATTTTCTCGCCACTTGGAAAGGCTGAATCCGCCCATCTCGTAGGGGAGCGTGCTGATCTTGATGTCCCTGCAGGCGGTGAGGAGCTGCTCCATGCCGTGGGGCGTTCCCCATTTTAAAGGGAATGTCCCGTTGGTCGTGATGTTCAGCTTGACTCCTAAGGTGACGCAGATGGTTCGCAGCTCTTCGAATTTTGAATAAAGTAGCGGTTCGCCCATGGTGGTGGCGATGACTTCTTGAAGGAGTCTCGCTCCCGAGGGGTCGCGTTCCGCTGCGTATTTTTCGATGGCCGCCTTTGCAATTTCGATGGGCATGCTGCCGAACCTAGACGAATGAGCTTGCTGTCTTCGAAAGCACAGCAGGCAATGTAGGTTGCATACATCGGGGTTGGTGAGCAGCGTGATGCGGCGCATGGAACCTTATCCGCGGTGCTCTCTCAGGTATTTGATGGCGGCAAGGCCTGCCTTGGCGCCTTCACCTACGGCAACGGCGACCTGGAGCGTGCCCCCGGTGCAGTCTCCTGCGGCAAAGAGCCCGGGGAGCGTCGTCTGAAAATCCTTGTCGAGAACAAGTGTCGGTCCATCGAAACCGGCTCCAGCCTTCTTGGCTAGGTCGGTGGCGCTTGCGCTGCCCAGTGCGACGAAGAGTCCGTCGAATTCTTCCTCGGTGCCGTCTTCGTAGTGGACTCCCTTGAACTGGCCTTCGCCGACGAGTGACTGCAGGTGGCGATTCTCGATGCGGATGCTGCTCGGAAACGACGTGGTAAGCGCAGCTCCGTTGGTTAGGAGTGTGAGGCTGTCGACAATAGGCAGCAGTTCCTGTGCTTCGTGGAGTGCGTATTCGCCAGTCCCAAGGACAGCCACTTTTTTCTTGCGGTAGAAGAAGGCGTCGCACACGGCGCAGTAGCTGACGCCATGTCCTTCGAGTTCGGCCATTCCTGCAACGGGGTGCTTGTTGCGTGCGGCCCCTGTTGCCATGATGCAGACCTTTCCGTGGTATTCGCCGACAAGTCCCTTCGCCGAAAATCCCTGGCCGTCGAACATAAGGTCGGTGATTTCGTCGTTAGCGATGTTTGCTCCGAGTGCCAAGGCCTGCTTGTGACCTACTTCTAGGAGCTGTTCGCCTGTCAGTGGCTGCTCAAGACCGTAGTAATTTTGGATCAGGTGGGCCTTGGCGAGCGCCCCGCCGTCTTTTCCGACGAGCTGGACGGAGAGTCCTGCCCGCAAACCGTATAGTGCTGCCGAAATTCCAGCGGGACCGTAACCAAGAATTAACATGTCGAACATAAAAACCTCATTGTATTGCAATTTATACAATTTATAAGATACAAATTATTTATTTTAGAATTGGTTGTCTTGGGTAATTCGAATGAAGGACTGATATGCAAAGATATACTCCGCGTGATATGTTTGTCGAAGCCGGCTACGGACCCAGTTTTGCGGCGCAGCTTATACAGAATGCCTATAGCAAGCTGTTTGAAGGCGACCCGATCAACGAACGGGTCTGCTTCGATGCCTCGGATGACATGAGCTACATCATCGACATCGGACACGACGATATCCGCTCCGAAGGCATGAGCTATGGAATGTACATCACGGCTCTTACGGGTCATGAACGCCAGTTCGACAAGTTGTGGAATTTCTCCAAGCGCTACCTTCGAAACGATGACGGTCCGCATGTGGGTTACTTCGCGTGGCAGGTGTCTACGACTGACTTCAGCAAGATGGATCCGGGCGCTGCTCCCGATGGCGAAGAGTATTTTGCTATGGCGCTCTTGATTGCGGCTGAAAAATTCAATCGACCGGATCTCAAGGACGAAGCTATCGGACTGATCAACTGGTTGCGCAACAAGCCGAATAACGGAATCGTTGGACCAATCATCGACCCAGAAAGGAACCTGGTCAAGTTTTCTCCGGTGCTCGGCAACGACTTTACCGATCCGAGCTACAACACGGTGGCGTTCTACCGCGCCTTTGCCGAAGCGACCGGCGATGAAAGGTGGCTAACGACAGCGGAAAAGAGTCTTGAGTATCTGCAAAAAGCAGCACATCCCGTAACAGGACTTTGCAGCGAATACTCCGAATACGACGGCACTCCGCGCCCCACTCCTTGGTATCCCGAAAGCGGATGCTTTAGTGGAGATGCCTGGCGTGTGGCGATGAACCTGAGTCTCGACTACACCTTGTTCCGCGGCCACGAATGCGAAAAGAGCATCTGCGAAAGGTTGCTGTTCTTCTTTGAAAGCCGTCGCCCGTATTTGGCGGACTATTCCGTGGATGGTAGCGACTTCCCGCGCCCCGGCCGTAATGCGACTCCCGGTGTCATTGCGATGAACGCTGCTGCGACCCAGGTGCTTCCGGAAGGTGATCCGCTGATCAAACCCTTCGTAAAAGACCTTGCCGCACTTTCGGTGCCGTACCGTTTCTGGCGCTACTACGACGGAATGCTTTACCTGATTGGGCTTCTTGCCACGGCGGGAAAGATTAGATTTTAATTTATGGTTGGGAAAAAAGGAATCAAAAAATGAATAAGACAAAATCATTCACACGTGTTGCGGTGCTTTCGGGTGTAATCGCTGCAGCCTTCCTGTTTAGCGCCTGCGAAGATGTCCGTACCGAAGAATACCCGAGCGGCAAGATTCGCATCCAGACCACCTACGTCAAGGACAAGAAGGAAGGCCCGGAAAAGGAATTCTACGAAAACGGTAACGTGAAGCGAGAAGCGAACTATGTCAACGACCGCCGCGAAGGGGTGGTCAAGGAATACTATGAAGATGGAACGCTCGAAGCGGAATACAACTATGCCGACGGTTACATCGAAGGCTTGGTGACACGCTACCACAAGAACGGCAAGGTGGCATCGAAGGCCGAATACAAGCAGAACAAGCAGATTGCCTTTGGTGAAAACTTCGATGAAAATGGCGAACCTGCAACGAGTGGTTCCTACAAGGATCCGCGCGACGGCTACGCCTACGAATGGATTCGCATTGGCACCCAGCTCTGGACTGCTGAAAACATGAACTATGCGACGGCATCGGGTTCGCTCTGCGCCCAGTGCAACCATTGGGGACGCCTCTACAACTTTGAAAATGCGAAGAAGGCCTGCCTCGATGGTTTCCACATGCCGACCAAGGAAGAGTGGAATGTTCTGTTGACTTATGCGGGCACCAGTAAGCCTGTGGGTGTCGTGCTTAAGGCTGGCTACGGCTGGGATCCGATTAAGGGTACCAACAACTATGGCAACGGCAAGGATGAACTTGGCTTTGGTGCCAAGGCCGGTGGCGGTCATTTCGCTAAGAGCGATGTCCCACTGAAGGAGCGCAAGCTGGAAGGCGCCGGTCAGAAGGCGTATTTCTGGACAGCCGAAGGCGAAGTGCTCGTGTTCTTCCACGACAAGGATATCGCCAAGTTCGAGAAATTTGATCCCGAACACGGTGCGAGCTTGCGCTGCCTGAAGGACTAATTCGATTTAAGGATGAAAAAGAAAGGCGCTCCGAAGAGCGCCTTTTCTAATTGAACTTAGTGATGCCGCGACGCTCGCCTTAAGCGATGTGGCGCTACTTTGTAGCGCATCTCGCTCGGCTCGGTCATGGGCAAACAAGTTTGCCCGCGACGCTCGCCTTAAGCGATATTGAGCGATTGCTCGCGGATGCACTCGACTTCGTTCTTGAGCTCGATGGCAAGCGCGGCGATGTCGGCACTCTGGCACTTGGTGCCGAGGGTGTTGGCTTCGCGGCCCATTTCTTGCAGAATGAATCCGAGGTTCTTGCCCTGGGCGCCGCCTTCCTTGAGGGCGTTCAGGAAAAGCTTGTTGTGGCTGCGGAAGCGGGTGATTTCTTCGTGAATGTCAAGCTTGTCGGCCATGATGCAGGCTTCCTGCAGCAGGCGTACATCGTTGATTTCGCTATCCTTCAGGAGCACGTTGATGCGCTCCTTGAACTTGTCCTTCCACACTTCGATGCGCTGCGGATCGAGAACTTCAATCTTGTCGAGAACTGCGTTCAGGTGACTCACGCGGCCTTCGAGATCGCGGGCGAGGTTCGCGCCTTCCTTGGCGCGCATTTCGTTCACCTGGTCAAGCGCCTTGTCGAGTTCCGTGGCCAAATGCTTTTCGAGAGCTTCGGAGTCCGCGTCGGCATCGGTGAACTGCAGCACTTCGGGGAGTGCAAGAATGTTTTCCAGGGTGATGTTGCCTTCGATGCCGAATTTTTTCTGCATGGCGCGGGTAATGTCGACGAACTTCGCGATGGCCGCTTCATTGTAGGAAACCGGAATGTTTCCGCCGGTGCCTGCGCCGAGCGTCACGCTGAAGATGACCGAGCCGCGGACCAGCTTGTCCTTGATTTGGTTCTTGAAGCTGTTTTCGAGGTAGGCCAGGTTCTTGGGCAACTTACAAGAGATGTCCAAAAAGCGGTTGTTCACGCTGCGGACTTCAATCACGCAGCTTGCACCCTGGTACATGGACTCGCTTTTTCCAAACCCCGTCATCGATAAAATAGCCATATTCGATCCTTTTGCATTCATTAATAGATTGCTTCGTCACTGCGTTCCTCGCAATGATGTTGCAACTATTTCTTGCTCACCATTGCAATCACATGTTCTGCGCCGAAGTTTGCAAAACCGATCGCGGTCAGGAACTTGCTGAGCTTGTGTTCGTTCTGGTAGCTGATGGTCTCAATCTTCAAACCTTCCTTGTCGCAAAGGGTATGGAAATCCTTTACGGTCAAGAGGCGGATGTTCGGCGTGTCGTACCATTCGTACGGCAATTCCTTGGATTTCGGCATGCGACCGTGCAGCATCAGGCTCCCACGGGTTGTCCAGTGGCCGAAATTCGGGAAGGTCACGATGGCGCGCTTGGCGACACGCAGAAGCTCGTTCAAGAGGGCGACCGGGTCGCGGATTTCTTGGATGGTGCGGTTGATGATGGCGTAATCGAAGCTGCCGTCCTTGAAATCGCGAATGCCGCTTTCGTCAAGGTCGCGCTGGATTACGGGCACATCGTTTTCGAGGCAATCCATGATGCTCTTGAAGTTGCGCTCGATACCGAGAACTTCAACATGCTTTTTCTTGTTCAAGAAATCGAGAAGTTCGCCGTTACCGCAGCCGAGGTCGAGCACCTTGCTGTTTTCCTTGATCAGGCTTCCGATGTAG
The DNA here is from genome assembly GCF_045601785.1 of Fibrobacter sp. Classification (GTDB taxonomy): domain Bacteria; phylum Fibrobacterota; class Fibrobacteria; order Fibrobacterales; family Fibrobacteraceae; genus Fibrobacter. The sequence goes on from NZ_JAZSAF010000046.1 coordinate 35,820, forward strand.
TCGAAATCTTCGGTGTCGTGGAAAACAGGCATGACCTGCGTTTCGGTTTTGGTCGGAATAATCTTACTGTCGAGGAAACGGCCCACGGCCTTTCCGAGGTCACCGACTTCGATGAGGAAACCGTCGTGGCCAAATTGAGTGTCGAGCTCAAGGCTTGTAACCGTTTTACCTGCATTCAAGAGAGCGCTTGTAATACGGCGCGATTCGTGCGGCGGGAAAAGCCAGTCTGTACTCAGGTTCACGTTCAGGAATTCAGCCTTGACATTCTTGAAGGCGTTTTCGAGAGAGCCGTATTCGGTTTCCAAGTCAAAGCTGTCGGTGGCATGCGCTATGTGCAAGTAACTATTTGCATCAAAACGATCCACGAACTTCGCACCCTGATAACGCAGGTAGCTTTCTAGCGGAAGGTCAAGATCGAACGGTGTGCTGTATGTCACCGCATGGTTTCGACTTTCCTGGTCCTGGGCGCGTTTGAATTTCTGTTCCATACCCACGGCGCTGAGGTAGGTAATGTGGGCTAGCTTGCGGGCGTTGGAAAGGCCGACATCGGGGTGTGTCGATTCGTAGTAGTCGCCGCCGTTAAAGTTCGGGTCTTGGGTAATCACGTCGCGGGCGACGATTTCAAAACCGAGCGCCTGGCTGCTGAAGCGCGGGGAGCTTGCGATCACGATGCAGCGTCGCACCTGTTCGGGGTAGTAGATGGCCCATTTCATGGCCTGGAAGCCACCCATGGAGCCGCCAATGACGCAGCAGATGCTCTCGATTCCAAGGCCTTTTGCCAATTCGTATTGGGCGTGCACCATGTCGCCGATGGTGATCATCGGGAAGGTGCTTCCGTAGGGTTTTCCCGTGCGGGGGTTGATGCTTGCCGGGCCTGTCGTGCCTTTGCAGCCGCCCAAGATGTTGCTGCAGACGACAAAGAATTTGTCTGTATCGACGGGTTTCCCGGGGCCGATCAGGGCGTCCCACCAGCCGGGTTTTCGGTCTTCTTCGGTATAGTAGCCTGCCACATGGGCATCTGCCGTGAGCGGGGAACATACCCAGACTACGTTGCTCTTGTCGGCGTTCAGCGTTCCGTAAGTTTCGTAACGGATTTCAAGCGCCGGAAGGGTCTTGCCACTTTCAAGCTTAAAACCCTCGTCCCCGTAATCCTTCGTGAAGGTCTGGGGCACCACAGGGCCGACGCTATATTTATGCAAAAATTCACTCATATGCATAAATATAGAAATGTTTTAGTCCAACATAATCGTGAATGGACCGTCGTTTGTGAGGCTGACTTGCATATCTGCCCCAAATCGCCCAGTTTCAACGATTTGAATTTCTTTTTTGCACTCCGTTATAATATAATTGTATAACTCGTTTGCGAGAGCGGGGTTTCCGGCTCCGTTGAAAGTGGGACGGTTGCCCTTGTTGCAGTTTGCGTACAAGGTAAACTGCGACACTAGCAGGAGTTCGCCACCGACATCTTTAATTGAAAGGTTGGTCTTGCCGTTTTCGTCGGCGAAGATACGCAGCGCAAGCATTTTGCGGATGTAGCGGTCTGCAATTTCTTTGGTGTCGCCTTCGCCGACACCGATAAGGATCAGGTAGCCCTTGTCAATTTTTCCGACGGTTTCGCCGTCAATGTCGACTTGGGCGTTCAAAACGCGTTGAATCAGAAATTTCATAGGCCTGTAAAATAATAAAATTTTTCTATAGCGGCCTTTTCGATTGTTGAATCTGTCAGAAATCTTACAAAATCATCTTTTTCTAACGAAAATCAGGGGGCGGGCTCCAAAAGGGTACAAAAAAATCCATTCTTTTCTAAATTTGGCGCGGAAATTGTAAACAAAAGGAAATATTTATGGTGATTGAGCCGATGATCCGCAGCAATATGTGCGTGAATGCCCACCCGAAGGGCTGCGCCATGGATGTGAAGCGCCAGATTGAATACGTACAAAAGAAGCGCGCCGAACGCGGAATTCCGAAAGAAGCTCCGAAGACGGTTCTGGTATTGGGCTGCTCGACCGGTTATGGACTTGCTAGCCGCATTTCTGCGGCCTTTGAATTTGGGGCAGCAACGATTGGCGTGTCGTTTGAAAAAGAAGGTTCCGACGAACGGCAGAAAACGGGAACTCCCGGCTGGTACAACAATATGGCCTTTGACAAGTTCGCTCATGAAGCGGGGCTTGAATCGGTGACCTTTAACGGCGATGCATTCTCGCATGAAATGCGCAAGAACGTGATTGATGCGCTCAACAAGATGGGCCGCAAGGTTGACTTGTTGGTGTACAGCGTGGCATCGAGCGTGCGTGTGGACCCGGATAACGGAACGCTTTACCGCAGCGTTTTGAAGCCGATTGGCGAAACTTTCTCGGGTGCAACGATTGACTGCATGACGGGCAAAATTAGCACGATTAGCGCAGAACCCGCCAACGAAGAAGAAATGGCGAACACCGTGAAGGTGATGGGCGGCGAAGATTGGGCGCTTTGGGTGCGTCAGCTCAAGGATGCTGGTGTTTTGGCCGAAGGTGTGAAGACGGTGGCTTATTCCTACATCGGTCCGAAACTTTCTCATGCGATTTACCGCGACGGAACCATCGGTGGCGCCAAGAAACACTTGGAGGCAACCGCGCGCGAATTGAATGCAGAACTTGAACGCGACTTGAAGGGTGAAGCTTACGTTTCTGTGAACAAGGGCTTGGTCACGCGCTCCAGTGCCGTGATTCCTATTATCCCGCTGTACCTTTCTGTGCTTTTCAAGGTGATGAAGGAACAGGGAACTCATGAGGGGTGCATTGAACAGATGGAACGCCTGATGAATGAACGCCTTTATACGGGTAGCGCCGTTCCGACTGATGAAAATCACCTGATTCGTATTGACGATTGGGAACTCGACCCGAAGGTGCAAGAAGAAGTGAACAAGCGCATGGCGACCATCACGCAAGAAAACTTGGCGCAGGTGGGCGACCTCGAAGGCTACCGTCATGATTTCTTGGCGACGAACGGCTTTGATATTGAAGGCGTGGACTACAGCGCCGACGTGAAAAGCGTCGAGATGATTTAATTAGAGTATTATGTTGTGAAGCAAAAAGGCGCGGGTAAAACCGCGTCTTTTTTATAAGGCGAAGACCCGCTTGATTTCGTCCACCTTTGAGGTGGCGGTGAGTGCAAGCCGCAATAGTACGGCGGCCTTTTGAGGCGGCAGTCGTCCGGCACAGATGCGGCCAGGCGCAAGCGATTCGTTGAGCGTCACGAGCCCGTGGTGGATTCGGGTCGAAACGACCACGGGAATATCGATCTTTTCGAGGGCGCGGGCCCAGGCGATACTGAATTCGCCTGCGCCTGCGCCTGCAATTACGAGACCGTCGGAGACGCAGGCTGCGTATTCCAGAATCTTCGGGTTTGCATCTACGGTAAAGTAGACTACGTTTACTCGCGGCAAACTTTCGAGCTTAGAAACGTCGAAGAAGTTCTGTTCCTTTAAGGCGTTCCAGTTAGAGCCTTCGCCGGGAGCGCTTACGCCCATCGCGTTAATTGCCGAGGCAGAGCACTTTTGAACGCTCCGGGCGTCGAAAAGTTCACCCGCAAAATACACCCACACCAAATTCGCCGGCGGGTCGTCGTCGACAGCGAAGCCGGCTGCCGCACGTACGGCGCCGAACAAGTTTGCGGGGCCGTCAGGGTCTTTGGCGGTAGCGGGCTTCATGGAGCCCGTGAAAATCACCGCCTTTTCGCACTTGACCGTAAGGCTTACGAAGTAGGCCGTTTCGTCCATAGTGTCGGTGCCGTGAGTGACCACGATGCCGTCCACCGTTTCGTCCGTTTGCAAGTCGGCAATGCGGTTCGAAAGCGCAATCCACAGTTTGTCCGTCATGTCGTCGGAATTCACGTTGCAAATCTGCTCGGCTGTAATTTCGGCGTACTCCGAAAGTTCCGGCACGGACGCCACCAAGTCTTCTGCAGAAATTTGCCCGGACACGTAGCCCGTATTTTTGCCGGGCTCACCAACGCCTGCGATTGTACCGCCCGTCGCAAGAATCACGATGTGTTTTTTCTTCGCCATAGAAACCTCCGCTACCTTACTTCGTCGAGCAGCTGTTGCGTGGTGACGCCGTAATAATTTTTTAGGGCTTCGTCGTCGCCCAGAGTGCGCATGTCCTGAATGAATTTTCTGAAGTGGACAAGGCTTGCATTGCGGGCCAAAAGGCGTTCCACCATGGCCTGCGAATACCAGTAAAGTTTAACGGCTGTGCCGGTGTTGTTTTCGTTCACGAATGGTGTCGTGAGAGCCTCAATGCTGGGGGCGCCTCCTGTGGGCCTTTGCATGCCTGTGCGCGAAGCGTCAATCACTTGGGCGATTCCTTCGTTGACCCAAAGCGGAACATGGTAGCGCGTCATGGCGCGGATAAAGGCGTGCGTGAGTTCGTGGAAAAACATCGGACGGTATATTTCGCGGTAGGCCATCACGTTTACGGGAATCCGCAACTTGCCGTCAAAAACGGCGCCAACCCATTCGGGACGCGGGCCAACCCCTTGGTACTGCGACGATTCGTAAAGCACCAGGTGCATCTTGTTTTCGGGGTGAAAATCGAACAGGTGGCAGAGCGAATCGTAGGCGACTTCTAGAACGGCTAGCGCTTCGGCGATGTCGCTTCTGGCGGGGCGGCCTTCGAATTCCACGCGAAAGTGCATCGAACGTTCAATCTTAAGCTCGTCCATTTCGCGAATCAGGGCTTCGCTTTTCTGCTTCAGGTAATCCAAGTCTTCGTGCTTAAAGTTGCGAGACTGTACATAGGCAATGCAGTCTTCGTAGCGTTCCTGCTCGTGTAGAATCCATGCCAAATGCAGTTGTAGGTTTTGGTCGTCCGGAGTTTCTTTTAGAAGCTGCCGGATGTTTTTCTCGGCACAGTTCCACTCCGCCATATCAAGGCATTCGTTTGTCTCGGCGATTAGCGCTTCGTGCTTGTCGAAGATCTCCTTGGCGGCCGACTGTTGCATGTACCAGCGGACTCCCACAAGGAGTACAATAATCAAAAGGACGATGTAAACGATATTCTTCATTTCACCTTAAGAATGGATTGCTTCGTCCCCTTACAGGGGGCTCGCAATGACGTGGCGGCCTAATTTCTTGAATTTTTCCCGAATGAGTTGCAGGTCATGCTGGTAGGGGTTTCGCTTAAAGTCTTCGAACGCCCAGGCGGTGGGGTGGAACAGCCCCTTTGCATAAGTCAACAGCATGTCTAGCCACACGCCTTTGCCGGCATAAAGCTTGAAGGGCCCTCGCTTGTAGCTCGGGAGCACCACCTTGTCCAAGTCCATGTAGCCGATATCGATGTTCACGCGGCGCGCATCGGGATTGCTCGCCTGCGCCATCGTCAGTTCCAGTGCATTGCTGCGTTCTTTTTCCACGGCAATCGTTTCGGGCGGAATTTCCTTTTCAAAAGAAACTACGCCACGGTAAAGGCCTTCGCCCATTTCGGGAGTGTAATAAGGCGTCTGGTCAAAAGCGAAAAGTTTCCCCTTGTGGCGAATACTCCCCCAAGTGCGTTCCAGGGCGTCAATCACTTCGGGCAGCCACTGTTCACCGGGCTGCAAGATGAATGCCAAAAGTTGTGCGTTTTCAGAAAATTGCGAGGACTTCATAATGTTAGTGCGGGAAAATCATTAAGCTCTTGCGGATGATTTCTAGTTGCTGCTTACTGAATGAGAGTTCCATGTTGTCGAGAGCCGTGGGGAACATCATGTTGTTTGCATCGGGACAATCCCGGATGTCGAATCCCCCTGCTTTTTCAAACAGGCGGATGCGGTATTGGATTCCCGGATTGTGCATGTCGGACGCAGCACTCTTGAGAAGCCCGCTCATTTGAGCTTCTCTGCAATAGGGAGTATCTTCAATTCCGTCTTCCAAGTTCGAATAGTCGGAGATGAACTCGCCATTGTAGGATTTCTCTAAGTCAGCGCTTGATGCGGTCGTATGTCGAAGTCCAAAGAAGTGTCCTGTTTCATGTACAGCCGTTTCGACGATGTCGCTTATAGAAACGGGTTCCTCGGTGCCGTAGGGTGTGATGTAGTGGGAACCGAGCACAACGGTGCTACCGTATCCAGAGCCCATGTTTCCGCTGAAGATGTCCGAGTATCCGAGAACACCATTTGCCTTGATGTAATGTACTAAAACAATGTCCAGGGCGTTTTCACTTCCTGGCCAGCCACCGAGCTCCGAAAGCATCATGTCTTCAGAACTTACACCGGAAATCCAGGGCTCGTCTTTAGGGTATTTTTTCCCTAGGGTTGGGTGGTTGTGGGCGTACTTTAAGTAAAGGGTGTCGATGGTTATGTTGCGGTAATGTTTGCGGAAGCTCTTCAGCATGCTCTCCGCCAATTCGTTTAGGGAGTAACCCTCTATTTCCTCTTCGATGTTTCCTACGGCAATCAAGTTGATTGAAAAGTGGTCGGAATAGGCCCCTTCTCCCGTCAGGCGTACATTGGATACTTTGCCTGGGAAGAATTCACCGTCTAGGGCCAGGGTGGTTGCCCATAGGTTGGCGGAGCTTTCTTCGCATATGAATTCGTAAACATACCGTCCGTCAACAACTTTGGGTTCCAGCGTCCTAGTTTGATTGAAATGGTAAGTCAGATCCGTTGTGTTGACGAGCACCCGGAACAGTTGGAGTTCCGGTGCTTCGTAGTTGGGATCAATGTCAAAGGACAGCTGGTAGGTCGCCTTGGGGTGGACGATCATGAAAATTCCGTGCCCGAGATTTGCCGCAATCGAATCGTTTTGGGCGAGATCATTGGGAAACAGGGTGAAAAGCGGTTCCCTGTCAGGCAAAAGTATGTCTGCCGCTGATTCCTCGTCGGAGCACCCCAGAAGGAGTATGCCCGAACAGAATATAAACAATGCACAAATTTTTTTACCAAAAAAATACATAAAAGAAGGCTCCGTTGCCCCCAAAAAAGCGTGTATAGAATAAGAGGGCATCCAAAGGATACTGTAATGAAATCTAGAAAAAAACAATTTTTTAAGTCGGAATTGGATATCGTTCTGGCGCCGCTGCTGGGAAAACCGGCCTTGCTGAGTTCCGTCGTGGTCATGGTGGTTTTTGTGGGGCTTGAGTTTCCGGCCTATGCTTTGGTCTTCTTGCCGATTTTGGCAGTCCTTGTGCATTATGGGGAGCAGCGTTTCCAGTGGATTGTGTTCATAAGCCTTGCAGTGGCAATCCTTTGTCACGAATTGGAGGGCCGCAAATTTGAGATGGATCATCTTCCCGATAAGGCTTGTGGCCTCGTTGAAAGTGTTCAGCACAAGAAGAGCGGCGTGGTTGTGGTCGTGGGGTATGCCCGATTGACGGAAAAGCGGAACCTGCCTCAGTACCCGATGCCCGGAGATTCAATTTGTTACGAAGCATCGTGGTATCCGGTGAACCCGCCGAGCGTTCCAGGTGCGTTTGATACGAGAGCTTGGCTGAAGTCGCAGCGGTGGGCTGCCTACGGAAAGTTCAGGCACTGGACCGTATACGGGAGCTACTGGGTTCCTGAACGGAGCTTCTACCAGTTTCGACGGTGGATTCGTTCGCGCTTTGCTGATTACCTGGATCCTGCCGAAACGGGGTTGTTGCTTGGGCTTTTGGCGGGGGAGCGCTCAGGCATTCCCGATGTGCTCCGCAGCGATTTTCAACGGTCAGGGCTTGTTCATGTGCTCGCCATTAGCGGGTTTCATGTGGTGCTTTTGGCGGGAATGTTGATGATTCTCTTGAAGGCGACGGGAATTTCTCATAGGATTGTACGCATTGCCGCCGTAGTCCTTTTGCTTTTGTATGTTCCCGTGACCGGCGGCTCGCCCGCCGTAAGGCGGGCGGTGCTGATGTTTGCCGTGCCGCAAGTGGGCGCCTTGTTTCAAAGACCTGCGAATACCTTGAACAGCCTGGGGGTTGCCCTACTGCTCATTGTACTCCCAGAACCCGCTGTCATCTGGAATCCAGGATTTCAGCTTTCGGTGGCGGCAACGATGGGAATCCTGATTGGTGGCCCGCTGAATCCGCTGAAAAAGTTACCTGAAAGTCTGCTGAAGAACAAATGGTGGTGCCGCTTGCAGGGCTTTATTTTGGATCCTACCTATGTTACGTTGTGCGCCACGCTTTCAACAGCGCCGTTCTTGATACACCATTTCAAGACGCTATCTCCGTTTGCTTGGCTTGGTAACATTGTGGTTGTGCCAGCGATTTCAATGGGAATGCAGGCGGGGCTGTTTGCGCTCCTCTCGCCACTAGACATTCTGCGCGAGCATTTCTGCTATGCGGCACGATTCTTCTTGCGGCTTGCATCGCTTCTGACGCGCCTTCTTTCCGATTCGCCGCAGGCCTCGATGACGGTTGGCCCCTTTGGTCCGTCGGTTTTGCTTCTTTGTGGCTTCTCGCTGCTCCTTTTCCCAATGTTTTTCAGGAGCCGATTGGCAAGGCGCTTCTCGTTGGGATGCCTTTTGCTTTTTTCTGCACTTTTTGCTGGTGGGGAATATTGCCGGGTTTTCGAACCATCCTGGTCGATATCCACGATAGATGTTGGCCAGGGGGATTCCCACCTGATAACGACTCCTTCGGGAAGGCATTTGCTTGTCGATGCAGGTGACACCAAACGCGAAGATTCCGGAAAAGATATCATTGTGCCCTATCTTCACCATATTGGCGTTTCGCAATTGGATGCCCTTGTCATCACGCACCCTGACCAGGACCATTTTGGCGGAGCTTTTTCAATCATCAAGATGATTCCCGTCAAGGAGCTCTGGATTACCGATTGCGCAAGAATTGAACCCAAGGAAAACTGGCAGCAGGTCATTGCCGAAGCGTACCGCCGTGGAGTCGTTATCCGCGATATTCACCGGGGTTTTATGTACCGGGAACCATTGTTTGAAATCAGGGTCGTTCATCCTGAAACGAAACATTGCATTGATCCTAACACGCAGAGCATCACCTTCCGTGCCAAGGGACTTGGGCATTCCGCCGTATTGACGGGAGACTTGACAATACAGGGCGAAAAAGAAATTCTTGCGACGGATGCCTACTTGAAAAGCGATGTGCTTAAGCTCGGCCACCATGGCTCCAAAACCTCAAGTAGCCGCATGTTCTTGACGCGGATTAGGCCTTCAATAGCCCTTATTTCGAGCGGAAGAAAGAATCGGTTTAGGCATCCAAACAAGGAGATTATCCGGAGACTGGACTCGCTGAAAATTCCGTATTTGAATACGGCTGAACGCGGAACGATAGACATGATATTCCGCACAGATACGATGGTTGTCAAAACAATGATAGAGTAGCTTGAATGAACAATGTCATTCCTCATCCCGCGCGACAATTACACATTTATAAGGCTGTCATTACGTAAAGGGCGATGCTCTTCTGGTCGTTGTTGTCGTCTTGCATGACACCGATGTCGAATTCCAGACGCACTCGGGTTGCTCCAAAAGAAACTTCCATCTTGGGAATGATGTCCACCATGAAGTCGTCCTTGATGTAGCCGACGCTTCCGCTGGAAGTAATTTCAATCATGCACAGAACGCTTCTTCCGAAATGGAGCGTCGGGATGGTTCCCAGAGCGAATTTTACGTAACCGTCTTCTCCTGCGACGCCTTCCAAAAAGCCGGCGCGGGCTTCGTAGGAGTTGGAAAAATTCTTGGCGATGTAGTGCTCTTTTCCGTAGGTAAGCACCAGAGCGCTTCCATGGTTGCGGTTCAGGCCGAAATACGCGTCTAATTCGATGAATCTTGCTGCTCCCAAGCGGTATCTTCCTCCAAAGTCCACCGAAGCTTCCACGTTGTCAAGTTGGTTGTAGGTGTACATGTCTACCTTCACGCCTAAATCCCAGTCCTTGCTCAAGGAACCCATGATGTTGATGGGAAAGAGCATGTTGCTTCCGAAATCGGAACGCATTCCGACGCCGGCGGCAAATTTCGGTGACGGTCTTGAGTCGGGGCCGAAGGTGTAGCGCATGTTCCAGATACGGTCCAAAGCGAAGACATGTTGGACGCAAAGGCTTGCTAGAACGAAAAGAATGATGCGGGAAAATCTCATACGCCTTAAAAAATAGCTATTTTTAAGATGTAAAAAAAGAGGATATCATGATTGATCCGCGTCCAGAGCTTTCTAAACTTTCTGACTACGTTCCCGGCAAATCCATGGAAGAAATCCGTGCGAAGTACGGGCTCTCCGAAGTTGTCAAACTCGCTTCGAACGAAAACCCGCTCGGGGCCTCCCCGAAGGCGGTCGAAGCCTACCACGAAATCGCTGGCGCATTGCACTTGTACCCGCGCGGTGATGCTCCCAAGCTGATTAACGCTATCGCTGATTTTTATGGCGTGAACACCAACCAGATTGTCATCGGTAACGGTTCCGACGAAATCATTGACATGGTGGGTAAGGCGTTCATCCGTCAGGGTGACAACTGTATCGGCATTACGCCGACTTTTTCGGTCTACAAGTTTACGACTCTTTCGAACGGTGCCGACTTTGTCGGTGTGGGCGTGGGTGACCAGAAAACTCCGCTTTCGGAACTTTTGAAGGCGGTGAACGACAAGACGCGCGTGGTCTTTATCTGTAGTCCGAACAATCCGACGGGCGTCTACTACACCAAGGATGAAATGCTCGACTTTATGAATAAGGTGCCGAGCAATGTGCTCGTGTTCCTCGACCAGGCTTATTCCGAATTTGCAACCGCCGAAGATTATCCGGTGCTCATCGATATGCTGGACAAGTACAAGAACCTGTTCATCAACCGAACCTTCAGCAAGATTTACGGTCTCGCTGGTCTCCGCATCGGCTACGCCATGGCGAATGCCGAAGTCATCAAGTCCATGTGGAAAATCAAGCCGCCGTTCGATGTGAACCAGGCCGCCCAAGTGGCGGCGATTGCAGCCCTTTCCGACAAGGAACACGTCAAGAAGACTCTCGAACTCAACGCTGCAGGCATCAAGTACTTGACACCGGAATTTGAATCGCTCGGATTCAAGGTGCTGCCGACCCAAGGTAACTTTATTTGCGTGCACATCGGCCCCAAGGCTAAAGACTTGGTTCTGTTCCTTGAACAGAACGGCATGATCGTTCGCGGTCTTACCAGCTTTGGCTTACCCGAACACATCCGCGTGACCCTCGGCAAGCGCGAAGAAAACGAACTCCTGGTTAGCCTCGTCAAAAAGTGGATGGCACAAGCCTAATCGCCGGAGGTGTTATGGCAGCGACCGCAGAAAATCAAGAACTTCTGAAAATTGCGCTCAAGGCCGCAGACCTTGCCCAAGAAAATATCATGAAGTATTTTCAGGCAAGTGTTGGCGTGGAATGGAAAAAGGACAACACGCCTGTCACTGTCGCCGACAAGAGCACCGAAGAAATTGCCCGCAAGTTCTGGGAAAAAGAAACTCCGGGTTTCGGCGTGATTGGCGAAGAATTCGGAATCGAGAATCCCGATGCCGAATACCAGTGGGTCATTGACCCGATTGACGGCACCAAGGCGTTCATTCATGGCGTGCCGTTGTTTGGAACATTGATTGCGCTGTATCACAAGGGCACGCCGCTTGCAAGCCTCATTCGCATTCCTGCGATGAACACGGCGGTCTGGGCGGTAAAAGATGGCGGAGCCTTCTTAGACGGCCGTGAAATCCGCTGCTCTAAAGTTGCTACGCTTTCCGATTCGCTTGTGCTTTCGGGTACCGTGAATACCATGGAATCGACTGGTTACGGCGAAAAATATGCTGCAGTGCGTCGCTCAGCCAAGTTGCACCGCGGCTGGGGCGACTGCTACGGTTACTACCTGGTGGCCGCCGGCCGTGCCGAACTGATGATTGATCCCGTGGTTTCGCTGTGGGACATCGCCCCGTATCCGCTGCTGTTCAAGGAGGCGGGCGGCAAGTTCAGTACCATTGATGGCAAAACGGAACTCTTCGATGCAAGCGGCAAGCCGGTCGCACCGATTTACGAAGGCTACACGAGTATGGCCTCGAACGGACTGATTCACGACGAAGTCGCGAAAATCATGAACCCGTAGCAACGCGGCAATCCATTCTACCATTAAAAAGACCCGCTCCAGTTTTCACTGGGGCGGGTCTTTTGGTTAGGAGGAGGGATGATTGGAGAAATTACTTTACCGTAAACGCGGCTCCGTCGTAGTCGATGACCACGGGCTTTGCCGCACTCACGGTACCGGCGAGAATGGCGTGGCTCAGCGGGCGTTCCACGTTCCTTTCCAGGTAACGCTGGATCGGACGTGCGCCGAATTCCGGCTGGTAGGCTCCGTCGGCAATCGCATCGAGCGCCTTGTCGGTCAGGGTGAGCTGCAAATCCTGACGGGCGGCACGCTCGGCGAGCCCCTTGAATTTGAGCCTTACGATGTCCCTGATTTGCGGCTTTGTCAAGCTCTGGAATACCAGCACTTCGTCCAGGCGGTTCAGGAATTCCGGCCTGAAGAAGCTGCGGAGCTCCGGCTCGATTTCCTTCAAGGTCACGGGCTTTGCATCACCCGCGCGGTTCTGGAAGTGGGTGGCACCCAGGTTCGACGTCATGAGAATCAAGGTATTCTTGAAGTTCACGGTACGGCCCTTGCCATCGGTCAGACGACCGTCGTCAAGCACCTGCAACAGCGTGTTGAACACGTCGGGGTGAGCCTTCTCGATTTCGTCCAGCAGAATCACGCAGTACGGATGCGTACGCACGGCTTCGGTCAGCTGGCCGCCTTCTTCGTAGCCCACGTATCCCGGAGGCGCACCGATCAAGCGGCTCACACTGTGCTTTTCCATGTATTCGCTCATGTCGATACGCACCAGCGCGTTCTCGTCGTCGAACAGTTCCACGGCAAGCGCCTTCGCAAGTTCCGTCTTGCCCACACCCGTCGGGCCCAGGAACAAGAAA
>NZ_JAZSAF010000047.1:0-12374 GCF_045601785.1 Fibrobacter sp.
CTACCCGTACCAGTTCTCGCTCATGACCAGCGGCGACGAAAGCTGGGGCAAGATGTTCTACTACTGGGAAGACCAGACTCCGGGTAACGACGCAGCACATACCTGTTCCGGCTCCTCCCTCGGTTCCAAGAACTCCATCGACCAGCTGTTCAGCGGCCTCAAGAGCACTTTCTCCGACAAGGGCATCCCGGTCGTGATCGGCGAAATGGGCGCCGTCAAGCGTTTCTCGCTCACAGGAGACAACCTGAAGGCTCACTTGAAGGCTCGTGCCGCTTGGTACGGCTACACAGCTGCAGCCGCCAAGAAGAACGGTCTCGTTCCTTGCGTGTGGGATACCGGTGACGAGGGCGACGGTAACATGACCATTATTCGCCGCCAGGTGAACAAGTTCGGCGGCAACGTGGGTGACATTACCGACTACGAAACGCTCAACGCCATGCGCGACGCTTACGGCCTGGCCGCTCTCACGGGCAGTTCCATTGATTCTCTCGTCAACCAGAACCCCGACATTCCCGAAGGTTCCGGCAAGGGCGTGCAGGTGACTTACCAGACAGTAACTTCCGACTCCAGCGAAGTGGGTACACTGCGCATCAACCTTGCTAGTGGCAAAAACGACCTTTCCAAGTACGTTGGCATCGAAATTCGTCTGAAGGGCTCTGTAGAAACTGCTGGCGGCTGCACCGGTGCAGGCGACGGCTGCGGTGAATACGGCTGGACCTCCATGGACCTCTTCATGATGACTGGCAGCAGCTGGGCTTGGTTCGACGCGCCCGTTATGGAACAGGCCGACAAAGAACTTGACGAATCCAAGTTCCAGACCATCCAGATCAAGTGGACAGACTTCCGTACCGAACCCACAGACCTCAACTCGGTGAATGCCATCGGCTTGAACCTTTACGGCACGCAGGTCACCGGCACCATCACCTTCGACTACATCAAGGGCATCAAGGCCGACGGTTCTACCGAAATCATCGACGACTTTGACAAGAAACCGCAACTCGAAGGCACCGCCTCTGGTAAAATTGTCGCGCTCAGTGGAACGGATGCCATTAAGCCCGCAGCAGTCGCCGCAACATCCAAGATACTCGTGAATGTGCAGCCCGGCATGGTGACCGCCTCGTTCAGCGCCGCCAAGGCAGTTCCCGCCAAGGCCGTCCTGATGAACACCATGGGTCAGGTGATCGCCCAGCAGAACTTCACCGCAAGCAAGGGCATGAACCGCGTGGAACTCTCTAGCGACTACCGCGGCGCCGCCATGCTCATGGTTCGCCAGGGCAGCCAGAAGTTCATCCAGAAGGTAATCCTGAAGTAAGTTTCGTGTGGAGTCCCGGCCGGTTGGAGTGTCTTGCCGGGACATGCTTCCGAAAGCAGAGAACCTCGATCATTGAATCGAGGTTCTTTTTATTACCGTTCGCGCCCAATCAACTAAGTACGTATCCCTAGCGCTCACTCTCGCCGACACGACTTGTTAAGACAAGTCGCTTTCGGCTCAACCAGACTTAAATTGCCGATGCAGAATCGAGCGTAAATATTTCGCCGAGTTGCTTGTCATCCATGTCGGCAAGCCAGGTTTCGCCGGCATTCACCGTCATCTGAGCCACGGCCTTCTTGGCTTCGAGCAATGCGTCGATTTTCTCTTCGAAGGTTCCCTTGGTAATGAAACGATGCACCTGCACATTCTTCGTCTGTCCGATACGGAAGGCACGGTCGGTCGCCTGGGCTTCGATGGCCGGGTTCCACCACAAGTCGTAATGAATCACCTGCGAAGCCGCAGTCAGATTCAAGCCCGTACCGGCGGCTTTCAGCGAGAGAATTAGCACCTTTGTTTCAGGATCTTCCTGGAACTTGCGCACCATTTCGTTGCGCTGGTTCTGCGTGCAGCCGCCGTGATAGAAGTCCGCATCCACTTCAAGCTCGCGGGCAAGCGTTTCTTTCAAAAGCTCGCCCATTTCGCGGAACTGCGTAAAGATAATCGCCTTTTCGCCCTGATCGAGAATCGAACGCAGAAGGTCCAACAGCATACCAAGCTTTCCGGAATCTTCGACATTTGCCTCACCTGCCTTAAGATATGTACGCGGATGGTTGCAGATTTGCTTGAGTGCTAAAATCATCTGCAAAATGAGTCCCTTGCGCTTGAAAAGGTTGTGTGAATCGCCCGTCCCGCTTGAGCGATCCGCCGCAGTTCCCGCGGCACCAGCAGAGCCCCCCATCGCATCGGATGCGATCGTCAGCATGTCCTCGCTCACGTCGATAGAGACGCCCTCTTCGAGCAGTTGCAGCTGTTTCATGAATTCGTCGAGCGTGCGCTTGTACAGCGCCGCCTGGGAGCGCGTAAGTGCGGCGTACTCGTTCTGCTGAATCTTGTCGGGCAGGTCGCTGATGATGCTCTTGTCCGTCTTCATGCGGCGGAGCATAAAGGGGCCCGTAATTTTCTTGAAGCGGTCGGCAACGGCCTGATTGGCGTTTTTCTGGATGGGAGTCTCGTACTTGTCGCGGAATTCCGCTGCAGAAGGCAAAAAGCCGCGGTTACAGAAATCCATAATCGTCCAGAATTCCATGAGACGGTTTTCCACCGGGGTGCCACTCATGGCAATCTTCATGGGTGCGCGGAACGCACGAATCTTTCGGCTCTGTTCGCTGTCGGCGTTCTTGATGTTCTGCGCTTCGTCGATGACCACCACCTGCCAATTCAGCTTTTCCAGCTTTTTGAAATCGAGACGGCAAGTGGAATAGGTCGTAATCAGCAAGTCCGCATTGAACTTGTCCAGCTTTCTCGAGGCGCCGTGGTATGTAAATACCGAAAGTTCAGGAGCAAACTTCTTGACTTCCATCTGCCAGTTGCAAAGGAGGCCCGCCGGCACCACCACCAGCGCTCGACCTTCGTTCAGTCGGCCATCCTGTTTCAGCTTCAAGAGAAAAGCAATTACCTGAAGCGTTTTACCGAGGCCCATGTCATCGGCCAAGATGCAGCCGAATCCCATCTGCAGGTTCTTGTACATCCACGAGTACCCGCGTTCCTGGTAAGGGCGAAGCGTTGCATTCAAATTCTCTGGCAACGCAACTTCGGTCTCGCCGCGCCAGGAATCCAGCTGCTGTTTTAGACCATCGGTCATGTCAACTGGAATATCGTCGCATTTTCCGGTAAGGCATGCCTGCAGAAGCTTCGCCGTTGAAGGGATGAAGTTTTCGGCAGCCGATTCCTCGTCGAGATCTTCGCCACCCGACTCGGCACTTTCGGCATTTTCTGCCGCATCCGTCGCAGTTTCAGCAGTTCCCCCCTTCTTGCTCTTTTCGCGCTCGTCCAAGCGCTGCTGCAAAAGCGCCAAGTCATCCGATGTATATTCGATGTAGCGATCCTTGTACTTCAAGAGACCGCCCGCATCCTTCGCTAGCCGCAGGAATTCTTCGGCAGAAACATTCTCATCGCCAAGGGCCACTTCCCAGTCAAAATCCAGCAGGTCGCCCGCCGTGAATGCGCCAATACCGAGGCTCCCCTTCAGCTTCATCTGCTGCTTGGGCCGCGCCATCTCCTTTAAGGAGCGCGGCATTTCGGTCACGATGCCGAACACTTCGAACTTCTTGACCGAATAAGTCACGAATTCCTTGAGTTCAGCACCTTGCATCACCAACGGCTCTGCGGCGCGGCATTTCAGATACGCGTTCAGCGGCTTGAAAGTTTCAGCAACGCAATTGAGTACGTTCATCAGCGACAAAAGCCTCGGGTCACTATTTTCATACAGGGCCTTCAGCGGTTCACGGCCTGCGGCCGTTTCTATCAAGACATCCATCGCGATGTCTCTGCCGCACTCCGAGCAGTGGAAAATAATCTTGTGGTTAAACTCGAGCGAATTATAGACCGAGAACCACGACTGAATCTTAGAGGGAATCTTGAGTCCGTTCGCCGCAAGGCGCCCTGACTTGCAGTCAAAGAAAAATCCAAGCAGGTTTTCATGGGGTCCTTTTTTGTAGCTCTGCGCCGTGCGCGCAAACTTCAGCAGCTTGCCAATAAACACCGACAAAATGTGTTCGGCGGCACACTCCAGGTCTTCGCGCACCTGATCCCGCATCGTAAAGGCAAAGTCGTCGGGCACCGACTTTTCCAAATCCGACACCACCGAGAGCACATCAGGCAACATTTCTGCAGGCAGCCAACGCATCTGCGCTGTCACGTTATTCAGCCAGAACACCTGCGGGTAAATCGCTCCGCAACGCACCAGGTAATACGCCACCTGCAAAAGCTGATGCACGAAGCGTACAGTCACATGGTTGTGCCACACGCAATCCTGATTAAGGCGGCAAAGGGCTCCCATCACATTTTCGACAGACAGGCCCGTCGCCACTTCGCGTTCATCTTCGAGCTGGTTAAAGGTCCACTGCCATCCTCGCCCATGCACAATCTGCAAGCGTTCCTTTTCCATCAAGAAGGTATGCGCATGGTAGATGCCGAAATCAACCGCAAACTGCTCGAACTTTTCAAAATGGTTGTAGAAGGCACGGCAACGTTCCAGTTCGTCGACAAAGCTCTTCTTGAAGTTCCCCGCCGGGCAGAACTCCGGAAAATTCGAAAGCATCGCGGGCAGTATATGCGAATAGTCGCGCCACTCCCCAAACTTGAACATCGGGATACGCGGCGAGGCCACCCGGTCATTCACCGGCAAAATCCGCACCAGCGTAGACTCGCTCGGCACATCCGATTCGACGGGTTCCGGCTTGTAGTCCTTTAGATAAGCTATGTCGAGACCATGAATCTTGAACAGCACAAACGGATCGGCGGACATCATCTCGGCAAGCTTCAAAAATACCGAAATCACGTAGCGGCAAGGCAGGGCATCCTTGCAGTCACAATTCATGTTCACGCGGTCCAGCGTATCGAACAGCGAAAGCCCGCACTTCGAAAGAATCAGCTCGATGGACTGGTTGATAGCCCCGTTCGAAAGGGCGGCAAGTTCCACCGGCTGCTGTTTCAGGAGCCCCACAAAGACATCGGCGCGGTCCTTGTCGAACTTCGGGAAAACCAAGTACACATTATGGAGTCCACCGTTGGGCCCCTTGACCGACGCCATCACGCGGTTATCGGCCACCGTAAACGGCTGCACCTGTCCCCGCGTCACATATTTAAAGGCGTAATCAATATCCCGTCCGGATGTACCCGCAAGCAAGTGGTCCAACCACTTTTTACTCCACCAGGTACTTCCATAAACACCATAATCCATAGCCGCCCAAATATAGTAATTTTCTCTGACAAAAATTGCTCATTTGAGCAAAGAAGAAGACAATAAAAAACCCCGGCTGGGCCGGGGCGTGCGGAAGCTTATCAGGCCTAGTTCGAGCAGGCGCCGTACTTGCCGATCTTGTGAATTTTGATGCTATTGACGGACGTAGTAACGCAGTCCCCTTCCAACGAAAGCGGACAAGAAACGCCAGCCTCGTCATTGGAATATTTGAAGTGGATGGCTAGGACGCTTGCCAAAGCACCTTTGAAAGTCGGGTAATCGAGATCTTGTTCGATGGCCCAACTGGGTTGATGGAAAGTTTTCGTGTTAAATGCAAGATCCACCGTTTTGACGGTACCACTCGGCAAGGTCGCATACCAGGAGCTTCTTCCGTCACCAAAGCTCTTCAAGGTAAAAGCAACCTTCTTCGTTGCAGAATAGGTGACACACATTCCTTCCCAATCGGACATATTTACGGAGGTTCCCGACGGGGACATATTGAAACCGATGGCGGCATAGGGATACGGAACGGCTTCCATATATTCCCCATTATACTCCCAATCGTATACGAGGTCGATTTCTGCCGTGTAGGCACCCATCTCTGATCCCGTAAATACAGAAGAATATCCTCCATCAGCGATATCGTCAAAGCTGAACCACCAACCAGAACTATCCTTTGTCTCTTTGTTATCATCAAAGAAGGTATATTCGTCAACGGTGTTGAAGAAAGTTCGAACGCGGTCACCGTAGGTGGATGTGTACATGATACCGTCTTCGAAAGTTACGACTTTTTCCCTTGGTCCAGAGCTGCTAGACAATTCGGGTTCAGAGGATTCCGAAGAATTGGTTTTGGAAGAGCCGGAAGAACCGAGCTCGTCATCATCACCATCCTTATCACCATCCTCATCACCATCCTCATCGCCATCATCATCGCCAATATCAAGCGCGGCGCCCAAAGCCGACCATTTCCAAGTCAAGGATTCTGGATCCATGGAACACGTATAAATCTGTTTTTTGGACTTGTCATAGGCATAGGTCTTTTGGGGATTTGCGATGGCCCAGCTTTGCGAGCATTCGTCCATATCCTCTATTTTGCTAACGGCAGGCGCCCACGTGTAAGAGGCCATTCCCACTCCCATATCAATAGAGGCGCAAATATAATCTGTTTTTTCATCGGATACTTTAACCGTTTCGCCAGAATTGGATTCGGCGCAACTGGACCGGAAAAGTTCTACTAGACTTTTCTCGGACTTAGAAGAGTTTTCACTAGAGCCACTGCTTGCAGGCTTGGCAACTTCATTTGTTGCATCGCAAACTGCATTTTGAGCATCGTAAATTTCATCCAAAGTGCCTACCAAGCCAACGGTCTGATTAATCGTGCACTTACCGGCTTCGTAGGTCGCACTAAATCCCTCTACCGTTCCCGAGGCTTCGCAAACAGCCTTAGCAGTAACGTCATCCCCCATTTGAGAATAATCGGTAATTGTGGATTGCGAAACCATATTTCCATCCGCGCCAAACACATAGACGGTAGTCGTCGCAGTTCCATTTGCAGCCGTTTTTACAGTAACGGAGTTTCCCGTCTTGGTAACGGAACACAAATCGTTCGTCGCGTCAGGGCCACTGCTGCTGGAATCACTCCCGCAGCCAAAAAGCCCTATACTAGCGGCACAAATTAAAGAAAAGACGCCGCTTTGTTTTTTTGTTTACAAAAGTTTACAACATTATTCATGGGATTCCCCTATATTGATTAGCCCAAAAATAATTCCTGCAATCCTAAAAGTCAAGCAAAATGTTTGACGATATGTGTTTCATCACTATTGCACAATCATCTTTTGCGTAGCAACGCCATTTCGACCTTCCAGGCGCGCGCCTATCCATCGGCTTCGAACTTTCTCGTGACAAAATTTACAACCCTCACGACCGAATCGAAAAGAGGGATGAATCCGCTGTACAAGAAGAACCAATCGTCGATGGCAACGATGATAGCGAAAATACGTCCGCTATAGCAGAAAGCGTCGCCCCCGCACCCGAACAGGTAGCCGATTCTACCAAAGCCACAGAACCTGTGCCACCTGTAAAGGCGGAACCGCCAGCGGCAATTTCGGCAGAAAACAACCCTGCAGAAATTTCTTCTGAAAAAACGGCTGAATCCGAGCCAGCCGCCGTGCAGCCGAAAAAAGTCAAGGGAAAGAAAGAAGCTTCCAAAAAATCTACTACAAAGAAAAAAGCCTCCGCAAAAACGAAGGCTAAAAAGGATAAAAAGAAGTAGTTTTTACCACATCTTGTCGAACTTCTTGCGGCTCTTCTCTTCGTCCTTCTTCTCCTGCACAATCGCGTCGATAACGGCGGCCACCGTCAGGTTGAAGATATCGTGCACGGAGGCATCGGAGTCGGTGAAGTGTACCGGCTTGTTCAGGCCCATCTGCACAGGACCGATGGATTCGCCCACGCCCATTTCCAGAAGCATCTTGCAAGTGGTATTTGCAGAAGAGAGGCACGGGAAGATAAGCGTGTTGACCGTCTGGCCCTTGAGCTTGTTGAACGGGTACTTGCTGTCGCGCAGTTCCTTGTCGAGCGCCACGTTCACCTGCATTTCGCCGTCGAGAACATAGTCCGGGAACTGTTCGTGAATCATCTTCACCGCATCGCGGGCCTTGTTTGCCGTACCGCGGGCCGCTTCCTTGTCGCTACCGAAGTTCGCGTAGCTGAGCATCGCCATCACCGGTTCGTGGGCAAAGAAGCGTACGGCGTCATGCGTGAGTTTCGCAATATCCACGAGGGTTTCGGCGTCGGGGTCGCGGTTCACCAGCGTATCGGCCAAGAAGAACGTACCCTTGCGGGTGCTCAAAATGTGCATGGCACCGAAGTGCTTGTATTCTTCGCGGATACCGATGATTTCCTTGGCAAGTTCGATGGTCTCGGAGTACTTGGAGTAACCGCCTGTAATGAAAGCGTCGGCATCGCCCGTCTTGACCATCATCATGCCAAAATGGTTCGGCTCGAACATGTCGTCGCGGGCCTCGTCGAAGGTAACACCGTTACGGCCGTTCTCTTCAGCGTAAATGCCTGCATACTTGCGGCGGCGTTCAAATTCCTCAGGCGAGCGCGGGTTCACAATCTTGATGCCCGTGAGGTCGAGCTGTTCCTTATTCGCCATCATCTGGATGCGTTCGGCGTTACCGAGCAGAATCGGGTGCGCCACACCTTCGAGCTTCGCCTGCACGGCGGCCTTGAGCATGTTGAGGTTGTCACCTTCGGCAAACACCACGCGCTTCGGGTTGCTGCGGGCGGTATCGCTGAACTGGCGGATAAGCTTGTTGTCGTAGCCCATCATGTCGCGGAGCCTGTCGTAGTAAGCGTCCCAGTCGGTAATCGGCTTGCGGGCCACACCGCTCTCGATGGCAGCCTTCGCGACGGCGATAGAAACTTCCGTAAGCAGGCGCGGGTCCAAGGGCTTCGGGATAAGGTATTCCTTGCCGAAAGTAAAGCGTTGCGCATTGTAGGCAATATTCACCACATCGGGCACCGGCTGGTGCGCAAGCGCGGCAATCGCACGCACGGCGGCATGCTTCATGTGCTCGTTGATGCAGGTGGCGCGCACGTCAAGCGCACCGCGGAAAATGTACGGGAAACCGATGACGTTGTTCACCTGGTTCGGATAGTCGCTGCGGCCCGTCGCAAAAATCAAGTCGCCACGGCTCGCCATGGCTTCTTCGTAGCTGATTTCGGGAGTCGGGTTGGCAAGAGCGAAAACAATCGGCTGGTCGGCCATGCTGCGGACCATTTCGCGGGTAAGGATGTTACCCTTGGAGAGTCCCACGAACACGTCGGCGCCCTTCATGGCGTCTTCGAGCGTTTCGATATCGGTGCGGTCGGTCGCAAAGAAAGCCTTCGCTTCGGTAAGGCCCTTGCGGTCCTTGCGGATGACACCCTTACTGTCGCACATCACCAGATTCTCTTTCTTGAGACCGAGCGACAAGTAGAGTCGCGTGCAGGCGCAGGCGGCTGCACCCGCACCGTTCACCACCATCTTCACGTTGCGAATGCTCTTGCCTGCGACCTCGATAGCGTTCAGCAGGCCCGCCGAAGAAATGATGGCCGTACCGTGCTGGTCGTCGTGCATCACGGGGATGTCGAGTTCCGCCTTCAAGGTGTCTTCGATTTCGAAGCATTCCGGAGCCTTGATATCTTCCAGATTGATGCCGCCGAACGTCGGGGCGATACCCTTCACGATTTCGATAAACTTCTTCGGGTCCTTCTCGTTGATTTCGATGTCAAAGACGTCGATGCCCGCGTAAATCTTGAACAGGAGCGCCTTGCCTTCCATCACCGGCTTGCCCGCGAGGGCGCCAATATCGCCGAGGCCAAGCACTGCGGTGCCGTTAGAAATCACGGCAACCAAGTTACCCTTGCCCGTATATTCGTAAGCAAGGTTGTTATCCTTTTCAATTTCCAAGCAAGGAACAGCTACACCCGGAGTGTACGCAAGACCCAAATCGGTCTGCGTGCTGTGCGGCTTGGTCGGCACGATTTCGATCTTGCCGGGCTTACCCATGGAATGGTATTCGAGAGCTTTTTCCTTTAAGTCCTTGCTCATTTTTTCTCCTTGATTTTTTCGCGCCCAAAAATAGAAAAATCAAAGGGCATTGTAAAGATTTCAATACCCTTATAAGAAAGATGTATTTTTCAGCCGTCTAAAAGGAGTCTAGACGCCCCTTTTGGGCCATTGGCGCGAATGGTCTGTTATATTCTCATGGAAATGTCGAGGGCCTTTACACTATGTGTAAGAGCACCCACCGAGATATAATCAAGGCCGAGTGTCGCGATTTCCTTCGCGCGTTCGAGCGTCATGTTGCCCGAGCCTTCCACCAGGCACTGGTCACCGCTTTCCTTGATAATCTTGAGGGCTTCGGCCATCATCTCGTTGCTCATGTTGTCGAGCATGATGACGTCGACACCCTTGTTCAACAGGGCGCGCAGCTGGTCAAAATTTTCCACTTCCATTTCAACCATCAAGTTCTGCTTGTTGTTCTTCTTCACCACTTCAAGCGCTTCGAGAACGCCACCGGCTGCCGCAATGTGGTTATCCTTCACCAGCACCATGTCAAAGAGGCCCATGCGGTGGTTGGAACCGCCACCGACGCGAACGGCATACTTCTGCAGCGTGCGGAAACCGGGAACCGTCTTGCGGGTATCGAGAACCTTGGTCTTTCCGCCCTTCAAGGCTTCCTGGAAGGTATGGGCAACGGTTGCCACACCGGAAAGCTGCTGGATAAAGTTCAAAAGCGTGCGTTCGCCCGTCAAGAGTTCATGTGTCGTACCATCCATTTCGGCAATCAGGTCACCCTTTTTAACGACATCGCCGTCTTTCTTGTGGAGCGTCACCTTCACATTCGCCTTGAGTTCCTGGAAAACGAGTTCAATCACCGGAAGGCCTGCGAGTACACCGTCTTCTTTTGCAATCAAGCGGGCATGCTGCTTCTGGTCGGCAGGAATCGTCCATTCGCTCGTCACGTCACCCGTGCGAACGTCCTCGGCAAGCGCCAAGCGAATCATCGTGAGAGCATCATTAACTGGGAAAACGGGTATTGAGCAATCTCCATACATAATTATAACCTAGGGGTTAGGGTATGAGGTATGAGGTCGGGGCGATGCCCCTCTGAGGTATGAGGTTATTAAATAAAAAGCTCAAAGGGAGCCGGAGGCGACCGACCTCACCACTCAAAGCGAGTGAAACGAGCGACCTCATAGCTATTGTGCTCCCTTTCCGGTCAGCACCACATACACTGTCCGCACCAGTATCTGGAAGTCAAGAAGCAGGCTCATGTTTTCGAAGTAATACATGTCGTACTGCAGCTTGATTTTCACGTCTTCGGTGCTGGTATCGTAATGGTGGCACACCTGAGCCCAACCCGTCAGGCCCGGCTTCATTTTCAGGCGGCTAATATAGAACGGAATTTCTTCACGAAGTTTGGCAATGAACACGGCGCGCTCCGGGCGCGGTCCTACCATGCTCATGTCGCCCTTTAGCACACACAAAATCTGCGGAAGTTCATCGATACGGGTCTTGCGCAGGAACTTGCCCACCTTGGTAATGCGGGGGTCGTCCTTGGTGGCCCACTGGGCGCCAAACTTTTCGGCATCGGTACGCATCGTGCGGAACTTGTAAACCGTAAATGGCTTGCCGTACAGGCCAATGCGTTCCTGAGAATAGAACACCGGACCATGGTCTTCGAGCTTGATGGCAATGGCTGCAAGCACGCACACCGGGAAAGAAATCAGACCGAGGAAAGCGCCAAACACGATGTCGATAGCGCGCTTCACGCGCACCTGCCACAAGGGCATCGTAAAAGCAAACAGTTCCTGCAATTCAAAGCCGTAAACCAGGTTCGCCTTGAACTGCCCATGCACCACGCTGTAGAGTTCAGGCACCAGGTAAATATGCACCGGCTGGTCGCACACCCACACGAGCACGCGCATAATCTCTTGCGGCGAAGAACTTTCGTGGGCTATGATGATTCCTGTGACCTTGTACTTCTTGATCAGCGTCGCCAAGTCCGAATACTTGCCAAGCACCGGCACATTGGCAAACTCATGGTCCATCACCTGGTAGCGTTCGTCGACAAAGCCCACCACGCGCTGGCCGCGCTCAGGGGTCTTCGCAAGTGCCTCGGCAATTTTTTTGCCCGCTTCAGTCGCACCCAGTACCAAGATGTTGTTTGCGCCAAAGCCACGGCTCAAGAGACCGCGCAAGCACTTATAAATCAGCATCCTGAAAAGCACCACCATGAACAGCGCAAAGCCGCCGTAGATAAAAATCCACGGGAAGCGTGAACCGTAAATGTAGCCGCTACTCAAGGGTTCGTTCGCAAGGACCTTGCCAAGGAACTCCAACCCAAACAGAATGGCGATGATAATGACAATACCAATCAGCACGGCACGCAGCACGCGCAGGATCTGGTGCGTTCTCGACATCAAGAGCCACGAACGGTAGAGTCCGCCGCAGGTAAATAGAATAATCCAGCCAATGTTCAGGACCAGTCCCATGTAGGCATAGTCCGCAAACACCTTGTTCGGATCATACTTATCCGCAATCCAGCCACTATGGAATTGCACCCAATACGCCAGGACGAAACAAACCGTCATGGCGATAAAGTC
>NZ_JAZSAF010000048.1:0-83095 GCF_045601785.1 Fibrobacter sp.
AATGAAAAAAACTCGGAATTCGCTTCCGAGTTTTTTTCGTTATAGAATGTTGCCTGTTACAGCGCGTCGATGTCGGCGTTGAATTCGGCCACCGGGCGCATCCACTTCTTCAGGAGTTCGGCCTTCGGCAGGTAATAGCCACCGATGTCGGCGGGTTTGCCCTGCTCGGCAGCAAAGGCGGGGAAGATTTCGGCTTCGCGGGCCTTCAATGTGTCGGCCACCGGGGCGAACTTCTTGGCAAGTTCCGCGTCGTCCTTCTGGGCGGCGAGAGCCTGCGACCAGTAGAGGGCCAGGTAGAAGTGTGAGCCGCGGTTGTCGAGCTCGCCAATCTTGCGGGCGGGTGTACGGTTGAATTCGAGAATCTTGCCGTTCGCCCCGTCGAGCGTGTCGGCGAGGACCTTCGCCTTCTTGTTGCCGTCCTTCAGCGCGACCTGTTCGAAGGCGGGTACGAGCGCGAAGTATTCACCGAGGGAATCCCAGCGGAGGTAGTTTTCGGCGAGGAACTGCTGCACCTGCTTGGGGGCAGAACCACCTGCACCCGTTTCGTAGAGGCCACCGCCCGCCATGAGCGGCACGATGCTGAGCATCTTGGGGGATGTTCCGACTTCAAGAATCGGGAAGAGGTCGGTGAGGTAGTCGCGCATCACGTTGCCGGTAACACCGATGGTATCGAGACCGGCTTTCGCGCGCTTCATGGTTTCGACAATCGCCTTGCGCGGGCTCATGATCTTGATGTCGAGGCCGTTCAGGTCGTGTTCCGGCAAGTAGGCTTCGACCTTCTTCTGGATTTCGCGGTCATGGGCACGTTCCGGGTCGAGCCAGAAAATCGCAGGCGTGTTGCTGAGGCGTGCGCGTGTGACGGCGAGCTTCACCCAGTCACGCACCGGAGCGTCCTTCGCCTGGCACATGCGGAAAATGTCACCTGCTTCAACATTTTGCTGCAAAAGAACTTCGCCCTTGCTGTTCACGGCACGAATGACGCCCTTGCCCTTTGCAACGAAAGTCTTGTCGTGGCTGCCGTATTCTTCGGCACCTTGGGCCATAAGGCCTACATTCGGCACAGTACCCATCGTCTTCGGGTCGAATGCGCCGTTCTGTTTGCAGAATTCAATCGTCTCGTCGTAAATACCGGCATAGCAGCGGTCCGGAATGCAAGCGACAACTTCTTGCAACTTGCCTTCTTTGTTCCACATGCAGCCGGAATTGCGGATCATCGCAGGCATCGAGGCGTCGATAATCACGTCGCTCGGCACATGCAAATTCGTAACGCCCTTGGCGGAATCGACCATGGCGAGGTCCGGGCCTGCGGCAAGAGCGGCGTCAATAGCGGCCTTGACTTCAGCTTCCTTAGCATTACCTTCCAGGCGCTTGTACAAATCACCCAGACCGTTGTTGGCATCGATGCCCAGTTCCTTGAACAAGTCGGCGTACTTCGTGAATACATCCTTGAAGAACACGCGCACGAACGCACCGAACAGCACCGGGTCAGAGACCTTCATCATGGTTGCCTTCAGGTGCACCGAGAACAGCAGACCCTTCGCCTTCGCTTCGGCCATGGCATTGGCGATGAACTTTTCGAGCGACGCCATGCGCATCACGGTCGCATCGATGATTTCGCCCTTCAGGAGCGGCTTTGCGGCACGGAGTTCCGTGACTTCGCCTGCTTCATTGACAAATTCAATCTTGAAGGTGTCGGCATCGGCCATGGTGATGGACTTTTCGTTGCCGTAAAAGTCGTCCGCATCCATGCTTGCCACATGAGTCTTCACGGAGGTGTTCCAGTTGCCGTTGCTGTGCGGGTTGTTGCGGGCGAAGTTCTTCACCGCCTTGGGGGCGCGACGGTCAGAGTTGCCCTGGCGAAGCACCGGGTTCACGGCGGAACCCTTCACCTTGTCGTACTTGGCACGGATTGCCTTCTCTTCGTCGTTCGCCGGAGCGTCCGGATAGTCGGGCACGTCAAAACCATTTTTCTGGAGTTCGGCAATCGCGGCCTTGAGCTGCGGCACAGAAGCCGAAATGTTCGGGAGCTTAATGATGTTCGCGTCCGGTTCAAGCGTAAGCTTGCCGAGGAAATCCAGGTCGTCGCTCGCCTTGCCAAAAGCGGCCAGAATACGGCCCGGCAGCGAGATGTTCTTGGTTTCCACATCAATACCCGCGGCCTTAGCAAAACCGCGCACGATGGGGAGCAGGGATTGAGTCGCTAGGAACGGCGACTCGTCAGTCAGAGTATAGTAAATCTTGGTATTCATACGAGCCCAAAGATAGAAAATTGCTTATAAAAGTTGAATTCCATATCTTGGGTACGAACCTTAATAAGACGACTTATACACGTAGCTCCATTCACCGTACGGCTCAATTTGCTCAAGACTTTCCGGTTTATCACAATTCCAATTTTCACTTACATAGGTTGTCTTTACAATGGGAGTTCCAATAACGTCCCACTCATCGGAACCGACAACGACAAAAGCGGAATAGTGATCGCTCGAATCTTCTGGGCAGGATGTCCCGCTCTTTACAATATCTGAAATGAAAATCCCGTTTTTATTGATATCGTAGAGTATATGTCCTTTTGCTCCAACATCTTTCACGACAACTAGATAATAAACATTGAAATTCTGATTATGCTTGTAATGGTATTCCTTATACGGCCTACTCGCCGTTTGGGGGAAGAGACGCGTAAACACAGAATCGGGCAAGCGATAAACGCCTTCTTCGCGATATGCTTTGGCTGCATCGTTATCCAAGAGTTCGTTGTAACCAACCACATCATGATTATATGTTAATTCAGGATCCGTCAAATCTACTTTGTGGGGGGCGTCTTCCCATGCGAGCTGATCTCTATAAACCCATGCAAACTGGCCTCTGTAATCGAATAACGTATGTGTTAGTGAGTCACGCCATACTTCATCTAGACTGTCTTTTGCGTTGTCAAACTCATTTTCAATCGGAGGGCACCCCTCTATCTCGCTAAGATAATATCCAAATTCGTCGAAACAATGCTTGAAATCTTTGCTATCGTCGTCAAAGGGGGCGTATCTTATGGAATCTTCTATGCATTCGTTTTCAAATTCCGCTATAGAAGAATCTAAAAATTCATCGGTACTGATTCCTTCTGGGACAAATGAGGCGCATGCCAAATTTAATCGCATATTGCGGCACCCTTCACCGAAATCCTTAAACAATCCGTTAGATTCACTGCAAGTTTGCTTGAACTGATTCAGGTAATCTGTGCAAGAGACTCCATACCCCCAATAACCATAAGAGAAATCGTTGCCTGCCGTTTTTAGAACGACCGGAACGCTATCGACCTGAACAATTTTGGTCATGACGAGAGTTGCACCTCCCCACATGAATCCAGAAAAATCCTGGGTGTTGAGCCATATATCAAAAAGTTGCTCGCCCGAAAAATATTTTAGAGAGTCATAATATTGCACACGAACCACACCAGGTCGGTCTTCTCCAGCTTCCATTGAGAACGGGAAAACGTCGCAAGTCCTATGAGAATCTCTACTCGGATAACTATACCTCTCTTCGGCTTTTATAACAAGAGAATATGTGCTAAAGTAATCGTTATAGCCCGCCTCGTTAGAATCAGGAATTTCTTTTTGTGAATCCAATTTTGACGAGTCTACAAGTGTGTAGATTGACTTTGCCAAAATATCTCTCTGTTCGGCGGTCAGTTCTGCAATGGGTGATGTGTTTGGTTCCGTGGTGGCGCCGGCAACGTCCGGTTCGGTGCTCGAATCGTTGGAACACGATGCCCCAAATGCTGCGAGCCCAGCGACGATTAATTTGAACAGATTCTTCATGTTATGCCTCCTTCCCCTTGGTCAGCGGAAATAGTTGTAAATTCAATCGGTAAACTTTGTCGTATTCTTTTTCTTTGGCGGCCATGGCGACTACTTGCTGCCTTAGCGTTTCAAGCTTTTGCACCAGCCACTGGTACGTGTTTTCGGACATGCCGAGCGTAACACCCGTAATATGGCGCTCTTCGGGCGGAACCTCGTCAATAGCGGATGTCGCAAACTTGGACATCTGCCGATTCATGGAACGGAGCGCCAGGGGAATTGCCTCAGAAGAGCCCGTGACCACTTTTTCGGTCTGCTCGTAAGTGTCTTCGCCGACCTTTTTCAAGAAGTCCGCATGCGTCATAAAATCTAGGGCGTAGCGAACATCGGCTGCACTCACCACGGGGTAACACTTTCGTGCGAGTTCAAGTGGCTTTGTACCCGGCATAATCGGGGCGAGCTCGCGTATTACGGGGTTCACCCACGATTCAAAATACTGGAACGCTTCTGCATCGACAACGCGCAGGCGGTTTTCCTTCGCGATTTTTTGCATCTCGTTGAAAGCTTGCATTTTCTTCTCGTCGCTTTTGGCATCTCCAAAATGCACCATTGCGCAAAAGTAGTCGTGATCGACTCCTTCGAGCCCCATGGCGTCGGCGACGTGTTCAATGCCGTTCTTGCTCAAACGGCTTTTGCCTTCGCAAACGAGCTTGATGTAGTTCGGCGAGCTGAAACCCGCCAGTCGAGAAAATTCACGCCACGAAAACACGGAGGTGCGTTTGCGCTCTTCGTAGTAATCGAGCATGTATTTGCGAAAATCTTGATATTCGGTGATTGGCTTCATACCTATAAATTAGATTTAAATTTTGACCTATGCAACATCTTTTCATTATACAAATACTTAAAATTTTAATGAAAATCGACAATTTTACGACTTTTTAAAAAATTTTGTAAATCTATAATACAATGTGTATTGTATGGCGGAGTTGGCCGATGTCCGTTGTTTTGTGAGTCCGCCTGCCGTTTCTCAGGAAGTTAGCTGTCTCTTTATTTGAATCGTTTAGCGGGCTTGGGAAAGTGTTGACTGAAATTTCTGTAAAATTTTTCTTTAATTTCTTGCGAAAACCTTCATTTTTGTACAAATGTGGACTAAAATACGCGCAAAAGTTGTCCGTGGACTACGAAAAAAGTGCTTTTGTTTGACCGCAACCTCTATAAATAAGGTAGATTTAAAACGAATGTGCAGATAAGTTCTGCAAAAAGAGGATGCTATGAGTGTTTGGAAGTTGCCTGCGCCGGTCATGGGCGCGTTCGGTTTGATGTTTGCTGTGTCGTCGTATGCGGCGGATTATGTTCCCCCTTCGACGGCGGTTTCGAAGGTTAACAGCTACCGCGGCTATTCGGAGTTGACTTCGGCCGCGTCTGGCATGGACATTGACCAGTACACCTATAACATGACCACGTGGCAAATTAGCAATGGCGGTTTTTACAAGGCCATGGCCGACAAGTACAAAAGCGCTTATTCCGGCGGGCAGAAGTCGGAATGGCGGGCCAAGGATGGCGGCGACCTCGGCACTATCGACAACAATGCAACCATCCAAGAAATGCGTTTATTGGCTCTCCGGTATAAGGAGACAACGAATTCCAACTACAAGGCTGCTTTTAAGACAAGCTTTAACAAGGCTCTGAACTTTATTCTCACCATGCAACGCTCCACGGGCGGGCTTCCGCAGGTGTGGCCCAAGCGCGGTAACTACAGCGACCACGTGACGCTCAACGACAATGCCATGGTGCGCGCTATGGTCACTATGATGGATATCGCTAACAAGACTTCGCCTTTTGATTCCGATATCATTGACGATGCGACACGAAACAAGATGAAGTCTGCACTCGACAAGGCAATTCAATACTTGCTCAAGGCGCAGATTGTGAACAATGGAAATTTGACGGTTTGGTGCGCTCAGCATGATACCGCAAATTACGCACCGCGCTCGGCCCGCGCCTATGAACTGGAATCTAAGTCAGGGAGCGAATCTGCCGGCGTTGTGTGGTTCCTGATGAATTGGCCCGAACAGACCGAAGCGATCCAGAAGGCGGTCAAGGGGGCTATTGCCTGGTATAAGAAGACTAAGGTTACGGGGCTTTACTTTAACAAGAAAGCGGGTACATTTGACAAGCGCGACGGTAATGTTTTGTGGTATCGCTTTTACGAAGTGAACAACGACAACTATTTCTTCTGCGACCGCGACGGGGCTAGCACCAAGACGCAGGACTTTACCAAAATTAGCGAAGAACGTCGCACGGGTTACCAGTGGGCGGGCGACTACGGCAGTGCGCTTCTCTCGACGGAAGCCGCTTATTTAGAAGCGCTTGAAAAGATGTCTGGCACCTACGTTCCGCCTCCGCCGCCGGCAGTACTTTGCGGGAGTGATACCTGCAAGACGTTCATCGATGGCGTGAATTTCGTGGACATCAAGGGCGCTAAAGAAACGACCAACACGGGCTTTGTGGGCGAGGGCTATGCGAATGTAGACAACGAAACGGGTAGCTACGTGACCTACGGCGTAACTGCTGCCAAGGCGGGCAAGTACACGCTCTACATCAGCTTTGCAAACGGCGGCAGCTCCGCTCGCGGCTACAGCATCAGCGTGGGCGACAAGACGCTTTTGTCTGACGGTAGCATGGAATCGACCGGCGCTTGGACGACTTGGAAAACACAGTCGGTAGAAATCGAATTAGATGCGGGCTACAGCGAACTCAAGTTTACAAGTACGGGTAGCGACGGCATGGCGAACATCGATTACATCGGCTGGATGAGTGCTGATTTGTACGTGGGCAAAAAGGAACTCGGCGAAGATTCGACGACTGTTATCGGAGTTCGCTCGGTACAGGCCTCCCCGACAAGAGCCAGCCGCTACTACGTAGATTTCGGTAGCCGTGGCAACGCCGCAGGCGTTTACCTGAAAAAAGCGGACGGGAAAGTGTTTAAAGTGAATGGAAAGAGGTAGCGCCCTTTAGTAGAAAAGGAGATGCCGGGTCAAGCCCGGCATGACAAGGAAGAAAGGAATGGTTTTGTGTTGAATGGTGTTACATCAAAAATCTGTCTACTTGCGGCTTTAGGCTTCGCAGTTTCTGCCTCCGCGGTCGAGAAAAAGAAAATCGATTTCGTGGTCGGTGTCGATGGCGACTTTAAAGCTGCTGTTACTGCGGCTGGCAAGTCGGGAGCATCTGTGAACAACCGCTTCGTCATCTTTGTTCCCGATGGCGAATACGACATCACCAAGCTTACGGGGGACAGCCACGGAAAATCGACTGTGAGCGCGTCGTACCTCTCGATTATCGGGCAGAGCCTTGAAAAGACGATCATCGCGAACGTAACCGACACCGAGGGCATCAGCCTCACGGCGACCATATACTTCCCGAAAAACAACGAAATATACATGCAGGATATCACCCTGCAGAATAAGGGCTCCTATAACTCAGGCAATGCGGCGCGTCAGGTGGCACTGCAGCAGAATGAAGGCGACAAGTTTGTCTACAAGAACGTGCGGCTTTTGAGCGGCCAGGATACCTACTATACCAAGAAGGGCCGCACCTACTGGGAAGGCGGCGAAATTGACGGAACCGTAGACTTTATCTGCGGTGGCGGCGATGTGTTCTTCGAAGGAACCAAACTTGTGATGACCCGAAACGGCGGCTACATCACCGCATCGCAAAATCCGGGTGACTGGGGCTATGTTTTCAACAACGCGACCATCACGGTGAGTAACAACAGTTTCAACGGCACATTCTACCTAGGACGTTCCTGGGGCCACGCAAAGACGGTATTTTTGAATACGAAAATGATTGCGCAGCCCAAGGGCGAAGGCTGGGGTCCCGACATGAATTCCGCTCCGCAGGTCTTTGGTGAATACAACAGCAAAGACGGCAACGGCAATGCGGTAAATACCAGCCAGCGTAAGACCTATTTTAATGGTGGCAAGGATGCCTCGACGGCGACCACGCTCAAGACGGTGTGGAATGCAAGCGATGCCGCAAAGTACACTCTTCAAAATGTGCTCAAGGGGAGTGACAACTGGGACCCAACCAAGTTGACGGCCCAGGTAAGCGCTCCGAAAATTGCGCAGGAAGGAGCCGAAATTGTCTGGGCGGACAACGATGATGCCCGCTGCTGGGTTGTGTTCGTGAACGGCAAGTACAAGGCGAATGTCATTGCCCCGAGTTTTTCGCTTGAAGGTATCGCGGTGGGCTCCAAGATTACAGTGCGTGCTGCAAATTCCATGGGCGGCCTCGGAGCCTATTCCAACGAAGTTGCGACGGTAGACGCAAACGCTACCTACTACAAGGTGACGCTTGGCGACGCCATCGGTGGCAATGTCAAGACAAACCTCAGCAGCGACAAGGTCTTGGAAGGAAAGACTGCAATCTTTGCCGCAGAACCGAACGAAGGCTGGACTTTTGCAGGCTGGAGCGGCAAGAGTGCGAGCCTGGTCGATGCGAGCAAGGCAACGGTCGAAATCGTCGCGGACCGCGACATCGAACTCATTCCGAGCTTTACCGCTAAGGGCACGACCGTGTTCCAGGTAGAAGATGGGAACATTACGAATGCCGCTGCCGAAAGCAATAACGCAGGATTTAACGGAAGCGCTTTCGTGAACTTTGCTGCCGGCGACTTGAGCATGATGCAGGTCCCTGTATATGCTGATGTCGCGGGCGAGTACGAAGTTATGGTGCGCTACGCCAACGGTAGCGGCAAGGCGCGCATGCTTGCGGCTGCCGCACCCGGCGTCTGCACCACAGGAATTGATGGCTGCAAGAGTGCCGAAACGCTTACATTTGAAGCGACCGAAAGTTGGACGACCTGGGACACTTTATCGATAACCGCGAAGCTCCCTGCTGGGGCCAGCTACTTTACCTTTGCGACTATCGCCGGAAATGAC
The DNA here is from genome assembly GCF_045601785.1 of Fibrobacter sp. Lineage (GTDB taxonomy): Bacteria > Fibrobacterota > Fibrobacteria > Fibrobacterales > Fibrobacteraceae > Fibrobacter. Next base: position 8,729 of record NZ_JAZSAF010000048.1, read on the forward strand.
GGCCCGAATCTGGATCAGCTGGAACTAAAGTTGGTCAAGGCTGACGAAACCACATCCGTTCGCGGGCTTGCAACTCCGAGCCAGACGCTCACTCCGACAACTCGCGTGCGCCTGTTTACCTTGACGGGGCAGCTGGTTCGTGAATTCGTGGGCTCGACGGTAAACACCGAGAAACTTGCGCCGGGCGTATACCTGCTCCAAACGCAGAATGGTGCTGCGTTCCGCCAGCAAATCATCCGCGTGAAGTAGCGGGCGTTGCGGGGCGGCGTCTGAGCCCCGCTCGATGGGGTAGTGAACAACGAAGTGTGAACGAGGGGCAGACTTGCCCCTTTTTTTATAAAACTCACATTACACACCTCACACTTCACACCTCACACCACTCACCCCGCACTTCACACTTTACTATATTGCTCCTTGTATGTTAGGCATTGAACAGAAAAAAGGAAACGACGAGAATTTATGCGGTCGCATGATTGCGTACGCCAAGATTTTGCCAAACCCCGATGAACAGGAAAGTGGCACTCCATTTGACGACATGATCAAGAATGGTCTGTTGACGTTGGAAGGAGATTTTCGCATGTTCTCGCCTCGCGTGCCCAGCAAGAAGGCGATCGACCGTGCGGTTGATGACAAAATCAACGACATGCTCGAATCTATGGAAGCCGATGGCGTTGACTTGCCGTCTGACATGGATGTCGAAAAGGTGCGTGACCGCCTGCATGAACTTTCGAGCATGGAAGTAATTCCGATTCCGGCAAAGATCGGAAACTTCTCGCAAGAAGAAGACATCCTGAAAGAGGATGCCGACATCTACTATATCGGAGAATTCATCGGAGCTAACCAGGCTCATTTCTGCCTTACGACGCTTCCGATTTATTATCAGGCACGGTTTCGCGAGCAGGCACGCAAGAAAGAGATGGACTTCTTGAACGACGCTCTCGAACAGATTGAATCTGGCGCGTTTGTCGATACCGAGGACTTGCAAAACGATTCCGAGGAACTTTTCCCCAAGGGCCTTACGCTGAACACCTTCGTGGGTGACCTGGGTAAGCTGCTGAACACGCGCGTGATTCCATTTTTGCTTGCGCTTGAAACCGATGCGCAATACGACGAACAAATCAAGTTGTTCTACGACTTTATGAAGGGTTACCCAGCGCAGGCCGATATCAAGTTGATCGACCTTGCAATTCGTGACTTGCGCAATCAAAAGGGGTCGGCGCTTGCACGCCGGATTTTGGAACTGGGATGTCAGAAAATTGATGCCATCTACAACGAAAATACGCAGAAGGCTAACGAAATCGCAGAAGAAATCGTCAAGTTCGCTAGGGAAAGAAATAGCGGGGAGCAGATCGTATGATTAATTGGCTCAAGAAAGTTTCGTGCGGCGTGGCGCTGCTTGCTGCAACACAGTCCTTTGCCCAGGTGAACCTGGTGGTCCACAAAGAAGTTTTGCCCAACGGGCTCACGGTGCTTTTGCACCCGAACAAGCAGGCTCCTACGGTGAGCTGCCGCCTGTTCTATGTGACAGGTTCGGTGCACGAGGTTCCGGGAAGGTCCGGCCTTGCGCACATTCTGGAACATGAACTCTTTAAGGGCACCAAGAAGGTGGGCATTACCGACAGCATTGCCGATGCGAAATTTATGGCGACGCAGGACAGCCTGCAGGCCTTGATTCGCCCGGCGATTATCGCAGGTGATTCCGCGACGGTTAAGAAGCTTACCGCCGAACACGATTCCGTGGTGAACGAGCACCGCAAGATTTTTGTGAAGGACGAACTCTGGAGCGCCTACCAGGCTGCCGGTGGCACGGGCCTGAACGCCTTTACGAGCGATCTCATGACCGCCTATATCGTGACGCTCCCTAAAGACAAAATTGAACTTTTCATGTGGCTGGAATCCGACCGCATGCAGAACGCCGTACTCCGTGAATTCTACTCGGAACGCATGGTCGTGCGCGAGGAACGCCGCATGCGCTACGACGACAAGCCGATGGGTCGCTTTGTCGAAACGCTCAATTCCATGATCTACGAGGCGTTCCCGTATCGCGTGCCGACTATCGGCTGGCCGAGCGACATCATGAACCTGACTCGTGAAATGGCCGATGAACATTACCGCAAGTACTACAAGCCGCGCAATGCGATTCTCGTGCTGGCGGGCGATATCGATACGACCGCTACCATGGAGATGGTGAAGAAGTATTTTGAACCGATTCCCTCCGGCGAGGCCTTCCCACCGCTGACCATTCGCGACCCTGAGCAGGCCGGCGAAAAGCGCCTGACCGTTAAGCGTCCGGATGCTCCGAATCTTTACGCCCTGACTTTTACGACTCCCGAAGTCGGCGACTCGATTCTCTATTCGCTGGACATTGCCGAGGGCGTTTTGAATGGTCGCTCCGGAAGGCTCTACAAGCGCCTGGTGCAAGAAGAAAAGCTTGCCGTGAGCGTGAGTGCAAGCAATAGTCCGAACAAGTATGTATCTGAATTCGGCGTGTCGGTGAATATGCGCCCGGATGCAGACCCTGCGAAGGTCGAAAAAATCGTGTGGGAAGAGCTCGAAAAGCTGAAGACCGAAACGGTGAGCGAACGCGACTTCCAGAAGGTGAAAAATCGCGCCTACGCGAGCTTGGTGCGTAGCCTGACGGACATGGAAAATGTGGCGACGATGCTTGCCTGGTACGAAATGTACGGCGACTACCGCATATTCCTCAACTGGGCGGATCACCTGAACAAGGTCTCTGCTGCCGATGTGCAGGCCGCTGCTCAAAAGACCTTTGTCCGCGAAAAGAGCGTCGCCGGTTTCCTGCTTAAAAAGTAATCCCTTTAATGCGAGCCTGTAGGGGCGCGGCAATCCACTATACTTTGTTCGGATCGTAGGGGTCGATGTGCACGAGCGCATCGACTACATTTTCGCCCGCCTCAATAATGCGGCGTTCCACCTCTTCGGCTAGGTCGTGTGCGGCCAAGAGTGTCATGTCGGCAGGGACGACCACGTGTAAATCTACATGCAAGTCGCTGCCCACGTAGCGCGTGCGGAACCCGTGGATGCTAATCACGTTTGGGCATGCGAGTGCGATTTCCTTTAACTTTTGGGCCACCTCGGCGCTTGCGCCTTCGTCGGCCACGCGGTGGATTCCGGGCCACGCAATTTCAAAGCCCGAATGCAGAATGAATACTGAAACGATGATCGCGCCCACGGAGTCTGCAAACCAGAGCGTCGGGAAAAGAATCCCGAACAAGACCGCGATCAAAACAGGAATAGAACTGTAGGCGTCGCTTCGGTGGTGCCAAGCGTTTGCCTCGACGGCCTCGCTGCGGATGGCGCGACCCTTCGCCCGCGTGTAGCGGAAAAGCGCCTCTTTCACGATGATTGAAACCGCCGCCATCACCGCCGCAATCCATTCGGGGTGCGACTGCTCGCCGTTTTTTAAGGTGATGACTGCGTTGTAGCCGAGCCCGATGCCCACGGCACACACGGCAAGCCCGATGCCTACCGAAATCAAGGTCTCGAATCGCCTGTGCCCATACGGGTGCTCCGCATCGGGCGGTGCATTCCAGAATTTGGAACCCACAATAATGGCGATGTCCGTAGTAAAATCAGATGCGCTGTGAATAGCATCGGCAATAAGTGCTTGGGATCCGCCAAAATAACCCGCAAAAAACTTGCCTACCGACAAGACCACGTTCCAGCCGAGCCCTACCCACGTGACGCGGCGGACTTCTGCGGAATCATCTTTTTTAGCAATGCGAGTCATCGGTAGTAGGAAGTAGGCAGTGGTTAGTGATTAATGCTGCATAATATAAAAAATTGGGAATAAACTCTTGCGAATAGGCAACCTTTTGTCGTTCAAGCGCATCTAATTATTCGAAAAACGGGCGAGACTTTCTATTTTTGGGTTGCGTTTATGAAAAAGTTTTTGAAAATTTTCATCATCCTCTTGATTCTTGGCGCTATCGCTTATGGCGTCAAGATGTTCTTTTTTTCGGCGAGTGCCGAAAATGCCGCGGGCCCGCTCGTGAGCGTGAAGGTCACGCAGACCACGATTTCGACTACCATTTCGGCAACCGGTACTCTGGAACCCGTCGACCAGGTGGAAGTGGGTACGCAGGTTTCGGGCGACATTGCGAAAATCAACGTCGATTTCAATTCCAAGGTCAAGAAGGGCCAGGTCATCGCCGAACTGGACAAGTCGAAGCTCAAGGCCACGCTCGCGCAGACCGAAATTGCCTACAAGTCGGCAGAAAACGATTTTAAGTACAAGGAATCGACCTACAACCGCGTCAAGAAACTTTCTGAAAGTAATTCCGCAAGCGCCGTGGAACTTGAAACTGCTGAATACAATATGAATTCGGCAAAACTCTCCGTTGAACGCAGCGAAAACGAAGTCAACCAGGCGCGTCTCAACCTGAGCTACGCCACCATCAAGAGTCCTATTGACGGCGTGGTTTTAAAGCGCGCGGTAGAAGTCGGCCAGACTGTGGCCGCCTCCATGAGTACTCCTACTTTGTTTGTAATCGCAAAAGACTTGAGCCAAATGAAGGTCATGGCCGATGTGGACGAAGCGGACATCGGTCAGGTCAAGCAAGGCCAAAAGGTGACCTTTACGGTCGATGCCTTCCAGAACGATACCTTTAACGGAACGGTGCAAGAGGTTCGCCTGAACCCCACAACCACGAGCAACGTGGTGACATACACCGTGGTAATTACCGCCGAGAACCCGGAACAGAAGTTGCTCCCGGGCATGACGGCGACTTGCACCATCGTGACCCAAGAAATCACCGATGCCATCGCGATTCCGGTGAAGGCGCTCAAGTTCACGCCCGCCGACGGCACCCCGATGGCAGAACCTCCCAAGGGCATGCGCCCGCCGCACGGCGAATCCGGCGACAGTTCCTCGGTGAAAGATGGCCTCGCCAATGCGAATTTTAACGCCGGCGATTTCCCGAAAGGCGACTTTAAAAAGGGCAATTTCCCGCCCCCCGGCAGTTTCCCCAAATCCTTCAAAAAACGCCCCGACGGCAAAAAGCCGAGCGGGAACCTGGTGTGGGTAAACATCGACGGCAAGGCGGCGCCTCGCCGTGTCAAGACAGGCATCAGCGACGGCGTGAACATTCAGATTCTCAAGGGCCTTTCTGTGGGCGATTCCGTGGTCGTAAGTCAAGAAACGGTGACTGCCACCAAGGAAAAGTCTGCGGCCAGCAGCCCCTTCATGCCCACTCCACCGGGTAAAAAGAAAAAGTAAACGCAAACTTTAACCGGGATACTCGTCAAATATTGACTTGTATCCCTGTTTTTACTAAATTTGGGCTACTTTGAGATTAGATATCGCACAAAAACTTACTGATTCCGAAGACCGCCGGGTGGTCTGGTCCCGCTCCGATGCCCCCGAGATCTTCGACGAACTGCACCTCAAGGGCGACCTGGTAGCCGAGGTGTTGGTAAGCCCCGAAGGCGAAAGCAAGTGTCTTGTGACAGGATCGATCTCCGGAGTGCAAACTCTGACCTGCTCCCGTACCCTGGAACCGTTCGACCGCCCGTTTTCGACCGAAATCGTGGCGGAAGTGACCCGCACCGGGGTTTCGCAACAGGAACTCGATGAAGACGATGTAGACGTTTTCGCCTACCGAATTCCCCTGGGGCAGAGCTTCGTGGACCTTTCCGAGTGCATCCGACAGCTGGTTATTCTACAGGAACCGCAAGCGCCCGTGAAAAATCCTGACGAAGATTTTATCTTTGTATCAAACAAACCCGCCGACGAGGTGCCCCAAACCGACCCTCGTTGGGACAAACTCAAGGCTCTTAAGAGCAAAATGGAAAATAGGAGTTAAAAATGGCAGTACCTAAAAGAAAAACCTCGACCGCCCGTCGTGACAAGCGTCGCACCCACTGGAAGATGGAAGTGCCCGCTATGGCTACCTGCGATCATTGCGGTTCCGTGAAGCGCCCGCACCGCGTGTGCCCGGTTTGCGGCTACTACAATGGTGTCGAAGTGATCAACATGAAGGATGCCGAAGCCTAATTAACGGTTCTACTGTTGTAAGGAGATGTCCATGGTTAAAGTTGCTCTTGATGCTCTCGGTGGCGATTTCGCCCCAGACGTAGTAATTGAAGGTGCGGTTAACGCCGTCAACAAGAACGAAAACCTGCATGTGGTTCTGTGCGGACCGGAGGCCGAGGTCAAGGCTAAGCTTGAAAAGCTTGGCTATGCTGGCAAAGGCATTTCCGTGGTCGATGCACCGGACCCTGTGGCCATGGACGAACACCCTGTACAGGTTCTCAAGACGAAGCCCCATTCTGGCTTGGTGACCTGCGTCGCCTTGCAGAAGAAGGGTATGGTAGATGCCTCCGTGAGTGCCGGTAACTCCGGCGCCATGATGGCCAGCTGCCTTATGCTCTTGGGCCGTACTACAGACAAATTCAGCCGTCCGCCTATCGGCTGCGTGATTCCGACCGCCGACCGCCCGATCATTCTGGTCGATGCCGGTGCAAACGTCGACGAACGCGCTGCTACCCTGGTGGATTTCGCCATTGCAGGTTCCGCTTTCGCCGAGACCTACTTCGGTTACGAAAACCCGAAGGTTGGCCTCCTCAATATGGGCGAAGAAGAACACAAGGGCCCGGCTGTACTGCAGGAAGCTCACCAGCTTCTGAAGTCCGCTCCGGTAAACTTTATCGGTAACATCGAAGGCGAAACCCTTATCGAAGGTGTCGCCGACGTGGTCGTGACTTCTGGCTTTACGGGTAACGTGGTTCTGAAGATGCTCGAAGGCTTCTACGAACTGCACAAGAAGATGTTCGGTGTTATCGATACCCCGAACGGCCGCCGCTTCGACGAAATGTGGGACTACCGCATGACGGGTGGCGCTCTTCTCCTCGGCTTGAACGGCACGGGCATTATCGCTCACGGTCGTTCCGATGCTCTCGCTATCGAAAAGGCTGTGGAAGTGGCTGCCAAGTACGCCGAAAAGGGTGTGTCCAAGAATGTGAACGAACGCCTGCTCGCAATCAAGGACGATTCCTCCGAAGCAAAGTAACGCTAATTTGTGCGAAATTTAAGGCGGAGCCTGCGGTTTGCAGGTTCCGTCCTTTTTTATTTTGCTTTTATAACAGGGGCGTCTTTGAATTGACCTTACAAAAACGCGTTGAAAATCTTTCATTTACAATTTCTTGTATACAGGGGCAGGCAATCCGATGACGCCGGCCCTTATTTTCTAAATTGTAGCGCGAAACAATAAAAGTGCGGTCTAGCCGCAGAGGTATGTATATAATGTCTAAGACGATTTTGCTTTTCCCCGGCCAGGGTGCCCAGTACGTGGGCATGGGCCAGACCCTCGCTTCTACTTTTGAACCGGCCAAGAAGCTCATGATGCAGGCCGACGAAATTCTCGGTTTTTCGCTTTCCAAGCTCATGGCCGAAGGTCCCGAAGACGTTCTGAAGAGCACCGACAACACGCAGCCGGCTTTGTTTACCGTGTCTGCCATGGTGATGGAACTCCTCAAGTCCGAAGGTTTTGCTTTTGACTACGTGGCGGGCCACTCCCTCGGTGAATACTCCGCCATTTACGCTGCCGGCGGCTTCAGCTTCGAAGAAGGCCTCCGTTTGGTGCGTACCCGTGGTGAACTCATGGCATCTGCCGGTTCCAAGAATCCGGGTGCCATGGCCGCTATCATGGGCCAGGACGAAGCCAAGATTCTTGAACTTTGCGAAGCCGTGAAGGCCGAAGGTGTCGTGGTTCCGGCCAACATCAACTGCCCGGGCCAGATCGTGGTGTCCGGTGCGGTCGCCGGCGTGAACAAGCTGGTCGAAAACTGCGCTGCCGCAGGCATCAAGGCCATTCCGCTCGCCGTGTCTGGCGCCTTCCACAGCCCGCTCATGCAGTTCGCTCAGGCAGGCCTTGCCGAAGCAATCGCCAAGACCAAGTTCAACGATGTCGAAAAGCCGGTCATTGCCAATGTGATTGCCGAACCGGTCACCAAGGGCTCCGAAATTGCCGACCTCCTGGTGCGCCAACTGGTGTCTCCGGTCCGCTGGAATGATTGCATGAACAAGGCCATGTCCCTGGGCGTGACGCAGGGGGTCGAAGTGGGTTCCGGCAAGGTGCTTATGGGCCTCATGCGCAAGATCAGCCGCGACGTGAAGGTCACTCCGGTCGAAACCATCGAGGCTTTCCAGGCATTGAGGGGGTAATGAGCAGTGAGCGATGAGGTCGCTTCGCTCTGAGCTAAAGTAAGGCGCCGGAGGCGCGATTATAAAAAGCTCAAAGGGGCGTAGCCCCGACCTCATACCTCAAAGTGCGAAGCACGACCTCAAAGCTATTAACTACAAACCACAGGATCTACTATGGGTAAACTTACTGGTAAAAAGGCAATTGTGACTGGCGCTTCCCGCGGTATCGGTCTCGCCATTGCAACCAAGCTCGCCAGCGAAGGCGCTGACGTCGCCATCCTTTCCACCTCGGTCAAGGAAGAATTGGCCGCCAAACTTTCCGCCGAACTTGGGGTGCAGGTCAAGAGCTATGCTTGCAACGTGGCCGACTCCGAAACGGTGCAGAACGTGTTCAAGCAGATCATTGCTGACATGGGCACGGTCGACATTCTGGTGAACAACGCCGGCATTACCCGCGATGGCCTGTTGATGCGCATGAAGGACGAAGACTTCGACGCCGTGATCGCCACGAACCTGCGTTCCGTGTTCCTTTGCACCCGCGCTGTCGCCCGCACCATGATGGGCAAGCGTACCGGCCGCATTATCAACATTTCGAGCATTAACGCCCTGCACGGCCAGGCCGGTCAGGCCAACTACGCCGCCGCCAAGGCAGGCATTATCGGTATGACCCGCTCCAACGCCATGGAATTTGCCTCTCGCGGCATTACCGTGAACGCCATTGCCCCCGGTTTTATCGGTACCGACATGACCGCCGCCATGGATGAGGCCACCAAGGAAAAGTATGCCGCCCAGATTCCGCTCGGCCGCATCGGAAAACCCGAAGATATTGCTAACGCTGCCGCATTTTTGGCGTCCGACGACGCCTGCTACATCACCGGCCAGATTCTTGGCGTCGATGGTGGGTTGAACGCCTAGGCATTTTTTACTAAATTTGAACTCAAACAATCAATCCAAATGGAGATTACAATGAACGAAGAAATTTTCAAGAAGGTCACCGCTGTTATCGTTGACAAGCTCGGCGTTAAGGCTGAAGATGTCAAGCCGGAATCCGAATTCGGTAACGACCTCGGTGCCGACTCCCTCGACCGCGTGGAACTCGTGATGGCCCTCGAAGACGAATTCGAAGTCGAAATCCTCGACTCCGACGCCGAAAAGTTTGCCAAGGTTGCCGACGTGGTTGCCTTCATCGAAGCTAAGAAGGCTTAATTAGCTCGCTTCGAAGACGAAACTGGAATGGGTGACCCGGCTCGGGTTGCCCTTTTCTTTTTGAGCGATGAGGCCGCTCGTAAACTCGCTTTGAGGTCGCTTCGCTTTGGGGTTTGTAGATATCCTCTTACCTCAGAGGCGCGTAGCGCCGCCCTCATAGCTCACAGCTATATTATACATGGAAAAGAACACTCTACTCCACAAAGTGCTTAAACTCTGGTTTCGCCAGAAGTCCGACGGCGGGCTTGAGGCGAAGCTCGGGTACCGGTTCAAGGACCCCGAACTGTTGGCGCATGCGCTGGTGCACCGTTCATTCTTGACGGGCACGGACATGCCCTACGAGAGCAACAACGAACGCCTGGAATTTTTGGGCGATTCCGTGCTGAACATGCTCACCACCGAATTCCTTTACAAGACTTACCCCGACGACCCCGAGGGCGAACTTTCCAAGCGCAAGAGCGCGATTGTTTCGGGACATGCCTGCGCACAGTCGTCCAAGGAATGGAGCCTGAGCGAATACGTGAAGGTAGGCAAAGCCGAAGAAAAACTCGGCGGCCGCGGCAAAGAAAGCATTCTGGCTGACGCCTACGAAGCGGTTCTTGGCGCGGTCTACCTGGATGGCGGCCTCGACGAGGTCCGCGCCATCTTGAATAAGTTCCATTTTCCGCGGGTGCAGGAGATTATTTCTGCCGAAGACTTTATCAACCACAAGAGTGAGCTTTTGGAATACCTGCAGGGTAAGCTCCGCACGGTTCCGGAATATGTGGTGGTCGATGAATCGGGCCCAGAACACCAGAAGGTGTTTACCGTCGAAGTCCACGTGGACGGTCGCGTGTACGGTCGCGGTCAGGGCGGCAACAAGAAGAAGGCCGAACAGGAGGCTTCTCGCGTGTCGCTTGAAATGCTTTTAGCCGAAGCCGCCAAGGCCGAAGCTGAAAAAGGCCCGGAAGAACCCAAGCCCAAAAAGCAGAAGCAGCGCCACGTCGGTTTGCCGTAGCCGTTGTTCTCTGCGGCTGTCATGCCGGGCATGTCCCGGCATCACCACACTTCTCGCAGCTGTCATGCCGGGCATGTCCCGGCATCACCACACTTCTCGCAGCTGTCATGCCGGGCATGTCCCGGCATCACCATTTTTTTTTCCCCGCAGCTGTCATGCCGGGCTTGTCCCGGCATCACCTTTTTTTAAGTCCGCAAAGAGGATAGTTGTTCCCGGGATAAACCCGGGAAGACAAAATCCGCCGACAGCTTCGTCGATATAGACCTTGATCTGCCATAGCTAACCATTTCTCGCAGCTGTCATGCCGGGCATGTCCCGGCATCACCATTTTTTGTACATTCTTCCTATGCAATCCTACAACTACTATGTTTATCTGCTAACAACGAGTGACAACTCCGTATTCTACACAGGTGTAACAAATGACTTAGCTCGAAGGGTTGTAGAGCATAAGGTTCATAGGAATAAAGGTTTTACGAGTAAATACAATGTATCGAAGCTTGTGTATTATGAGTTGTTTTTTAATATTGAAGACGCTATAAAAAGAGAAAAACAACTGAAAAGGTATCCACGGGTTTGGAAGTGTAACCTTGTGATGTCAAAGAATCCTGAGTGGAATGACTTGTCCGCATCTATAGGAATAACTAAAGAAGTCATCGAATCCGCAAAAGGGACCGTTGTTCCCGGGACAAGCCCGGGAAGACAAAATCCGCCGACAGCTTCGTCGATATAGACCTTGTTCTGCCATAGCTAACCATTTCCCGCAGCTGTCATGCCGGGCTTGTCCCGGCATCACCACACTTCTCGCAGCTGTCATGCCGGGCATGTCCTGGCATCACCATTTTTTCCCGCAGCAATAGGAATTACAATGAGCCTGCAAAAGGGACCGTTGTTCCCGGGACAAGCCCGGGAAGACAAAATCCATCCGCAGTTCCGTCGATATAGACCTTGTCCCGCCGTAGCCGATTGTTCTCTGCGACTGTCATGCCGGGCATGTCCCGGCATCACCACACTTCTCGCAGCTGTCATGCCGGGTATGTCCCGGCATCACCATTTTTTAAGTCCGCAAAAGGGACCGTTGTTCCCGGGATAAACCCGGGAAGACAAAATCCGCCGATAGCTTCGTCGATATAGACCTTGTTCTGCCATAGCTAACCATTTCCCGCAGCTGTCATGCCGGGCTTGTCCCGGCATCACCATTTTTTTCCCGCAGCAATAGGAATTACATTGAGCCTGCAAAAGGGACCGTTGTTCCCGGGACAAGCTCGGGAAGACAATCTTTCTGAACAATTTATCTATATTGTTCCGTATGAAAGATTTCTCTGTTAAAGTTTCTTGCGCGGTTCTTGTTGCATCCGCGTTTCTATTTACAGCTTGTAACGAGTCCGGCGCATCCAAGGGCACAGCCTCTAAAAGTGCCGAGTTGAACTGCCCCGAACTCCCGCAAGACCCCGAAGCCACGGGTGAGTTCGACCCCATAGCCTCGAAGGACGCACGCCCCTGCGGAACGATTACCTTGTGGGGTTCCGCGATGCCGAAGTCATTCAACATGTGGGAAGACTACAACAGCTTCTCCGCCGAACTCATGGGCATGATGTTCGAGCCTCTCGTGAGTCTGCACTCCACCGAGGACCGCGAAGTGGGAATCCTTGCCGACAGCTGGAACGTGTCCGAAGACGGCAAGACGTTCACCTTCCACGTAGACAGCCGCGCCAAGTGGAGCGACGGCAAGGCGATTACCGCCGAAGACGTGCAGTTCTACTACGACGTCATCATGGACGAGAAAAACCTCACGCCGATTTTCAAGGTGGGGCTCAGCCGCTTTGACCGCCCCGAAGTCGTGGACAGCCTTACCATCAAGATGACCGCGAAGGAGAGCCACTGGGGTAACTTCTGGGAGGCGGCGGGCATGCTCGCGTTCCCGAAGCACGCTTGGGCAGGTAAGGACTTCAACCAGATTCGCTATGAATTTCCGGTGGTCTCTGGTCCCTACATCATCAAGACCTTCCGCGAAGACCGCTACGTGGACCTCGTTCGCCGCGCCGACTGGTGGGGCTTCAAGAAGAACTGGAACCGCGGCAAGTACAACTTCCAGAAAATCCGCTACCGCTTCATGAACGACCAGACGAAGGCCCTCGAAGCCTTCAAGAAGCAGGATTTCAACGCCTACGCCATCTACACCAGCAGCATCTGGATGAAGCAGACCGACTTTGATGCTGTGAAGAAGGGCTGGGCGGTAAAGCAGCGCATTTTCAACAAGGAGCCCATTGGATTCCAGGGCATGGCCATCAACTTGCGCAAGCCGCAGTTCCAGGACGTTCGCGTTCGCCGCGCACTTAGCATGCTCTTGAACCGCGAGACGATGAACGAGAAGTACATGTTCGGCCAGTACTTCCTCTTGAACAGCTACTACCCCGACTTGTGGGAAGGCAACAAGAACCCGACGGCGCCGCTCTACACGTTCAATCCGGATAGCGCCCGTGCGCTCTTTGCCGAGGCGGGCTACAAGGTGAACGGCCAGGGCGTGCTGGAAAAAGACGGGAAGCCCTTTGCCATCAACTTCATTACCAGCCAAGAAGACTTGCGCCACCTCACGCTGTTCCAGGAAGACCTGAAGAAGGTGGGCGTCGTGGCGACCATCGAGCAGATGAGCCAGAGCACGCTCCGCAAGCGTCTGGACGATGCCGACTTCGACCTTTACTGGGTGAACTGGGGGGCGGGCCGCCTCCGTGACCCGGAAGCGAGCTGGCATTCTGCGACCGCTCTCCAGAAGGGCACGAACAACTTGGCTGGCGTGCAAGACAAGGTGGTCGATAGCTTAATCAACTTGCAGAAGACGGAATTCGATTTAGCCAAGCGGAACGAAATCCTGAAGGCGCTCGATAACCGCCTCGCAGAAATCGTGCCCTACGTGCTCATGTGGCAGTGCGACCACCACCGCATTCTCTACTGGAACCGCTACGGCACTCCTGCTGGTGTGCTGGACCGCTTCAACCGCGAGGACGCCATTCCTGTCTACTGGTGGCTCGACCCCACGAAGTCCGCGGCCCTCGACAAGGCCATGAAGGCGGGGGAGAACCTGCCGGTTCCGGAATATGATATCAAGTAGGTCGGCGCAATGCGCCTTTGAGGTGTGAGCGCGGGACAAAGTCCCTTTGAGGTCGCTTTGCTTTGAGAAAAAAAGAGCGTGCTGAAAATCAGCACGCCTCTCTTTTAAGCATTTTCGGTCTCATCTGAGAATGCTCTGCTCAATGCTCAGAGCGCTCTGCGCGACCTCAAAGCCTTGCTTACGCAAGGCGACCCGATACCTCTTTAGAAGAAGAATTCGGCACCGACGCTGAGGCCAGTTGCGTCGCCGCCGATTTTACCACTGCGGACAATCAGCTTGCCCCAGATATCGAGCTGGTTCGGAATCACGAAGTAGTCTGCACCGAGCCAGATGTTAATCTGCTTGTGACCGTCGTCGTCGTCTCCGATTTCCTTCTTGCCGTCATCGTGGGTGCTTTCGGTAAGGCGGTACTTGATTTGCAGTCCGGCAAACGGAGTGACGCCCACGTTGGGAACGGTGTAGCCGATTTCGCCACCCAGGTGCAGGTCAAGGCCGCGTTCTTGGTTCTTGTGCTCAAAGCCCCAGTCGAGGCCGGCTTCGGTACCGAACTTGAGCCCCGGAACTTCGGTGACGGGCATGCTGAACTGGGCACCAAAGTAAAGGGCGAGTTCGCCGTTAGAAGGAGGCGTGACCGTATAGCCTTCGTTGTCGTCGTTACCGATAGGCAGGTTTAAGTCGAGGAATGCGGTGATCATGGGAGCGACTTCGTAGCGGCCGCCAAGGACCAGGTCGCGAAGGCCATCGCCGCCGTTCACGCAGCCGCTGCAGTCCGTTTCGCCCCAGAACTGGAAACCCCAGCTCTGTAAGGAAATTTCAAGCTTCGGAATAATGCTGTAGCGGGCGCCCACCTTGAGGCCGGCCTGGGACCAATCATCGTCCCAGTCGTAGTAAAGTTCACCTTTGGCAGAACCCTTGCCGGCTTCGAGAACCGGATAGTAGTCCCAGGTGGCAAATGCAGCGCTAGCGGTGAGCGCTGCGGCGAGTGCGATTTTCTTAAACATTCCAGACTCCTTTGGGTTTTTCGCCAAATTTAGCAAATTTACCCATTTTTGCCTATCCCCGTGTTGTTCCACATCACAGTGACAACACTTTTTGATGCCCCGGATGTCTTTTTTTGAAAAATTTACATATCTTTAGAAGGTGAACGATTAGAGGGTTTTATGAAGGCAAAATTAGGTTTGTGCTTGTTTGCTGTGCTACTGCTTAGCAGCATGGCTTTTGCCGTCAATGGCAGCGGATATTATAACCTGATAACGGTCGTTCAAAATGGCGGTTTTAACCAGTCTTTGACGACAATGGTCTTGAGCCAGAGCAATGTTCCCTGTTCCGATACCGCGTGGAAACTGACATTCAATAATGTGGATTATACCAGCAACGGAAAGGGCGATGTCGGCTATACCTCGGGTTGGAACATCGGCATGTGGGGTGGTGGAATGACTTCGTTCACGCCCTCCGGAAAGTGCGTCTCCTCTGTAGAAGATACCCCAAAAAAGCTCCATGAGTTGCTCAAGAAGTCATGGGTAGACAACAAGGAAATGAAAGGTGTCCCGCTGGAATTGGGCTCCGATATCGATTTGGGTGAGTACTCGGCCGAGACCGAGGCGGGTTCTTGCGACGTGAACCATGAACCGCTCCCGATGATGGATTCCACGTCGTTCAGCGGCAACGGGTTTACGGTGAAGCACCTCTGCTATGCCGCCTCTTCCATGACAAAGCCGGTGGCCCTTTTCGAAAAGGTCGCCAATATCACCATAGAAAACATCAAGATGAACGGGGTGCGCATCTACATCGATGGTGAAAGTGGCGATGGCAAGGATTATTACCCGGTGGGCGCCCTGGTGGGTATGGTGAGCCTTGCGACCGTTCAAAATATTGAACTTGCAAACGATTCCATCCAGGCTCCGTTTGCGGGTGGCCTCGCGGGCTTTGTGAAAAACTCGACAATTTCGAACATTACCGGAAACGACGACATCTATATCACGAACAAGGTGACGATTACCGAGGGCTATGCCGGTTCTTCCGTGATGGATTCCGTTTCCGATCACAAGGTGTTCCTGGGAGGCATCGTGGGTGTGGCCTACCGTTCCGAACACGAAGATCCGACTTTTAGGCACGATTCCGTGAAGGTCGAAATCCACGATTTTGCATACGGACACAAGTCTGCATTGGGTGGCATTGCGGGGCTTTTCAGCACGACCGGTGAATCCGATACCAGCTTGTTCGTCTATACGAAGGTCAAAGCCGAAGAAACGATTCCTTCTAGGATTTCGGGCGGCTCGTCGATGGGCGGCCTCTTTGGCGCGGTGGTTGTCTACAGTGAAAACGGTTCTCCGAAGGCAGGGGACTTCACGCTGATGCAGAGCCAGTTCGATGGACAAATCTACGATGCTTCGTCGCCCAATGTCATTGCCGTGGGTGGCCTTATTGGCCTCGATTCTGCAGTGGCGGGAATGTCCGTGAAAATCATGAACAGTTCTGCCAATGTGGACATGAAGGATTCCCTGAAGGTAGCGGGCCTCTACAGCTATTATGCAGGCGGTATCCTGGGCTACGGCAGTTCTTGCGGTAGCGGCAGCGACAACGACAAGGACTTCTTCAGCATCACGGATGTGACATCGACGGGTTCCATTGGATTGTCCGCATCGGGTAAGGCTGTCGAAGGGCTCCATGCGCAGGCTTATCTAGGCGGCGTCGCGGGGCGAGTCTGCTTGGCGCAGGCAAAGAACATGGGCTTTGTGAATGTATCGTCTACCGTCGACATCAAGAGTCATGTCAAGACCGCTGTCGATGCGAATAGGCCCGAAAACGGCTCCGAATCGAGGGACAGTCTCTACGTGGGCGGCTTGATCGGATTCCTTCAGGTGGCAACCATCAAGACCGACATCTTGTCGAACCTGAGCTACGGTGGAAAGATCGATGTCGAAGATAGCTTGAACTGTTCCGCCGTCGGTGGCATTGTTGGCGGATTCCCGCAGGCCTATGGTGGAAAGTCCGTGCATTTCAAGAATGTCCTTGTGAATAGCGACGACTTGATTACCTACAAGGCTGTTGAAGGTTCCACTACCGCAACAACTCTTCAGACCGCTAAAATAGGCGGCTTGTGTGGTGTCTGCAACGAAATTACCGTCATAGAACGAGTCGGCATGACAGGCGACATCAAGGTGACCGGCAAGTATTCTGGCGACAGCCTTCTGGTTGGTGGCCTTGTCGGTTCGACCCATTCGGTCGAGAAGGTCTTTACCCTGAAGACATCCTTCGTAGTGGGGGATATCGCGGTTTCTGCAACGGCCAAGCAGAAAAAGGTGGGCTACCTTCTGGGAAGCGCCATGTGGAATGGTGATTTCAATATACTGTCGAACTATCACTATGGTGAAAATGACTTGGATGTAGCACCGTTCGGCATGATAAGCAACGGGATGGACCTTACGGCGGCCTGGGCTTCCAATGACAATATCCATTATGTTGTCAGGAACGGTGAAACGAAGACCCTTTCGGTAAACCAGAATGGCACCGAGGTGGCGGAAACGATGCAGACTTCCAAGTTTGCCGGATTCTTGAACAAGGAAGTGCTTCCCCTCGTAGAAGGCTGGAGCTACAAGAAAGATGAAAACAGCGACTTGCCGATTTTTGCCGACGAATTGATCAACAAGCCTATAGAACCCGATGCGACGACCTTCGTGGTGACCTTCGTCGACATGATGGGAAAGACGGTTGACCTGCAGACGGTTAAGGAAAATTCGGCGGCAACCGCTCCCCAGAAAAGGGATATGCCTGTCTACGAAGGCTACACGTTCAACGACGAATGGGACAAGCCGTTCAACAAGATTACATCGGACTTGACGGTGAAGGCTATCTATGACATCAACTACTATGGTGTCGAGTTCTTCGACTTCGATGGAAAGCGCCTGGGAGACTCCCTTGTCATCCAATATGCGACAAACGTGACACCCCCCGAGGTTCCGGAACGGACAGGTTATAATTTTGTGGGCTGGAGCGACTCTTCGTATCTCGAAGTCAAGAAGAACCTGAAGATCAATGCCGTCTACGAGGCGATAAAGTATAACATCGTGTTTAAGAACCTCGACGACGAGTTTGCGTATTCCATTGCCTATGGCGTGATGCCGCCTGAATTGACTGGCGTTACCCGCCCGGCTACGGCTGAATATGTCTATGAATTCGTCGGCTGGAAACCTGCTGTCGTGCCTGTCAACGGCGACGCGGTCTATACGGCGGTATTTGATTCCGTGAAGGTCAAGTACGCGGTAACCTTCTGGAAAAACGCAGAGGAAATGATCGGTGATACGGTATGGGTGGAATACGGTGCCGCCGCGGTGGCGCCCAAGGCTCCTGAACGCGAAGGCTATGTGTTTGTGGAATGGGACCGCAACTTCGATGTCATTACCAAGAATACCGAAGTCATGGCACGCTACGAACGCATCCCGGAATCGTCCAGTTCCGAAATCGCCTCGAGTTCGTCGACTCCGGAAAATGTATCCAGCAGTTCCGAAACCCCGTCGAGTTCCGATGCGGAATCGAGTTCTTCGAGCAGTGCCGAGGAAAGTTCGTCTAGCGAACAGCCTGCTGAAAGTTCCTCTAGCGAAGGTGAACTCAAGCTGGTTTCTGCCCCCAAGATTGAGCAGTCCGGACATGCGGTGCAGCTCACGTTCAAGGCAGAAAATGTGACCTCTGCGACGAACGCCTATGTGAAAGTTATCGGTGAGTATGGGACGATTGCCGATGACACGATTTCTGCGTCGGTCGTGAAGGGTGGCGTGTGGGAAATGGTGCCGGCTCCGATGGGCAAGTTCTCCGTGGAGCTTTCGCTGGACGACCATGAGCACAAACCGGTCGTGTACAAGGACAGCTTCGAGGTTAATTCCGAAATTGAAGTCCGCGCCGAAAGCTGGCAGATGGTCTCGCTTGCGGCACTCGCGAACAGCTCAGTGATGCGCGACGAAGATGCTAGCTTCTACTGGTGGGACGAGCAGAACCCGATTGGCGACTACTGGCAGTACCGCGCCTTTACCGGCGGCGACGTAGATTCCACCCGCGGATTCTGGTACGGCACGAAAGCGGGCAAACCCCTGGTGCTGCGCGAAGCGACCGGTAGCAAGGATTCCGAAATCGTCTGGGAACTCGACAGCCTGTACAGCGGCTGGAACCTGATGGCAAACCCCTACGGATGGTATGTGGACTTGACGAAGGGTAAAACCGATGACGGGAGCAAGGTGGTCTTTTGGCGCTGGGATCCAAACGTTGCAGATTATGTAACCCCGACGGTCATAGGCCCCTACGAGGCGGTTTGGGTAAAGGCGACACATGCGACGACATGGCGCGTTTCTGCGGCACCGTACTTTGGAATTACCGAGAGTACCTCCGGTGCAAAGGCATTGAAGAAGTCCGCCCTGCGTAAGGTGGGAAATGCTCCGGGTAGCTTCTCCTTGGTGGCAGTCCTTGCTGACGAATACGGCAGGCAGGATTCCTGGAACGTGCTTGGTGCAGGCGACGAGGAACGCCTCGAAGAACCTCCTGCAGGCATGGGCAACAGGGTGTCGCTTGCTATCCGCGAAGAAGGCGTAGGCGGCAAGAAGGGTGCCTCCCTTGCAAAGAGCATTAAGGCGATTGCCGATGAATACAGCTGGTCGCTCGAAGTTTCTGCAAGCAGCGCCCGCGACGGTAAGCTTAGCTTCGAAGGGGTCTCCGAGCTCTTGAAGCTTGGGCTCAGGCTGTTCGTGACTGTAGACGGCAACACGACCGAGGTCACCAGCGAATCGCCTGTCCGCGTGGCTCTTGCAAAGTCGGTAAAAAGCGTAGATGTCCGCGTGGCCGCATCGAATGCAGTGGTTGCATCGAATAAGATTCGCGGATTGCGTTCTACGCAGCTGGGCGACCAGATGCAGGTGAGCTTCGACGCCCCTGAATCTGTGGCGGGTGCAAACGCAAGCTACGCCGTTGTTGGCATCGATGGCAAGCAGGTGGCTTCTGGACGCTTTAATGCGACGGCCGGTACGAACGCATTTGTGACGGCTGCTCCGAAGTCGGGAGTCTATTTTGTGAAAATCAAGGTGGGCGCTCAGAACATGACTGGCAAGGTACTTGTGAAGTAGCGCACACTTCATAGCGTGAATGTGTGACGGATGTCAAAAGGCGGACCCAGTTTCCGCCTTTTTTTGATGTAAACGTCTGCTTTACCTTGTAAAATATTATTATTTACTTGTAAAGTGGAATGGTGTATATGAAGAGAACAACTGAAATTCTTATTGCGGCGGTCCTACTTTTGGCCGGGACTGTTTTAGCCGAAATTAAACCTATCGGGTATAGGTGCGAAGCCCCGATGGATTATAATGACTACACCCTTGACTGCTCCATAAAGCAGTTTGCACAGGGTGAATCGACCGACGGCTATACGGTTAGTTCGACCTGGAACGATTTTGCGTCCGGGTTCATGAGCTATGTTGGGGCTTCCGAGAGTGATCCGAACACCTGGTCGATTCGCGTTAAGTTCGATACCGACATCGATTTGGGTGGCTATTCAAAAAAGAAAGTCGCGTGCGAAGAGCCGTTTACTCCGATAGATCTC
This sequence comes from Fibrobacter sp., assembly GCF_045601785.1. Lineage (GTDB taxonomy): Bacteria > Fibrobacterota > Fibrobacteria > Fibrobacterales > Fibrobacteraceae > Fibrobacter. The sequence goes on from NZ_JAZSAF010000048.1 coordinate 28,782, forward strand.
GTTTCGATTGATAATTCGAATAATAGTAATAGGCCTTTTGTTGTTGATGGTGATGACCATACCATTAAGAACTTCTGCTATATCGCTGAGGGAGCTCATGCTTCTTTCTTTGGAACATTGAAGGCCGCTACTATAAAGAATCTAAATTTTGAAAACGCCTATGTCGTAGCGAAAATGGACGATCCCCAAATGGCTCTTAATGCGGCGGTAGTCGTGAATGAAGCCGAAAATACTTCGTTTGAAAACGTGTCCGTTTCAAAATCCAAGGTGTACGGCTGGAATAGCGCCGCTGTAGCGTATGCTGCGAATGGTAATTCAAGGCTCTCGGATGTACGGGTGGACGATGTTCTTTTGGCCCTGAATGAAGAAAGCGCTGGTCCGCAGGTGTGGCATTTTTACGACAAAGTTTCTTACAGAGGCGGCGTGGTCGCCAATTTGTATGGACAAACAAACATTTCCAATGTCTCGGTGTCGAAACTGGTCGTTCCGGATTCCGTTGCAAAAATCATGCAGAGAAATAATGCAAGTTATATCGGCGCGTCCTATGTCGGAGGAATTATCGGCTTAGCAAGCGTAAGTATGGATGGCTCGACGAGTTTTTCTCTTGAAGGCTGTACCGTATCTGCGGAATTGACCGGTTCCTCGGTAGGCGGGTTGATTGGCTCAGTATCACCGTATAGCATTACCCAAGGGTCCATTTTTGAAGTGGCGAATGCAGATGTGACTTTCAAGTCGGGAGACTACAGCGGAGCAAACCAAAATCGTTACCTGGGTGGACTTGTCGGAGCTTTGTCCTGGAGAAATGGTAGTGTACAGCTTTCGAAAAACAAGGTTGAGACCACCATCAAGAATACAAAGACGGAGGGCTCTGTAGGTTCTCGTCTTGGCGGTGTGGTTGGTGTCTATACGGGACTGGGTGGTGGCGAAGACGCTGTTGCGGATTTCACTATAAATGAAAATGATGTCGCGGTGGATATCAGTTCGTCTGACACGGCACTTGCCGTGGGTGGAATTGTGGGCTATGCCTTGGTCAACGCCACTAATAGCACTTTTGCCATTCGCAATTCGACTGTCAAACCGGTGAATCCGGGAAAGAATCCAAATGTGATTACGGCAACGGCTTCTAAGATGTACAATGTCCATGCAGCCTATGTTGTGGGCCGTGTTGACAATCCAAATTATACTGTAGAACTTCGAGGAAACCATGCCGAAGGCAATATCAAAATTGCAGCATCGACGGTGAAAACGATGAGTGGAGTCGGTGCGATGGCGGGTATAGCGTACTGCTTGAATCTGTATGTGCGTTACAATACTTCTATAGGTGACTTGTCTGTCCCCATCGCAAATGAGACTGCCGGTACGGATAGTGACTTTTTCCATGTCGGTTATGAAGTTGGTGAAATTCGGGCGCCATCATCTGCCCAAATGAATGTCGAGGACAATTACCATTATGGCTTTAGTGATGAAAATGCTGGGTTGGCCGTTGGTTGGCTTGGTTTAGTAAATGGCGACCCGGTTACGCCGGATTTGTGGAAAACCCAGGCTGTCGATTATTACCGAATCTGGAACAATTACCGCAATGCCGTTAAAACGAAGTCGGCGAGCCTTGATGCCGAAGGGACGCTGGATGTAGGTGGCTCGGGTGCCATTTATGTAGAAAACGAAAAAAAATGGCTGTACGATGGCGTGATCGATGGTGAAGAGATGAAGACACGCCTGTTTACTTATGTGCTGAATACAGCCTCTTCAAGTGGCGGAGAATGTGGTGTAAATGGTACGGTCTGCTGGGAAAATGAGCCGGACTCGTTGCCGAAGGTTTCGACCAATAGGACGGTGTACAAGGTTACGATAGTGCTTGATGATATTTATGACAAGTTAACCGATGCCGACAAAAAATCCGTGAAAAAGTATTTGTATGAATCGGAAAAAGGTTCGTACCTTACCTATTATACGGATAGATACCTTATGCTTGAACGTGAACATGTAAAACAGGTGTATGGTCTGAGTGTCGTTCACGGATTGTTTGAAGAAAATGCTGCAGCTGGACCGGACTTGTCGGAAGGGAATGATGTGGATCTCTACAATTTCTCCACGATGCATGATGCCTATTTACGTGCTGCGGAAATCCCGTACGAGAATGTACACCTCGATGTGAATACGACGGCGACGGAAGTATTCTACGGCGTGGACTCCGAAGTGCCCGATAGCCTTGTGGTGCCGAATGGCAACAGACCCGTGTTTCTGCCGTCTCAAATTTATACGGCTGAAGCCTGCGTGATGGGCTGGGCCTTTAATGCCGATACTAACGATTATAAGTACCATGTGAAAGATCCGGGTAGTTTCTTATACCCCGACATCAATGCCGAAAAGACTTTGTATGCGGTGTGGAAGGATGCGGAAACCTGCCTTGGAAATTATGTCAGGGTGCGCCTAGGGGAATTTGAAAACGGAACGATTGCCGTGGACGAATACCGCGACGGGACGAAGATGTATACGCACCGATTTGCCAAGGATTCCACGATGCTCTTGCCGTGGGACAATCCTGAAGGGGTTGCGATGCGGTTGCTTGCTGAACCCGATTCGGGCTATGCGCTGGATTCGCTGGTGATTGTCAAAGTGATGAAGGATGTTGATCCGCAGCATATGTCGAACAGTATAAATGATGGTTCAGTTGAAAGGTATGTGTTGCAAGAAGGCGATACGTTGCCGGACGGCTTGATCAATGTGACCCTGACGGCGTATTTCTCTGAAGCCAAGGACGAAAAGGATCCAGATAAGACTCCTGGCGATGGCGATTCCACGAAGGTGGTTGAAGACTCCTTGAGGCTCGTGCGCCACGACTTTGCACAGTCGGGAAATGCGGTGCGCTTTATTGTGGAGACGAACAAGTTCAAGGTGGACCGCGCGGCACAGCTGAAGGTGGTGCTGATGGATGCCCAGGGAGTCGTGCTGGACGAGTATGAACTTGCAAAGAAAATCAAGGAAACGCCCTACCGCAAGACTTGGACGGAGTACCCGCTTCAGTCCGGCAGCTATGTGGCACGTGTGATGCTTTTCGACAAGAAGGATACGATACCTTTCGATACGGCGTTTACGGTGGGTAGTGAAATTGCCGCCAACGGTTGGCAGATGCTTTCACTTTCTGATGTGGCAATCGATTCCATTGTGTGGGATGACGACCCGGTGTTCTACCGCTGGGACGAAACGGCGAGCTTTGGCGAGTTCTGGAAGTACCAGAAGTATGTTGGTGGCGAAGCGGACCCGCAGCAGGGATTCTGGTACAGTTCCTTGGAAGACCGCCCGCTTCTGCTCCGTGGCGATTCTCTGAGGTCGGGTAAGGAAGTCGTATGGGAACTTGACAGCGGCTGGAACATGGTCGCGAACCCCTACGGTTGGGACATCTCGGTGCTCCAGGATACCCTTGATATGAGCAAGTGGTACGCCGACCGCGCCGGGTACGATTCCGTGTCTGTACTCGGACCGTACGAAGCTGTTTGGCTGTATTCTGAAACTGGGGGAACGGTGCGCCTTGACGCGGCCCCGCAGTTTGACCCGCTGGATGTGAAACATGATGCCAAGGCGAAGCTGCAGAACCGCGAAAATTGGAGCTTGCAGGTGTCGCTTTCAGATACCCGTGGACACAGGGATTCTTGGAATGTGCTTGGCGTAGGTACCGCGAAGGAGCGCTTGGAGCCGCCCATGGGCATGGGCGACCTGGTGAACCTGTCCATTATGAGTGGGAAGCGCGCCCTTTCGAAGTCCGTGAAGAGTGTTAAGGCTCAGGACGAGGCTCGCTACGAATGGGAGCTTGCCATGAGTGCGTCGAGCGACCGCGTGGGCTACCTGCGCTTTGACGGAGTCAAGGCGCTGAACCAGATGGGGCTGAAGGTCTATGTGGCTATCGATGGGGAAACGGCCGAAGTCCCCGCCGGCGACTCCCTGAAGGTGATGCTCAAGGCCGCGGGCACAACGGCGACCGTCCGCGTGACCGCCGCCGCTGTCCACACTGTGGCGGCCAAGGTCGAAAACCTGCGCTATGAGCGCGTTCCGGGCGCCCTCCAGGTAGGCTTCGATGTTGACGAATCCCTGGCCGGCGCTAGCTACCAGGTGCAGCTCGTGGGCGTAAGCGGCAAGGTTTTGGCCTCTGCCCGTGGAAAATCGGCCGCAGGCCGCAACACGCTCGCACTTAAAGCCCCGAAATCGGGCCTTTACCTGCTCCGCGTGACCGTCGCGGGTAACCACGCCGTCCGTAAAGTGGCAATTCAACGATAAAACGGGATCTTAAGGGTGGAACCCCACCCTGGTGGCCATGCGCACTAAGCACTAAAAGTGCTAAGTGCTGTCCACCCTTAGGCGAGGGGTAACGGAAGACCCATGAGAGACTGGCCGCAAAGCGAGCAGTAAAGGCCGAAGGCCGTAATTTGCTCGCGTGCGGAGCAGGCTCGAGTAGGGGCTGCAGTTAGGGGGACTCATCCCCCCTTGCCTTGTAGTATTCCTGTAATCTTGCCATAAGGGCGGCTTTTTTCTAAATTTGGCCGCACTATGACAAAGGCAAAATTCATCAAGTTCATCATCGCGTCGGTGCTCGCCATCGTCGCCCTCTTCTTGCCCTACGAATCCCTCGGATTCGATGCCGCAAGCCCCATGGGAATCCTGAATCCGCTCGAAATCCGCGTTATTGGCGTTTTCGTGATGGCGGCCCTCTTCTGGATCCTGCAACCGTTCCCGATCTGGTCGACCTCGATGCTTGTCATCGTGCTCATGATCGTGACGATGTCCGACTCCGCCCTGACGCCTTTCCGCGTAGACGGCGTGACCATGATCAGCCATAAGTCCATTATGGCGACGTTTGCAAACCCCATCATCATGCTCTTCTTGGGCGGCTTCTTCCTCGCTGCTGCAGCCACCAAGTACAAGATGGACTTGAACCTCGCCCGCGTGCTCCTGAAGCCCTTCGGCAAGAACCCGAAGTTCGTGCTCCTTGGCCTTATGCTTATTACCGCCGTGTTCTCCATGTTCATGAGCAACACCGCCACCGCCGCTATGATGCTTGCCATTCTGGCCCCGGTGCTCAAGCTCTTCGACGAAGACGACCGCGGTAAGGCTGCCTTTGCCCTTGCCATTCCGCTCGGTGCAAACATCGGCGGTATGGGTACCCCGATCGGCACTCCCCCGAACGCCATTGCTCTCGGTGCCCTGAACGACGCCATTGCCCGTGGCGACCTGATTGCAAACCCGGTGAGCTTCGGTCAGTGGATGGCCTTCGGTATTCCGTACGTGATTGTTTTGATGGTGATTGCTTGGCTCTTGCTCCTCAAAATCTACCCGATCAAGATGAAGGAAATGGTTTTGAACATTGAAGGTGCCGGCAAGTTCGATACCAGCCCCAAGGCCATTATCGTGTACATTACCTTTGTCGTGTGCGTGCTCCTGTGGGTGACCGGTAAGGGTGTCCACGGCATTAACGATAACGCAATTGCTATGATCCCGATGGCCGTGTTTGCTTTGACCGGCGTGATTACCAAGAAAGACCTGAACGCGATGAGCTGGGACGTGCTCTGGCTCGTGGCTGGTGGTTTTGCCCTGGGTGTTGGCCTGAATGCAACGGGCCTTGCCGCCCACTTGATCAAGACGATTCCGTTTGCAAGCTGGTCTCCGCTCGCCCTCATGATCGGTTGCGGTGTCATCTGCTTGTTCATGGCTAACTTCATGAGCCATACTTCTACCGCAACCTTGCTCGTGCCGATCCTTTGCGCCGTGGGCATTGCTTGCCAGGACAACCTCGTTGGCCTCGGCGGCGTGACCGCTCTGCTTGTTTCCGTCGCCTTTGCAAGTTCCTTGGGCATGAGCCTCCCGATTTCTACTCCGCCTAACGCACTTGCCCACGCTACGGGTTACACTGACACGAACGGCATGGCGAAGACCGGTATCGTGATGGGTATTTCCGGCCTTGCCCTCTCCTGGGTGATGATGATTTTCCTTGCCAAGGTGAACTTCTTCGGTACGCCGGTTCCGAAGGCCGCCGACGCTGCTCCTGCCGCACCGGCCGCCGTCGAAAAGGTTGTTGCCCCTGCAGCGCCTGCTGCTGAAGCAACCGCTCCGGCCGTTGCCGATAGCGCCGCTGCAACTGTTGCCGACACTGCCGCTGCAGTCGCCGTTGACTCTGCCGCCGCTGCTAAGGTTGAAGTCGCCGCTCCCGCTGAAGCGGCCGCTCCCGCTGCAGACAAGGCTGCTGAGCCCGCCGAAGCGCCGAAAGCTGCTGCCCCGGCTGCCGCCGATAGCGTCGCTAAGTAACCTCGATTAGCCCCTGCAAGAAACCTTTGCAAAAGTCGCCCTATGCGGGGCGACTTTTTTGTATAACGCTAACCACCCGCTGTGCGGGTGGCTTTTTCTTGCTTTTTGGGGCTATTTCTTGCTGAATTACTTTGTATGTAGTCGTTTTTTGGGGGTGCTTACGGACTAAGTGCCGTTGGGGGCGCTTTTAGTCCGTAAAAAACGGCGAAAAACAGAGAAAAAACTCCAAAATGCGGCCGATTTCGTCGCAAACAACCCCAAAATTGCGTTTTTGAGTCATTTTTTTCATGAAAATGACAAAAAATTACGGACTAAAAGGCGTGAAATGGGGTTTTAGTCTGTCACGCCCTCTTCAAACCTGCGCCACCCGCCTTATATCATATAGCCCCCTTGTAACAATTCCGTAATTTTCTAAATTTATATGCAATAGTTTATTTGTGGTCCGCGCGATGTCGCGGCGGACTCATAACCTAAAGTTCTAATTGTCAGTGGGGACAAAAAATGAACATTGCAATCGTAGGTACCGGATACGTTGGACTTGTGAGTGGAACATGCTTTGCCGAGATGGGCGTGAACGTCACCTGCGTTGATGTGAACCTGGCAAAGATCGAGTCGCTCCAGAAGGGCGAAATCCCCATTTACGAACCGGGCCTCGACGAGATGGTGCTCAGGAACCAGCGCGAAGGCCGCCTGAAGTTCACGACGGACCTTGCAAGCATCCTTGACGATGTCGAAATGGTGTTCAGCGCCGTGGGTACGCCCCCGGACGAAGACGGTTCCGCCGACCTGCAGTATGTGCTTGCTGTGGCACGCACCTTCGGTCAGAACATCAAGAAGTACACCGTTCTCGTGACCAAGTCTACCGTCCCGGTCGGCACCGCCAAGAAGGTCAAGGCGGCCATTCAGGAAGAGCTCGACAAGCGCGGCGTGAAGGTCCCGTTCGACGTGGCGAGCAACCCGGAATTTTTGAAAGAAGGTTCCGCTATCACGGACTTCATGAAGCCCGACCGCGTGGTGGTGGGCGTGGAAAGCGAACAAGCGAAGGAACTCATGACCCGCCTGTACCGCCCGATGATGCTCAACAACTTCCGTGTGATTTTCACCGATATTCCGAGCGCCGAGATGATCAAGTACGCCGCGAATTCTATGCTCGCGACCCGCATCAGTTTTATGAACGACATCGCGAACCTTTGCGAACTCGTGGGCGCCGACGTGAATATGGTCCGCAAGGGCATCGGCAGCGACACCCGCATCGGTTCCAAGTTCCTTTACCCGGGCTGCGGCTACGGTGGAAGCTGCTTCCCCAAGGACGTAAAGGCCCTCATCAAGACCGCCGAGAAGAACGGCTACAAGATGGGCGTGCTGAAGGCTGTCGAAGACGTGAACGAATACCAGAAGACAGTGCTCTTCCACAAGCTCGCCAAGCGCTTTGGCGGCGAGGCGAATCTCAAAGGCAAGACCATTGCCATGTGGGGTCTCGCTTTCAAGCCGGAAACCGACGACATGCGTGAAGCGACCGCCCTTGTGCTGATTGACCTCTTGACCAAGGCAGGTGCAATCGTCCGCGTGTACGACCCGGTCGCCATGAACGAGTGTAAACGTCGTATGGCGGCGCGCCCCGATGCGGATGTAATCGCGAAGCAGCTCGTTTACTGCAACGACATGTACGAAGCCCTGCTCGATGCCGACGCACTCCTCCTTGTGACCGAATGGAAGCAGTTCCGCATGCCGAGTTTCGGCGTGATGAAGAAGTCCATGAAGAATGCGCTCATTATCGACGGCCGCAACATTTACGACGCGAAGGAACTCGCCGAAGCCGGATTCGAATATAGTGCCATCGGGTGCTAGCCCTGCAGCCTGAATTCACTTGTCATCCCCGCCTTCGTGCGGGGATGGTGATTTTTGTTTAAAACATAAAAGTAAAAACGAATATGATGAATAACAATAAAAAAACTAGACACTTCGCCTGGGCGGCAATGCTTCTCCTCGTGGTGATGCTCACCTCGATCACCGCATGGGCGCAAAATACTAATCCATTTGTAGCACTTGCGAGCGAACCCACATACAGTACCAAGGGTACCAGCGTAACCCTACGCATTTGGTTTTGGAACTACGACGGCGACAACGCCCATTTCACCAGCCAAACCTACCTCACCATCGACGACACGACAATCGCATCCGTCAATCTTGCCCGTATGTGGAATCTCTTTACCACTGTTGACGAGAAAATGTTCGCGAATACCACCAACAACACTTACGCCAATCAAACCTTTGGCACAGCCTCCATCACCAACGACACAACCGACTTGGGTTCTGCCACGCTCAAAAACCTTCAAATAAAACAGAAAACAGCCCCCGGCGGCACTAACGGCGACGGCGCAAATGAAAAGTGGAGTACCATTGACCTTGTGCTCGAATTCAACACCAACTTTTCATTCGGCTCCCACACAATCGGCATCACAGGCGAATGGTTGGACAAGACAGACAACGATAATAATAAAGACGTTACTAAAAAACCTACTACAACACTCACCGGCATATACTCAGTCTCTGTGTCAGAGGGGTTCAGTCTCAGCCCCGAACCCGCCAAAACATTAAATAACATCAATTACTATGCCAATGACACTAAAATAACCGTCTCTTATAACAATTCCATCCCCGAAGGCTACGCCATATCTGGAACAGTCAACGGCTCTTCCATCACAGGCAACACTTACACCGTAAACTCTACCGACGGCGATGTTGAAATCATTGCTGCCATCCGCAGCGACGGACATAAGCATAGCGTCAAATACGTGGATGCTCAAGGCTTAGAACACACCGCCGAAGCCATCGCCCTCGACGGCACGGAAACTGGGCTCACCGCTGGCTGGTACTTTGTGGGCAGGGACATTTTTTACGACCATACTCTCTCGCTTTCGGACGATGTAAAACTCATTCTCGGTGACGGGAAAAAGATGAACATGGGAACTGCTGACGTTAAGATTAACGGCAATGGGATAGGTGGCGATGACGACGGCAATCTTTCCGTTTACGGGCAGAGTCTTGACGAAAAAAATGTGGGACAACTTAGTATTTTTGCAAGCGAAAACGGCATCTACTGCATAGGCGACATCACGATAAACGGTGGCAGCGTCGAGGCCCTCGGTGACGAAGCTGGCATCTACAGCGAGCGTGGAAATATCTCCCTTGGCTGGACGAACAGCACCGACTTCATCAAGGCCCGCAGTATCCATCTCGGTATTGATTCAAACTCTGTCACCATTGTCGAGGGCAAAGCATTCACGGACGAAGACGGCAACGTGTATAGCGGCACGCTCTCCGGTGATGATCTCGAATCTATCAAAAACAAAACGCTTACGCCGGTCGAGCCTTTCCCCGACAATATTGTTATCGCCGATATTTCCGGCGCAACCTACACCGGGGATTCGATTCGCCCGGAACCTGTTGTGACCATCGGCGAAAATGTGCTTGAACTGGGCAAGGACTACACGCTTGCTTATAAAGACAACTTGAACGTCTCCGATACGGCTAAAGTAATTGTCAAGGGGGCTGGAAAATACTACGGCGAAGTCCAAAAGTTATTTACAATCGATAAGGCTCCGCTCAAGGTTACTGCCTTGAACGATACGATCACCTATGGCGACGAACCTGCTAACCAGGGTGTTGCCTATGACGGATTTGTAGGAAATGAAACCAGCGAAGTCTTGAAGGGCGAACTTGCTCTTGAAATAGGTTACAAACAGTACGATGATGCCGGTAAATACGCCATTACGCCGAGTGGCTTGATAGCCGACAACTACGAAATTGATTTTGTCGCAGGAACGTTGACTATTGAACCGAAAGTAATCTTTATTGTTTGGGGCGAACAAACTATGTTCCCCTACGATGGCAAGGCTCATGCTCCGAATGCGGCTGCAGAAGGTCTCGTGAACAATGACGAATGCAACCTCGTTATAGACTCTGCTACGGAAGTCGGCGAGTACACCGCAAAAGTAACGGGTTTGAGCAATAAGAATTACAAGTTGCCTGCAACGGGGCTTAAAAAAGAATTCAAGATTGTTGCAGAATCTGCTGTTGCTTACATTGACGAGAACGGTGTTGAACAGGCTGTTATGGATTACACCGTGCTTACCTCCTCAACCGACGTGGGCAGCCTCAATGGCGGCTGGTACGTGGTTGAGGGCGAGGTGAAATACACGAGCCAAGTCAATTTTGAGGGTAACGCTCATCTTATCCTTGTGGATGGTGCGACGATAGAGATTGAAACTGCAGGCGAATCAGAATATGGAATCCTTGCTTCTAATAACCTGACCATCTACGGGCAGAGCAAACAAAGCGGAATTTTGAATGTCACCGCAAAAGGTCCGAATAGTCAAGGCATTGTCAGCAACGGCAATATCACGATAATCGGCGGCAGGGTCACGGTCACAGGCTCAAGCGACGGCATCTACACTGATGCTGGCGACATCACCCTTGGCTGGACTAACAGCACCGACTTCATCACGGCCAGCAACATCTATCTCGGTGCTGATTCATGCTCTGCCACCATCGTCGAGGGTAAATCCTTCGTAGATGAAAACGGCAACGAGTATAGCGGTAAGCTTTCCAGCAATCAAGTCCGAGCCATCGCCGGCAAGACGCTTGTGCCGCCATCGTTTGAAGGAAAATTCCTCTCCGACGTGAACATCGCCGTCGTCGACATTCCCGTGCAGAAGTATGCTGACGGCAAGCCCGTCTGCCCCTCTGTGCTCGTCACCGACGGCAAGGACACGCTCAAGGCCGACACGGATTACATGGTCACATGCGTGAACAACACCGCTGTCACCTCCGCCACGCTTGACGAAGCCGCCGTCGCGCAAATCATCGGCAAGGGCAACTACGCAGGCGTAATCCAGAAACGCTTCTTCATCTGGAACAACATCCACGACTACGCCGCCGTGCAAGTGTTCCAAGATGCTGATGGAAAAACTCACGCCGAAATCGACGGAGCTTACGACGGAGCGGATGCAGTCGCAATCGACGAAGATGTTGAGGATGTCGCCGTCAGGTTCAACCGTAAGTTTACGCCCAACAGCGGCTTTTCGACTATCATGTTGCCGTTCGACATCAAAGCGGAGAATCTGACCGGCGTGAGGTCTGTCATTGAATTCGCGGGCGTTGCTGATAACGACGGCAAGAACGCTGTGGAGATGAGGTACGTCTGGTGCAACGCGGAACAGGGTGAACAAGAGATGAATAAAGGCAATGATAATTGCAACGAGTTATCAGGCGAACTCAAGGCCTACACGCCGTACATGGTCGAGATGGAAGAGACTACATTCGGAATCAACGGCAACGTAACGCTCAAGCCGAATTTTGGTGAAAGCGTGGGTGATGCTCGCGTGGACGACTGGGTGTTCCGCGGCGCTCTTGGGAAAAAGGAATGGTCGGGCAACGAAAATATTATCAAAAATGGCAGGATTTGGGGCTTTGCAGGTGTAGCCCGCAAAGATATTACCATCGGTCAGTTCTTGCGGTTTGGCCGCAACACATCTGTGAAACCGTTCCGTGCGTACTTGGTCGATTGCACGGGAGTTCCAGATGGTTATGATTGCGAGGAATATTTCGAGAATCAGCCGGAACGCTCCTTTGCCTCCAGATATCGTTTTGCGGACGGGCTTGCTTCGTCAAATTCTGTTGAGAATAGTTTGTCTGCAAAAATGCCGGCGGTTGCCGCAAGCGAGATCGCCTCGCTCGATGGCATGGAAGTTATCATTGTCAATGGCGACAAGGATCGCGTTGACGAACGACCGACCGTTATTGGCCGCATGAACCCCGCTACTGGAGAAATCCACATGCTGCCGCGTACCAAGCAAACTTACGACCTCAAGGGCCGCAGTGTAGGCAATGACAAAAGAGCGAAAGGCTCGTACTACAGGAAGTAGGTGTTCCCCCTTGAGAACATCAAAAACAATCTATAGAACAAAAACTATGGGTCTTTAAAAATGAATAACGATTTAGAACAGAAAAAAGAGTATTCCGCCCCGAAAATGGAAATTGTTCAGCTGCGGCAAGAATCTATGCTGTTGGCAGATAGTGACGGCTGTAACAACGGAACATTGTTTTGTGATGGTGAGGCAAATTAGTAGATGCAGCCGGCGCTGTTCTTGCGCGCGTGCATGAAGTCGATGTAGCCGAAGACGAACGCCTCGGTGATGTCGCGGCATTCCGCCGTGGGCCTGTACATCTGCAGCTTGCGCAGGTGGGAGAGGTATGTGTCGTAGGTGTATTTCGACAGCGTGCTTGCCTTGGATTCCACAATCGCACGCGTCTCGGCGTAAAAGTCGCTCATTGGTTGCCCCTTATGGCTTACATGCGTTCAAAAGCCATCGTTTAGATTATCTCTGTACAAATGTATACTATTTTTGTGTAGTTGTCAATAGGTTCCTTAGTTTTTGACTTTTTTACGTCTTGTATTCCGCGATAGACTCCATCAACTTATCGAAGTCGCTTTTGTAATTCGCGTCGCGGATTATCCTGAATTTGTCGTATTCGCCTTCCGCGAAGGCCTTGGCAATTTCGTGTGTGACTTTGCCCTTGTCCTCGAGAATGTCGCGCTCGTTGAATTGGAGAAATGCGTTTAGCTTTTCCACCCAGTCCTTCATGTACATGACCTGGCCGCGTTTCGCCTGCAGTTCGGCGAAGTCCAGATACATGGTGACAATCCTGTTCAGGGTGTCAATTTCTTCTTGCGACAGGTAGTTCTTGGCGATGGAAACGTCTGGCTTGCGTATGTCGCCGTTGGGGGCGTTTCTCCATGTCGTGAGCCCCATGTTCACCTTTTTGCTGTCTGCACGTGAGTATATGATTTCTGCTGCGGTCTGGTGCGTTACAGCATAATGCATCTTGTTCTGCACTGTTGCGAAGAAATCCTGCGTAATTTGGCTGTCAGGGCTGTAGTCTGCGCTGCATCGGGCGTAGATGTCCGTGATTTTTTGGTAAAAACGGCGCTCGCTAGCCCGGATTTCGCGGATGCGTTCTAGCTGCTCCTCGAAGTAGTCCTTGCCAAAGAAGTTCTGCGGATCCTTCAGGCGCTCGTCGTTCATGGCGAAGCCCTTGATTATGTATTCCTTCAGGACTTGCGTCGCCCAGATGCGGAACATGGTCGCCTTTTTGGAGTTGATGCGGTAGCCTACTGCGATGATAGCATCGAGATTGTAGATGTTGACGAACTTTGTTTGTTCCTTGCCAACCATCGCTCCATGGGGAGTGGTTGTTTCCATTTTGGAAACTACCACTTTTTCGTTCAATTCGCCATCGGCAAAGATATTCTTCAGGTGCTTTGAAATGGCCGCCTTCTGCACGTCGAACAGTTCGGCCATCTTGGCCTGGGTGAGCCAAAGGTTCTCGTTTTGTAACAGGATTTCGACCTTGACTTCTGCATTATCGGTTTTGTATAGTAAAATCTCTTTCATACTACACAAATGTATACTATTTTCACTTTTTTGTCAATAGGTTCCATAGTTTTTCCCCATAATTTGGGTGGTCGAGCGGTAGATGCAGCCGGCGCTGTTCTTGCGCGCGTGCATGAAGTCGATGTAGCCGAAGACGAACGCCTCGGTGATGTCGCGGCATTCCGCCGTGGGCCTGTACAAATGTCATCTAGAATCTCAGATTTGAATTGAACAATCCCAAAGTCCTAAATCGTTTTCAGTAACTGCAATAGGTTCTTGTCTGAGGATTTGGTTCTCCTCGTCCCGAACTCGACAAAGTGGTTTTGCACGCAGTAGAAATCCAGGAGTTTTTTCTTGTTTTCGCATTCCAAGACGCAAAGAACTCCACCGACCCCGTGCTGCATAAGCAGAATTTGGTCCATTGCGAGAGACAAAAGTTCGTTCCCGGTAATTGAGTCGTTCAGCCCAGCCTGGAAATGAGACCGGACAGGTCTTCTTCCAAGGGTGCGTTACCCAGATATTCTCTGATGTTTAAGACGAAGTAAGTTCTAGAATCCATTTTTTTTTCGGAGCAGTGAAAGCTTTCTTAAACCGGATATACCGCTAAGAACTTCTGCCTTGACACGACTCCTGGAAGCAGGATTCTTTAACGAGCGCTCAACAGCGTTAACGAAGGACTTGACTTGCTTGGTCCCTGCCACTGTGAAACTGTTTTTTATGCTCGATGTAGCCATTGATGTTGTCCTCTAGCGAAATATACATTTATCAAATTCAAAAATCAAGTCTGCGCGTATCTTCATGTGTCGTTGTGAAATAATGCTCACTTGTGCACTAAAATAGATTTTCGAGTACGATTTGTCTTTCATTCGTTAGTTTTTCTCTACCTTTTTCTCGATGCTTTTAATCGAGTCAAGGAAAGCTTTTTCTACCGAGGAAAGGGTCTTCTGTTGATACTTGCGATATTCGCCTGTAGCCTTGTCGACTGCTTGCTCGTGGGAAATGGAGCCGTTGCCTTGTAGAAGTTTTCGCGGTAACCGACAGAAATAATGACGTCAAGGTTGTAGAAATTCACCTCGTGAGACTGCGTTTTGCCCTCAATCGCCCCATGCGGAGTGGTTATTCGGAATTTCCGAACAACCTCTTTTTCGTCTAGTTCTCCCTCTTTGAATACATTCTTTATATGCTCGTTTATGGTCGATTTAGACTTGCTAAACAGCACGGACATCTGGTCCTGCGTGAGCCAGGCGGTCTCGTCCTCAAAACGGACCTCAACGTTGATTATTTCGTCGTCTGTCCTGAATATGACAATTTCGTTTTCCATTTCGTTTTTCATGGCGATGTAGAACTTTGGTGTTGAAGCCCCCAGTAATGTTTAAGATTTTAAACACAAGCCCTTTATGATGGTCAAAATCGCCATTCTAAGCCACGGACTTATCCACAACACGAAAGTCATACTTTCCCAATTTCCAATAAAGAAGCCCTGGAACGGTTGTTTCAGGGCGATGAGGAAAGCTGCCTTAGGCGATCTCTATGTCAAGTTTTCCTTCCGTGTATCGCTTGACAACGGAATTGTTTCCGGATGCCTTAATTCGTGGATTAGCAAATCCATTTGAGTGCAGGGGTTTTGCTCGCTCGGTTTGGCGGTGCCCTTGAACATTGCTTTCAAGGCGGATGCTCTCCTGATGGCTTCTGCCTCACTGCCCAAACTTGTGACCAGTTCGTAGATTTTGTCGTTACCCTTGGAAAGGTCGAAAAGGGCTTCTGGGGCATTCTTGTGCAGTGCGTTCCGGATGGCCTGTTCCAATTCCTCGAACAGTACCTTGCGCCCGGTGGGTACGGAGACATCCTTGAAATGCAATAATAGCCAGAGTTCAAAACATTTATTGGACCATGCACAATTGATGTTCTTGCTTTCGGCAAGTTTGATTGCGTCGTCAAAATCGTCGAATTCGTCCTTGTCGAAAACAGCCCAGACTCGGTCGTATTCCTGGTTGCAGTTGTCTATTTGGCGAATGACTTTGTTGACAAGTGCCTTCGTGGCCTTGCCTTTGCCTTCGATGGAAATTTCACGTTAACCCCTCAAGTACGGAATTGCGCCGTATTTCCCGTTGATGTAGTCCTTTTCGTATACCCTGTCGTTTCGGATTTTGTCTCCGTTCTGTTCCTTGATTTCGCTTAGCGGATAGATGTCGGTGGATTCGTCTTCGCGGTTCTTTTCGGCAAACCAGATCTGGTCCCTGCGGAATATCTTGTTGCTGAGCAGGTTCGTGTCGTGCGTGGCGAATATCAACTGTGCGTTGTACGGGTTTGTTTCAGGGGAGTTGAATGTGTCGATGATTTTCTTGGTAAGCAGGGGGTGCAACTTGGCATCGAGTTCATCGATGACTATGATTCCGCCGTTTAAGAGGGTGTCCGCAATCGGACCGGACATATTGATGATTTTCTTTGTTCCCTCGGATTCCATTTCGTCGTTGGAGAAGAATGCTTCGGTAAATGAGCCGTCTTTGCGGAGTACTTTGTGTCCAGTTTTAGGCTTGCTTTCGGAGCCCAAGGGACCTTTTTTGTCGTCCTCCGTATTGGCTTTCCTGATACTCGTAAACCCCAAATCCATTTTATTGATAAAGGTTTGGGCCAATTGGGATTTCGGGTCATCGGCGAACAGGTAATCGTAGGAATATTTTTGAAAATCAGAGTCGTATGCGCCAGACATTACTCGTAAATCTTCGAACCATTTCATGACGGCTAAGGACGTTTTCCCGTTGAGTTGTGCCACCAGGGACAGGAAGAGGCGGTTTTCTGCAGTGGCCTCTTCCTTGTCTTTCCCTTCGGGAAAATCCTTGGAAACGCCGATACCTTCGCTGTTCCTGATGAAAAGGTTTTTCTCTCGGTCGTTGTTTACCGTATACAGCCATTCGCCGGTTATGGATGTTTCCGTGTATTCGAATCCGTATCTGTAGGTGGTCCCGTTTGTTGAGAAAACGATATCGAATAGGGTGGGCTTTTGGGGATGCTCTTCGTCAAGTTTGAACGTATCCGTTTTCAGTTTTTCAGTAGGGTTGGTTTTTACGGACGAAAGCAAGACATCTTTCATCATTCGCAAAGCCGAAAGCAGGTTGCTTTTGCCGCTGGAGTTTGCACCGTAAACGGCCGCGACCGGCAGCAATTTGGAACCTTCGCTCTCGCGAACGAAATCCTTGTGCTCCTGGATGGATGCGGCCTTCATGGAGAAGGTCTTGTTTTCCTTGAATGAACGGAAATTCCCGACGGTGAACGATAAAAGCATGGTCTTTGCCTGTTGTAATGTTGCTTTTGAGAGATTTTCTCAAAAATTATATAATTTATGATAAAATTGCAATACGTTTTGTTGAAAAATGAGAAAAAATAGAGAAAATTTCGCACGCTGCTGGCTGTTCAACGTTTTTGCCCCACCCTGCCGGATGTCTAGAATTCTGCTGCTTTGCGTTTTTTAGGCTTCCATGCCCGAAGCCGCGTCACCCCGCCGGGACGTTTATCTTGAACTTCTCCATCTCGCGGTCGATGACCTTGTTGGAGTAGTTCGCGTAAATGAGTGTCGTCTGTATGTTGGCCTGCACCAAGCCCGGGTTTCTATTTCCCGTGGTTGTAGACGTCACCGAATTCATGTTCAATGAATATCACGTTGAATACATTTCCGATTCTGTGTCCTAAAAATGCGTGGTTGTCGCCGGTGGCGCGCATAACAATTAGGCTTTCTATTCCGGAAGGAACTAGATTTTGGGCGGCTTTTGTTAAGGAATCCACCTTCATGGGCTCTATTCCGGCAATGCCGTGTTTGCCGGTGGAATAGGCTGCAGCCCATGTTTGGGTCGAAATCTTGGATAATCGTTCAAGGTAGCGAATGAAAAAAACGCCGTCATTCGATGCCGTGTCGTAACTATACCTTTTCAGCCCCTTGAACGAGAAGACTATTTCGTCGTTTTGGGTGTTGCTGATGGCGCTAGGTGTAGGGGTTAATTTCTTTAATTTAGCCATCAAGTTGACGCAGGAAGAAGGTTCTCATTGATTCGTTCGAGATGACGGTGCCTCTGTCGTGAGGAACTGCGTTTATCCATGGAGACTCGCCGTGGGTCAGGTCCATTAACCCTATGGCAGAGTAGGATTTGTAACGCTCGTAAACCTGGAACAGCAGGTCTTCTTCCTGTGGGGTTAGCTGAATAAGTTGCGGATCGTCTTCTAGAACGATTCCGTTGCTTCCGAATTTCTTGTAGTAGTCATAAACGGACGGGACTACGGGCCCGTACATCCAAGCCTCGATGTCGTCCGAGAATAATGGGCTGTTGAACAAGGCCAAGTGAAAGCCCTGTTCGTAGTATAGCAACTTTTGGAGCTTCAGGTTAGAAAGAAACTCGCCGCCGTTCGCGGTGTCAAGTTCGGCGAACTTGATTAGCCTGTTTGCTATTTGCAGTGCTCTGGGCATATCGTAAACCTTTACCATAAATATAACTAATTGCCGCCTATGGGGCAATATTAAACGATTACTACACAAATGTACACTATTTTTGCGTGGCGGTTTCAGAGAGCTTCTTGATTTCCTTGTCAAAGTCCGAAAGGTAATCTCTGTCTTGCACCAGCTTGAACTTGTCGTATTCGGCAAAAGCCTTCTGCTTCGCGTCTTCTGCCGAGACCGTTCCCGCGTTTTGCAGAATGTCGAAATTGTACACGGATAGGAACTTTTCTAGTTGCTGCTGCCAATCAGCCATGTTCATCACGATATGGTTTTCTGCCTGGGTTTCTGCAAAATCCAGGAATGCCGTTGAAAGACGATTGAGCTTCAAGATTTCTTTTTCTGAAAGGTAGTTCTTGGCGACAATTGTGTCGGATCTTTGTACACGGCCGTCGGGAGCCTTTTTCCATGTGGTCAGCCCCATATGCGGTTGCTCGGCATCTGCCCGTGAATAAATGATTTCGGCTGCGGTCTGGTGCGTGACTGCCCAGTGCATCATGTTCTGCACGATTTTGAAGAATAGCAGTGTCGCTTCCGATTTTGGGTCGTAGTCGGCGCTGCATTCCGCATAGATATCCGTAATCTTCTGGTAATACCTGCGTTCTGAGGCACGGATTTCGCGGATACGTTCCAGCAAGTCGTCGAAGTAGTCCTTGCCGAAATGCGTCCCCTGCTTGAGCCGCTCGTCGTCAAGGACAAAACCCTTGACAATCATCTCCTTGAGCACCGTTGTCGCCCAGATGCGGAACTGCGTGGCCTGATAACTGTTCACGCGGTAGCCCACGGCGATAATGGCGTCGAGGTTGTAAACGTTGGTATCGTACACCTTTCCATCGGCGGCAGTTATCCCAATTTTTCGGAGAACTGATTTCTCGGCAAGTTCCCCGCTTTGGAATATTTCGCCTAAATGGTAACTGATCGTCCGCACGTCCACCCCGTACAACTCGGCCATCCGCTTTTGCGGCATCCAGAATGTGTCGCTGTTGAAAATTACCTCGATGCGGGATTCTCCCTGGCTTGTCTTATACAACAAAATGCTCGAAATTTCGCTATTTTGTACGGTTTCGACGGCAGAATCGTTTTGCGAGAAATATCTTAGCGCCATCTGCACCTGGGGCTTTTTTCGGTCTGCGTTTTCGGCAACCAGTAGGCAAGCCTCGCGCGAAAGATGGCAGTTTTCGACCTTGCGGAAGGAGCCCGATCCGAGCCGGACCATTTCAACCGTCTGGTTAAAATGGTTTGCCTCACCTAGACCTTTGGCGCTTGCGGTCTCTTGTGCTTTTTTGAGGATCCTTTCGAATTTCTGGTACGTGCTGTATCCCATAGCCGTACAGAGGTCCCTGGCGCTCCAGAACGCGCTGCCATTGTCGGCGACCTGCTTGATCCGTTCGAAATCGGATACCAATGGCTGTATTTCGTCATTCACTTTCATACCTACACAAATGTATACTAATTTTGTGGCTCTGTCAAGTTATTCCGTATTTTTTTACAAGGCTGCGAGGTCATTGCGTTCCGACTGCGTTCTGGCTGCGGTTTCGGACGGGCTGACGGATTGGCCTAGCAGAGCCATTTTTGCGCGGCTGTCAATGTTTTTTTTGAATTTTTCAAATTTTTTTCCAAAAGGTCCCGTTTCCCCAGCCATACATCATGTATCCCCCTTGTAACAATTCCGTAATTTTCTAAATTTATACACAATTACGCAATTTGTGGTAACGGATATCACGGATTGCCGTGCATTGAACGGACGAGACCCTCGCGATGACGTTGACTAGTGACTTTTTGTTTGCCGGACCGCACCCCGCAGTTCCCCGTAAACAGGGGAAGGGGCGTCTTGAAGCTGCGAAAAACGGGGGTCTTGATGGCGCGATAAACGGCGGGCATCCCGTGACGGCGATAAATTGTGTCGTTTTTTTGGCTTAAGGGCCTCGATTCCTCAAAATTTTATTATCAACAGGGATTAAATAATGAATATTGCAATCGTCGGAACTGGTTATGTTGGCCTTGTCAGTGGAACTTGCTTTGCCGAGATGGGTGTCAACGTCACTTGCGTCGATGTGAACCAAGCGAAGATTGAATCGCTCCAGAAGGGCGAAATTCCTATTTACGAACCCGGCCTCGACGAGATGGTTCTCCGCAACCAGCGCGAAGGCCGCCTGAAGTTTACGACCGACCTAGCAAGCATCCTTGATGATGTCGAAATGGTCTTTAGCGCCGTGGGCACCCCCCCGGACGAAGACGGTTCCGCCGACTTGCAGTACGTGCTCGCAGTGGCCCGTACGTTCGGCCAGAACATTAAGAAATACACCGTCCTTGTGACGAAATCCACTGTCCCGGTCGGCACCGCCAAGAAGGTCAAGGCGACAATTCAGGAAGAACTCGACAAGCGCGGTGTCAAGATTCCGTTCGATGTCGCAAGCAATCCAGAATTTCTCAAGGAAGGCTCCGCCATCACGGACTTCATGAAGCCCGACCGCGTCGTTGTCGGTGTCGAAAGCGAACAGGCTAAGGAACTCATGACTCGCCTCTACCGCCCGATGATGCTCAACAACTTCCGCGTGATTTTCACCGACATCCCGAGCGCCGAAATGATCAAGTACGCCGCAAACTCTATGCTCGCCACCCGTATCAGTTTCATGAACGACATCGCGAACCTCTGCGAACTCGTCGGTGCCGACGTGAACATGGTCCGCAAGGGCATCGGCAGCGACACCCGTATCGGCTCGAAGTTCCTTTACCCGGGCTGCGGCTACGGCGGAAGCTGTTTCCCCAAGGATGTGAAGGCCCTCATCAAGACGGCAGAGAAGAACGGCTACAAGATGGGCGTGCTGAAGGCTGTCGAAGACGTGAACGAATACCAGAAGACTGTGCTCTTCCACAAACTCGCGAAGCGCTTTGGCGGCGAAGCAAGCCTGAAGGACAAAACCGTTGCCATGTGGGGACTTGCCTTCAAGCCCGAGACCGACGACATGCGCGAAGCCACTGCCCTCGTGCTCATCGACCTCTTGACTAAGGCAGGCGCCGTCGTGCGCGTGTACGACCCGGTCGCCATGAACGAGTGCAAGCGCAGAATGGCCGTGCGCCCCGATGCCGAGGCAATCGCCAAGCAGATCGTTTACTGCAACGACATGTACGAAGCCCTGCTCGATGCCGACGCCCTTTTGCTCGTGACCGAATGGAAGCAGTTCCGCATGCCGAGTTTCGGCGTGATGAAAAAGTCAATGAAGAACGCTCTCATCATCGATGGCCGCAACATTTACGACGCAAAGGAACTTGCCGAAGCTGGATTCGAGTATAGTGCGATTGGGTGCTAAAAATACAGATTAAAATTGTCTAATTGCGTTTCAAAACATGAATGATAAAATATCTCTAAATAGCAAACGAGTGGTAAAAAACACTCTGATGCTTTATTTTAGAATGTTTTTTATTATGGGTATTGGGCTTTATACGAGCCGAGTAATACTTCAAACATTAGGTGTTGTTGATTTTGGTATCTATAATGCTGTTGGCGGTTTTGTTGCGTTGTTTGCTATCGTGAGTAAATCTTTGTCTGGAGCGGCTAGCAGATTTCTGAATTATGAAATGGGTAGGGGGAATGCTGAAGCGCTAAAGAAAGTTTTTTCGACAACGGTAACGATTCAGCTGATATTATGCTTGATTATTGTTGTGTTGGCTGAAACTGTTGGGTTATGGTTTTTGAATAATAAGTTGGTCATTCCTGTCGAACGTATTGTTGCTGCTAAATACTGTTTTCAACTATCGCTTATTACGTTCTGTATGCATCTAGTATCTGTTCCATATAATGCGGCTATCATAGCGCATGAAAACATGAAGACGTTTGCTTTTGTTTCTATAGTAGAAGGTGTTGCGAAATTAGTTATTGCATTCTTGATAGCGGGATCGCCGATAGATAAATTGATTTATTATGCAATTCTTCTGTGTGCACTACAGGTTGTCATACAGCTGATGTATGTGCTTTTCTGTAAAAGAAATTATCAGGAATGTACATATCACTTTGTACATGACAAGGTCTTGTTTAAACAACTTTTTAGTTATGCTGGTTGGGGCTTTATCGGCTCAACTTCTGGAGTGCTACGAAATCAAGGTATAAATGTTCTTCTAAATATGTTTTTTGGCCCGGCAATAAACGCCGCAAGGGCCGTGTCAAATCAGGTGTTGCATGCTGTAGATGGATTTGTGCAAAATTTTATGACGGCAGTAAAGCCGCAAATGACCCAATTGTATGCAGCAGAAAAATATGATGATATGATAAAGATTATGCTGCTGAGCATGAGGTATTCATACTACTTGTTTCTTTTGATCTCCCTGCCAATTATAATGAATGCCGCATCGCTGCTTAATCTATGGTTGAAAAATGTGCCAGATTATAGCGTACTATTTGTCCAATTGACTCTTATTTTTACAATGATTACGACAATTTCTCACCCATTGTCTATAGCACAGGCTGCTACGGGAAAAATCAGAGATTATCAAATTGTCATTGGCGGACTACAATTGCTTAACCTGCCAATCAGTTATGTGTGCTTAAAAATGGGATTTTCTGCAGAAAGTGTTCTGTTTGTCGCGATTGGTATAGCTTTTGTTGTGGTGTGGGTGAGCTTGTATATGATAAAGAAATTGGTCCCGATTAATCCGAAAGAATTCTGTAAAGCGATATTTAAGCTTTTGTTCGTGACGATAATCGTGTTCTCGTTGTCAATTGCTATTGCGTTCGTTCTTCCTTCAACAACTATTTTCTCAATGATTCAAATTGTCTTGGAATTTGTTATTGCGCTTGTTGTTGTTGCGTTTATAGGTTGCTCTTCAAATGAACGGCTTTCGGTAAAAAAGATGTTCTTAAAGAAGATTATGGGGGCGAAAAAATGAAAAAAATAGCTATTGTCACATGGATAGGCTCCCTTAATTATGGAACATCTTTGCAGTCTTTCGCTCTGCAATATGCTCTTGAGAATAAAGGTTACCGCACAAATCTTTTGGATTTGGTTTATTCGAAGAAAAATGCAAAGCAAAAGAAAGGACTGCTGTTTCCTTTACGAATCGTTAAAAGATGGCTTATTGATAAAATGTCCAATGACAAACCGTCAAAAATGAGACGGTTCCATAAAGATTGTCAAAAAATTGTAAGTCCATCTAATGCAATAGAACTCAATAGAATTGTAAATGAAACGGATGTTTTTATTTCCGGGAGTGATCAAATTTGGAATGTGGTTCACCGTTTTGACAAGAATATGTTTCTTTCTTTTGCTCAGAATAAAAAGAGGATTTCGTATTCGTCAAGCATCGGAATAAATAGCATTCCAATAGAGTATCAAGATGAAGTAAAAAACTTGCTCTCTGCCTACAGCCATATTTCTGTCAGAGAACAAAAAGCAGTTGATGTTTTAAGGGAATTGACTAAACGAAATGATATTGTCCAGGTCGTCGATCCGACTTTCTTGCTGACTAAAGATGAATGGTCGCATTTATGTAAAGATAGTAGGACTCCATCATCAATAAAATATCTCCTATGTTATTTCATTGGCGAAAATGATTTTTATAGCAAACAGGTGGACGATATCCGGAAAAAGATGCAATTCGATTCCGTTATCGTGGTGGTTCATCGGTTGCCTCTGAAAGTTCATATTGATGGTGCTACTATAATAGATAACGCCGGGCCGCTTGATTTTGTAAATCTTATTCAGCATGCCACATGCGTATGTACGGATTCATTCCATGCTACAGCCATCGCTTTAAACAGTTCTATTGATTTTATTGAGTTTCTTCGCTTTTCAAATGAAGATAAAAATTCACAGAACTCTCGAATATTTGACTTGCTGAATCATTATGGTTTGCAATCTAGGCTATATTCGTCTGACCATGATGAATGGGCGGGTAAAATTGATTATATAAGTGTTCAGAATGTGCTTGAAGCCGATCGTGAAAAATCGTGGGATTATCTTATTAACGCAATAGAACGGTAAAACATGAATAATATATGCGATTACAATAAATGTACCGGATGCTTTGCGTGCGTTAGTGCTTGCCCTGCTGGATGTATAAAAATGGTCGAGGATGAGTATTGCGAAACCCATCCCGTTGTTGATGATTCTAAGTGTTTGCATTGTAATCTGTGCAAGAAAGTGTGCCCGAACAACAATACGCTCGATTTTGCTCGACCCATTAAATGCTATGCTTCATGGCTTACGGATTATGAACGACGAGAAAAATGCGCTTCTGGTGGAATAGCCTCAATTCTTGCTGAATATGTTATAGACAATGGCGGAATTGTATTTGGTACGGCATATGATGAAAATTTCGTTCCGCGTTTTAGGTTTATTGAGAAAAAAGAGGATATAGACCTATTCAAGGGCTCGAAATATGTGCAAAGCATTGTTGGTGAAGATACGTTTGGCAAAGTCAAAGACTTCTTGTCAAAAGAACGATTGGTTCTTTTTGTTGGAACGCCCTGCCAGGTTGCTGGCCTAAAGCAATTTTTGAAAAAAGATTATTCGAATCTTATTACTGCTGATTTGATATGCCATGGCTGTTGCCCGACAAAGTACTTTGAAGACGAAATTGACCATATAAAAAAGAAAAAACATATCGAATCTTTGTCTGAAATTCGATTTAGGGATAATCAGGGCCATAATTATTGTTTAACCTTATGGCAAACTGATGATAAGACAAAGGAACTGAAATGCGTCTACAATAAGCCAAGGTATGAACAGCCGTATTTTGCAGGATTTGTGCTGGGAGTATCAATGAGGGAGAACTGCTATACCTGCAATTATGCTCGGCCAGAAAGAATTGGTGACATTACAATTGGTGATTTTTTACGGCTTGGACGGAATGTGCCTTTCGAATATCAGGTAAAGCAGGCTTCAGTTGTTTTGATAAATAACGAAAAGGCGGAGACTTTCTATTCTAAAGTGTCGGCTTCATTCGATCCGATACTAATGAATGTTGAAAGGGAATACGAGGAAAGGTTGCAATATCGCCCTTCCTTGATGGAACCTTTTGCGAAGCATCCATTGCATGAATCGTTCAAACGAAAACTCAAGAAGAAAGGCTTTGTGAAAGCGATTAGATCGGTATTGAGAATGTTTTTGTTAAAATCTTTTGAAAAAAGAAAAAAGAAAGAAGTAAAACAATTCCTGAAAATTATCTTAGGTAGGCATGTCTAATAAAATTCTTATTCTTTATCCTCAAACGAATAAACATTTGGGATTATGGAATGATCTTCTAAGTGATGATCGTGCGATGTTGATGTGTGCGGGAAAGAAAAAATTAGATGGTTTCCTGTTGTTCCTTTTTAGAATCTATTTCAAATTTCACAGGCGATTAAAATGCTTGCCTTTGCATCGTTGCTGGTTCGAATATAGTGAGTTGTATAAAAAAGTAAAAATGGTCGATCATTTGGTTGTTGTTGATGGGGCTCTGAATACGGTTGAATTGTATGAATTGCGTAGATGTCGTCAAATAAATCCTAATTTGAAAGTCTCGCTTTATTTCATAAATTCAATGGATGCTAATTCACCAATAATGATAAAAGTTCGTCCCAAGATAAAAAAATTTAATTGGGATAATATATATACTTTTGACAAGCATGATGCTGAAAAGTATGGATATGCTTATGCTGGATTTATGTATTATTCAAAGCATGAGCTTGCAAACCAACCGAATCCTAAATACGATGTGCATTTTGTTGGTGGTGTGAAGGGCGGCCGCGAAGAATTGATTAATGCTACTTATTCCTTTTTAGAAGAAAATGGAATAGACTGTGATTTCAACTTGATGATAGTTGGAGGCCAACCATGTAAAAGGAAAATAGATGGGATTTCCTATTTCTCCGGTGGATGGTTGCCGTATGAACACGTGTTGAGTAAGGTTAATGATTCGAGATGTATCCTCGAGATATGCCAGCAGGGACAAAACGGGGCCACATTGAGATATTTCGAAGCCGTTTGCTATAATAAAAAGCTGTTGACTAACAATCCGAATGTAAAGAACTTCCCGTTCTATAATCCGCAGTTTGTTAAGGTGTTTGATTCTCCCTCCGAGATAGACGTAAACTGGCTGAAGGAAGATGTTGCTGTGAATTACGGGTATCAAGACGAATTCTCTCCTAGACATCTCGTAGATTTTATTCTAGGTTAATGCGTGTATGAAAAAATATAAATTAGGCTACACTCAGGGAACATATGATATGTTCCATATAGGTCACCTGAACCTTCTCCGCAACGCGAAGGCGCTGTGTGATAAGCTTGTTGTCGGTGTGAATTCGGATGCTCTTGTGCAACAGTACAAGAATAAGACTCCAGTTATAAACGAAACGAACCGAGCGGAGATTGTCAAGGAACTTCGCTGTGTGGATGATATCATTGTTTGCGATACATTGAAAAAAACGGCCATATGGGAACAGATTCATTTTGATGCTATATTTATAGGCGATGATTGGAAAGGAAATGACCGGTGGGCGCAAACGGAAAGAGATTTGGCACCATTGGGTGCAGAAGTGGTGTATTTGAAGCATACCGATGGTGTCAGTTCGACCCTTTTAAGAACGAAAGAGAATGATAAAGTTGAAGAAAATTAGGACGATGACGACGATGAAAAATCTTCGACAAAAGTATAGTTTGCCAAAGATTGGAATGAATCTAATTTTTAAAAGTTTGAAAAGATTTCTTTTTGCTTTATTTAAAATACTGGTTCCTTTGACGAAAAGGAATGGTAAACAAGTTCTGGTTTTCTATAGTACGCCAGATTATTCTGATAACAGCAGAGCATTGTCCGATTATCTTGTTAAAAGTGGTTATTTGGGCTGTTGTGAAATTTATTGGTGTGTCTCGAATCCGAAAATCTTTAAAAAGAAGTATCCGGAATCAGACGTGAAATTTGTCTCAAGCGTGAATGACTTTAATGATTTTACATTGAAAACATACTGGGTATTTGCAAAAACTGATTATTTTTTTGGTACACATGGGTTCCCTATTGTTGATCAGTTGATGACTCCGAAACAAAAGAAAATATTATTATGGCATGGTTGTAGTTTTAAGGATGCGTCCCCTAATGCAAAATTGGATTTTTTTGATGCTGCTTTGGTTGCGGGCCCTATTTTTATAAAGACTAAGGCGAAATATTGGAAAACTTCAGAGAAAAAGCTGATTGCGAAAGGATATCCGCGCTATGATTGGCTGTTGAAAAAAAGTCCTGAAGTCGAAAGTTTTTTTTCCCGGTTTAAAGATGGTTTTGACAAGGTTGTTATTTGGATGCCGACTTTTAGAAATGACAAGAATGGAAAATATAATGAATGTGGGAGTATTTTGCAATTCCCTTTGATAAAATGTGTTGATGATTGGCTAAATGTGGATGAATTATGTGGCGAACATAATATTCTGTTGCTTGTTAAATTGCATGTTTTTCAAAAAGATTATGGCATTGATTTTTCTAGATTGAAGAATATTAAACGGATAGATAATGATTTTTTTGTGAGCAATGATGTGCAAATGTATGAGTTTCTTGCTTTGACAGACGCATTGCTGACGGATTATTCTTCAGTGGGTGTTGATTACTTGGTTGTGGATAAACCCATCGGCTTTACTTTAGATGATTTTGAAATGTACAGAACAAAGAGAGGATTTGTATTTGATGATCCTAGATGCTATATGCCAGGGCATCATTTGTATGAAATGAGAGATCTTAAAGCTTTTTTGTGTGATGTGGCTCATTCAAATGATCCATATAAGGAATCTCGGAAAAAGATGAGAAATGTTGCAGTCTTTGAAAGTGATTGTTATTCAAAAGAAATTGCTGATGCAATAGGGTTGCTTCGGTGAAATAAAATGAATTTGTGAAAGAATAGTTAGTATGGATCATGCTTCGCTAACATATCTGGTTTTTTTCTCAATATTATTCGTTTTTTTTGCGTTTCCTGTGTTTAGCAAATATAGACGGGATATTTCGGGAAATGTATTTGCTGTTCCGAAAAGGCCGCTGCTCCTAGATTGGAGCGTGATGTTACCTTGCATTATATACGCTTTTTTAGTGGGGTTTAGATATGATTATGGATATGATTGGATGCAGTATTTTTACACATTTAATTATATTCAAGAAGGTCGCCTTTTTCGAGAAACAACTGAAATTGGATATCTTTTTATAAATCGGTTGATTGGATTGGCTGGGGGGGATTTTTACACTCTACTTATTATAGAGAGTTTTTTTTGGGTGTTTTCGCTATGTTTTTTGTTGAGGTCGAATAGGAGGGCGATTCACATAGTACTCCCTCTTTTTATTGCTTCCACGTGGTTTCGTGTACTGAATCTTTCTCGACAGCATTTTGCGATGTCTTTATTTTTTATTGCGGTGGCTTTTCTTTTTGAGGGAAAAAAGAAAAAATATTTGATTCTGGCGCTCATTGCAGCATCGATTCATACGAGTGTATTAATTTTTATCATCCCGTTCTTTTTCTTGGACAGAATAAAAAAAATACCGTCGTTAAAAAAAATTCTTTTGTGTTATCTAGGCGCGGTCACTCTAAAGAATGTGATGATAAATGTTTTGCTGTCTATGGGGACTTTTTTTACAATGTATGTTATTACAAATAAAGGATATACGGCAGATTCCTTGCTAGCGGATACTTTTCAATGGCAAGTATCGTTGTCGAAAATGTTGAGTGGTTATTTTTTGGATGTGGTGACTATTTTGGGAGTAGCCTTCTTGTTGAAACATTCTGCACTATATGATGAAACCGGAAAAAAAACGGCCGAATATTATATTTACATATTAGGTATTGTTGGCGCTTTGCTACGACCGATTGGAGAGTGCCATGAAATTTTTTCTAGAACATTTATGTATTTTACGTATTTTGAATACATTTGTTTTGGCTTATGGATTTTTTATCTACTAAAACATTTTAGATCGGATACGATGCCTTATTGGCTTAAGGCTGTCAGTATCTTGGCTTTGATGTATAGATTGTATAGTGCTTTTTTTTCGTTGAAATCCCAGATTTTGGCCGGAGTTTTTATAGAGTACATTTTTTAATCAAATTTATAAAAGTTAAACCACTTTTTTTTGAACAGCGTATATGAGAATCTGTCTTGCGGTAAAAAAAACTGACCATTACGTAAACAAATTTATTCCTGAATTGGCATGGGGTTTAGAGTATGCGGGGAATGAGGTCGGTATAGGGGTTGAGACCATTTGGTCTGAATCAGTTTTTCAGTATGATGTTGTTTATTTTCATTGGCCTGAATTCCTGTTCAACGGAGCCTCGAATGAGGACTGCGAAAAATTAAGAAAAAAAATAAGGGAAATGAAAGATGCGGGAATAACAATTGCTGCGCATTGCCATAATTTAAAACCGCATGATCCGTCAAAAACAATAGAGCTGGCGTTATACAAAATTGTGTATGAAAATTGCGATGTGATGATTCATATGGGTGGCTATAGCTTGAAAAAGATGCAGACTGACTATCCAAAAACAAGGCATTTCCTCGTTCCGCATCACATATATAGCCATTTTTATTCTTTTTCTTACGACTCTTTATCCGCTAGACGTCATTTGAAACTATCTAAATCTAAATGCGTTATCCTTTGCTTTGGGGCATTTCGAAATGAAAAAGAACGCAATCTTTTTGTTTTTCTAAGAAAAAAGTTGAATCATAGTGTATTCGAAATTGTTGCGCCGAGCTATTTTCGTGGAAAAATTATTCAAAAAAACATCCTTAAAGGTCTGAACAATCTTGTTAAGATTATTCAATACAAATTAAAAGGAATTAAGTTTACGACAAAGTTTTTGAATGATGATGAAATGCAAATGTATTTCTGTGCGGCAGACATCATCCTAATTCAAAGACCGGATATCCTAAATTCAGGGAATTTGCCTATGGGTTTTGCTGCAGGAAAAGTTGTTGTTGGACCTGACATAGGAAATATTTCTGATTTGTTGGTTTCTACGAATAATCCGGTATTCAAAGTGGGAGATGATGCTTCGCTGATTGATGCAATTGAAATGGCTCGAATCCTTGTCTCAAATGGGCATGGAATTTCGAACAAAAAATATGCAGAAGCGTATTGGTCGCCAGAAAAAATTGGCGGGACTATAACAACTTTTTTTCAAGAGGTTCTCGATGAAAAAAATAATAAAGAAATTGATTAGGGTATGGGTGACACGATCGAGTAAATCGTATATAAAATATTTAAAATCAAAGGGAATTGCAATTGGCAATGGAACTTTTATTCGCGATCCGAAGTCTTTTCGCTGTGATTCTACGAGATGTGCGTCGATTACAATTGGTTCGAATGTCTACTTTAACATAAACACATCGATTATTGCTCATGATGAAACGGCAAAGGTGTTCCGTATAAAATATCGTGATTGGCTGCCTTCTAATGGCGAAATTACTATAGGAAATAACATTGTTTTTGCAAGAAATGTGACTATATTAAAAGGCGTTCACATAGGCGACAATTGTATTATTGGTTTTGGAAGCGTTGTTACAAAGGATATTCCCCCCAATTCTGTTGCCGTAGGTTGTCCTGCCAAGGTTATTTGCTCTCTAGATGATTATTACAAAAAGCGTCAAGAGCGGGCCTTGGAAGAGAGTTTTGAATATGCTCGAAATATTCAGAATAGGTTTAATCGTAGGCCTATTCCGAAAGATTTTCCAGAAAGTTTTGTTTTTTTTGTTAGTGGAAATCAGATGGAATCATATCCAGAAATGCCGTTTAAACATCAATTAGGTCCTCTTTATGATGATTACAAAAAAACGCATAAAGCAATTTTTGCTTCCTTTGACGATTTTTTGAATGCGGCCGGTATAAAATAATTTTATATGAGGAACTTTAGATGAATATAGAAGAGCCACTGGTTAGTATTATTCTTCCAACATACAATGTAGCTTCATTCTTGTTGCAATGTTTGGAAAGCGTGAATTCGCAAACCTACCAAAATTATGAGGTCCTGATAATTATAGATGGAGCCACGGATGGATCTTATGAAATTGCTGCGGAATACTGTAAAAATCATTCAAAATTTGCAGTTTATTGGCAGGAAAATGCGGGAAGTGGCCCTGCACGAAATGCTGGACTTGCGAAGGCAAAAGGTGATTTTGTTATGTTCGTGGATCCGGATGATTGGATTGAAAAGGACTTGCTTGAAAAATTAGTAGTTGGACAAAAGGATGGTGACTATGACTTGGTCGCAACTCAGAGAATAAAGGTAAAATGCAATAATAAGGGCGTGGTTATAAAGCGAAAACCATTTTTTTTTGAAGATTGTTCTTTGAACACTCGGGAAGATGTTCGCCTTGCTTTTTTTCATATGCTTCAGAAAGGAGTCGTTAGCTCTCCAACTCAAAAACTATACAAAATGTCGATTATTCGGAACAACAAAATAGATTTTCCTGATTTAAGACGCTCGCAGGATGTTGTGTTTAATTATCGTTATTATGCCCATATTGAAAATTTGAGATTGTTGTCTTATAGTGGCTATAATTATAGAGTCCTTTTAGAAAATAGTTCTGGGAGGAGCTCTGCGGATTATTATAAGGTTATTGTATTCCAATATAATGGATATAAAGAATTGTATAAATCATGGAATATGGATTTTCCCGATGCTGATTTCTGTACATTCCTTTATGAAATTCGCATTTTTGCAAATTTGTTGCGATGTGCCAACCAGGGGTGGGATATTCGTCAAATTTTTGAAAATGAAATAATTAGTCACATCGTATTAAGCGCAAAGCCGAAGTCTAAAATGAAAAGAATAGTTAAAGGGTTGATTGTTAGAAGAAAATATGTTTCATTATTGGCTATTATGAAGGTTTTTTCTTTTTTCAAACAAACGGGCTTTGTGGGGTAGCGCGATGTGGAAAAAAAATCCTAATGTTTCATATACCGTCAGACAGGATCTATGTACTGGTTGTGGCGTTTGTCAAGGGGCGTGCCCGACGGGTGCACTGACAATAAAGGCTACTAAATCCGGCGAGTTTCGACCGATAATTGATGAAAAAAAATGTAATAATTCAAAGGGCTGCCATCGGTGCTATGATTCATGTCCTGGAGTTGGTGTGAATCTTTTGTGTTTTGCTAAAGAAAATTTTAAAGATGAAGGCGTACAAGAAGATAAAATGGTTGGTCGATATTTGAAGTGCTTTACTGGCTATAGCAATGATGAGAAAATCCGTTATCATTCTGCCTCTGGGGGGATGATAACGCAGTTTTTGATATGGCTCTTAGAAAATAATTTAATTGATGGTGCTGTTGTCACGAAATTTGATAATAACAATGCGTTGATGGTTTCGTCTTACATAGCGACTACTAGAGATGAAGTTATTGCTGCAAGAAGTTCTAAATATGCGCCGGTAACGTTGAATCATGCGGTACAAGACATAAAAAATGCTCCGGGAACAAGGTATGTAGTTGTTGGTGTGCCTTGCCATGTTCAAGGTTTTAGAAAGATGATGGCTATGGACAAACGCCTTCGGGAAAAGATTGTGGGACTTTTTGCTGTGTATTGTTCTTGCGGAAGAACATTTAATTTGACAGAATATGTTTTGAAAGAACGTGGAATTAATAGAGACTGTTTGACATATTTCCAATATCGAGATGAAGGTTGCTTGGGCTCGTTGAAGGCGAAGGTGTTGCAGAAAGGCTCTATATTAAAACCTTTTACTCCGTATGCCGAATGTTTTGTTGAGAATGGAGAACAGGTTTATAAGGAAGAATTTCAGAGTTATTACCATCCGCTAAAAAGTTTTTTTATTCCTCGACGTTGTTTGTTCTGCATAGATCATTATGGAGAACTTGCCGATGTGAGTTTTGGAGATATTCACATTAAACCCTATTCTGATGATAAGATTGGTGTAAATTCTTTAATTGTTAGAAAACGGGACTGGTTAGACCTTCTAAAGCGATGTAGAGAAAATGGAAACATAACGCTGGATGAAGTTTCCTTTGAAACAATCTCGGATTCGCAAAAAATGTCTTTTAAGAAAAAGGGGAGAAATGGAGCTTTTTTAAAAATTGTTTCCTTTTTAGGCGGAAGTGTCCCCAAATATGATGTTGATTATTTGAGACCGCCGATGTTGCGGGACTATTTTGATTATATGCAAAATCGGTTTCAGCAATTTATTGGTCGACATAAAAAATTGTGGTTTTTGATTCCGTTATTAAAAGGAAAGGTTGATATTCACTGATTATGAAAAAAATCGGCTGTGTCATTGCTTACCGAAAGGGACATACCAACTATGGAACGGCCTTGGTTGGTTATGCCTTGTTAAAAAAAATTCAGCAACTTGGCTATCAGGTTGAAGTTATTAATTATGTCAAGCGTCTTTCGATTATTCAAAAGATTGCTTTTGTGTGGAACGCTGTTCGTTGTGGGGAATCTAAAATTATTGTTGCGCGTTTAATGTCTAGACGGCTGCAAAAAAAATACCCCCAATATGCGGCTAACATACGTACTCGCATAAAAGCTGTCGAAGAGTATCAGTCTCGAAAATTTTTGCCATTATTTAAGGATTATGTTGGATACGAATCATTGCATGAAGGTTCTAAGAATTATGACTCAGTTGTCGTAGGTAGCGATCAGGTGTGGACGCCAATGTCTTTGCCGAACAAATTTTTCAATCTGTTATTTGTAGATGACACCATTAGAAAAGTGGCTTATGGCTCTAGTTTTGGTGTGAGTTCTATACCACAATTTCAGCAGAAGGCTACGGGTTCGTATTTAGACCGATTCTATAAGATTGGTGTTCGTGAGCAGAAAGGGAAAGAAATTGTAGATTCTTTGAGCCGTCAAAAAGCACAGGTTGTGGCAGATCCGACTATGCTTTTGAATGCAGACGAATGGCGACAAGAAATTTTTACAGAATCAGAAATATCTCCGTCAGAACCGTACATTTTTTGTTATTTTCTTGGTCCGAACCAGAATGCCCGAAAAGCGGCTAATGAGCTGAAGGCTAAAACAGGCTATAAGATAGTTGCCTTACTCCATATGGACGAATATGTCCCAGAGGATGAAAAATTTGGTGATGAAACGCCCTACGATGTAGATCCGAATGGATTCTTGCGATTGATACATAATGCATCTTATGTATGTACGGATTCATTCCATTGTTCTGCATTTAGCATTCAATTTCACAAGCAGTTTATGACTTTTTATCGTTTTGCGCAGGAATCCTCGACTGGTCGCAATTCTCGAATAGATTCTTTGTTTAATGTGCTTGGAGTCAGTCGGGAACGGTTGTATCAAGGAGATGTGTCGAAAATAGACAACGCTATTGATTGGAATTCTATCGATAATAAACTTAAAAAACTAAGACAAGAGAGTATTGCTTTCTTGAAAGAGTCTCTATCGTGATAAGGCGTTTCTTATTCATTTTGATTCTTTTGCTTTCCCAAGAGGCTTTTGCTCAGTGGAATGATTGGGTTGATGCCGAAACTGTTCGAGAGAATTTACTTAAGGCGCAGAATGAAGAAGTTTTTTATTTTAGTCAATATCTTCTTTATGATATAAGAAATGATACGAATTTTCATTCATCTAAGTTCAGGGAAAAAACGAAAGAGACTCTTTATATTTATGGATTAGACTTTTACTATGCCTCTGGAATGTTTTTTGACTCGGCGTACAAGGCGGTAAAACGTAAAAATATTGTGGATGTAGTGAAAACGCAGTGGCGTGAAAATAAAGCTATTCCCTCTTTTTCGTGGCACTTAGAAAACCCTTATGTGCCATCTGATTTTAGAAAGTTTATGGGATGCAGATATCGGAATAGTATTGATGTTTTTGGATACCCATCGGAACACAAATATGTTATTGGCGAAATATTAAATAAGTCTGGGGGAATTTGTGGTTTTGGACGCTATAAATCTAAAGATGATTTTTCCAATGTTTACCCAAACCCATCGGAATGGTTCGATGCGAGAACAAGGGAAGTTGCTGATATTATCAACGAATTTGTTGATGATTCTGGTAAACCAATTCCATTTGTTTTTCGCTTGTGGCATGAAATGGAGGATAACTGGATGTGGTGGGGTAAAAGCTTTGTGACGCCAAGTGAATATAAGAATTTTTTTGCCTTAACACGTAAAAAAATTATGGGGTATGCTCCCAGGGCCCAAATTCTTTGGGCTTATTGCCCGGATAGTTATCTCGATTCAGAAGAAAAATTTATGGAACGATATCCTGGGGACGAATATGTCGATATTATCGGATATGATGATTATAAAATTGCAAAACCCAAATATAGGGAGCGGGAGGTGAAGTATGCTAGAATGGTTACAAAAATTGCGCAAGAACATGGAAAGGTTGCTGCTTTGTTTGAGACTTCTAATAGTTATCGCCCAACATCAGAAACCTTCTTTAAGGATAGACTTTTGCCTGTTTTAAATGATTCGTTGGTGAATTTAGGACTTGTGCAAATGTGGGCGAGTGGTTTGTTTGAAAATGAAGCGCAATATGAAGATCGAAAATTTTTCTTAAATCAAAAGAATATTTTAAAAATTGAGACGGGTTTATGAAAAAAGAGGCAATTGTTGTCGGCTGGATAAATACTGGTAAACCGGCTGATTGTGGTGAAACAATGAAAAACCAGTTGATGATTCAAAAACTGGAATCTTTTGGCGTTCGTTGTCATCAGGTCGATTTTAAAAATTGGCGAAAACATCCATGGGTGTTTTTTAAGTTGGCTTTCCTTATGTTGTTTCATCGGAGTTATGTACTTATTTTTTCGACAAGTACGGTAAATGTGTATCCGATGATGAAATTGATGAAAAAATTTAAATGGAAGCAACCCTCAATTCATTGGGTGATTGGTGGAAATCTAGGAAATCAGGTCATTAACGGGATGTATGCTGCTGATGTGATTGATTATATAGGTTTGACGATTGTTGAAAGTCCGATAATGAATGAGCAACTGGCGCAGTGTGGAGTAAAAAATGTCAAGGTTCTTCCGAATTTTAAACCAATACCATATTTTCCTAATATAGACAATAGATTGGCGACTTTAAAAAGTCGTTCATTAAAGTTTGTTTTTCTAAGTAGAATTATGTGCGAGAAGGGATGCGATTACATATTGGAAAGTGCGAGAATTTTAAATGATGAGGGCTTTGAAAAGGAATATTCTATTGATTTTTACGGAAAGGTGGCAGATTCGTTTAAAGATGTTTTTACTGCAAAATTGTCCAGTTTGTCAAATGTGCAATATGAGGGCTTCCTGAATCTGCGCGACAATGCAGGCTACGATAAACTCGCGGAATATGATGTTATGTTATTCCCGACATATTGGAATGGCGAGGGTTTTGCTGGTATTTTTATGGATGCCTTTATATGTGGCCTGCCGCTTATTGCTACGGATTGGGCGCATAATAGACAGTTTATGCAGGATGGCAAAACAGCGATGTTTATTCCTGTTCACGATGTTGTTGCGCTAAAAGAATGTATGAGGAAGTGTATAGAACGTAAGTATGATTTGGTTGAAATGGCGAAAAATTGCCAGAGAAATGCTAAATTGTATGATGTTGATAACGTGCTGACTCCGCAAACGATGAAAGAGATGGGCTTATGGCAAGAATAGTATTGTTTGGCGATTTTAAGGTCAATCAGGTGAAACACCTGAATTTGAGCAGCGAGTTAACCTTGTTGCTCAATTCTAGTGATGTTAAGATGGCTAATTTTGAAGCTCCAATAAAAACGAATGGAGCACCCTTGAAAAAAAGTGGTCCAAACATTTGCCAGCACGTTGAAGCTCCAAATTGGCTGATAGATCGTGGTTTCAATGTTGTGTCTATGGCCAATAACCATACAATGGATTTTGGCGAACAGGGAATGACCTCCACACAAAAGGCATTTGAAAAGATTGTCACGGTTGGTTGCGGAACTTGGGAAGAAGCCTATAGTCTTAAGATAATTAAAACGAAGGACGATAAAAAGATTGGCTTCATTGCGTGTACCCAGTGTGAATTTGGAACCTTGACTGAAAAGGGCGGCTGTGGATGTGCGTGGTCGATGAGCCCTGCCATTAACAGATTGATTGCCGTTAGCCGTGATAAAGTGGATGCGCTGATTGTTATGCCCCATGGCGGTGTCGAGTATATGGATATGCCGCTTCCCGAATGGCGGGATATCTATAGACAGTGGATTGATTTGGGGGCCGATGCTGTAATTGCAAGTCATCCGCATGTCCCGCAGGGTTGGGAAATTTACAACAACAAGCCAATATGCTATAGTTTAGGAAATTTCTGTTTTGAAGCTTTGAAAGAGAAAAATGTACCGGCGCATTGGTATGAAAGTTTGTGTTGTGTTCTGGATGTTTCTAAGTCGCACGATATTGAAATGCAAATCCGTCCGATTAAATTTGATGCAAAGAACCTATATATAAGCGATGATGACTCGACTGAATTTGCAGAGCACCTGAAGTGGATGAATGACACATTGTCTAATGATGAAGTGTATAAAAATGAGGTTGACAAAGGTGTCAAAAAGCTTCTTCCCCATTACATGGGAATGTTCTCTAGGGGAGGTATGGTGACTGGAATTTTGCAGAAAAATTTTATCAAAGGATTTTTGGAAGGCCTGATGGGGCGAGGCTTTTTCAATAAGGTCCATGCTCTTAATAATATTCAATGTGAAAGTCACCGCTGGGCAATTCTCCGTGCTTTGAAGCAAAAGGAAAACATCAAGTGAAAAAAATTGCAAATATAATCGTCACCTTTTTGACGAAACTTCGTATTCTAACTCCGCTAAGGACTTCTAAACTGAAGTTCTTGGTCAAGTGCCATAAATGGCCAAATTTCAAGCATCCGAAAGATATCAATGAAAAGATTAATTGGATGAAGTTCTATGGTGACACGTCCATGTGGCCGATATATGCGGACAAGTATAGAGTCCGTGATTTTGTGAAAGAGTGTGGGCTAGGCGACACGCTTATACCTTTAATTGGGAAATGGGATTCCGTTGATGAGATTGACTGGGATGCCTTGCCGAACCAGTTCGTGATGAAGTGCAATAATGGCAGCGGCGATGTTATCGTGTGTTCTGACAAGAGTAAACTGGATGTCGAGGCTACCAAGAAGCATTTTGAAAAACAGCTTAAGAAGAAGTTGAGCGTCTTGTCTGGCGAGCTACACTATGCAAAGATTAAACCCTGCATTATTGCGGAACAGATGCTGGATGCTTCGACGCAGCCATGTAATTCTTCGTCCTTGGTTGACTACAAAGTGTGGGTCTTTGATGGCAAACCGCTGTTTACATGGTGCACCTGGAACCGTCAGCAATACCACGCGAATGTCGCCATGTATGATATGGACTGGAACTTCCATCCGGAATGGTCTGTGTGGACTAATCATTACGTGATGCCCAAGGACCATATCCCTAAGCCTGTTTGCTTTGACAAACTGATGGAAGCTGTAAGTCGGTTAGGGAAGGGAATCCCTGTTGCGCGTATTGATATGTACGTATGTGGCGAAAAAATCTATTTTGGCGAGATTACAATGACCTCGCAGGCCGGTTATATGGATTTCTACACACAGGACTTCCTAGATAGGATGGGTGATTTGACCGTGTTGCCTGTTGACAAATAAAAAATGCTATAATTATCTTACCTATGAAAAGAAAAAGAATCATTGCCGTTATTTCTAGTTGTTGGACATTAGTATAATAAAAGTTATGTTTTAGGACATAAGTATGATATTGCGATGTAATCAGAACCCCTTCGTTTTAGATGAAGACTTTGATGTCCGAGACCAAGGATATGCGAATGATGTGTCTAAAATTGATATAGAATCTTTTTCTTATCCAATAGGTTCAGTTTTGGATATGTTACGCGATGATTTTTTGGATTGTCCGTTTGATTTGCAAGACGAGGATAATTCGTGGAATCTGGAAAAAAAAAGTCGACTTGTAGAGTCTATTTTGTTGGGAATACCAATACAAATGTTCTTTCTTTGTGAAAGCTCTTATGATGGAAGATTGACTATTATCGATGGATATCATCGCCTGAACACCATAAAAGAATTTTTTTCTAAAAAGGGCGATGGATTTAACTTGCGCGGACTCCTGTATTTAAGAAAACTTAATGGAATGAATAGAACAAGTTTGCCATTGCAATATCAAAGAAAAATATTTCATACGGATGTGTCTATTAATGTCTTAAAGCGCTCTGTTCCATCAGAAATCAAGTATTCTATTTTTCAACGATTGCATGAGGATGATGAACGCATAACGTATCAAAATATGCGGTACCGTTTAAACGTTGGCCCTTGGAGAACTTTTGTTGATTATTTATTGCGTCTTCCTTCGTTCCAAAACGTAGTGGCTTTAGAACAATTGGGGAAATTGGTAAGACAAGAAATGGTTGTTCGGTTCCTTGCGTTTTATTATCGAGAGGCTGATTATGTTGGTTTCTACAACTTATTTTTAGATGATGCTATAAAAAATGTAAATAGGATGAACGAACCGGAAAAAAACAGATTTGCTCGTATTTTTAATGCGACACTTCAAATTTGTTATGAAATATTTGGTGAAGATGCGTTTGTTTATGAACAAAGGTTTAATTTTTCTCTTTGGGATTGTCTTTGTGTTAATATAGCGCGATTGAATGACGAAGAAAAAAGGAAACTTGTGAGAAAAAAAAGGCTGTTTTTGAGTTATTACATGGAATTACTCGAAAATCGATTCTTCCTCAACTCTATAACAAGTAAAACTCTTGAACCATTAATTGTACGAAGGCGTTTTTCCAAAGTGAGGTTATTAATTTCAAAGGTGGTCGTATCATGATTGCTGAATATGAGTTGAAAAATTTTAAAATACACGAGAAACTGAATCTCCATATTGGAAACTTGACTGTTTTTACAGGAATGAATGGTATGGGCAAATCGTCCGTTTTCCAGTCTATGCTACTCCTAAGGCAGTCTTTTTTTAGAAATGAATCTTCGCGGAATTTGAACTTAAGAGGAAATCTAATAGAATCATGTAGTTCGGGGGAGTTGATTTGTCAATCGTCCGTTTCGGACGAATTGTCTGTAGCTATAACGGATGATGACGGGACGAAATTAAATTTTTGCTATTCTTATGTACTAGAAAATCCTAATGCCACTATGCTAAAAGGGAAGGGTGGGAATAGTTCTAAAAGCAAATGTCGAACTCGCTCACTTTTTAATGAAAATTTCCAATACATTGCTGCAAATAGGTTTGGTCCTAAACAAAAATATGATGTCGATTCTTATGTTGTTGAAGATTGCAGGCAGATTTCTGATAAGACTGGGCAGTGTGAATTGGTTGCGCATTTTCTCCATAGATTTGGTAATGAGAAAATACCAATAGAAGGTCTAGCTTGTTTAAATTCAAACGTTGAGTATGGCGTATATAAAGAAAAACTAGATGATGATTTTTCGTTGAAATGTCAGGTCCGCAAT
The DNA here is from genome assembly GCF_045601785.1 of Fibrobacter sp. Lineage (GTDB taxonomy): Bacteria > Fibrobacterota > Fibrobacteria > Fibrobacterales > Fibrobacteraceae > Fibrobacter. Next base: position 69,411 of record NZ_JAZSAF010000048.1, read on the forward strand.
TGGTTACGGTATATTTCACCTGGTATCAATATAGAAATCAAACCCAATGATAAAGATTTGAAGTTGGAGTATAAATATGATGTTGTTGATGAGTCTTTGACGAAAAATATTCCGGCTATACAGGCTGGCTATGGAATAACATATTGTTTGCCAATAATTGTTGCTGTTCTAAGTGCTAAGCCGGGGTCGTTGTTGCTAATTGAAAATCCCGAAGCCCATATTCACCCTCAGGGACAGGCCAAATTGATGGAATTGATTACAATGGCTGCTGATAAAGGCGTCCAAATAATGATAGAAACGCATAGTGACCATATTGTAAACGGAGCATTGGTTGCGGTTGCTCAAAAAAAGCTTCTTTGGCAAAAATTATCTATGTATTATTTTGGAAGGGAAAAGTCTAGCCATGTTTCTAATGTTGTTAAATTAAGTGTTTTGAAGTCTGGTAAAGTAAAAAATCCTCCTGAAGGATTCTTTGACCAAATAGAATTGGATATGAGACAAATTCTTGGTTTTTGATATGTGTAAGCCTCTTTTTTTATTGACAATGCCTGAATATGAAATGGATGGAAATCGATGCACTCACTCGGTATTGAAGACCATGCAAAAGAAGAATTTGTCAAAAAATTATTTAACTGCAATAGAGACTACATACGATTTTTTTCGTTTTGAGAATGTAAATCTGAAATATTGTATGCAAAATGTTGTAACTTTTTTATTTCCATATAAAAACAACAACAATTATTATCCTAGTTGGATTGGTGCTATTCAACAGAGCCTAAAAAAATGGGATGAAGTTTCTACAGATTATTTTAGAACTTTTTTTTCAAGAGAGAATTGCCCCCAAATAAAGTGTTTGATTTTGAATCATGAAGCTTTTGATTGTAAAAGTTTGTCTTTTGATAGTTCTCCTTTGGATGTAAAGTCTATTTTTGATTGGTTGGTAAAAAAACGAAATATAAATCGTTTGTATGGAGGCCATATAAAACATGGAGAAAATGGTAAAGCCCAAAAAGCAAATAAAGGCGAAGATGTTTCTTTGCTAGAATGTACTGAAGAGGATGCGAAAAAAATGTTGTGTGAGGCAATAATGAAATCAGAAGCACATTTATTTGCTTTGGATTGTGTACGGAAAAAAATTATAGCATTTCGTTCGCAAGATCACGGTAAGACTTTTCATGGCTATCATATTAATAAATTACAACAAAGAGGCAGTCCTTCGGGTAAAATTTTTGAAAGACTTAGCATGCTGCATCCAAATTGCAAAAGTATTTTAAAAAAATACAAGCCGTAGAATATTAATCGGAAATAGTTGTACTTTTGTTGCTGTGTGACTTGCTGAAAATTTAACCATAATTGTTATATCGTATGAAGAAAAAAAAGATCATTGCCGTTGCGTCTATCGGTGGCCATTGGGTTCAGCTGCTGCGTATTGCCCAGCCGCTGGAGAGCCGTTACGATGTCGTGTACATGAGTACGCACGAAAAATGCAAGACGATGATTGGTCCGAACCGCTTCTATAAGTTGCCGGACTTTAACCGCAGCAATGCCTGGAAAATGCTTGCGGCTGTTTTCAAGGTGATAGGCGTGCTCCTGAAGGAACGACCCGCCGCAGTCCTGACGACTGGTGCCGCTCCAGGGCTGCTCACGATTGTTGTCGCCAAATTCTTGTTCAGAAACACGATTTGGATTGATTCCGTCGCCAATGTCAAGACGATGAGCGGCTGCGGCCATGTGGCAAGGTATTTCGCAAAGCATGTCTATACGCAGTGGCCGGACCTCGCCGATGACAGTGTTGATTATGTAGGGAATATCTTTGGGGACCCGTCGGAGGAACAGAAATGATTTTTTGCACCATTGGGACGCAGGCCCCGTTTGACAGGTTCCTGAAAATCGTTGATGAAGTCGCCGCGGACATTGACGAAGAAATCGTGGCTCAGGTGTACAAGAGCCATTACCAGGCGAAGAATATCAAGACCGTGAATTTCCTCCCGCCGGACGAATTTCAGGAACTGTTCAAGTCGGCAAGGATGATTGTCGCCCATGCCGGTATGGGTACGATAATTTCTGCAATGCAACAGGAAAAGCCGATAATCGTTTTCCCGCGCATTGCCAAGCTGGGCGAGCACCGCAACGAGCACCAGCTCGCCACCGCCGAAAAGATGAAGGAACTCGGCTACGTGTATGTGGCCAATACCGCCGAAGAGCTGAAGGCTCTGCTCGTAGACCCCAACCTGAAACCCTTGCACAAGCTCGGCAAATTCGCCAGCCAGTCGCTTATCGACGAAATGTGCAAAGTGATCGGGTGAGTCTCTGCCAAGACCTTTTGCGGAGACGCTACGCGCCCCCGCAAAAGGTCTTGGCTGGCTAGGTCTTTTTTACAGAAAATATAAAAAGGTTGCCCGATGTCCTTGAATCTGACTTCGTCGGTTTTGATTATATTTCTTTCCATAGGAGAGTAATATGAGAGATTTAGGGATATATGTCATTGCAATAATTATTTCTGCTTTATTTCTTGTTCCTTCGCTAATCTGCAAATGTCCTGTTTTTGATACTCTTTCTGGTATTGGGTGCAGTGGAATTGCTGCTGCGGTAATGGCTATTTTTCTCGAAAGAGCCAATGCCAAAAGAGAGTGCGAACGGACTGCAAAGGCAAAATCGTTGTATTTTAAGCAGTTGTATGACCAGTTAATTATGATGATTGAAAGAATTTTGTGGTTTGATGAAAGATTGAAAGATGACAATTTTAATTGGAATTTACAGGATGATGTTTACTCGACATTTGGTTATATGGCTGGAATTAGTTCTCGGTATCAGAAAACTTCTCTAACCTATGATGATGCGATTAATAAACTTAAGGATATTGGGGTAAAGTATAATATTGATAATATTAAAACAATTGCTGAGCCGGATAAATATAAGATAAAAAGATTGTTTCAAATAGTTGCTGCAAGCTCTTCCTATCTATTAAACGAGGCAAATGCTATAAAGAATAACAAACTAACTCTCGATATAATAGATTATATGAGTTTAGATGAAAATAAAGGTATTATGTTTGATATTTCTCTTTTTATTACTCTTATGGGTAAACCTAATAAAAATTATCAAGTTGCTGTTAACGCGCTTATTAGTGTTACGGAAAGAATAAGGGAAATTGGTCAGTACCCGAAGGGTGATATTAGGATTGGGTTGCACGGAAGTTTTCCGATGAGTGATTTGTAAAGAAAAAATATGTTTCTCCACAATTGATCTGGAAGCTGAACGGCAATTTTGGTTGTGCCGGTAAATGATTTAGTGAAAATGTAAGTTGAAAAGAAACCAAGTGTCTTGCAAAAATCAAAGAATATGTTATTATTCGAAGTATGAGCAGAAAACCCGCCATTTGTTTGCAATACAATATTAAAACACCTCGTGATGTTTTTTATTACAAGGAGTACTTTACTCCTTATTTCGTTAATGATATTAAGGAATCTCCTTACTTTAAAAAATATAGTGAAAAAATTAATTCATTGTTTGATGATTCTAAAGAAATTAGCTTGGACTTTTTACCAAGGGAATTTTGGGATAATGTTGACGATGAACAAATTTTGCCTGATACAGCAAATATTTTGATGGATGCTATTTATTGTGTGTCTGCTAGTCTATGGGGTACTGATGAATTATTCCTTAATTTCAGTCCTTATTATATTGGTTTGTACACAGAGTTGGTAAAACGGCAGATTGATGAAGTGAAATCGCTTATTTCCTTGTTGATTTATTTGCAAAATGCTTCAGATGACAGAAATAATCCTGAAATAAATTTATTTTTTGAAGAGATAAAGAAAAACTTTATCTTTAATCATCCAGGAACATTTTATGATTCAAAACAATCTAGTACTATAACGGGATGCCTGTGCTGCTTGTGTTCTTATAAAAATATTCAGCCTCCGGCCCATAGCTTTTCGATAGAGATTGATTTGCTGAATTTCGACCGCTTTCTCTCGTTGCTACGAAATTATAAACCAGATTCGGGGGATGCTCGTTTTTATGATGGTAGAAATTGTTTTTGTCTTGCGATTGAAGGTCGGGAACGATTCTTTGCTTTAAGTGGTTTTAACGAAACTTATGACAAATTAGGGAACAAAATAAAGAACGATTTAGAGAGTTATTTTAAGAATGTAGTTTTTAATTTTTGCAAGTTTGATGCGAATGCAACTTTGAGTTATGGTTATAAAGATTCTAATGGTGTCTGGCAAAATCTTAATCCTCCGGCAGCATTCAATAATAACTCTAGTTTGAAGATCGAAAATGCGTCTAATCAATATAAATGCTGCGAACGGAAAATTTTTCCCTATACAAAAAAATATAATAAAAATTTAGATATATATTGCAAATATATGCCATGCTGTCGATGTGTTCCCGCTGTTAAAGAACAAATAAGGACGCGTCCTTCATTTCACTTCTTTGCTCTTTCAAGAGATTCTGACCATTTTAGGCGCCTCCTGAAAAAAGGAAAGAGATTGCTTTTGCGGGAAAGCGGCATTTTTACATTATATCCGTAGATTAATTGTGAAAAAAAATCTTCGCAAAGCAAGTAGTTTTTTCTTAATATTATCCCAGAGATTTCTGATGCTTTAGGATAATTGAATCTTCATTCGCGATAATGAACATCGCCTTTGTCGATGATTAGCTCGCAGAATCCTTCTGCAAACGCCTTTTGGTCTCTTACCGAATCAAATTGTTTGTCTAATGCTATTCCGGCCATTGTTCCTGCCGAATCAATTTCTTGCTGTATGTTTTCTTCTGTCAGCTCGGATGCGGGGCACAAGATGCCCACGAGGTCGCTGACGTGCCCCCGCAATGTTTTTTTGTCGAGGATTTTCCGCTAAAAAGCCGATTGAGGGGAGAATTAACGTGTTTTTTACATAAAATGTAAAATTGGAAGCGGCTTTGGTAGGTTGGCCATGTTCGGGATGGCCGCTGTTTAGGGATGAGCGGCGAGGGCGTGTGGGGTGGAATCTGGTGGTTGAATGAGCCAATCTTGTCGGGTTAAAGATGTTGTCGCGGGTGTAGAACTGCTTGAGTGCTCAGGCGGCGGGAAACCCGCCGCCTGGGCTGAGGAAGAAAATTGACAAAAATTGAGATTTAGGTGGATCAGGATGGTCTAGCGGGTTGACTTTGTCCTCCAAAGAGTATATTTTATAAATGTATGAATATTGCAATCTTAATGGCTCAGAGTGAATACCGGAGTGCCCCTAAATTACCGGCATGCAAAAATGATTTGCAACTAATGAAGCTCGTTGTAGAAAGTTCAAAGAAATATGATGATATCTTAATTCTCGATGATTCTGTTGGTCGCGCGTATGATGCGAACGAACAGATTATTCAGTTTGTTGAAAAATATAAAGGGGGTGACCAGATTGATGAGGTTCTTCTGTATTTTTCGGGACACGGAAACTTCGAAAATAATGAATTCTATTATGTCTGGGACGATTATGAAAAAACAAGAAAACGCCAAACATGTTTAGGAAACACAGAGATAGATGGCTTTTTAAGGTCTCTTAACGCGAAACTAACTGTAAAGATTATTGATGCTTGTAATTCGGGGGTTCCCTACTTAAAGGGTGATAGTGGTTTTGACAAGTTTTTAAGTATTTCTAAAGATGCTTTCCAAAAATGCTATTTCTTGTTTTCTAGTCAAAATGATGAAACATCTGGCGCAGATTTTCAAATAAGTCTTTTTACTAAATCGATTTTAAATTCATTGAAGAATTTTGACGAGGGAAAAGGTGTTCGGTATAGGGACGTAATGAATTATGTTACGGACGAATTTGAAAAAAATGGTGTGCAGACTCCATTTTTTGTTACGCAGTGTGACAATACAGATGTTTTTTTAGATGTAAATAGCGAAATAAAATCTGTTCTAGGTTCAGAACTTTTAAGGGATTCTTCAGGTGCGGTCGCCGAATTGGGTCCAAGTAATGTCCCGATAACGCTTCTTGATTTGGTGAGAAAAGATGCTGAGAAATATGTTCCTTTTGAAGATGTGAACAAGTATCTTGAACATTTCAGGAAAAAGTTAAGTGCAGAAGAACTAAATCCTGTTTTAAAGGATTTGTATACTATTAAAGTTGATGAAATCACGAACTTAAAGGATGTTCCTCAAATTAAGGATATTGCATCTTGGATCCGAACGAGAAATAAGGAAACTTATACGCGACTGCATTTTATCTCGGTTCCGTATGAAGAAAAAGTTCCTAAGTATCCGTTGTTGCGTATTCGTTCATCCTTATTTGCATCGGAAGAAGATTATAAGACTGTAACCAAATACAGGGAAGAAATTAATTCCTTTTCTAATACATTGGAAATGCCCTATACGAGTTTGAATGTTGTTTTTAAAGGACTGTTTCCAAATTTGATGAACGTTTCCCTAGGTGTTGTGCCGGTTCTGTCTAGGACCAGCGTTTGTTTCTTTATTTCGAAGATTGACTATAAAAGATCTGGCTGGGATGACCAAGTTATGGATTCTTTCTCGGCTAAATGGGAATTTAAGGAAGTTCCTTATGAGCAGACTGCCATAGACGAAGTGGAAAGTAAAGCCTTCCATAAAGTAGAACAGTATGTTATAGATTTGCTGAATTCAAGATTTCCTGTAAAAGGGAACGAAAATTAAGTGAATATGGGATAGGAAGGGTGAAATGAGTAAGTGGTTGCGCAGTTTTTGTAGAAAGATGATTCGTAGATACTTGCCTTTTTGGAAGCCGTTTGTTCGGACGATTTGTGTCACATCGTTTTTATCATTCGGATTGTTTTATTTTAAAGATATAGATTCTGTTCTTTATTTAAAATTTGTTTATGCGGTATTGTTTTTTGTTGTTGCCTCTTACTGCGTTACAAGAAATTCAAAATTTTCGACATTTTATGGGCTTGTTTTTGGTACCAATTTAATCATTTTCCTTGTCCGATTGTATCAAATGGGTTATTGGCTTTCATGGGATATAGTCGATATCTTTTTCTTGTCTTATGCAATATTTCTTGTAGCTTTTTTGCTCAATGTCCCGTTGAGTAAATTACTATGTTTTCTTAAACTTCAAAAAAAATGTATAGGAAAAAGTGAAAATGATTATAGAAATTTATTTTCAGAACGACGGTATGATTTAAATCTGATTGCGAATTATCTTCGAAAGTATAATGTAATAGGTGTTGAATCAAAATGGGGCGATGGAAAAACATTTCTTTTTGAATTGCTGAAGGAAGAATGTAAATCAAAATATTTCTTTGTGAAGATTGGGGTGATGTCTGTAACGACTGATATTGTAGAAAAGTTTATTTTAAATGAAATAAATCATTTGCTAGAAAATGAAAATATTTTTTCTTTGGCATCCCAAAAAATAAATAATTTATTATCTTCACAAAATAGCCTGTCTGCAGTGATGGATTTGTTGCTTAAATCGAATTCGTATACAAATCAGATTGATATTCTCAAAAGAGATGTGCTGAAATTGAGCAAAAAAATAGTTCTTGTATTTGAAGATATTGATCGTATTTCAGATAAAGATGCGATATATAAAATTTTTTCTATCGCAGAATCGCTATCCTGTAACTACATAAAAATTGTATATCAATATAATGAAGATGATTTGCTTGCGGTTCTAAAAAAGGAAAAAATTTATCTTGAAAAGTATATACCATATACGATGAAACTGACGCCAATTTCCTTTAGAAAAGTAGTGAAAAAGCTTTGCAAATGTGGTAAATACTCTAATATTGAAGCGGATGATTTTCAATTTTTGCAACAAGAAATTCTGATTCCCAAGGATGTTTCGACTCGTATTGAAATTGAAGGCCCGATAAGCCTGCAAATACCAAGCTTTTCAATTCGGAAAGTCATCATCTTTCTAGATTCTGTGGAAAATTATATAACAAGTCAATCTGGTTGTGATACTAAAACAAAACGCACTATAATATTGTTTTATTTCATAAAGCATTTTTTGTATGATGTTTACAATAAAATTTCTGAAAAAGAAAAATTTCTTGACACGAAATTATTTGAATGGGAAGGAGTGTTTTATTCAATAAAAGAGCTGTTGAATGATGATTATGAAAAGAGAAACCTTTGGACGCTTGAAAGAAATAAACAAATGCTAGCGATATTATTGTTATTTGACTTTGAATTTGAACCAATTCTTGATGCAAATGGGGGATATAGTGAAAATTGATTCTAGACAGACTACGGAAAGAATAAGATTGCGAGAAAAAAATGAAAAAATAAATGAGACTATAAAAAATTTGTATGCGCGTGGTTTGCCTGAGCATACAGATTACGAAAATGCTGTGAATGAAATGAAAAAATCTGTTTTAAATGCTCCAGAGAATTTGCAAAATGAAAAGTATAAAGAGCTCTTGAATAAAATGTTCAATGAAGATTTTGAGCGAGAAAACAGAACTATTTTTAAAATAGGCATTCCTGATGAATTTGAACTTTTTACAGCATTTGACCTATATGAAAACAATGCTGATGTATGGATAAAACTGATTGATTTTTATTTTAGAAATAAAAATGTAAATCAAATTACACCCGATTTGATTGAAGTTCTTTTACGTTGCCGAATAAACATGAGAAAGGTGTATTTGTTTGTCTTGAAAAAATTTAATTCGCTACAAATTGTGGGGAATCTGAATAAAGTAGGAGCATATAAAGATTTTGTTGTTAAGTATATTTCTGCTTTTTCAAGATTGGGATATGTTGATACACATTATCTTTATATGCTAGAAGAAAAAAAAAGTGATTGGCAGCCCCTTGTTCCAAATGTTTTAGATTATTTTCATGATAAATTGAAGAACTTAAAGGAGTTGAGTCCGTTAAAAAAAATCCAAGATGATATAGATGTGTTTATGTGTTTTCTTGAAAAGAATCGTTCTCTTGTCGCAGAATCGAATGAACTTCATGAATCTGGAATTGAAGTGAATACGAGAATAATTGATTCGAATTACCAAGTTGATGATTTGGTTGAGATGTGCAAAAGAAAAAATTATTCGCGGGAAGATGTCATCAGGCTGTTAAACGAAAAATATGAAAAAGAATTGTTTAAATCTGTTGATGTTGTTGACTTTTGGAACAAATGGACGAATGAAAATTAAAATGTGAAAGTTGATGTGGGCTGAATATCTAATATAATTCGCTGATATAGGGTTCTTGAAATCTGCATCCGCGTTAGGCCTACAGCCACTTGGCAACTTGTTGCCTTAGTGGCTATGGTCCCCTTTAGGGGAGATCGAAGCCCGAAGGGCCGGGAGGGCCGCTTGTCAACTGCACTCGGCCCTCTAGGCGGAAAAATTGCGGCGTGAGGCCGCAATTTTATGCCGCGAGAGCCCGCCCCTGCGCAGCAGGGAACGCCCGTTCTCGCCGGTGACGGCCACGCCGAAGCGTCGGGGATCCTGCATGTTGTAGGTGTACAGCACATTTTCGCTTTCGCTCGCGAGTCGCACGAGGTTCGCGTCGAACAGGGTGTCGCCGAGTATTATGAGCAGGGGTTCGTCGTCGCTTGTGTAGGGGAGCGCGAGGCTTATTGCCTGCCCCAGGCCCTGCGGGTCGCTCTGGAGTACGGTGCGGGTTTTGCCCCATTCGGGCTTGCCCGCCAGGTAGCGGTCCATGGTTTCGGCCTTGTAGCCGGTGATGAAGATTGTCTCAGTGGGGGCGAGGGGGCGGGTGTCGTCCACAATCCAGTCAATGATGGTCTTTCCGCCGACGGGCAGCAGGCACTTGGGCAGGTTGTTGGTGTAGGGGTGATCAAAAAAATTTTCCAATCTATTGACAAACCGAATCTGTTTGTGTATATTTGATAGTGAACAAATGTGCATTATTACTAATTTTGGGGAGTAATTGGCCCCAAAAACCGATGGTGCCATTTGCGGAATGTAGTTCAAAAATGTATATTGAGGGGTAGATATGGCCTTGGCTATTAGCAATATTCCGATTCTGACGGGCGCGGCGGCATCTTCTTTCGTAAAAAATGCGGAAGAAGCCGAGAAGAACCGTGGTTCCGTTGACTTCTCCCGGCAATGTGCCGAATGGAGCGGTTTCGACGTGCGTAACGCAGCACGAATTGCCAAGCTGAGGGCCGAAGGAAAATGGCCTTTCTAGAGTCCTCCTGCGTCCGCACCGTTCTTACGCCGTCGGTTCTGGATTGCTGTAACGCTTTTTCCTGTGGCAACGACGACCTTGATTCCTTTTTCAGGAACGATTCTGTCAATTACAGCCGCCAACTGATGGGCAAGACTTATGCGTTTGTCGATGCTGATTCGCTTCGGGATATCGTGTGCGCGTTTACGGTTTCTAACGCGAGCATCTTCACGAACTATTTGCCCAATGCGCGAAAGAAGCAGATTGGCAAGAACCTCCCGTGGGAAAAGCGTGACCTGATTTATCCGGCTGTTTTGATTGGTCGCCTTGGTGTGAACAATTCGTTCAAGAAGATGCATGTCGGCAGCGAGTTGCTTGACTATATCAAGCAGTGGTTCGTGGATCCTGACAACAAGACGGGCTGCCGTTACCTAGTGGTCGATGCATATAACCAACCGGTTCCGCTTGCGTTCTATGAGGCGAATGGGTTTAAGTATATGTTCTCTTCGGAACAGCAAGAATGCGAGTACCGCAAAATCGAATCGGTTGCAAAACTGCATACCCGCATGATGTATTTTGATTTGATGCTGCTGTCGAATTAGTGGGTTGTGGTCGACAAGGAATCCATCGACGGTATCGCCGAACTCATGAAGTGGTACAAGGGCGACAAGAACCCGCTGAGGTAGGGCTGTTGCAGGATGCGGAGCACAAGATGCCCGCGGGGTCGCTGACGCGCCCCCGCGAAATATTTTTCAAAAAATACGGCGGGGGTATTGACGATCGTTCCGCGTTAGGCCTACATCCACTTGCGGCTATGCCGCTTAGTGGCTATGGTCCCCTTTAGGGGAGATCGAAGCCCGAAGGGCCGGGAGGGCCGCTCGTCAAATGCGCTCGGTCCTCAGGTCCTTCGACTACGCTCAGGATAAACTCATACCGCGAGAGCCCGCCCCCGGCCCTGGCCGGGGAACGCCCTGAACTCAATAATGTCAGCCGCGCCGCCGTCGACCAGCGGGATTCCATTCACAATGCCAGGCTGATTCCCCCGTGCATCATCGGGAAGATGGGTGAGAACCAGATTATCGCCAGCTGCTAGGGGAGATTCTGTAAAATGAACACAACAGAGGGGCTTGCGCCCCTCTGTCGTGTTTTGAGAATATCCGCATTCAGGGTGGTCGCTGTCCAACCAAGTTTGGTCAAAGAAAGGCTGCAATCTATTGCTAGGGGTAACCGGGTGGCAAGGGGAATAATTCGAAAAAAAAATGCGAAAATGTATGCTTGACAGTTTTTGAGAAAATGGGATTGTATATTTACAATTAAAAAAAATACAAGTCTGGTGAGTGAAGTGTGATACATCTCTTGACAACGCTGTATGCTTGAATATATATTAACAATGTCATAGCCTTTGTCGTAGCTATGTGGCGTAAACAAAAAAACAGAGCCGGGTATATGAAAGGGTAATTTATAGAAGGAACGAAGAATATGTGGGATGAGGAAACGATTGATGCTGTTTGGAATAAAGCAGAATGGTGTTCGCTCGAGAATGAGCGCAATGGATTTCGTAAGGACCAATGTGGTGCGTGGATAAAAAGGCGTGCATACGGGGATCGTCATAATCGCTATGGATGGGAAATAGACCATATTACGCCTGAATCAAAAGGTGGGTCGGATGCCTTAAGTAATTTGCGTCCGCTGCATTGGGGAAATAATGCTAGTCGTCAGGATGATAGGCTTACTCCCTATGTCACTTCTGAAGGAACCCACAATATATATGTGGAAACTGGAGAAAGATTGTAGTTCTAAAAAGAAATTTTTGAGGTGCGTGAGTGATAATGAAAAGGCATCTTCATTGTTTTCTGACGATGAAAACAAGGGCTCTGGTATGTTCGAAAGGTGAAAATGAGATGGCCGTGCCCCAAATGTAAGATGCGAATGAAGTGGTGCCTGAAATGTCGTAATCGGTGTGGACATCTACTAATCGCTGGTGTTTTTGACCGCCACTGGCGGTCTGGGATATGACAAATTGCTATTTTAAGTGAACTTTCAACAAGGAATAAAAATGTGTAATTTCATTGGTATTGAATATTTGGTCGCACTAGCTTTAATAATCAATAACAAGGAAGAAATTTCTCTTGCTGAACTTAATGAATATGGTGTAAAAATCACCAAAGTCATTAATGATCGTAATATAAATGCAGTATTCCTGTTTTCAAGTAAATATGCCATCGACATGGTTCGAAACTATTCTGACTGTTTTGAGTGGAAAGAAGAAGAATCCGTGCTGCGTCGAAAGGCGAATGTCTCCAATGACGACTTGATATCCAAGTTCTTAGATTATTTATCTACAGATGTTTTGCTAGCCGCTCAGGAAACCAAGGATACGGATGCAGCCTAGCAATTTCGTAAAAATCAAAGACCCTATATATGGTTATATTGAAATTGAAGAAGATGATGATGTAAAAACCATTATCAATTCTGTGTTATTTCACAGATTAGAAAATGTTATACAGACAAGTTATTCATCCGTATATCCCTCAAGCGTCCATAATCGATTTATTCATTCCATTGGTGTTTATTATTTGGGCTCGCTTGCTATTAAGGGGATAGAAAAGAATTGCGATGATAAAATAAAAAAAGAAATAGAAGAATACAAGAGAACTTTTAAATTAGCGTGTTTATTGCACGACTTGGGACATTCTCCATTTTCTCACACTGGTGAAGTATATTATGACTATGTTAAGGAAACTCCCTGGGATCGACTAATGAAGGAACTCTCTGATGAAGAGTTCGACAATGACGGAAATAATCTCGGTAAACATCCGGGTGCAGCCCATGAAAGAATGAGCGCCTTAGAGTCGATAATCGCCTTTAAAAGCTATATTCAAGAGAAACAGCGGTCTTTTTTTGTTCGCTGCATCATAGGTCTAAAATACAAGAACAAAACGGACATTCGAAACTGTTTTATAGAGTTGCTGAATTCCTCGACAATTGATGTCGATAAACTTGATTATTTAATCAGAGATCGTTATTTCACTGGTTTCAAATCAGTATCAATAGATTACGAGCGACTTTTAGGTTCTGTTTGTATTGTAAAAAATAATGATGACGAATACATATTAGGCTTCACAAAAACAGGACTTAGCACTCTTGAAAGTGTGATTCTCGCTCATGATATGGAACGTAAGTGGATTCAGGGGCATCCTGTTATACAATATGAATGTTTTTTGCTGGATTCAATTATTTACAAAATAGTAAAGAAATATAAAGAGCAAAACATTGAACTTTTTTCTTTAGAAGCTTTAACGGAAAAAGGGTTGACATGCGGAGATGGAAAAGTTGTTCGCTTGCTTTCGGATGCAGACATCCTTTTTACTGCAAAAAACGAGTTGTATGATTCAAATGCTGTACAAGAATATTTTAATAGAGATAAACGCAAAAGGTCTCTTTGTGATTATTCCGGCGTACTTTGAGCCACGAGTCCGGTGCTAGAGAGCCACCCTTCCGGAAAATGCGGAGCCACCGTTCCGGTCGAACAGAGCCACCCCACAAACGGTCAAGAAAAACTCTATAATGGGATAGCCCGTCGCAA